>NZ_JBWKEB010000012.1:0-88842 GCF_056435665.1 Amycolatopsis sp. NPDC043887
ACGGACGCCGCTGCCCCACCCAGCCCACCTCTCACCGAAGATCAACGAGACACGGCATCAAACCACACCCCAAAGGTCATTCTGTTAGGACCCCTAAATGCGGCAAGGGGTCAGGCGGCGCTGGCGGCGGGTTCGGGGGCAGGGGAGCGAGGCGCCCGCGGAGCCGGACGGCGCATGGTGAGCGCGGCGAGCACGCCCAGCACCAGTACCGCGGCCGGGAGCAGCAGTGTCACCCTTGCCGCATCGGTCAGTCCATTGTGGACGGCGTCGAGCGCGAGCCGCTGGGCCTGCTCGGCGACGCCGGACGGCAGGCCGGGGAACGCCGCCGTCCCGGAGGAACCGAACTCCCCGGTCGATTCCGCGGCCTTCGCGACACCTTCCGCGAACGGGGCCCGGTACTGCTCCGGCAAGGCGCTCGCGGCCACCGCGGCCTCGTCGGCGATCGAAACGCTGATCCGTGCCTGCAGCAGCACACCGACGGCCGCGCTGCCGAGCACGCCGCCGACCTGGCGCGCGGTGTTGAAGATGCCCGACGCGGTCCCGACGAGCCGCGGCTCGACCGAACTCATCGCCAGGTTGCCCATCGGCGCGAAGATGAACCCGATCCCGAAGCCCGCCACCAGCAACGCCGGGGTGAGCGCCCAGGCGTTCGCGCCCGCCCGTGCGGTCAGCGCCGCCAGTGCCAGCCCCGCGCCCAGCGCGGCCAGCCCGATGATCAGCAGGACCTTGCCGTTCACCTTGTCCGAAGCGCGGCCGACGAACGGGCCGATCAAGCCGCCCAGCAGCGACATCGGCGCGAACAGCAGGCCGGACATCGTCGGCGACTCGCCGAGCACGGCCTGGATGTAGATCACCAGCGGAAGGAACATGCCGGTCATCGCGAAGCCGACGGTGACCGCGGTCAGCGCTCCGGCCGAGAAGTTACGGTTCGCGAAAACGCCCAGCGGCAACAAGGGTTCCTTGCGGTTGAGCCGCTGCCACACCACGAAAGCGACCAGCAGGGCGACACCGGCGCCGATGATCTCGAACACGGTGATCGGCCCGAAGACGCGGCCCCAGTCGTACTGCTGTCCATTTTGGACACCGTAGACGACGCAGAACAGGCCGGCTCCCGACAGCAGGATGCCGGGGACGTCGAAGGAATGTGAGTGCTTCGGCTGCCAGTCCGGCACCTTGAGCAGTGCCAGCGCGAGCGCGACCACACCGACCGGCAGGTTGACGAAGAAGATCCATTCCCAGCCGAGATGGTCGACGAGCACACCGCCGAGCAGCGGACCGACGATGGCGGCGAGCCCGGCGACGCCGCTCCAGAGCCCCATCGCGGGGCCGCGTTTCGACGGCGGGAACAGATGGCTGATGAACGCGAGGGTCTGCGGTGTCATCAAGGCGGCGCCGAGTCCCTGCACCGCGCGGGCCGCGATCAGCATTTCGACCGAACCGGACAGGCCGCACCACAGCGAGGCCAGCGTGAACACCACGAGCCCGGCCAGGTAGACGCGTTTCGGGCCGAAACGGTCGCCGAGCCTGCTGGCGAACAGCATCGGCACCGCGTAGGCGAGCAGGTAGACGCTGATCACCCAGACGATCGCGTTCAGGCCCGCGCCGAGTTCGCGCAGCATCGCGGGAATCGCGGTCGAAACGATCGTGGTGTCCAGCAGGATCATGAAGAAACCCAGACACAGCGCGGAAAGCGCCGCCCAGGGGTCAGCTTGTCGCGCGTTCATCGCTGTCGTCCTCGGTGACCAGGTTCAGGTGCGGGGTGCAGTGCTCCTGGAACCGGATGCGGCCGGATTCCAGGTCTTCGACCAGCTTCTTGGTCCACTCGAGTTCGAAGGCCCGCCGCGCGGTGGCGTAGGACCAGTCGAGCCAGTAGATCTCGGGAAGCTTGTGCTCGTTGACGAGGTTTTCGAGAACGACCTGGTCGGAGGCGATGGCGGCCTGAAGCCGCAGCACACGGTGCTTGAGGTGGGTGAGCGACATTTCCGGGCCGAGCTCGTCGATGACGGCGAGCGCGCTGAGGTACTCGGGGTACTCCTCGGCGGGGTTGGCCAGCATGTCCTGCGCCCGGTCGACGAACTCGTCTCGACCGGCGTCCGTCATCGCGTACACGGTGCGCTCGGGGCGCTTCCCGTCGCGCTGTGTCTCGACGACCTCGACGAAACCGTTCTGCACCAGGCGATCCACCGTGTGGTAGAGCGAGCCCGCCTTCACCTTGACGCGCGTGTTGACGAAGCGCTCCCGCATCAGCTGCGCCATCTCGTACGGATGCATGGCCCGTTCGTGAAGGAGTTCCAGCACCGCCATGGCGAGTGGGGTGAGCTTCGAGGCCATGGATGATCCCCTCGGAAGATTCCTTACTGATTATTCCGAGTGGACTATATGGCAGGACCGGTCCGGGCTCAAGTACGGGGTTCGCGTGCTTGAAGGCGTGACTCGCGTGCTCGGAGGCGGAACTCGCGTGTCAGTTCAGGGGTCTCGGCCCGATTTCGCGTTCGAGGAAGCGGTGGTACTCGATGGCCGCGATCGAGTTCTCCAGCTGTTCGAACGTCGGGGCGGGGAGCGCGCCGTTGAAGACGATGGTGAGGCTCTTGCGCGGGATGTTGATGACGTACGGATCGACGTCGAGTTCTACGCAGTGGCTCCGCAGGACCGCGGTCCAGTGGTCGAGGTCCTCGTCCTCGCCGAGGTGCTCCCATCGCGCGACGATCCAGTTGCCGTTGATCAGCTGTCCCGCCATCTCCCGCGGATCGTGGACCATGTACGGCTCGGCGACGTCGTTCATCGCCCGAGGTGCTCGAGGAGCGCGGCGAAGGACTCGGCCGGGAGCACCAGGATCGGCCGGGTCTCGTCCGGCATCGCCCACTGTTTGGTGTCCCGGATGCCGACCAGGCCGGGCGCGGCGCCGACCTCGACGCAGGCGTTCTCTTCCCAGTGCGTGTAGGTCGACTTGTGCCAGCCGGTCATGTTCTCGTGCCAGGTGGTCATCGGAGGCCCTTTCCCCAGTGACTGTTTCGGCAAGTAGACGGGTTGCGCGGCAGCAAGGTTGGCGAGATCGGGTGATCTGCGCCCGTTGGTCGGTGAACGGCTTCGGTGATCGCGTTCGGCGCACGAAAGGGGACCTTCACCGACAGCTGCCTTACTCACGATGCACTCTCGGAGTGCATAGTGCAAAGGGTCTTAGGTCACCGAAGTGAATCGGCCGCGAGCTGTCGGTAGTCGGCGGCGATCCGCGTCAGATGCGAGCAGGCGATGTCGCCGTAGGTGGCGTAGTGCTCGACTTCGGTGAAGCTCTTCTCGTAGTCGGCCACTTCGCGTTCGTCCGTGACGAGCGCCGTGGCCGTCTGAGTCCCGAGGAGCACCGCGCGCGAGTCGTAGATGTCGAAACCGTGGAGGACCGGGATCGAAACCGGTGCGGTCCACGGGATCACGCCCAGCCGCACCCGGCCGCGCCGGGACACCTCGATGAGGTGGCCGAGCTGGGCCAGCATCGTCGCCGCACCGCCCATGTTCCAGCGCAGGGCGCCTTCGGTGAGCACGAAGTGGAACTCGCGGTTCGAGTCGAGGATCCGCTGGCGTTCCAGCCTGGCATCGACCGTCTGGTCGCGTTCGTCGGCAGGCAGCGAATCACCGAACAGGGCGGTGATGTAGTCGCGGGTCTGGAGCAGGCCGAACACGATGGTCGGCTGGAAACTCCGGATACGGGCGGACGCCGTCTCGATCTTGCCGATGCGCTGCTGCATCCGCCAGGCACCGCGCTGGAGGACGACGCGGGCGGACGACGCCTCTTCACGGAGGTCCCGGGTGATCGCGACGAGCGCCCGCCGGACCTTCGCGGGCGCGCGGTAGACGCGGCACAGCGCGACGACCTGTTCCTCGGTCGGCATGAACGCGCCGGTTTCGACCCGCGAGACCTTCGACTGACTGAGGCCGGTGAGCCTGGCCGCTTCGGTACCGGACAACCCGGCGGCTTTGCGCAGACGGCGCAATTCGGTGGAGAGGTGGTCCTGGTTCGTCACGCACGGCTTTCTGGGGCGATCGCGGTCGGCGGATCCGTCACGATAACCCGCGAAGCCGCCTTCAGCGAGGAAGCGCCGAAGCCCGCCAGGCTCCCTCGCCGGGCGCGAGCGGGGCTCGCACGAGCGAAGCCTTGTCCGCCCACCACGAATCCCGTTTCGGCGCCGGTTCCGGTGCCCGCGCACTGGCCGCCGCAGCGACGACGGCGGTCAGGGCGGCGAGTTCGGTGTCGTCCGGGTTGCCCCGGACGACACGCAGCAGCGGGGTTTCGGGCGCGGTCACAGCGGGATGTTCCCGTGCTTCTTGGGCGGCAGCGTCTCCCGCTTGCCCTGGAGCAGCGAGAGCGCCTTCGCGATGTGGCCGCGGGTGTGGGCGGGCACGATCACCGAGTCGACGTAGCCGCGCTCGGCCGCCGCGTACGGGTTCAGGAGCGTGTCCTCGTACTCCTGGATCAGCTCGGCGCGCAGCGCGTCGACGTCCTTGCCTTCGGCGGCGGCCGCGGCGAGGGTCTTGCGGTGCACGATGTTCGCCGCGCCCTGCGCGCCCATGACCGCGACCTGCGCCGTCGGCCAGGCCAGGTTGATGTCCGCGCCGAGGTGCTTCGAACCCATGACGTCGTACGCGCCGCCGTACGCCTTGCGGGTGATGACGGTGACGAGCGGGACGGTCGCTTCGGCGTAGGCGTAGATCAGCTTCGCGCCGCGCCGGATGATGCCGTTCCACTCCTGGTCGGTGCCGGGCAGGAAGCCGGGGACGTCGACGAAGGTCAGCACCGGGATGTTGAACGCGTCGCAGGTGCGCACGAACCGCGCGGCCTTCTCGGAAGCATCGATGTCGAGGCAGCCGGCGAACTGGGTCGGCTGGTTCGCCACGATGCCGACGCTGCGCCCGTCCACCCGGCCGAAGCCGACCAGGATGTTGGGCGCGAACAGCTCGTGCACCTCGAGGAAGTCGCCGTCGTCGACGATGCGGGTGATGACCTCGTGCATGTCGTACGGCTGGTTCGGCGAGTCCGGGATCAGCGTGTCGAGCTCGCGGTCGGACTCGGTGACGTCGTCGAAGAACCCGCTGGGGGCCGCGTCGGTCTCGAAGACGGGAGCCTCGGAAAGGTTGTTCGCCGGGAGGAACGAGAGCAGTTCCTTGACGTAGGCGATCGCGTCCTCGTCGTCGGAGCCGAGGTAGTGCGCGTTGCCCGAACGGGTGTTGTGCGTGCGCCCCCCGCCGAGCTCCTCGAAGGAGACCTCTTCACCGGTCACGGTCTTGACGACGTCGGGGCCGGTGATGAACATGTGCGAGGTCTTGTCGACCATCACCACGAAGTCGGTCAGCGCCGGCGAGTAGACGTGCCCGCCCGCGTTGGCGCCCATGATCAGCGAGATCTGGGGGATGACGCCGGACGCCTTGACGTTGCGGTTGAAGATCTCGCCGTAGAGCCCGAGCGAGACGACGCCTTCCTGGATCCGCGCGCCGCCGCCCTCGTTGATGCCGATGATCGGGCGGCCGGTCTTGATCGCCAGGTCCATCACCTTGACGATCTTCTCGCCGTACACCTCACCGAGTGAGCCGCCGAAGACCGTGACGTCCTGGCTGAACACGCACACCGGACGACCGTCGACGGTGCCGTACCCGGTGACGACGCCGTCGCCGTAGGGCCGGTTCTTCTCCTGGCCGAAGTTGACCGAGCGGTGCTTCGCCAGTTCGTCGAGTTCGACGAACGAGCCCTCGTCCAGCAGCAGGTCGATCCGCTCGCGGGCGGTCTTCTTGCCCTTGGCGTGCTGTTTCTCCACCGCCCTCGCGGAACCCGCGTGCACCGCCTCGTCGTATCGGCGGTACAGGTCGGCCAGCTTGCCGGCCGTGGTGTGGATGTCCGGTTCGTCCTCGGGCGGCGTCCCGAGCGGCTCCGTCGCACTGCTCATGAAAGCGCAGCCTAGCTACTCGACGGTCACTTCGCGTGTGGCGTAGGCAACGTCCGTCAGCGGCGGCGGGTGGGTGGTCGCGGACGACCGGTCCGTGAAGGCCTCCTTGCCTACCCTCAAAGTAGGGAAGGAGGCCTTCACGACCTCGGCCGCAGCCAAATCCAGTAGGTATCCGAGACGCTCTTGGCTCTAGCCCGAATCGCCACTCACGACCACCCCGACCCATCCCTCACTGGACGGAGGCGCGCACCAGACCGGACTCGTAGGCCGCGATCACCAGCTGCGCCCGGTCCCGCGCCGCGAGTTTGTGCAGGAGGTGGCCGATGTGCGTCTTCACCGTCGCCAGCCCGAGATGCAGGGTCCCGGCGATCTCGTCGTTCGACAGGCCGCGCGCGATCAGGCTCAGGACCTCGCGTTCGCGGGTGGTGATGTTGTCCAGCGAAGCCGCGACGCGCTGCCCGGGTTCGGGCAGCCGGGCGAACTCGGCGATGAGCCGCCGCGTGATCGACGGGGCCAGCAGTCCTTCGCCCGCCGCGACGACCCGGATCGCGGTCAGCAGCTCGGCGGGCGGGGTGTCCTTCAGCAGGAATCCGCTCGCGCCCGCGCGCAGGGCCGAATACACGTAGGCGTCGAGGTCGAAGGTCGTCAGCATCAGCACGTGGACGCCTTCGGTGGCGGCCGACGCGCAGATCCGCCGGGTGGCTTCGATCCCGTCCAGTTCGGGCATGCGGACGTCCATCAGGACGACGTCGGGGCGCTCCTTCTCGGCGAGTTCCGCGGCCTCCGCGCCGTCGCTCGCCTCGCCGACGACCTCGAGGTCCGGCGCGCTGTCGACGAGCACGCGGAAGCTGCCGCGCAGCAACGCCTGGTCGTCGGCGATCAGTACGCGGATCATCGTGTCCCCACTTCCTTGGCGGCGTACGGCAGCCGCGCGAACACCCGGAATCCCCCGGCGGGCAGCGGGCCCGCTTCGAAGTCACCACCGTAGACGGCGACGCGTTCGCGCATGCCGATCAAACCGTGCCCGCCGGGCGTCGACGGCGAACCTTCGCCGCGCCCGTCGTCGACGATTTCGACGCTGACCTCGCCGGGGCCTTCGGTGATCGTGACCCGGCAGGCCGACGGTCCCGCGTGCTTCACGACGTTGGTCACCGCCTCCTGCGTGATGCGGTAGACCGAAAGCGCGACACCTTCCGGGAGGTCGTCCACCGCCTCGCCGGTCAGCTCGACGCGCACCCCGGCCTGTCCGGCGCGTTCGGCCAGGGTGCGCAGGTCGGCGAGTTTCGGCGCGGGGCCGAGCGCGGCCTCGGGCGTCCCGTCACCGGAACGGAGGACGCCGAGCATCCGCCGGAGTTCGACGAGCGTCTCGCGGCTGGTGAGTTCGATGACTCGCAACGCTTCGCGTGCTTCTTCCGGCTGTTCTCGCGCGACGTGGTTGCCGACGGCCGCCTTGACCGCGATCAGGCTCATGCTGTGCGCGACGACGTCGTGCATCTCGCGCGCGATACGCAGCCGTTCGTCGGAAACCGCCTGATCGGCTTGGGTTTCCGCGAGCTGGGCCAGGTTCGCGCGCCGTTGCCGCGTCATCCAGCCGAGTGCCCACGAGCCCACCACCCCGCCGCCCGCGAAGGCCGTCGACGCGATCGTGTTCGGGCCCAGCCGCAGGAACTCGAAGATCATGACGACGACCAGGCCGAGGCCCATCGCGATCAGCGAGCGGGCGCGCGGGTGTTCCAGCGCCACGGTGTACAGGGCGCACGCGGTGGCCAGGAGCGCGGCCGGGCCCAGCCCGTTGCCGGCGAGCAGGGCCGGGACCAGGCTGCCGAGGCCGAGGCCGTACGCGACCAATGGCCGGTGGCGTCGCAGCGCGATCGCGATCCCGCTGGCGGCGACCGTCGCCCAGGCGAGCCACATCGGGATGGCGATGAGGAACGTCCAGGTCTTCGCGGCCAGGTTCCCGCCGACGGCCACGACGAGCACCAGCGCGAGGAGCGCGTCGATCGTGTACGCCACCCGCTGGGGGAGCGCCGACGGCTGTTTCATACGGCGAACTTATCCGGACATGTGGTGCGTGCGCGTCCGTCCGGCGGAGGTCATCCCCAGGGTGGAGATCAGCTTGCCTGAGTCGCCGCGAAGAACTCTTTCAGCTTCTCGCGCCGGCTTCGTAGCGCCTCGGGCACGATGTCGTCCTGTCCGGCGGGGACGGTCTGGGTCACCTCGACCATGGTGCCGTCGAGTTCGGAATGGCTGAACTCCCAGCGGACGATCCCGCCCCGTGGCAGCGAAAACTCCAGCAGCCGCGGCGGTTCCTCGCGGATGACCGTGCCCTCGCCCGGTTCGGCGGTGAGACGGGCCCAGACCTCATCGAGCGGTTTCCAGACCAGGTCGCGACGGAAGCGGATCACCTTGCCGTCGCCGGTTTCCAGAACTTCGCCCTCGGCGAGCCCGAACTCCTCGGTGTAGGCCTCGATCGGGCCGATCCAGTCGGCCGACGGCTCATGGTCCACGCCGTCGAGCAGGGCGACGAGCGCCACGAGGCAGCTATCCCAGCCGGCGGCCGTGCGGGGCGCCGCGATCTTGGCGATGGCGGGTTCACCGCGGCCGAACGTATGCGTGAAGAGCAGACGGCTGCCGTCGCCGTCCGGAGTGATCTCCCAGCGCAGCACGTCGTCGTTCCAGCTGAACACGAACACGCGGGGTTCGTCGGCTTCGAGGACTTCGCCCGCGGTCGGGGCCTCTTCGCCCTCGAAGCTGAATTCGATCTTTCCGCCCGGTCGCAGGTCGACTGTGACCGTCGCGGGAAACCATTTCGCGAGCTTCGACGGTTCGGTGATCGCCTGCCAGACACGCTCCGGCCGGTCTGCGAGACGACGTTCCATCCGTAGCGCAGGACGTTCCCCGACGGTCTCCAACCGGGCGCGAGAGTTCACGGTGACCTCCTTATGTGCTTTGACGCTAATATAACCACGGGCTAATATTCGGTCAAGCGTCGAGGTGGACACCGATCCCGCTCAGCCCCGGCGCGAGTTCCTCACGCAGGACCAGATCCTCGTCGTAATCACCCCCGTTCTGGTGACGGAACGGGATCGGGTCCTGAATGGCCAGCGTCCGCAGCCGTTCGCGCAGCGCCGCGGCCGCGGCTTCGTATTGCCCTGGCGAGACGCGGTCGGCGCCGCAGATCGTCAGCGGGGGAAGGACGGACATGCCCGCGTACCAGAGTGTCCCGTGCTGCAACGGGAACAGCAGGTCACCGATGTCGCCGTTCACTCCGCGCGGGCCGATCGTGGCCTCCGGCGCCCCGGCGGTCAGCACGACCATGGCGCGCTTCCCGGCCAGCGCTCCTTCGCCGTAGCGCGCCGTCCGGCCGTCGGGACGCTGGACGCCGTAGGCGAAACCCTTGACGAAGACGCGGTCGAACCAGCCCTTGAGGATGGCGGGCATTCCGTACCACCACAGCGGGAATTGGATGATCACGGTGTCCGCCCACGCCAGTTTTTCGTGTTCGGCGCGGATGTCCTCGCCGAGCTCGCCGGTCTCGAAGGCGTACTTCGACGTCGAGCCGACGACGAGCCGGTCCGGGGAAGCGGCCCGGCCGAAGTCGTCGGCGTCGACGACGGCCTTCCACTTCATCGCGTACAGATCGGATTCCCGGACGTCGGCGCCCTGCGCGCGGAGGGCGCTCAACCCCTCGTCGCGCAGCGAGCCGCCGAGGGAACGGGGTTCGGGGTGAGCGAAGATCCACAGCACGTTCATGGTCCCACCGTCGCGTGTTCTCCCGGCCGGGGACGAGTGGCCTGATGGACAACATGTGCAAGAATCGAGCCATGGGCTTCTTCGTGCATCCCGGCCGTCATCGGGTCGCCGTGCTGGTCCGCCACGGAATGCTGGTGATGGAGCTGGGGATCGTCACCCGGCTGTTCGGCACGGCCAAGTCCGCCGACGGCGAGCCGCTCTACGAGGTCGTCACCTGCACGCCGGAACCGGGGCAGATCCGGACCGACGCCGACGTCACGATCTCGGTCGCGCTCGGGCCGGAGGTGCTGGCCGAGGCAGACACCGTCGTCATCCCGGCGTCGTCCACCGAATACGAACCGTCGGGGCACGACCTCACCGAGCCGCTCGCGCGGGCACTGGAGCTGATCCGGCCGGAGGCCAGGATCGCGTCGATCTGCACGGGTGCCTTCGTGCTCGCCGCCGCCGGGTTGCTCGACGGCCGGAGGGCGACCACGCACTGGCGTTCGGCGCTGGACTTCCAGGCGAAGTTCCCGAAGGTCGACCTCGATCCCAACGTGCTCTACACCGATGAAGGGAACGTGCTGACCGCGGCGGGCGTCGCGTCCGGGATCGACCTCTGCCTGCACATGATCCGCTGTGATCACGGTGCCGCGGTCGCGAACGAGGTCGCGCGCGGCACGGTCGTCTCACCGCATCGCGAGGGTGGGCAGGCGCAGTTCATCCGGCGGCCGGTGCCGGAGCCGCAGTCCTCCTCGACCGCGGCGGCGCGGGCCTGGGCGCTCGAGAACCTCGACCGGCCGCTGACCCTGCGCGAGCTGGCGGCGAAAGAGGCGATGAGCACGAGGACGTTCACGCGGCGGTTCCGCGACGAAGTCGGGATTTCGGCGTTGCAGTGGCTGACCCAGCAGCGGATCGAACGGGCCCGTCAGCTGCTCGAAGAGACCGATCTGCCGGTGGACAAGGTCGCCACCGAAGCGGGCTTCGGTACCGCCGCGTCGCTGCGCCAGCATCTTCAGGCGGCGTTGGGGGTCTCGCCGAGCGCGTATCGGAACACCTTCCGCGAAGCCGTCTGAAAGCAGCTGACCGCCTGGTAACTTACCCTGGGATAAGTTCCGGAGGTGGTCAGTGAAGGCCCTGAAAATCGCCGAACGGGTGTTGTTCGCGAGCGCCGCGATCGGCACGGTGTACTCCGCGAGGACAGGCAATCGGAAACTGCGACTCGCGACCAAGCCCGCCGCGGTCCCGGTGCTCGCCGCCAGGGTCGCGCGTTCGCGGGGGCTCGCGCCGGGGGAGAAGGGCCTGCTCGTCGCCGCGTTGATCGCGGCGGGAGCGGGCGACCACTTCATGGGCAGGTCCGACGAGGACGGCCAGCTGATCAGGGGTGCGACTTCGTTCGGTGTCATGCAGGTGCTGTACTCCGCGCTGTTGTGGCGCCGCGGTGCCCGGCCGCGCGCGGCGACCGCGCCGCCCCGGCTGGCGGCGTGGGCGGCGGCCGCGGTCGCGATGGCGTTGCCGAAGCCCTCGCCGGTCTCTTCGGTGCTTTCGGTCTACGGGGGCCTGCTGAGCACGACGTCGACCCTGGCGGCCGACCCGGTGCTGGCGCCGAAGGCCAGGGTCTCGGGCGGGATGGTGGTCCCGTCGGGTGACCGCCGCACCTGGATCGCCGCCGGCGCGCTGCTGTTCTCCGCGTCGGATCTGGCGATCCTGATCCGCCGCAACTTCGTCACCAGTGAGCGGGTGCGGGCCAACCTCGAAACCTTCGTGCTGACTTCGTACCTCGCGTCGCAGTGGCTGCTCGTCGAAGGCATGACCGCGGAAAGTTAAGCATCTACTTGACTATCGTACGGCGTGGGCGGATAGTTAAGCATGTGCCTAACCAACGCATGGACCAGGTGTTCAAGGCGCTGTCCGACGGGACGCGCCGCGAAATGATCGAGCGCCTCACCCGGGGCCCCGCCTCGGTGGGGGAGCTCGCGCAGCCGTTGTCGATGTCGCTGCCCGCCGTGATGCAGCACCTCCAGGTGCTGGAGGCCGGCGGGCTCGTCCGGTCGGAGAAGGCGGGGCGCGTCCGTACCTGCCACCTCGAACCGGACGGACTGCGGATGGCCGAGGACTGGCTCGGCGGGCAGCGCACCGGCTGGGAACACCGGCTCGATCGCCTTGGCGGCTTTCTGGACTCCGACGAAGGGAAAAGGTCATGACCGTCAAACACGCCACGTTCACCCTCGAGCGCGTCTACCCTGCGGCGCCGGAACGCGTTTTCGCCGCTTGGTCGGATCCGGCCGCGAAGGCCGGTTGGATCACCGTGCCCGGCGGCGGGCACTCCCTCGACTTCCGGGTCGGCGGCCGCGAGGTCATCAGCGGTCCCCCCGGCGGCAAGGAGATGCTCTTCGAAGCCCGCTATGAGGACATCGCGGAAAACGAGCGGATCGTCTACGCGGGGAAGCTCTCCGCGGACGACGTCCTGGCCACCGTTTCGGTCACGACGATCCTGCTCGAAGCAGAGGAAGGCGGCACCCGGCTGACGTTGATCGAGCAGGGCACCTTCCTCGACGGCCACGAGGAACCGAGCTGGCGGGAGCAAGGCACGGGCGACTGGCTCGACAAACTGGGAAAAACACTGTCGCGATAACTTCCGGCAGGATGGGGGACATGCTGACCGCTGAGCTGATCGTCGACAGCCATTTCCCGTCGGAACCCGCGCTTTCCCCCGATGGGAAATGGGTGGCCTACCAGGTCTCGACCATCACGAAAGGCGTCCCCGAGATGTGGCTCGCCGCTGTGGACGGCAGCGAAAAGCCGCGGAAGCTGGCCGAAGGGTCCTCGCCCCGGTGGTCCACGGATGCCCTCTATTTCCTCCGGGACGGCCGTGTCTGTTCGCGGGACGAGGAGCTGTTCGCTTGGGAGAGTGAGATCACCGGCTTCCTTCCGCTGCGCGACCGGATCGTGTTCATCGCCGAAGACGAGACGCCTGCCGCGGAAATCTGGGTCTGGAGTGAAAGTCTTCGCCCGGCGCGGCTGCGGAGCTTCGATCTTCGAACCGGCGAGATCACGACACTGATCGAAGACCACGTCGTCGACGTCGCCTGCCGCCAGGACGACAAGGCGCTCGCCGTCGTCACCTGGCCGACGCCGGAAGTCGACCCCGGCGGGCTCGAACCCCGGCTTTCCTTGCTGGACCTGGAAACCGGGGAGCGGCGTGATCTCGGCCGGGTCGCGGTTGAAGCCGCCAGCCCCGTTTGGTGGCGGGAGGAGGGCGGCTGGCACATCGCGTACCTCGGGACTCCGGAACTGGTGGGTGGCCGGGCCGTCTTCGACGTTCCCGTGGAAACCGGGGAACATCGGAACCTGACCGAGGAATCGACCTGTCCGATCAAGCTCGCGCAGGTCGATTCCGGTGCTCCTCTGGTGCTCGTCGCCGACGGGCTCGACACGGCTCTCCATCGGCTCGGCGCCGGCGAAGTGTCGTTCTGGCGCGGGCAAGTCGACGCGCTGGCCTCGAACGGCGAGATCGTGGTCACCGTGCTGAGCACCGCTCATCATCCGAAAGATATCCACTGTGGACCGGTGGGCGGAGCGTTGACGCGAATCAGTGACACGGCGCCGGAGTTCGCCGGGATTTCGTGGGGCTCCCAGGAACGGTTGTCCTACAAGGCGTCCGACGGCCTCGCGTTGGACGGCCTGCTCGTTCTGCCGCCGGGAAAGACTCGCGCCGACGGACCTTTCTCGCTGGTCACGCGGGTTCACGGCGGACCGTACGACCGGCACGCGGACCGCTTCATGCTCAACTGGTACCCGTCTGCGCAGTGGCTGGCCCTGGCAGGGCACGCCGTCTTCCTGCCGAATCCCCGTGGGGGACAAGGCCATGGGCATGAATTCGCCGCTTCCGTCGCGGGACGGGTAGGCATGGAGGAATGGAGCGATATCGAGACCGGGATCGATCTCCTCGTCGCCGAAGGAGTGGCCGATCCGGAGCGGCTCGGGATCGTGGGCGGGAGTCACGGCGGATATATGACGGCCTGGGCCGTCGGGCAGACCCGCCGGTTCAAGGCGGCGCTGATGGTCGCCGGGATCTGTGACTGGGGAATGCTCGCCGCGACCGGTGAACTCGGTCCGCTGGTGGAATCCGCGCATAGCGGAAGTATCGGCTGGGAAGGAACAGGTCCGCACCGGCACGATCAGCTCAGCCCGATCTCCTACGCGTCGAAGATCGAGACCCCCGTACTGATCGTGCACGGTGCGGACGACACCAACGTCCCCTTGTCCCAGGCGGAATTCTTCCACCGCGCGCTACGCCACTTCGGCGTCGAACACGACCTCGTCGTGTATCCCGGCGAAGGGCATTCGTTCCGCGGACGTGATCACCAGCTGGACCTGCTCCGCCGCACTCGCGAGTGGTTCGCGCGGTTGCTTTAGCTCTGCGGGGCTCCGAAGACGTACGTGCCGAAGGTCCATTCGTAGCCTTCGAGATCGTCGACGCGGCAGCGGTAGTTGCCCCATTCGGTATTCACCGGTTCCCAGACCGGTGTCGCGCCGGCCTCGATGGCCGAGGCGAAAACGGCGTCCACGGCCTCCTGCGTCGGAAGGCTCACGTAGAGGCCGTGGCCGACGGTTTCGCCCTTGCGCGCCGGGCGGTCGTAGTCCTCTTCCGCGCTGAACACGACGATCCCGACTCCGCCGAGCCGCAGTTCCGCGTGCAGGATCAGGCCTTTGTCGTCGGGGTACTCCGTGGTGGTCTCGAAGCCGAAGGCGCGTTCGAGCCAGCGAAGGGCCTTGGGGGCGTCGTTGTAAGCGAGGTAGGAGTGGAGGGAGGCGGTGCGTTCCTGGGTTTCGGTCATGGGCACAGCCTCGCAACCGATGCGGACAACCACGGTCCTCGATTCGCGGCTGTTTCTTCACCAGAGCAGCCGCAGCCCGAGCGCGCTGATGAACGCGCTCGACGCCAGCGCGGTCATCAGCCGTCCACGGCGTCCGGTCAGTGCCTTGCCGAGCATGGCGCCACCGCCCGCGAGGAGCAGTTGCCAGCTGGCCGAGGCCGCGAACGCCGCCGCCACGAAGACCACGTGTTCCGCTCCGCTCGCCGAGGCCATGTCCTCGCTGCCGAGTACGAGCGCCGCGAAGTAGACCACCGTCGTCGGGTTCAGCAGGGTGATCCCGAGCAGGCTCACGTACGCCTTCACCGGCCCGATCGCGACCGCCTGCGTCATCTCGGCTTTCGCGGAGTCGCGGAAGTTCCGGATCCCACCGAGTCCGATGTGGACGGCCAGTGCGAGCAGCACCACCACCGACGTCCAGCGCAGCGGTACGGCGATCGGCTCGATGACGGGGATGAGCCGCCCGCCGCCGAGAACCGCGACCAGCGCGTACAACCCGTCGGCCGTGGCCACACCGAGCGCGGCGTACGCGCCGATCCTGAGCCCCGATCTGGCCGTCAGCACAACGAGATAGGTCGCGACCGCGCCCACCGGGATGGCGATGCCATACCCGGCGAACAGGCCCGCGACGAGCGCGGCGCTCACGGCCGGACTGGTGTCGGCCTCCGCCAGGACCCGGCCTGCTGCTGCACCCGCACCCGTCGGACGACGGAGGACGGGGTCAGGAAGGCGAGGGTCGAAGTCATGGGAGAAGGATGCGAACGGGCGGCCGCTCGCGCAACACAATTACCGCTCGGTTCGCGATGGGGCTCGTGAGTTGGGGGTAAGGCAAACGTGGCGGGTTGTGGACGCCTGCCGCGCAGCCTTTTCGCTGACTTCACGGCAAGTTCTCTACCGTCCGGGCCTTTGGTGTCCGCATAGGTCCCTTTTCGGGCAGTGCGCGCCTGTTTGATGCCTGTACGCGGGGGGTCGAGTGGTAGAGAGCGTTACTGAGGGTAAGGCGAACGTGGTGGGTCGGCGGCCGCTCACCGCGAGGATCAGGTGCGGCCAATGACTGTCCACAAGGGACGATGAGTCGGATTCCGCTGCCCGATTTGAGTACTTTGCGCAGCCTTGACGCAGGGGTCGTGAGTGGCAAGTGTCGTTCTAACCCTCTTTATCACTCACAACTCCCCGCGAAACCGGACATACAGGCATGAAGCAGGTGTGCGCTGACCGAACGGTGACCTATGTGGACATCAAAGACCCGGCCGGTAGAGAACTTGCCGTGAAGTCAGCGAAAGGCCTGCGCGGCAGGCGTCCACAACCCGCCACGTTTGCCTTGCCCCTCAATAGAACGACCCAAAACGGGCGTCGGAACCCGGTCCAGGAGTCCCTTGTGGACCGTTATGTGCGCGCCTGATACCCGTGGCGAGGTGGCACGCTGCCGACCCGCCACATTTGCCCTGCCGCACCACTCAAGAGAGGGCGGGCTGCAGAGCGGCGTCCAGGTCGGCCAGCAGCTTGGCCTTCGGCCGTGCCCCGACGGTCGTCCACACTGGACTCCCGCCCCGGAAGAGGATCAGCGTCGGCAGCGACATGACCTGATAATTCCTAGCCGTGAGCGGGTTTTCGTCGGAATTGAGCTTGCGGATGAGCAGCGAGCCCGCTCGCTCTTCGGCGATCTGCTCGAGCACCGGCGCGATCATGTGGCAGGGCGGGCACCATTGCGCCCAGAAGTCCACCAGGACGGGCGTGTCCTGATCCAGGACGAACTCTGGGAAGGTTTCGTCGGTGACGACGGACAGGGACATTCAGGCCTCCTCGTTTCGCGGCACGACGACGCACGGTCCCGGCGGCGTTTTCAGCGCGCCCGCCAGCTTGGTCAGCAGGCTTTCCCGCACGTCGTTGAGCCTGGCCAGACAGGCGTCCACCTCGGCGAGTTTGCGTTGGTAGACCTCGATCGAATCGGCGCACGAGTCACCGGTCTCGTGCCCGGCGCGCAGGCATTCGACGAACGGCCTGGTGTCTTCGAGGCTGAGCCCGACCGCTTGCAGGGTCAGGATCTCGTTCACCAGGCGGTAGTCGTCCTCGTCGTACTCCCGGTAGCCGTTCGACGCGCGCCGTGCGTCGAGAAGCCCTTGTGACTCATAGAAACGCAGCGCGCGGGTGGTGGTTCCGGTGCGCGCGGCGAGTTCGCCGATCCGCATGGAGCCGAGCGTAGACCTTGCCCTTGGCGTCAAGGCAAACGTTCAGTCGTCGAGATCGACCCGGATGGTGAGGAGGTTCGTGCCGATCGCCCGCACGGCGGCGCTGTTGACCGTGGGCAGGGTCTTCAGCCGGGCGCGGGCGTCGTCTTCGGGGAGCAGGCGCGCCGTGCCGGTGTGCCACCGGCCCTTGATCCGCACCCGGACCCGCGGATCGGCCTGGATGTTGCGGACGTACTGCGACTTCTCGCCGAACTCCGAGACGATCCAGAACGAGCGGCCCGCCCGGCGGCCACCGATCGGCGTCCGCCGGGGCTGTCCGGACCTGCGGCCGGTGGTCTCCAGGATCGGCTGGGCGGGCAGGCGGACGAGGATGGGGTTGCCGACGTGGCGTTGAAAGGTGGTGGCCACGCGATGCTTGATCTCGTGATAGCGGGACATGGCTCCAGGGTGCCCTACGCTCGGACCATGGTGAACGAGTCCGACGTGGACCTGGGGGACGGGACCACACTGCACACCTACGACACGGCCGGCGCCGGTCCGGTGGTCTTCTGGCACCACGGCACCCCGAACATCGGCGCCCCGCCGGTCCCGCTGTTCGCGGCGGCCGAGCGGCTCGGGCTGCGGTGGGTCTCCTACGACCGGCCCGGTTACGGCGGTTCCTCGCCGCGGCCCGGCCGGGACGTCGCGTCGGCGGCGTCGGACGTCGAGAAGATCGCCGACGCCCTGGAGATCGAGCGGTTCGCGGTCTTCGGGCATTCCGGAGGCGGACCGCACGCGTTCGCGTGCGCGGCCCTGTTGCCGGAACGGGTGACGGCGATGGTCTGTGTCGCGAGTCTGGCTCCGTACGACGCCGAGGGGCTGGACTGGTTCGCGGGGATGGGCGCGGCGGGAGCCGGCTCCTTGAGGGCAGCCGTGGCCGGCCGGGAGGAAAAGGAGCGGTACGAGGCGACCGCCGAATATGACGCCGAGATGTTCACCCCGGCGGATCACGCGGCCCTGACGGGTGACTGGAACTGGGTGCTCGACGTGGTCGGTCCCGCGGTCGAGGGCGGACCCGGCGCGTTGATCGACGACGATCTCGCGTACGTCGCGCCGTGGGGCTTCCGGCCGTCCGACGTCCAGGCCCCCGTTCTGAACCTGCACGGTGGCGCGGATCGGATCGTGCCGGTCGCGCACGGCGAATGGCTGACCCGGCGGTGCGCCACGGCCGAGTCGCGCGTCTTTCCCGAGGACGGGCACGTCTCGGTCCTCCGTCACGGGGAGGCCGCGCTCGACTGGCTGGCCGAGCGCGCGTGAGCTGCGACGTCGTCCTGATCCGGCACGCCGAGTCCGTTCCGCCTTCGCCGGGAAAGCCCGACGACCCGGAGCGGTCACTGACCGCGGCGGGCGTGGCGGCCGCGGAACTGCTCGCGCACGAGCTCGCCGCGATGAAGCCGACGGCGGTCGTGTCGAGTCCGTACCGGCGAGCGGTCGCGACGGTCGAGCCCGCGGCAAGGAAGGCCGGGCTCGAAGTCACGACACGCTGGGAGCTACGCGAGTGGGACTCGGGCTTGGAGCCGACACCGGACTACGCCGGGCACTACGAGCGCAGCTGGGCGGATCCGGATTTCGCGCGGCCGGGCGCCGAGAGCCTGCGGCAGCTGACGGCACGCGCGATGGCCGCCGTCGCTCGGCTCGCGGAGGAGTATGACGGCGGTGTCGTGCTGGTGGGCAGTCACGGAACCTTCGTGTCCCGCCTGCTGGCCGGGGTGCGGCAGGGGATCGGCTGGCCGTTCTCCCGGGACATGCCGATGCCCGCCGTCCACCGGCTGCGCTGGCCCCACGAGCATCATCCGGCGCCGAAAGCGGCGCGAAGCGACCTCTCGTAGTCGTGCCGCGAGAACGTCAGATCACCGATGCTGCCGTAGTCCCAGTCCCGGTACGTATTACGCAGATCCGACCACGTCACCGTGTCCTCGCCGGTCGCGATCTTCGCCACCAGCGCCCAGCAGTCGTCGATACCGCAGGTGCACCCCAGCAAGAGGTGTTCGCCGTCTTCGACGCCGTGCGGGACGCGATCCGGCGCTCCGCCGAGTAGGTGCTCGGCGGAAAGGCTCGTCGAGGGAGCGTAATCCCCGGCGAGCAAGGGGGCGGGCTCCGACGGGAATTCCTCGATGCGCTCCTTCTGTTCCGCGAGCGCGCCGGGAAGTTCGGCTTCGCGCACCAGCTCCAGAAAAGAAACGCCGTCGATCAGGAATCGAAGCGACGTTTCCCGCTCGGCCGGTCTCGTGGAGATCCTGCGGAACTCGATCGAACGCATGGTCGCCACGGTAACCGTCGGTGCCGGGGCCAGGGGTGGTTTGGCCGGTTCAGGCCGCGGGCCGTCCGGCGCCGGTGTAGTCGTCGCCCTTCGAGCGATACGTGTGGATCTGGATCGCCTGGCCCTCGGTGGGCGCGTTGATCATCAGCCCGTTCCCGAGGTACAGCCCGACGTGGTGGATGCGCGTCGCCGGGTTCCCGTAGAACACGAGGTCCCCGAGCTTCGGCTCGCCGGACACCTGCGGCAGCGCCCGGAACTGGGTGTCCGCGGTCCGCGGGAGCGAGATCCCGGCTTCGTCGTAGGACTTCTTGGTCAGGCCGGAGCAGTCGAAGCCCGCCGCGCCCGCCTCGGGGCCGTTGCCGCCCCACACGTACGGGAGGCCCAGCTGGCCGAGGGCGAACCGGGTCGCCTTCACGGCGGGGCTGCCGGAACGTGCCGGGTCGAGGGACAGGGTCGCGTACAGCTGGGCGTTGCCCAGGACGCGCTGGCGGAACAGTTCGGCGTCGTTGCCCTTGCCGCCCTGGTAGCCGGCGATGGCCTTCCACCAGCCGTTGCCGCCGCCGAGGTCGGCCCCGGAAGCGCACAGGGCGCGGCCGGCGGCGACCGAGGCGGAGTCGGGATCGGTGAGCGCGGGTTTCGCGATACCGGGGATCGACGCGCCGTGCTTATTCCATTGCTGCGCCGACAGGCCGAGGGGGTTGTCGCCGCCGCGTCCGTGGTTCGAGCTCGCCGCGCCGATCCCGGCGAGGGTGACCCAGGACAGGTGACACTTCGGCTGCTCGCCGCGCAGCGCCAGTTCGCCGTTCGCGTACCCCATGAGCGACTTCGCCGGGATGTCGAGCGCCCCGGCGAGCTTGTTGGCCCACTCTTCGAGCGGCCGGGCGCCCTTCGGCGTTTCCTGCGCCTTCACCGGCGCGCTGACTTCGAGCACCGACGGACCCGCGCCGCCGCCGACGGTGGCCGGGTCCTGCTTGGCGGCGGGAACGGGAATCGGCTGGCGCCCGTCGGCGGGTGCGGGATCGTTGCCGCCCGCGAGCAGCCAGCCCGCCGTCGCGAGCCCCGCGACCAGGGGGAGGGCGACCAGGCCGCGCATCGCCACGCCGTGCGCCCACGACTTCTTCCGGCTGGTTTCGGGCGCGCTCGGGGCCGGGTCGGGCTCAGTCACGCCGTCCAGGTTATTGGAGACCACCTCTGCGTAACGAGCGAACGCCTTGCACGTTAGGGGGACTCTCATATTCTGGACGAATGAGTGAGACGGGAGCGCTCGACGCCGGGCGCCTGAGTGCCACGCTGTCCGGCCGGTACACCGCGATCCAGGTCGTTTCGAGCACCGGGTCCACCAACGCCGACCTGCGGGAAGCCGCCGCGAAGGGTGCCGAAGACCGCACCGTGCTGATCGCCGAAGAGCAGACGGCCGGGGTCGGCCGCCGCGCGCGGCAGTGGGCCTCGCCGAAGGGATCGGGCCTCTACGTCAGTGTCCTGCTGCGTCCCGGCGGCGTTCCGTTCGCCAATTTGGGTTCACTTTCCGTGGTCGCGGGCCTCGCGGTCCGGGAGGTCGCCGCGGGCCTCGGCGTCGACGCCGTCCTCAAGTGGCCGAACGACGTCCTCGCCGGTCCTGAGCGCGCCAAATGCGCGGGCATCCTGGCGGAGGCCGTCGCCGGCGACGACACCACCGTGATCCTCGGCATCGGCCTGAACGTGCTGCCGCTCGGCGAGAACGTCCCGGCCGGGCCCGGCGGTCTGCCCCCGACCTCGCTGGCCGAGCAGGGCGCGACGGAGACCGATCGCGCCGAGATCGCCTCGCGGCTGCTCACCGGTTTCGACGAACTCGAACGCCGCTGGCGGCTCGCCGGCGGGTCACTGGCCGAGGCCGGTCTGCTCGGGGACTACCGACGGCACTGCGCCACGCTGGGCCAGGACGTCGAGGTCCAGCTGCCCGACGGCTCGGCGCTGACCGGACGCGCCGCCGACATCGATCCCGCCGGCCAGCTCCAGGTCGACGTTCCGGGTGGTGAGCGGTACACGGTGTTCGCCGGCGACGTCGTCCACGTGCGCCCGGCCAAGGCCTGATCCGTGCGTCTCGATTTCCGGCGTCTCCTCTTCCGCCGGGACCGTTCGCCGGTACGGTGAGCTCACCAGCGCCGAACACACTTTGGGAGCGTCCGTCGTGGCCTATCCGGACGATTTGCTCAGCGAAAACGAGCACGTCGTGGTGCACAGTCACCCGCATTTCAAGATGCTGATCTTCCCGTTCCTCGCGCTGATCATCACGCTCGGCGTGGGGATTTGGCTGGCCATCGTCGCGAAGGACGCGACGGCCCCGTGGGACCTGATCTCCGAGATCGCGATCGCCGCGGTCGGGCTCGGTCTCGTCGTCTGGCTCTTCCTGGCGCCGTTCGTCCGCTGGCGCACGACGCATTTCATCGTGACCACGGACCGGCTGATCGCCCGCGAGGGTGTGCTGAAGCGGACCGGGATCGACATCCCGCTGTCGCGGATCAACAGCGTCCAGTTCGAGCATGGGCTGCTGGACCGCGTGTTCGGCTGCGGCACGCTGGTGATCGAGTCCGCTTCGGACGAACCGCTGAAGTTCGACGACATCCCCAAGGTCGAGCGGGTGCACACGGTCATCTACCGCGAAGTCAACGACAACCCGTACGACGACTTCGCGCCGGGTGCGCCGCAGCAGACCGAGCCGCTTCCGCCGCAGGGGCACCCGCCGCGCGGAAACCGGCGCCGCTGATGGGCACGCGAGAACTGGGGCTGCCCGACCGCGTCCCGTCGGCCGCCGCGTTGCCGGAGCGGGTGACGATCTGGGAGGTCGGTCCGCGTGACGGTCTCCAGAACGAGAAGTCGATCGTCCCGGTCGAGGTCAAACTCGAGTTCCTGGACAAGCTCGCGGGCGCCGGGCTGACCACGCTCGAGGCGACCAGTTTCGTGAGCCCGAAATGGGTGCCGCAGCTGGCCGACGCCGAGCAGCTCCTGGCCGGGCTCGAAAAGCGCGAAGGCGTCCGGTACCCAGTGCTCGTCCCGAACGAACGCGGACTGGACAGGGCGCTGGAAGCCGGGGTCTCGCATATCGCGATCTTCGCCAGCGCCACCGAAACCTTCGCCAAGAAGAACCTCAACTCGACGGTGGACGACCAGTTCGCGATGTTCGAACCGGTCGTCACCAGGGCGCGGGCCGAAGGTCTCGACGTCCGCGGGTACGTGTCGATGTGCTTCGGCGACCCGTGGGAAGGCGCCGTCCCGGCCGCGCAGGTCGCCGGGGTGGGTAAACGGCTCCTCGACCTCGGCTGCTCGCAGCTCTCGCTCGGCGACACCATCGGCGTCGCCACCGCGGGCCAGGTCGAGGCGCTGATCGGGCAGTTCGCCGACGTCGGCACCCTGGCCGTCCATTTCCACGACACCTACGGCCAGGCGCTCGCCAACACGCTGGCCGCCCTCCGCTGCGGCGTGTCCACTGTGGACTCCTCCGCCGGTGGGCTCGGCGGCTGCCCGTACGCCGAATCCGCCACCGGGAACCTCGCCACCGAAGACCTCGTGTGGATGCTCGACGGTCTCGGCGTCGAAACCGGTGTCGACCTCGACGCGCTGGTCGCGACGAGCAAGTGGATGGCCGGGAAACTGGGCAGGCCGAGCCCGTCCCGGGTGGTCAACGCGCTCGCCGGATGAGGTTCGCGGAACTCACGGACGAGACCTTTCCACTGCCTTGCTGCGGGCGGCGGTCGACTTCGCGGCCGGGCGTGGGGCGCGCGTCGTCGAGGGTTACCCCGTCGAGGTACTGGGGAAGCGGTCGGGCGCGGATCTGTACCACGGCACGGTGAGCACGTTCGCGAAGGCGGGTTTCGAACTCGTCGAACGCCGGTCGGCGCTAAGGTCGTAACGCGTCCTGTCCGCTGCCTCCCCCGTTCACCGGTGGGGTCCGATTCCTTGGGGGAGGTGCGGTGACCGATCCGAGCGAGGCCGGAACGGGCCCGATCCGGCTGCCTGCCGAGTACGACGCCCCGACCCCGCCGCACGGGGCGCGCGCTCCGTACGCGCCTTCGCCGTGGCCGCCCGCGGTGGCGCCGCTGCGAGTGCCGTTTCCGCCCCAGCCCGTCGCTCCGCCGCCCATGGGGGCCTTGCGGACCGAGCGGGAGAGCGTGATCGCGCTGTTTCTGGTGCACATGTTCCCCATCGGTCATCTGCCGGTCGCGATGGGGAAACCCGCGCGCCAGTTGCCGCTCCCCGAGGGCGGTTCCGGCCCGCAGGACCATCCCGAGGCGGACGTGCTCGACGACCTGGACGCGTTGTCCCACGTCAGCAGCGGTTTCCGGCGTTCGCCGACGGCTCCGGGCGTCGCGCCCCCGGCGGAGTTGACCAGGGGCCACGATCCGTGGGGCGGAATGTCCCAAGAGGACTGGAAAGCGCGTTTCGTGACCGGAACGGGCTACCTGTGGCCGGAGGACGCCGATCCGGCGAGGCCGGTGATGCTCGAGGCGGGCACCCATCTCGACCGCTTCGGGGATCAGCACGGCCGGGTGTTCGCCGAGGACGCGACCTTGTTTTCGATGCGCTCGCTGCCATCTGATCAGGTCACCTCGTACCGGCGTTACCGCGTCGTGCGGGCGCTGCCGGTCTGGCGCTCGGTGACCGCCGGCTGGTTCGGCCAGCCCGGCGGCGGGGTGCGCTTCCGCACGGTGCTGGGCGCCGATGAACTCGTCACGCTGGGCTTCCTGGCGGACGTCACGGGGGAGGTTCGGTGAACACGGGGACGATCCTGCGGTGGCTGGCCGCATTGGGTGTGCCACCCGAAGTGGTGTCGGTCGGCGCGGAGACGGACAACGCGTGGTGCCTCATGCGTGCCGAGGAGGAAGGCGCCGAGCCCGCCTGGGAGGTCTTCTGGCGTGAGCAGGGCAACCGGTACGACTGGGCCCGGTTCACCACCGAACAGGTCGCCTGCCACTACCTCTTCGGCCGTCTCGCGTGGTCGCAGGTCGCGCGCGGCGCCGTCGGCCTTCTGCCCGGCGCGCAGTGACACCCCGCGTTCAGCGCTTCAGGATCGCCAAGACTTCGTCGTGGAGCAGGCCGTTCGTCGAAAGCGCTGAGCCGTTGTCGTAGCGCCCTTCGCCGTTCAGATCGCTGAACCGGCCACCGGCTTCGGTGATCAGCACCTGGGCCGCGGCGACGTCCCACGGGTTCACGATGCATTCCGCGGTGACGTCGAGCGCGCCCTCGGCGACCAGACAGTGGTGCCAGAAATCGCCGAACGCGCGGCTCTCCCAGCACGCGTTGACGAGGTCGAGGTACTTCTCGCGGGAGTGGTACTCCACCCACGAGTTCAGGTCCGTTGTGGACAGATACGCGTCTTCGAGCGACGCGACCTTCGACACCGAGATGCGGCGTTCCCCGGCGGAGTCGCTCATCCAGGCGCCGTCGCCGGCGGCGGCCCACCAGCGGCGGCCGAGCAGCGGCGCGCTGATCATGCCCACCACGGGCGTGCCATCTTCGACCAGCGCGATCAGCGTCGCCCAGACCGGGACACCGCGCAGGAAGTTCTTGGTCCCGTCGATCGGGTCGAGCACCCAGGCGCGGCCGGTCGCCGCGGTGCCGCCGCGTTCCTCGCCGAGCACCGTGTCGTCCGGCCGGTCCGCGGCGAGGATCGCGCGGATGGCGTCTTCGACGGCGGTGTCCGCGTCGGTGACCGGCGTCCGGTCGGGTTTGCGTTCCACGGCCAGGTCGAGCGCGCGGAACCGGGCGGTGGTGATGGCGTCGGCGGCGTCGGCCAGCCGGGTGGCGAGTTCCAGATCATTCTCGTAGCCAGGCACGGTGACGATGGTTTCACGCCCGGCAGTCGTAGAGTTGGCCAGGTGAGCATGGTGCTACTCGCCGAGGACGACCCGGCCATCGCCGATCCGCTTTCCCGCGCACTCCAGCGGGAGGGCTATGACGTGCGGGTCGTCGGCGACGGGCCCGCAGCCCTCGACGCGACCGGGAGCGACCGGGTGGACCTGCTGGTCCTCGATCTCGGCCTGCCCGGGATGGACGGGCTCGAAGTGTGCCGCCGCCTGCGCGCCAGCGGCACCGAGGTGCCGGTGCTGATGCTCACCGCGCGCACGGACGAGGTCGATTTCGTGGTCGGGCTCGACGCCGGCGCCGACGACTACGTCGCCAAGCCGTTCCGGCTGGCCGAACTGCTGGCCCGCATCCGCGCGCTGCTCCGCCGCCGGGCCCCCGACGTGCTCGAAGCCGGGGGAGTGCGGATGGATCTCGGCGCCCGGATGGTCACCGTGGACCTGCACGAGGTGCAGCTGGCGAACAAGGAGTTCGAGCTGCTCCGGGTGCTGATGAGCCGCGCCGGTCAGGTGGTCAGCCGCGACGAGATCCTCGCCGAGGTGTGGAACGACCTCGAATCGAAGACCTCGAAGACCCTCGACATGCACATGTCGTGGCTCAGGCGGAAGCTCGCGATCGCGGCCGACGAAGCCGCGGGCAGGGCGGGCAAACCCGGCGGGAACGGCGACGGCGAACGGCGGATCGCCACCGTCCGCGGCGTCGGCTTCCGCTTCAACGCGGAATAGCATGCGCCGACGCATCCTCCTGGCGATCCTGCTCGCCGTCGCGGTCACCGCGGCGGTGCTGGGCATCCCGCTGGGGATCACCGCGTGGCAGCTGGTCGATAACCTCAACCGCGAGAACCTCGCTTCCTCGGCCCGTGGGATAGCGGCGACGCTGGACAGCGAGATCGCGGTCGGCCAGCCGATCAACCTCGACCTGGTCCGGGTCGCCGTGCCGCAGGGCGGATTGCTGACCGTCCGCGCGCAAGGGCAGATCGAGAAGCGCTACGGCTCCGATCCCGGCTCGGACGTGGTGTCCGAACGGGCCCCGATCGCGTTGCACGGCGAGGTCGAGCTGTCCGTGCCCGCCGGCCCGATGCGCACCCGCCAGACCCAGGTCACCCTACTGGTGGTGCTGCTGGTCGTGCTGTCGGTCGGCACCGGCACGGTGGTCGCGACGGTGACCGCGCGAAGGCTCGCGAAACCGCTGCGACACGTCGCGGATCGCGCGGTCAAACTCGGCGGCGGCGATTTCCGGCCGGATCCCAAGCGCTACGGCGTCGGCGAACTCGACATGGTCGCCGAGGCGCTCGACGCGTCCGGTTCGGCGCTCGCCCAGCTCGTCCAGCGGGAACGGCAGCTCGTCGGCGACGTCTCCCATCAGCTGCGGAGCCGGTTGACCGCGTTGCAGCTGCGGCTCGAACCGCTCACCATCCACGCCGACCGAGACGTCGTCGACGAGGCGAAGGCCGCGCAGGAACAGGCCGACCGGCTCGCCGAGGCCCTCGACGAACTGCTGGCCGCCGCGCGGGCGGCGCGCGAGGTCGGTGCGGAACCGGTGAACCTCCAGGAAGTGCTTCCCGAAGTCTCCGAAGAGTGGCGACAGCTGCTTCGCGCCGAAGGAAGGCATCTGCGGATCCGCGTCACCGACGGGCTGAGGGCGAGGGCGACGCCGGGCCGGTTGCGCGAGGTCGTCGGCGTCCTGCTCGACAACGCGCTGCGCCACGGCGCGGGAACGGTCACGCTCGCCGCGCGGCGCGGCGACACGGAAGGCACCGTCGTCATCGAGGTCGCCGACACCGGATCGGGGGTGCCCGACGAGCTCGCGCCGCACATCTTCGAACGTGGCTTCTCCGGCGGCGGGTCGACCGGCGTCGGGCTCGCGCTCGCTCGCGCGCTCATCGAGGCAGACGGTGGACGGCTGGAGCTGTCGAGCAAGCAGCCCGCGGTGTTCAGCCTCTTCCTGAAGGTGCCCCGGCCGGGCGATGTGGCCGAGGTGCGCTGGCCGGCCGAGCGGGTCCCTCGCTAAGACCTCCCCAAGGTTCTCCCGATCGGGCAAGGCCACGGAAGCGCGCGGACCTACCGTCGGGGAGTGCGTGCGACGGCGTTCCGGTACCACCCGCCGGTGAGTCCGGTGGCCGCGGCGACCCTGGAGATCGGCAAGGTGGCGGTCACCGTGGGGTTGTCCTTCGAGGGTGCCCTGTGCGCGTGCCGCCGTCCGCCCGGAGTGGTGGAGCGGATGGAGGCGGAAGCCTTGGACCTGCTGTCGAAGGGGCTGTTCGTCAGCGGGTTCGACACCCCGGTCGCGACCGTGACCGGGGCGGCGGGACACCGGTTCGTCCAGCAGAGCGCCGAGTTCCGGCCGCCGGACGCCCGGCTCTACCGGGGCATGTGCGGGGTCGGCGCCAGCCGGAACGGGCTGACCCTGACCGGCATCCTCGGCTACCGCCTCGAAGTCCGCGCGGGGTGGGCCAGGCGGGCAGGCGAATGCGGCCCGCCCGAGACGGCCTCCGAATGGTGCGAGCTCTTCGGCGGGCAGCTGTCGTCCATCGGCGGGGTGGTCCTGCGGCGGTCCTCGGTGCTCAGTCTCGGTACTCCGCCGTGACCGTGACGACGAACGCCGCCCGGGCGGGCAGGCCGAGGCTGACCCACAGTCCGGTCGGATCGGTGCGCCCGAGAGTCATCCGCAACGGCTGCTCGTCGACCAGGAGGAACTCCGTCCCGAGCAGGATCCGCAGCGAACGGTCGAGCAGGGTGTGCTCGTCCCGGACCTTGTCCGCCCGCGCCGTGACCAAATAGGACAGTTCGCACCGGTTCGCCCGCACGGCGCCGGTTCCCGGGCCGGCGCCGTGCAGGGCGAAGAGGAACAGATCGACGCTCGACACCCGCGTTTCGGTCTGCCAGGTGGGTTTCGGCGGATCCAGCCGGACCACCGTCCCCTCCGGCAGATGAGGTGCGATGAGCAGGCACAACGCCTCGTCGACCTGACTGATCACGGGATCAGATCAATCCCTCACGCAGTGCGTAAGCCACCGCGTGCGAGCGGTTCCGGAGCTGGAACCGGTTGGTCACGTCGTGCAGGATGCTCTTCACCGTGCGCTGCGAATAACAGAGCTGGTCGGCGATCTCCTGCGTCGAGAATCCCGACGCGACCAGCTTGAGCACCTCGGTCTCCCGGCTGCTCATGCCACCGAAGTGCAGGCCGCGCGGCTGCAGCACCTGGCGTTGCAGCCGCGAGACCCGGTGCAGCAGCCTGCCGAGCAGGTCGGGCGGCAGCGCGCCTTCCCCGGCCGCGGCCGCCTTGATCAGCCGGACCAGGACGTCGGCGCCCGCCTCGGAACGCCGGGCGACCGCGCAGACGCCGTGTTCGATGGCGCTGAGGATCTCGTTGTCGTCGACTTCACCCGCGATGAGCACGATGCGGGTGAACCCTTGGTGGTGCAGTGCGGACAGCAGTTGCGTCATGGCCTCGTCGAGGCGGTCGGTGACCAGGAGGGCCACCATCGTCGGGTCGGCGGCCTCCCCGTCCACCAGCCAGACATCGTCACGGGAGCGGAGCGTCATGCAGACGCCGTTGTGCAAAATCGGATCGGTGGCGCGGACGACCACCGGTGTCCTGTTCGGTTCGAACATGTGATTCCCATTCCCCTCGAACGGTGCGAGGGTCCCACCCCCCGCGCTACTCACCCTGCCGGGTGGGGTGTCCCGGGCGCATGGGACTCCGGTCCCGGAATTGCCCGAAAAGCCGCCCTTATCGGGGTCGCTTTTTCAGCGACCCAACCCCGCTTCGCGGGCACGCACGATCGCTTCGGCGCGGTCCGCGACGTGGAGCTTGCTGAAGACGTTCGAAATATGGTTCCGCACCGTTTTCGGGCTGAGGCAGAGAGTGCTGGCGATGGCGGTGTTGCTGTGCCCGCCCGCGATGAGCGAGAGGACCTCTCGTTCGCGGACGGTGAGTTCCGGGAACACCGTGTCCGTGCTCGGCTGAGAGTGGTTGAAGAAGCCGAGAACGCGCGTCGCGATGTCGGGCCCGAAGATCGCTTCGCGCCTCGCGACGGCGTGAACGGCACGAATGATTTCGTCGGGCTCCGCGTCCTTCAGCAGATATCCGCGGGCTCCGGCCCGCATCGCCGAGAAAACGGATTCACTCTCGTCCGCCATCGTCAGCATGAGCACGCCGACGTCCGGCCGTTCGGCGACGATGTGCCGGGTCGCTTCGGCGCCGCTGATATCGGGCAAATGCAGGTCCATGACCACGACGTCGGGATCGAGGGCGCTCGCCGCGCTGATCGCATGCGCGCCGCTCGCGGCCTCTCCGACCACGTCGACCAGCGGTTCGTTGGCGAGCAGGGTGCAGACCCCGAACCGGAACAGCGGATGGTCGTCGACCACGAGCACGCGAAGGCGTTCGTTCATACGGTTCCCCCTGTCTCCCCGACGCGGCACGTTAGCGAGAGGGCCGCTCGGCGGACAACGCGTGGTCCGGACAGCGGACCGGCGAAAATTAAACGCCTGATGAGTATCGCGTATCGCCGGGCCCGTCCCAAGTCATTAACCCTTTCGGCGCGTTCTTGGGTTTCAAATCCGTGAAG
Organism: Amycolatopsis sp. NPDC043887; assembly: GCF_056435665.1. Lineage (NCBI taxonomy): Bacteria > Bacillati > Actinomycetota > Actinomycetes > Pseudonocardiales > Pseudonocardiaceae > Amycolatopsis > Amycolatopsis sp. NPDC043887. The sequence goes on from NZ_JBWKEB010000012.1 coordinate 29,439, forward strand.
GCCTCCTTCCCTACCCTGAAGGTAGGGAAGGAGGCCTTCACGGACTCTGGGTCCCCAAGGGGGCCTTCATGTACTAACAGGGAGCCAGGCGGTAGCAAAGGTCCCTTGCTCCCTTTCCGCAGGTCAGGCGAAGGCGGCGGCGTGCTCCCGAGCCCAGTCCGCGAACGTCAGCGGCGCCCGCCCGAGCAGGTCGCGGACGGTGCCGAACACGATCTCCTCGTTCCCGGCCGACTGCCGCTTGAGCTCGAAGATCCCGTCGACCGCCGAAGCGGGCCAGCCGTACCCGAGCATCCTGGCTCGCGAAGCGGCTTCGGGCTCTTCGACGTACGTCAGCGGCCGCCCGAGCGCGTCGCCGAGGATCTCGACCTGCCGCCGCGTCGTGAGCGCTTCGCCGCCGGTGATCGGGTACGTCCTGCCCGCGTGCCCGTCGGTGGTCAGCACGGTCGCGGCGACTTCGGCGATGTCGCGGACGTGCACCAGCGCGGACCCCGGATCGCCTTCGGGGACGCGGACGACCCCGTCGCCGCGCACGGCGTGCAGCCAGGCGAACCGGTTGTCCATGAACGTGCCGGGACGCAGGATCGTCCAGTCCGGCCCGGCTTCGCGCACGGCCCGTACGGCCTCGGCGTGCACGAGGGAGATGGGTCGGTCTGTCCGAAGTGGACGCCGGTCGTGGAGAGTTTGACGATGTGCGAGACGCCGGTGGCGGCCTTGAGCACGGCCCGCTCCTGGGCGAGGGGGGCCGAGCCGTGCCCGGAGGTCAGGACGAACACGCGACCGTGCGAACCCGGCCGGCGTCATCAGTGAAGGAACGTTGACATGGATGACCCTAGGCAATCACATGTCTTTTGGCAAGTACTTAGCGGAGCGGAATGACGTCCTCGTCCGGCTCGTCGCTGTCCCGGCGGCGTTTGCCCAGCTCATCCGGGAAGACCCACTTCTTGAAGCCCCAGAAGCGGAAGAACATCGCCAGCAGCATGCCGATGATCGACCCGCTGGTGAAATCCGCCAGCTCCTGGACGAACCGCGTCACGTGCGGCACTTCGAGGTCGAAGATGTAGCGCGACGTGTACAGCGGGATCAGGTTGACCACCACGGCGATGCCGCTGATCACGAAGAAGAGCGCGGCTTCGTGATGCCGTTCGCGGCCGCCGCGGGTCCGGAAGGACCACTCGCGGTTGAGGATGTAGGACACGATCGTCGCGACGATGATCGCGATGGCCTTCGCCGTGGTCGGCTTCGACTCCAGCACGCTGAGTTTCAGCAGGTACCAGACGCCGTTGTCGACCAGGAACGTCGTGCCGCCCACGATCGCGAACTTCAACAGCTCACGGTGCTTGATCAGCACGGATCGGAGCGGCTCGGGCGTCCTGGAAAGGACGGATTCGACCACGGTCACCAGATCAGTCTAATTCGCGTCGGCCGCCGAACGGGTCGGCAGGGGATGGACAGCGCGATATAGGGCGCTTTGGGCGATTCGGCGGCGGGTCGTGAGTGGCGATTCGGGTTAGAACACGAATCGCCACTCACGACCACTCGCCCTGCCTCCGCTGGTGTTGCGATGACCTGCGAAAAGAGAGCAAGGGACCTTTGCTGCCGCGCGGCGGGCGGATCAGGCGGCGGGATCGTCGGGAATGGCGGAAATGTCCTGCCCGCCGCCCCGCAGCAGTCGCGGCCGCGCGCCGGCCTCCGGGAAGACCCACTTCTTGAACGACCACCAGCGGAACGCCGTGCCGAGCAGGGTGCCGATGATCACGCCGCTGACGAAGTCGGCGATCTCCTGGGCCAGCAGCCCGACGTAGGGTTGCTCCAGCTTGAACACGTACCGCGAAACCAGCTGCGGAAGCGCGTTGAGACCGAGCGCGATCGCGCTGAGCAGGAAGAAGAGCGCGGCTTCGTGGGCTCGCTCACGCCCGCCGCGGGAGCGAAAGGACCATTCACGATTCGCGACGTACGAGAAAACGGTCGCCACCAGGACGCCGATGATCAGCGCGGTCACCGGTTTGTCGGTCAGCACGGTGAACTTGAGCCCGTAGGTGATCGTCATCGTGATGACGAAGCTCGCGCCGCCGACCAAGACGAACCGCAGCAGTTCGCGATGCTTCCCCCGCATGCGCGCGACGCTACTGGAAAGTGCGGTCGACCACCCCGTTGGGCCGCGTGGTCGGCTTGGACTTCCCGGGCTTCGGCGGAGCGCTGGTGGTCGTCGTGGTCGTCCCCGGCTGGGACGGCTCCTCATTCGAAGGCTCCGAAGGCGTCACGGACGGCGAAGGCTTCTTCGACGGAACAGGCCACCCTGGCCGTCCAGGCTTCGTCGTGTCGATGCTGGCCGGAGGCTTCGAAGTGACCGAAGGCAGCGAAGGCACCGTCGTCGGCGGAAGCAGTGCGTTGTCGTCACACCAGTGGTGCCAGCAGCCGAAGTAGACCTCGACCGGCTTCGCCTTGGCAGCGCCGAGGGTGGCGTTCACCGTCACCGGGACATGGGCAGGCGGACGGCCCTTCAATTGGACCAACAGGCTCGCCCGACGCCCCGGAGCCAGCGAACCACGCGAAGTGCACGACGCACCTTCGCCGGTCGGAGTGCATCGGATGCCGGAGAAGCTCGACGAGTAGAGGATGCGGTGGTCGAGAGTGATCGTCACCGGCTTCGTCGACTCACCGGTGTTCGTGACGTGGATGTACAACCGCGGGTTGTGGTTCCAGGGGAGCGCGGACAGCCAGTCGCTCGTGGCCGTCAGGGTGAGGGCGTCCCGTGGCGGCGCCGGCACCTTGACCTTCACCTCGACCTGAACCTTGATCTGCGCGCCCGCCGTCACCGATCCGGTGACCACGCTGCCGTCCACGGCCGTTTCGTCCGCGAGCAGCCGGAAGGTCAGCACCGCGGACTGTCCCGGTTCGAGACCGGTACCGGTCCGGCAGGTCACCGTACCGGTACCGCCGGGGCAGCTCACCGCGATCGTGGAGGGTGCCTGCTGACGGAAGCCGTTGGTGCCCATCGCGCCGCCGCCGGCGGCGGGAACGGCCCGCACACCCTTCGGCAGGTTCAGCGAGACCGCCACGGGCTCGGACTTCGTTCCGCCGTCGTTGCGCACGGTGATCGGCAGGTTGGCCGCCTCACCGGGCTTGAGCTGGACACCGCCGGGCGGGGTCGACGCGGTCATCACCGGAGGCGCCGGGATCACCGGCGAAGGCGCGGGCGGCTCGGCGGGCGCCGGAGTCGGCGCGGGAGCGGGCGCCGGAGGAGGCACCTGCTGAGCGGGCGGTACCGGCTGCTGGGCGGGCGGCACCGGCTGCTGGGCGGGCGGCACCGGCTGCTGCGCCGGCGGCGGGGCGGCAGGCGGTGCCGGGGGCGGGTCGGCCGGTTTGGGGGCGGGTGCCGCGGCGGGCGGCGGGACCGCCGCGGCTGCCGGGATCTCCTGCGTGCCGCCACCGGCGGCGAGCGCCACCGCGACGGCGGCGACGATGGCCGCGCTCGATCCGGCCACTCCGGCGAATTGACGCGGTCCGGCCGCGGCCGCGCCGGCGGCGGCGCCCGAACTCGAACCCGCCGCTGCGGCCGTCGCGGCCGCGGTGACCGCGCCCGCCTTGCCCGCCCCGGTCGTCGCCAGGTAACCGAGGGCCGCGCCACCGAGCACGATCGGCGCGATGATCCCGCGCAGACCGGTGTTGACGTCGGCCAGTTCCGCGGCCAGCGCGCGGCATTTCTCGCATTCGTCCAGGTGGTTCTCCACCTGGGTCCGTTCGCGTTTGGACAACCCGTCCCGGGTCCACGCGCCGAGCTTGTCCGCGCTCGCGCGGCAGCGTTCGGCGGAGTTCTCGGCCAGGTGGACCTGCAGATACGCCTGCCGCAGTCCTTCACGGGCGCGGTAGGCGAGCGCGGAGACACCGTTCGCGGTCAGGCCCAGCAGCGGCGCGACCTCGGCGGGCGTCTGCCCCTCGATCTCGGTGTGCCACAGCACCGCCTGCCACCGCTCAGGTAGCCGGGCGAACGCCTTCGCGGCGAGCGTGCGCTCGAGCCCGGCGACGGCGGTGTCGGAGAAAGGGACGGTCAGCGCTTCGCCGATGGCGCCGCCGACGTCGGACATGTCCTCGTTCAGGTCGACGCGCTTGTCCTTGCGCGTCTTGTCATAGGCGGTGTGCCGGAGCGCGGTCAGCAGGTACGCGCGGAACGCGGCGTCGGGGCCTTTGCCGCCGCGCAGCGTGTCCAGCACCTTCGCGAAGGCTTCCGAAACGAGGTCGTCGGCCTCGGAACTCGAGCGGGCGAGCTGGCGGGCGAGGTTGTGCGCCGCGCCGGCGTGGCGCTCGTAAAGGGTTCCGTAAGACGCGATCTTCCCGTCACGCACCTCGGCGATCAGCTCGGCGTCACTCTTACCGGAGAGATCGGCGGGAACGGTGGACACGGGGCTCCTTCATCTGCTGGTTCGGCGGGTCTACTGTCTTAAACGCCCGAACCCGCTCAGTGTGACGGACTGGGCGACGCACGTCACCTCGCGGCCCCGTCGATGACCCGGAGAGCGCAACACCTTCACCCGCCCCGGGTTGATTTCGAGCCGCGCGCGCAGCGCGTCCGTTGAGGGTGGTGGCGGGGGCATGGATGGAGAGTTCGGAAAGATCCTTGAAAAACGCCGTCACGCGCGGCGTGGACGGGCGTCCCCACCGTGAAGCGATCGCAAGATCGAAAAGATCGGAACGGAAAGGGGCGGTGGGCAGTGGACGTACCGGCCACCGGTGCGCCGTCCGGGGGATCCGACGGGCAAGCCGCCTGGAACCGGTTCGAACGAGATCGCACGCTCCGCGCACTCCGGGCCCGCTGGCGGACGGCCAGCCTGGCCGCGGGCTGGCGTTTCCCCAGCGACTGGGGCCTGCCCGAGGTCGACGCCGTCTGCGCGGCGGTGATCAAGAACGGCCGGGTCGCTCCCGCAGAAGTGGCGGAGACCGCACTCGCGGGGCTGGGCCGGGCACGGGCCGCAGCGGGCGCGGGACTGGCCGAGACGCTCGCGGACCTCGCGGCGTTGCACGCCGTGCTCGCCGACCCGGACGCGGTGGACGGTTTCCTCGCGCCGGACGTCGACTCCACACCGTCCCGGTTGCTCCGGGTGACGGCGCTCGCCTGGGCGGACGTCGCGACCGACCAGCTGGTGAACACCGAGGTCACCGAACCCCTCACCGGCCTGCCCACCGCCGCGTACCTGAGGACCCGGTTGAGTGAGCTGTACCGCCAGGCCCGCCGTGACGAGCGGCCGGTCGCGGAGGCGCACACGCTGCTCGTGGTCTCGATGGACTTCAGCTCGGTCGCGGGCTGGCCCCGGCTGACCGGGATGATCCTGGTCGCGGACGCGTTGAAGCAGGTTTTCGACGGCGGGGAGAGCGTTGCCTCGATCGGGCCGTCCGTCGCGGGCGCTCTCGTACCGAAGGACGTGCGGCTCGCTTCGTCCGGCGTCGCGCTGCGAAGGGCGCTCAACGAGCGGCTTTCCGTGGACGCCCAGTTGCGTGACACCGGCCGCCCGCAGATTTCGGCGGTCCGCCTCCCGGCGACCTACGACCTCGCGTGCGATCTCCTCGGCACCCTCGCGCGTTCCTGACGTGGGGTAGCGTAAGACGTTCTCCAGGTCACGGCCGACCCTGTCGACCAGGGACGACCCGGTTCATGATTTCCTGTTCGCGTGACCCGGACTGTTCCCGCCGACGCCAACGGCGACGTTTCGGCGAGCCGCCCGCAGCATCGACTGTCGCTGCGAAAGTCGCTCGCCCGCTTGTCCGTCCGGCCGAGATCGATCCTGATTCTGTCCGTGATCCCGCTGGTCGCGATCGGTTTCGGTATCTGGGGCTGGCAGCACGAATGGGTGCTGGGCGTGGACAGCGCGGTCTACCGCGCCGGTGCCGAGACGCTGTTGAACGGCGACCCGCTGTACGACGCGAACACCCTTCCGGTGGAACCGTGGTGGGCGCTGCTGCCGTTCACCTACCCGCCGACCGCCGCGCTGCTGTTCATCCCGCTCGCGATCGTCCCGACGCAGGTCGCCTGGGGGCTCCTGACCGCCGTCTCGCTGCTCGCGCTGGCGCTGTGCGTCCGGATCGCCATCGGCGCGCTGCCGAAGCCCTCGACCGACGGCCCCCGCTGGTGGGCCTCGCCCGCCCGGTCGACGATCGCGTTCTTCCTGGTCTTCCTCGGCCTCGAGCCGGTGTGGCGCACGATCTTCCTCGGCCAGATCAACATCATCCTGATGGCGCTGGTGATGCTCGACATCCTGGTCATCGGGGCAAGGGGCAGCCGCTGGGGCGGCGTGCTCGTCGGCGTCGCGGCCGCGGTCAAGCTCACCCCGATCGTGTTCCTGGGGCATCTGTTCATCACCGGCCGCCGGATGGACGCCGTCCGCGGGCTCGTCACCTTCGTCGTGATGCAGGGCCTGATGTTCCTGATCATCCCGCACGACGCGGCGCGGTACTGGACCTACACCCTGCCCGACACCGGCCGCATCGGCCCGGTGCACTGGGCCGGCAACCAGTCGCTGAACGCGCTGATGAACCGCTTCACCGAGCTCGCGCCCTGGGCGTCGAAAGCGGCGATGGGGATCGGCGCGCTGCTCGCGATCCCGGCGATCTGGCTGGTGCTGCGCTTCCATCGCAAGGGCCAGGCGCTCGCCGCGATGCTGGTGACGGCGTTCTGGATCCTGCTGATCTCGCCGATCTCCTGGACGCATCACTGGGTGTGGGTGGCGCCGCTGGTCGTCCTGCTGGTCTCGCGGCTGCCGAAGACCACGCCCGCCACCGCGTGGAAACGCTGGCTCGGCACCTTCGCGGTGTTCTTCGTCTTCATCAGCTGTGTCCTGCTGATCCTGCCGAACGGCCGCAACGTCGAGCTCCACTGGCAGGTGTGGCAGAACATCCTCGGCAGCGCGTACATCTTCATGCCGCTGGTGCTGGCGCTCGCACTCGCCGGACGCTGGTGGTACCTGCGCCGGAAGCAGGGCACGGGGCACACCGCTGTGGGGATTAACGACGAGCATGCTGAAGTCACGTCCGGCGGCTGAGGCCAGGCTTGTCGGGATCACGCTGGCGGGTGCGCTCGCACTGGCGATGCTCGCGCTGGGCGTGGTCGCGTGGCTCGGCGAATGGCACCTCGGCGCGGACAGCGCCGTCTACCGGGCCGGCGCTCTCACGCTGCTGAAGGGCGAACCGCTCTACACCCGGGAGGCGCTGACGACGCTGCCCCCGTGGGTGCTGCTGCCGTTCACCTACACCCCGGCCGCGGCGCCGCTGTTCCTGCCGCTCGCGATCGTCCCGGCCGGGCTGACCTGGGGCGTCATCGGCGCGCTTTCCCTGGTCTGCCTGAGCGTTGTGATCTCCGTGGTCGCCCGCGCCTGCGGCGCCCCCATCACCCGGTGGTGGGTGTTGCCGCTGGCCACGGCCGGCGCGCTGGCGCTGGAGCCGGTCTGGAAGACGATCTTCCTCGGCCAGATCAACCTCATCCTGATGGCACTGATCGTCGTCGACGTCCTCGTGCTTTCGGCGCGCGGTTCGCGCTGGGCCGGGGTTCTGATCGGGATCTCGGCCGCGATCAAGCTGACGCCGCTGATCTTCGTGCCGCATCTGCTGTTCACCGGCCGCTGGAAGGACGCGCTGCGGGCGCTCGGCACGTTCGTCGCGCTCGAAGCCGTGATGTTCGCGGTGATCCCCGGTGACGCCGTCCGGTTCTGGACCGAATCGGCGACCGACCCCAGCCGGGTCGGCTCCGTGCACTGGATCTTCAACCAGTCGCTCAACGGCCTGGTGAACCGGGCTTCGGAACTCGCGCCGTGGTCGTTGACGGTGGCCATCGCGATCGCCGCCGTCTTGGCCGTACCCGCCGTCTGGCTGGTCGTGCGCCTGCACCGCCGCGGCGACCCGGTCGGCGCGCTGCTGGTGACCGCGTTCTACGGACTGTTGCTTTCGCCGGTGTCCTGGTCACACCACTGGGTGTGGACGGTGCCGTTGCTCGTCCTGCTCGTGCTCCGCCGATCGTGGGTGCCGGCCGCGGGTGTCGCGGTGCTGTTCGCGAGCGGCTTGATCATGTTCGTGCCCAATGGCGGGGAGACCGAGTTCGGCTGGGGCCTCGGCTGGTCGCTGCTCGGGAACGTCTACGTCCTCACGGCTGCGATCGCCATCACAGGCCTGGCGGTGCGGGAGCTGCGACGCGGGTCCGCCCAGGTCGCGGCTGTGACGGCCAAGTAATCTCTCCGTCGTTATGGACAAACGAACCGGTCTTCCGATCGTGGGCATGGTGGGCGGCGGACAGCTGGCCAGGATGACCCACCAGGCGGCGATCTCCCTCGGCCAGTCCCTGCGCGTGCTGGCCGCCGGGGAGAACGAATCCGCCGGCCTCGTCGCGGGTGAGGTCGTGCACGGGCACCACACCGACCTCGAAGCGCTGCGCTCGTTCGCCGCCGGGGTCGACGTGCTCACCTTCGACCACGAGCACGTCCCCGGCGAGCACCTGCTGACGCTCGCGATGGAAGGCGTCACCATCCGTCCCGACCCGGCCGCGTTGTCGATGGCGCAGAACAAGCTCGTCATGCGCGAGATGATGGCCGGGCTCGAGATCCCCGGCCCCGCCTTCGCCGAAGTGTCCTCTGTGGACGATGTGATCACCTTCGGCGACAAGCACTCGTGGCCGGTGGTGCTCAAGGCGGCGCAGGGCGGCTATGACGGTCGCGGCGTCTGGATGCTCGACACCGCGCAGCACGCCCGCGAGACCGTCCCTGAACTGCTCGACGCCGGAACCCCCTTGCTGGTCGAGGAAAAGGTCGTCATGCGGCGCGAACTGTCCGCGCTCGTGGCACGGTCGCCGTTCGGACAGGGGGCGGCGTGGCCGGTGGTGGAGACCGTGCAGTCCGGCGGGATCAACACCGAGGTGCTCGCGCCGGCGCCGGGGCTGAGCGTCGAGCGCACGCAGGAAGCGCAGGACCTGGCGCTGCGGATCGCCGCGACGCTGAACGTGACCGGCCTGCTCGCCGTCGAGCTGTTCGAGACCGGCGAAGGCCTGCTGGTCAACGAACTCGCCATGCGCCCGCACAACTCGGGACACTGGACCCAGGACGGTTCGAAGACCTCACAGTTCGAGCAGCACCTGCGTGCCGTGCTCGACTACCCGCTCGGCGTGACCGACCTGATCGCCCCCGCCTGTGTGATGGCGAACGTCCTCGGCGCCCCCGAGGCCCCCGCGATGGGCCCGGACGAACGGCTGCACCACCTGTTCGCGCGGTACCCGGACATCCGCGTGCACCTGTACGGCAAGGGCGAGCGTCCCGGCCGCAAACTCGGCCACGTCAACCTCGTCGGCGACCGCATGGAGGAGCTGCGCGACCGCGCGCTGCTCGCCGCGCACTGGCTTTCCCACGCCGTCTGGCTCGACGGCTACGAAATTCACTAGGAGTAGGAAATGGCGCCGCAGGTTGGCCTGATCATGGGCAGCGATTCGGACTGGCCGACGATGGAAGCGGCCGGGCAGGCGCTGGCCGAGTTCGGCGTCGAATACGAGGTCGGGGTCTACTCGGCGCACCGCACTCCGCAGCGGATGCTCGACTACGCGGCTTCGGCCGCTTCGCGCGGTGTGCGCGTGATCATCGCGGGCGCCGGCGGTGCCGCGCATCTGCCGGGCATGGTCGCGTCGGCGACGGTGCTGCCGGTGATCGGCGTGCCGGTCCCGCTGAAGTACCTCGACGGCATGGATTCGCTGCTCTCGATCGTGCAGATGCCCGCGGGCGTCCCGGTCGCGACGGTCTCCGTCGGCGGGGCGCGCAATGCGGGCCTGCTCGCGGTGCGCATCCTCGCCGCGTCCGACGAGGAGCTTCAGGCGAAGATGGCGCGGTTCCAGGCGGATCTGGAGCAGCTGGTGCTCGACAAGGACGCCGCACTGCGTAAACGCGTCGAAGGCTGAATCTGCTCCATTTCCTCCGGTTCTTTGGAACCTGCTTGCGGGCACCCGTCGTCACAGTAAGGTGTCAGGCGGGCACTGCCGGTCAGAACGGTCCGGTGGTGGAGGAGGGAGCACGATGCTTTGCTTTGTGATGCCGTCATGACGGCGCCGCAGGATCCGCGAGTGTTTCGCGATCGGGTGCGGGCCATGGAAGCCCGACTCACGGGGACCGTGCACATCGGACGGTCCGCGGATCAGGCGGTGGCCGCGACGGTGACCGGACGCGGCGAACTCGTCGATCTGCGGATCTCGGACAACGCACTGGACCGCGCACACCCTCAGCTGCTCGGATACAGCATCGTGCAGGCCGTCCAGGCCGCGCGTGGCGCCGCCCACTCGGCCGCGGTCCCGGAGCTGGCGGCGGTGATCGGGAAAGAACCGGCTTCGCCGCCTACGTCGGATTGGGGAGCAGGGAGTTCGGCTCGGCCATCGCCGGCGCCGCCGGTGGAGACGGCCACTGCCGGTCGGAGAGCGCGGGCGCCACGGGACGAAGTGCCCGATGAAGAGAGCTACGACCAAGTCGACTTCCTCTCCGACGAAGACTTCGACGACCGGGGTGATCACAGGTGAACACCCACGACAGGCTGTACCACCTGGCCAAGGAAATCGATACGAGAGTCACCGCGATCGAGCAGGCCGCGAGCAGTGGTCGTGCGGCGACGCTGACGTGGAACATTTCTGCCGGGCTCGGCACGGTCACGGTGGACGGGATGGGCTCGTTGAGGTCGGTCGACTTGAAACCCGACGCCATGGAAACTCAGACGGAGGCGAGTCTCGCCCGGCACATCCTGCGTGCGATCAATGATGCGGAGCGTGCAGCGCGTATGAGGCGCGACGCAATGGTCGAGGAAGCGGAGAAGGGAGGCTTTCGATGAGCGGCCCGTTCGAGCCGCTCGGCTCCAGTGGCTCCGGCTACGAGGTGTATCCGGAAGCCCTTCGAAGGGCGACCGAAGACGTCTTTCATGCTGCCGGGCGTATCCGTGATTTCGCGAATGTCGATATCGAAGGACTGCGCCTCAATGTTCATGACGTCGGCATGCTGGGTGAAGAGGCCGGAATCATCGAAGCCTTCAACGGGATGATCGCCGAACTGCAGGCAAAGAGCACTCGTGGCTTCGATCGTTTGATCAAGCTGGGGGACGCCATGGACAAGGCCGCCGACTACTACGACGCGCAGGACGAGGAGTACTACAAGCGCCTCCGTGACCTCGAGAAAGACGGGGAATGATCGTGAGTGAATTGCCGGCGTACCCGTTCGCTGCCGACCAGAAAATTCGCGACTTCGCTGGGCTTCCGCTTATCGGTCGTCCTGACGTGTTCCGTATGCTCGACGATATTCGGACGCGGCTTCTCGGTAACGCCGTCGGGATTCAGGAGATCGCTTTCCGGTTTGCGAGTAACGCTGCGATACAGGGTGCACACGATGACATCGGTGACGCGGTGCAGGCGTTGGCGGGGACCTGGACAGGCCGGGCGGCCGACCAGTTCGTCGCGCATGCCGCGAACGTGACCAACGCGCTCAAGTCGGAACAAGAGGCGGTAGCCGGAATTTCCGGAGTGATGGCGGGTATCGCGAACGAGGTGATCAAAACCTATGGTACGGCGATCACCTTCCTCGGCGAATGCGCCGGAGAGCTTGCCAAGATTGATTTGAAGGCGTTGGTGGCAGCTCTGACCTCTACTATTCCTGGAGTGAATCTGCTGACCTTCGCCGACGTCATAGATTCGGTTATCGAGGCGCTCGGTGAGCTCGTGAAAAAGATCAGCTCATTGTTCGACGAGGCACTCAAGACAATCGGTGCTTTCAAGGCCGGCGCCATCAGTCTCGTGCAGATTCAGACTAATTTCGTCGAGGTTCCCGACCTTCGCGAAGGTTCCGGAGTGGACGAGCAGAAGCAATGGAAGGTCGAGCCGGATGCAGTTCCGGAATAACTTGAGGTACGTGTCCGTCGCCGTATTCACGGTGGTCGTGCTCATTGGCGGGTGTGGTCCGGGGAAGCCTGACCCGTTGCTCAAGGAGCGGCCGGCGCCCGCCAGGGCAGGAGACGCGATCCCGGTTACGCCGGTCGAGCAACCTGTTGATCTTGCATCTTTTCAGGCAGACCCTTGTGGCTCGCTGAAACGTGAGGATGTAGCAGCGCTGGTCCTCGATCCGCCGGATCGGGTCAAGCCCAGTCGGGCGGATTCTCCTCTGATGGGGTGTGCGTGGGTCGTCCGGGACGCGCCGCAGTTGCGTGTGCAGATCCCGACAGTGAAAGAAAAAAGCCTTGCCGGTCTGACGGCGCTCAGCGCCAGTAATCAGGGCACATACTCCGGGTGGAGGGAATTGTCGATCGAGGGTCTGCCTGCGGCGCAGTACCATTTGTTCGGCGACATGAAGTCGTGCGCGATGGTGGTCGGTGTGTCGGACGACGCGGCTCTCGAATTCGACTACATGGTTCCCGATGGGGTTGATTCGCAGTATTGGGGCACCGATCGGTGTGCGGGTGTGCTCAAGGCCGCGGAGCTGGTGATCGGCAACCTCCGCGGCCGCTGAGCGTCAGTCGGCGAGCTGCTTCCGCAGTTCCCGTTTGAGCACCTTCCCGGCGGCCGAGACCGGGATCTGGTCGACGAAGTGGATCGCCCGCAGCCGCTTGTACGGCAGGACGCGGGCGCCGACGGCCTCCAGGAGTTGTTCGGCGGTGACGTTCTCGTCGCTGCGCACCACGAACGCGACCGGTAGCTCGCCGACCTCGGTGTCCGGTTTGCCGACGACGGCCGCCGCGGCGACGCCGGGCAGGGTGATCAGCAGCTCTTCGAGTTCGCGCGGGAAGACGTTGTATCCCTTGTACAGCAGCATGTCCTTCTTGCGGTCCACAATGGACAAATAGCCGTCCTCGTCGAGGATGCCGATGTCGCCGGTGTGCAGCCAGCCGTCGACGAGCGCGGCCGCGGTCTCCTCGGGGCGGTTGCGATAGCCGGTCATCACCTGTGGGCCGCGCAGGCACACCTCGCCGCTTTCCCCGGCGGGCAACGGATCTTCGCCGCCTTCGGCCGGGACGATCTTGATCTCGGTGTCGGGCAGCGGAAGGCCGACCGAGCCCACCTTCCGGGTGGCGGAGCGATACGACGGCGCGATGACGGCGCCCATGGTGACCTCGGTGAGGCCGTAGCCCTCGGTGATGATCACTCCGGGGAAGCGTTTCTGCAGGGCGCGGATCATCTCGTGGTTCATCGGCGCCGCGCCGGAACCGATGGTCAGTACCGAAGACAGGTCGGCTGTGTGAAACTCGGGGCAGGCGAGCAAGGCGGCGAACAGCGCCGGTGCCCCGCCGATCGTGGTGACCCGCAGCAGTTCGGCGTCGGCCACATACGCCGCCGGGTCGAAGCGGTCGTGCAGGACGACGGTGCCGCCGTCGAGCAGCGGGACGTTGAGCGCGGCGATGGTGCCCATGGCGTGGAACCACGGCGTCAGGTTGAGGGCGACGCCGGTGCCGATCCGCGACGGCCATTCGTCCGGACCGCCGAGCTGCTCGACGATCACCTCTCCTGACGCGTCGAGGGCCGGGACCGCGCCCAGCCGCCAGCAAGAACTCTGAAGGCTGTTGACCACGACGTTCCGGTGCGGCAGGCACACGCCCTTCGAGCGTCCGGTGGTGCCGCCGGTGTACGCCAGATGGGCGAGATCGCGGTAGATGTCGATCTCGACGTCCGGCCGCTCGTCGGAGTGAGCGGAGGAGAACTCGGTGAACTCCACCTCTCCCTGCCCCAATGCCTCGGGCGGGTGAACGACGATGCTCAGCCGGACCGATGTCCGGTCACGGAGCGAAGCGAGTACCCGCGCGACGGGGCCGACGGTGACGGCGGCGACCGCCCCGGCGTCGGCCAGCTGGAAGGCGAGGTCGTCCGGCGGGAGCAGCGGGTTCGCCGGGCTGAAGGTGGCCCCGGCGAGCAGTATCCCGTAGTACGCGACCGGGTACGCCAGGCAGTTCGGCAGGTGGAGCGCGACGACGTCGCCTCGCCCGACGCCCTCGGCGCGCAGGGCGTTCGCGAAGCGGCAGGCCGCGCTGTACGTCTCGGCGAAGGTGAGGCTCTGGCCTCCGTGGGCGAAGGCCGTGCGGGTGCCCCAGCGGGCAGCGGCGCCGGCGAGCACCGAGCCGACCGGGACCTCGGGATAGTCGAGCGACCGGGGAAACGGGGTGAGCTCCATCACTCGAACGTACGGACTTTGCGGTCAAAGACACAAGCGCTCGCGATGTCGCACAATGTGAACGAGCGCTAACATCGGTCAAACTCCCAAACGCGGTTAGAAGAGGTGACGAAGGTGTCTGACGGCCCGGGTCTGTACCAGCTTGCCGAAGAGCACGAGGAGCTGCGGGCCGCGGTGCGTGCCCTCGCGGAGAAGGAGATCGAGCCGTACGCGGCCGAGGTCGACGAGGACGAGCGCTACCCGATCGAGGCGTACAACGCGCTGGTCAAGTCGGGTTTCAACGCCGTCCACATCGGTGAGGCCTACGACGGTCAGGGCGCGGACGCCATCGCCGCCTGCATCGTGATCGAGGAGGTCGCGCGTGTCGACGCGTCGGCGTCGTTGATCCCGGCGGTGAACAAGCTGGGCACGGTGCCGATCATTCTTTCGGCGTCGGAAGACCTCAAGAAGCTGGTGCTGCCGTCGATCGCCTCCGGTGAAGCGTCGGCGTCGTACGCGCTTTCGGAGCGCGAAGCCGGCTCGGACACCGCGTCGATGCGCACCCGCGCGAAGCTCGACGGCGACCACTGGGTGCTGAACGGCACCAAGTGCTGGATCACCAACGCGGGTGAATCGTCCTGGTACACCGTGATGGCGGTGACCGACCCGAACGCCGAAAAGAAGGCCAACGGCATCTCCGCGTTCGTCGTGCACAAGGACGACCCCGGCTTCACCGTCGGCTCGAAGGAGCGGAAGCTCGGCATCAAGGGCTCGCCGACCCGCGAAATCCACTTCGAGAACTGCACCATCCCGGCCGACCGCATCATCGGCGAGCCCGGCACCGGCCTGAAGACCGCGCTGCGCACCCTCGACCACACCCGCCCGACCATCGGCGCGCAGGCGCTGGGCATCGCGCAGGGCGCGCTCGACGCGTCGATCGCGTACGTCAAGGAGCGCAAGCAGTTCGGCAAGTCGATCTCGGAGTTCCAGGGCGTCCAGTTCATGCTGGCCGACATGGGCATCAAGATCGAAGCCGCCCGGAACCTCGTCTACGCCTCCGCCGCGGCGACCGAGCGTGGCGACAAGCGCGGCGGCTACATGGCCGCGGCCGCGAAGGCGTACGCGTCGGACATCGCGATGTCGGTGACGACGGACGCCGTGCAGCTCTTCGGTGGCGCGGGCTACACGCGCGACTTCCCGGTGGAGCGCATGATGCGCGACGCGAAGATCACCCAGATCTACGAAGGCACCAACCAGATCCAGCGCATGGTCATGGCGCGCGCCCTGCTCAAGGGCTGATTCGTTCCCGCGTGAAGGCCCCCTTCCTCGGCTCAGCCGAGGGAAGGGGGCCTTCACGCGCTTCGGGGCTCGCATTCAGGTGACGAAATGCGCAGGTGAGATCGCCCCTCGGTGAGATGCTTCACGGAAGTACGGCGATCATGGACCGCCGATGTCACTCTCGAAAGATGTTCTGGTTCGCACCGGTGTCGTGGACACCGCACGACGAGGCCGAGCTGATCGCCGGCTGGCGGTTGTGGCTCGAACTCGGGGATCGCATGTGGCCGTCGGCCGCGTGGGACGGGACGGCGGCCGACGTCGTCAGGCCGTTGCGTGAGCTGGTCGCGGCTTGCGACGAGATCGAGACGGGCTACCGCGAGGCTGTCGACGAGCCGTCGGAGGGGTTCATCCGGATCATCCAGTTCCTCGTGTGGACCGTCAGCACGGTGATCGAACTGTGGGCCGACGACGAGGTTCCGCTCGACGCCGAGCGGATAGCGTTGCTGCACGCCGATCTGGCCGGCTTCGCGGAGCAGGCCGAGCGGGTGCTCGAGGTGCTGGCCGTCAGTGGCGGCTGGACGGGTCTGGCCGCGGAGCACCGGCGGACGGGTCGCTGAGCGACTCCGGTTTCTCGACCCACGCGAACCGCGAGCCCGCCAGGTGCTCGGTCAGCGGGCGGTCCAGCGAGAGCAGGGTCACCGGGGTGCCGAACGGGTCTTCACCGCGCGCGATTTCGTACCCCAGCTCGATGACGGACTCCTCCTTCTCATCGGACTCGACGTCGTGACGGGTGACACCGTTGTCGATCGACCACGTGCCCTCGATGGTGCGATGGAACTTCAAGACCAGGTCGCCCGGGCTCGCCCAGGTGAAGCGAAACACCGCGAACTCTGTGCTCCAGCTCGACCAGTAGAGCCATCCGGAGCCGTCGCGGCGGAACACCAGGTCCACGGACTCGACGCTGCCGGGATGCAGGATTTCATCCGACCACAGGCCGGCCAGCCGTTCGTCCGTCACGGACGAGAGTCTGCCGTACCGGAAACGACCGGGTCCGCTTCCTGTCGGGTACCTGTCGATCACGCTCCGGAGGTGCCATCGGAGCCGCCCGGTGCCTTACCGTGATCCGAGTAAGTTGAATATTCACCGACCAGAAAGCTGATACCCGATGTTCGCTCGTTTCAAGGATGTCGCCCTCCTGCTCGGCCGGATCGGGGTCGGTGTGGTCTTCCTCGCACACGGCCTGCAAAAGTGGGAAAACGGGATCGACGGCACCGCGAAGTTCTTCGAGCAGACCGGAATCCCGCTGCCGACGCTCGCGGCGATCTTCGCGATCGCGGTGGAGATCGTGGGCGGGATCTTGTTCATCGTCGGTTTCCTGACGCCGCTGGTTGGCCTCGGCTTCGTCGTGGTCTCCGTCGGTGCTCTGCTCTCGGTGCACCTCGACAACGGCCTCACCGGTCAGGGCGGTTACGAACTTGTCCTCGTCCTGGCGGTCGCCGGGCTCGCGCTCGGTTTCAACGCCGGCAAGCTGTCGCTCGACCACGCGCTTTTCGGGCGCAAGCGTGAGGCGAAGCAGCTCCAGGACGCCTGACTCCGGATGGTATGAAGGGACCTTTCCTTGCAAATTTCGCAAGGAAAGGTCCCTTCATGGCATTTCAGGAGAATAGATCCGCCGTCGTCCGCTCGGCTTCGCGCCGGGAAGCGAGTTTGGCCGGATCCGCGTCGGTGACCTGGACCAGATGCGCACCCGCGGCCAACGGCGTGAGAAAGCCCGCGAGAATCCCTTCCTCGCCTGCCCACTCCACAGTGGACAGAACGCGATCCTCGGCGGACAGGCCCGCAGAGGCAGCGCGAGAGCGGGCTTCGGCGAGCACTTCGTCCACAGTGGACGAACCCAGTGCCGGAGTGTCGCCGGGCACGGGGAACAGCGGGCTGAACTGGTCACCCGAAAGCCGGGCTTCGGTCAGGTAGTCCAGCGCGCCGTCCGGTACGGAACCGGCGGGCAGCCCGAGACCCATCGGGTGCAGCGAGACGACGGCCGTGGCGGCCGCGTCGGACGCGCCGCCCGGGGCGACGAACGCCACCCGTGCGCCCGCGGTCTCCGTCACCACCCTGGCGCCGCACCACCACGCGCCCAGCAGGACACCGGCGGTCTGCCAATGCGACGGCAGTACCACGGCGACCTCGTCCCCGGGTTCGACGTCGAACTCGTCGACCAGCCAGTTCGCCGTCTTGGCCGCCCAGTTCACCGTGGTCGCCACGGACAGTTCGACCCGGCTGCCCTGCTTGTCGTCGTAGTGCGTGATCAGCGGTTTCGAGGGCGACCCGAGTACGGGCCGCAGCAGCAATTCGGTGAGGCTCACGCCACGACGTTAGTTCACGCAGGGAACGCTCGACGCGGCGAGCACCGGAGCCGCGCCGGGAGCGCCGCCACCGCCGCCCCTGCCCGCCAGACCGGAGACGAAGCTCCGCACGGCGGCTGGGTCGATCTCGACGATGCTCTGGCCGTCCGCGCTGCGGCCGTTGATGTTCACCACCGGGATGGTCGTGAACGTCAGGTCGCCCGACGCGATCCCCTTCGCCTGCTGCGCGAACTCCAGCAGGTCCAGTCCTTCGTCCAGGACGATCGAGCGGCGCACGACGTCCATCAGTCCCGCCATCGTCGAAGGGCTGGTCAGCGTCCCCGCCGAAAGCACCTGATTCAGCGCCGAGGACAGGAACGTCTGCTGCCGCACGATGCGGTCGAGGTCGCCGCGCGGCAGGTTCTTCCGCTGCCGCACGAAGGAAAGCGCCTCGCCGCCCGACACGGTCTGTTCGCCGCGCCGGAAGTTCGCGCCGGAGTCCTTGTCCTCGGTCGCGTGATTCAGGCAGACCTTGACTCCACCCAGCGCCTCGGTCAGGAGGTAGAACCCGAGCAGGTTGACCTCGGCGTAGTGGTCGATGCGGATCTGCGTCAGCTCCTGAACGGTCTGGACCAGTGCCTTGCGGCCTTCCTGGTCGGAATCACGTTCGAGTTTCGCCTGATCGGTTTCACCCCGATGGGCGTTCGCGTAGTTGGTCTTCGCGACGCCGTACGCCGAATTGATCTTGTTCGGACCGCGACCGGGGATCTCGGTCCAGGTATCGCGCGGGATCGAGACGCCGGACGGTTTCCCGCCGTTCTTCGGAATGCGGAGGATGATGATGGTGTCGGTGTTGACGCCGGCCTTGTCCTCGGTGCGCAGCTGCTTGAGCATGCGGAGAGGCAGCGGGTTGCCCTGTGCGTCGGTCCGCGCGTCGCTGCCGACCAGGAGGATGTCGGTCGCGCCGTCGTCGGCGGGCGGCGCGGCGGGATCGTCGGCCTTGCTCAGGGCGTTCGTCGTGGGGACGTTGTTCTGCAACTGGTCCTTGGTGACGTACGCGTAGCCCGTCGTGCCGAGGGCGAGCAGGGACACGAGGCCGACCGCGATCCGCCGGGTGATCCGGCCGGCGCGGCGCAGCGGGCGCTCGGGCACGTCGAGCACACCCGAACTCGGTTCGTCTTCGTCCTCTGCGGGGGCTGACGGCTGAGGGAGCGGCGGATTCCGCGGGTACGGCGTCGGGACGGGCTTTTCGTCACTCTCGGTGTCCGAATTGCCGTCCTCTTCGGACTTCGGCTCTTCGGCGTCCAAGTGCTCAGAACGTTCGTTGACGCTCTTGTCCTCGTCGCTCATCCCTGATCACCTCCCCTGGCGCTGCAGCTGGTCCGATCGTAGGAGAAGGCTAAGCCACCGTGAGGGCGGCCACGCTGAGTACCCGGAATTAATTGACGCAGGGCACATTGCCCGCGACGATCGGCTTCGAGGTGGGCGCCGCCGGAGCGCTGGAGGGCGGCTGAGCCGGCTTCGAGGGCGCCGACGTCTTCGCCGGCGGCGTGGCCGCGCCGGTGGACGCGCCCTTGAAGTCCTTGCCGAGCAGTACCCGCACCTTGCCGGGCGCGACGTCACGGTCCGCCTCGGCCTGCACCGCGGTGCCGAAGACCTGCTTGATCAGGTCCAGCGCGGCGTCGTCACCCGGCGCGTGCCGGATGACCGTCGAGTTCCGGGTGCTGAGCTTGGTGTCGGCAGCGAGTTTGAAACCCTTGCCCTGCAACAGAGTCCGGGTCTCGGTGGCCACCGTGGGCGAGCCTGTCCCGTCGAAGAGCTCGACGGTCACCGCTTCCGCGCCCGGCAGGGTGGCCGGGGTCTCGGACGGCGCCGCCTCCCCATCAGCGGTCAGGCGGGCGACCTCGGCCTGCACCTGAGCCGGGTCCACGCGGAGCACGGCGGCCCCGCCGATGGTCGCGTCGCCCTGGGTCGGGATCGTGTGGAACTCGACGTTGCCGCTGGTCAGCCCGCGCATCTGCGCGGCGAACTCCGGCAGATCCCAGCCCGCCGACAGCACGACCGACTTCTTCACCGCGCCGATCAGGTCCGAGATCTTCGCCGGGTTGAGCAGGACGTCCGAGGAGAGGACCTTGTTCGCCAGCCCGGACAGGAAGGCCTGCTGCCGCGCGATCCGGTCGAGGTCACCGTTCTGCAGGTCGTACCGCTGACGGACGAACGCGAGCGCCTGGACCCCTTCGACGGTCGACTTCCCGGCGGGCAGGTCCACGCCGGACTTCTTCTCCTTGACCGCGTTGTTGAGGCAGACCTCGACGCCGCCGATCGCCTTGGTGATCTCGTAGAAGCTCGACAGGTTCACCTCGGCGTACCGGTCGATCATCTTCGGCTTGCCGATGAACTTCTCCAGCGTCGCGATCAGGTTCTTGCGGCCGGCGTCCTTGGCCTTGGCGTCGACGTCCTTGAGGTCGGTGTTGCCCTGCTGCTGCAGCGTCTTCGACGTGTCGTTGTAGGCGTACACGTACGCACTGTTGAGCTTGTGCTTGCCGAAACCGCCGGTGATCTCGACCCACGAGTCGCGGGGGAAGGAGATCGCGACCGCCTTCTTGCCGTCCTGGGGGATGTGCACCAGGATCATCGTGTCGGTCTGGCGCTCGCCGTCCGAAACACCGGCGTGCAGCATGTCGAGGACCTCTCGCGGCAGCGGGTTACCCTGCGCGTCGGTGCGGCTGTCCTGGCCGACGAGCAGGATGTCGATCGCGCCGTCCAGCGGTTTCGCCGGCGGGTGACCGTCGTCCTCGAAGATGTTCGTGGTCGCGAAGCCCTGCGACAGGTCGCCGATGGACTGCCAGCCCCACCAGGTCAGCGTCAGGATCGTGATCGAGACCAGGCTGAACACGACCTTCACGCCACGGCGAGCGAACACCACGACGCCGCCACGGCGCGCCGGAATGGGTGGCCCGGGCCACTCGGTCACGTGCGGTCCTCCACGAATCTCCCCAGGGCACACGCGTGCCTCGTCCATAACTCTACTGATCCTCGTGTTAGACGCCCGTAGGCTGGTGAAAGGTTGCCCCGGTCGTGACACACTCGGCCGGTCGGGAAGAAGCAGAGGGAGGATCGCGGCATGCGAGTGCTGGTCACCGGTGGCGCCGGGTTCATCGGTTCGCATTACGTCCGGCAGGTGCTGACGGGTGCGTACCCGAGCATGGCCGGCGCCGAGCTGATCGTGCTCGACAAGCTGACCTACGCGGGCAACGAAGCGAACCTGGAGCCCGTGCGCGACAACCCGCGCTACCGGTTCGAAAAGGGCGACATCTGTGACGCCGCCCTGGTCGGTGAGCTGATGCGGGGTATCGACCTGGTCGTGCACTTCGCCGCCGAGTCCCATGTGGATCGTTCGATCGCCGGCGCGGCCGACTTCGTGCTGACGAACGTGCTCGGTACCCAGACCCTGTTGCAGGCCGCGCTCGAAGCGCAGGTCGGGAAGTTCGTCCACGTGTCCACCGACGAGGTCTACGGCTCGATCGACAACGGATCCTGGGACGAGGACCACGCGCTGGAGCCGAATTCGCCTTACTCGGCGTCGAAGGCGTCCTCGGATCTGCTGGCCCGTTCGTTCTTCCGTACGCACGGGTTGCCCGTCTGTGTCACGAGGTGCTCGAACAACTACGGTCCGTACCAATTCCCCGAAAAGGTCATCCCGCTCTTCGTGACCAACCTGCTCGACGGCAAGAAGGTCCCGCTCTACGGCGACGGGCTCAACGTGCGTGACTGGCTGCACGTGGACGATCACTGCAACGGCATCCAGCTCGTCGCCGACGGCGGCAGGCCGGGCGAGGTCTACAACATCGGCGGCGGCACCGAACTGACCAACCGCGAGCTGACCGAGCGGCTCCTGGCCGCCGTCGGCACCGGCTGGGACAGCGTCGAGCCGGTCGAGGACCGCAAGGGACACGACCGCCGGTACTCCGTCGACATCACCAAGATCTCGCGGGAGCTCGGTTACGCGCCGCGGAAGTCCTTTGAGGACGGTCTGGCCGACACTGTCGCCTGGTACAACGAGAATCGGTCTTGGTGGGAGCCGCTGAAGAAGCGCGCGGGGGAGTGAAGAAGTGCTGAGCATTCTCGTACCGGGCGGATCCGGGCAGCTGGGGCGGGACCTCGCGGCACTGGCTGTGGACTCCATCGACGCCACGACCCCGTCGTCGTCTGAGCTGGACGTGCGCGACACCGGTCAGGTCGTCGCCGCGGTGACCGAGCTGGCCGGCCGGGCGCGGGCGGCGGGAACGTCGCCGGTGGTGATCAACGCGGCGGCGTACACCGCGGTCGACGCGGCGGAAACCGATGAGGAGCGGGCGTTCGCGGTGAACGCCGACGGCCCCCGGGTGCTCGCCGCGGCGTGCTCGTCGCGCGGGGTGCCGCTCATCCACGTGTCGACGGATTACGTGTTCGCGGGCGACGCGACTTCGCCGTACGAGACCGATGATCTGCTGGGCCCGCTCAACGCCTACGGCCGGACGAAGGCGGCAGGGGAGGACGCACTGCTCGGTTCGGGTGCCCGTTCGTGGATCGTGCGGACGTCCTGGGTGTACGGCAAGACCGGGTCGAACTTCGTGGAAACCATGGCACGGCTGGAAAAGGAGCGCGACAAACTGTCCGTAGTGGACGATCAGACCGGTTCGCCGACCTGGTCCCGTGACCTCGCCGCGGGCCTGCTGGAGCTGGCGGGCCGGGTCGCCGCCGGTGAAGGGCCGTCGCAGCGGGTACTGCACTGCACGGGTGGCGGGTCGACGACGTGGTGCGGGTTCGCGAAGGCGATCTTCGCGGAGCTGGGCGCGGATCCGGCGCGCGTGAAGCCTTGCACGACGGCGGAGTACCCGCGTCCGGCGGCGCGCCCGGCATACGGGGTGCTGTCGAACGCGTCGTGGCGCGAGGCGGGTCTTACGCCGCTTCGGGGTTGGCCTGACGCACTGAAGGCCTACTTCGCTTCCTGACCCCGCTCGCATTTCGTCCTCTGAATGCGGTACTTGCGTGTGCAAGTACCGCATTCAGAGGACGAAATGCGGAGGTCAGTGCTTCGTGCTCGCCTGGCGGTACGCGGCGACGGTGAGTTCGGCGCACGCGCGCCAGGTGAAGTTCGCGACGTGCGCGCGGCGCGCGGCCGAAGTGGCCACGGCGTGCGGGTCGCTGACGGCGATCCGCAGCGCCTCCACGAGCCCGTCGACGTCCTCGTAGGGGACCAGGCTCGCGCAGTTCCCCGCGACCTCGCGCAGCGCCGGGATGTCCGTGCACACCACGGGGACGTCCGACGCCAGCGCTTCCAGCACCGGGAGCCCGAAGCCTTCGTCGCGCGACGGCAGCACCAGTGCGCTGGCCCCGGCGACGACCCGCCGGAGGTTCACGTCCGACAGGTAGCCGACGTGCCGCGAACGAGAGCCCACCGCGAACGAACCGGGACCGACGAACACCAGATCCGGCAGATCCGGCGCGGCCTCGTGCGCCTGCCGAAGCCAGTGCAGGCCCTTCCTGGGCCCGGGGGCGCCGGCGAAGAGCAGGTACTTGTCCGGGAGCCCGAGTTCCTTGCGGCGTTCCGGGTCCGGCGGGCGGGCGGTGAACCAGGCCGGGTTCACGCCTAGCGGGGTGACGATGATCTTGCCGCGGTCCACGTCGAGCCGTTCGGCGACCTGGTCGGCGACGGCGTTGGTGGGCGTGCAGATCGCGTCGGCGAGCCGGGCGCCGCGCCGCACCAGCCGCGGCAGCTCGTGATCGCTCGGCGCGAGCTCCTCGGGAGCGTCCAAAAAGGCCAGATCGTGGATGGTCACCACACCTGCGGCGCGGAACCGGCCGGGCAGCACGAAATTGGTGCCGTGCACGACATCCGTCGGCCCGGCGAACAGCTCCACCGGCGGCAGTTGCGAACGCAGCCACGCCTTGCGCAGGAGCCGCGCCGCCACCGGCATGCCGCGCGCCCGGACGCCGTGCGGGAGCACGTGCCGCAGCCGTCGCCAGCCGCGCAACGTGAACGCGACCGCACGAGTGTCCACTTCGGACATCGAGGCGAGCTCTTCGGACAGCGCGACGGTGTACCGGCCGATACCCGTCCTGGCACCGAGAAGCGGGGTCCCGTCGAGCAGGACGCGCAAGGGGCGGTCAGCCACGGCCGAGCCTCTGCTTGGCGACCTTGACCACGCGGCCGCCGACGCGCCGCGCGAGCTCCTTCGGGCCGCCGTCGGCGAGGTACTCGCGGATCAGGCCGACGTCGCGGCGCAGCATTTCCTTGCCGCGCACCGGTCCGGCGACCACGAGGTCGCCGGAGCCGGGTAGTCGGTCGGCGGCGGGCCGCGGGTTCCGGCAGAACTCAACCAGCGGTTTCAGGGCCTCCGGCCAGGCATAACGCCGGGCGACCGCGGTCATTCGCTCGACACAGCCCGCGGCGAACTCCTCGTCGTACAACGCCTTTTCGAGCGCGTCGGCCAGCGCGTCCACGTCCTCGGCCGGGACGACGACGCCGAGCCGTTCCTCGCGGACCAGGTCGGCGAACGAGTCACCGTCGGTGGTGACGATCGGGAGCCCGGCCCACAGGTAGTCCAGCACCCGCGTCCGGAACGCGAACGTCGTCTCGACGTGCTCGTAATGCGTGGTGACGCCGCAGTTCGCGTCGAGCAGCCAGTTCTGGCGCTCCTCGTACGGCACCCACTGCTGGTTGAAGAACACGTGCTTGCCGGTGAGCCCGAGCGTGTCGGACAGCAGCATCGTGCGCGCGCCGATGTCCATCTCGGTGACCTCGGGGTTGGGATGCTTCATCCCGAGGAACACCAGACGGACGTCGCCGCGGCGCTGTCGCAGCTGTTCGATCGCCCGGACCAGGGTCAGCGGGTCGAACCAGCTGTAGACGCCGCCCGCCCACAGCACGACGTGGTCGGTCTCGCCGATACCGTCCAAAGTGGACCGGAGGCCGGGGCCGGTGCGCACCGGTGCCTGCGGCGGCAGGCCGAACGGGACGATCGACAGCAGCGACTGGGTGGTCGGGTCGGCATCGTACAGCCGCGGCGACAGCCTGCCCATCGCGGCGAGATGGCCCAGCCAGAAGTGCCGCTGACGCTCCGAGGCGCACAGGAAGAAGTCGCCGCGTTCCAGCTGCGCGTCGAGGACCTTGGTGACCCCGATGAGGTCCAGTGCCCGCTTGTCGTCGGGAACGCCCTTGCCCTGTTCGAGCAGTTCGAGGTGCATCGGGTCGTACAGATCCGCGACCACGATCTTGTGCGCGTACTGATTCTTCAGCGAGGGCGCGAGTTCCAGCACGTGGCCCTGCAGGACGATGATGTCGGCCCAGGCGATCGGCGTCTCCAGATCGCGCCGGGTGGCCGCGCTGACCCGGAACGCCGCGGGTGGCGGATCGGCGAGCGGATTGACCGTCACCAGGTGGACGTCGTGTTCGGTGGCCAGCGTCGTGGCCATGTTCCACGCGCGGATCGCCGGGCCCGCCATCCGTTCGGTGATCGCGTCGCCGGTGATCACCAGTACCTTCCGGCGCTGCCCGAAGAGCGCGTCGATGCCGAACGTCTCGACCAGGACGTCGTGCGCGGCGAGATAGCGCGGCAGCGGATACGCGGGCTCCAACGCCTTGCGCAGCAAGGGAAGCAGATCGGCGTCGGTGCGGACGCGGGCGGCCTGTTCGGTGGCGCGGGACTCGGTGAGCGAGGGCAGCAGTTCGACGAACCGGTCGATCGCCAGCACGCCGGCCAGCGTCGTCCTCGGCACCTCGACCGGGCCGGTTTCGGCCGGGCCGACACCCTGGGCGAGATCGAACCGGGTGGCGTCGAGGTCCCCGCGCGCCGTCGCCCGGCGGACGGCCAGCGCCAGCGCGGCGGGCAGCGCGCGCGCCAGCGTTTCGTCGGAAAGGTTCTTGTACAGCGCCGCCAAGGCGTTGCGTTCCAGCAGGAACGTCTCGCGTCCGGAGTCCGGTGCGTCCACTGTGGACATCGTGGCGTGGTGCCGGTGGTAGGTCAGCGACTCCGGCACGTAGCGCACGCGCCAGCCGCGCAGGTTCAGGCGCCAACCGAGGTCGACGTCCTCGTAGAACATGAAGAACCGCTCGTCGAAGCCGCCGAGTTCGGCGAACACCCCGGCGCGGACGAACATCGCCGAACCCGTCGCGAACAGGACGTCCTTGGCGATCTCGTGTTCGGCGGCGGGGACGTCGGCCAGGGGGCTGCCCGCGTGGCGCTTGTAGCCCATGCCGAACCAGGTGAGGCCCGCGTCGACGAAGTCGGTGCCGGTCCCGTCCCAGTCGAGGACCTTGCTGGCCACCGCGGCGACCGTCGGCTGCGCGCGCAGCTCGGCCACTGCCGCGCCGACCCAGCCAGGAGCCGGGCGGGCGTCGTTGTTGAGGAAGGCGAGGACGGTGCCGGTGGCGTGCCGCGCGCCGAGGTTGCAGCCTCCCGCGAAGCCGGAGTTCACCGGGGATTCGACGAGCTTGACGCCCGGGGCCGCGGCTCTGATCTCGGCCACGTCGGTGCCGCCGGAGGCGTTGTCGACGCAGATGACCTCGAGGTTCGGGTAGTCGTGTTCGGCGAGAGCGCGCAGGCAGGTGACGGTGTCGGCCGCTCCCCGGTAGTTCACCACGATCACCGAGACGACCGGTTGCGTTTCCCCCTGCGCCAAAGCCGTACTCCCTGCTCTCGATTGGGGCAAGCTTAATTGCCCGCCCACGCGTCCCAGACCGCGCCTCGGCCCAGTGTCGCCCGCCGCCCGATGGCCCGCCGCTCGAGCAGCGTGCGCGGCAGGCGGGCGGCGACCGCGCCCAGTACCCGGCACCGGAGGCTCAGACGGAAGTTCGGCGCGTCCGGTTTCCCTCGAAGGGGGAGTACCGCGGTCAGGACCGCGAACTTCACCAGCTGGCGGATCGCCACCGCGCGGGGAGCGCACCGCAGGAGGGTCAGCAGGCGGTTGCGTTCATTCCACAGATGGAACGGGACCGAACCCGGCCGGGTGCTCGCGCCATGCCGATGGGTGACCTCGGCCTCGGCCCCCACGACGTCCCAGCCCGCCAGCCGCAGCCGCCACGCGGTGTCGGTGTCCTCGTAGTAACAGAAGTAGGACGCCGGGACGCCGCCGACGGAACGGAGTGCCTCGACGTTCAGCACGGCCGCGCCTCCGCAGAAACCGAAGACCTCGTCCGCGGGTTCCGGCAGGTCGGCACCGTGGCCGTCGGCGGTCAGGCGGACGCCGGTCGACTGGACGGTCCCGTCGGCCAGCGTCAGCCGGGCGCTCACGGCGGCGGCGAGCGGAGCTTTGGCGAGAGTGTCTTCGCAGGTCGCGAGCCACTCCGAGGTCGGCGTGGCGTCGTCGTTCAGCCAGGCCATCAGCGGGGTGTCCACTTTGTCCAGTGCGGCGGCCATGGCGCCCGCGTAACCGGTGTTGCGCCGCAGCCGGAGCACCGCGGGCTTCGAGGGATGGGCGGCGAGGAGGGCGGCCGTCCCGTCGTCGGAGGCGTTGTCGACGACCAGCGTCCGATGCGGGCGGGATTGTGCGGCGAGGGCGTCGAGGCAGGCGGTGATGTGCGCGGCGCCGCGCCAGGTGACCACGACGACGGTGGTGCTGGTCATTCCAGAGAGAATAGAGACCATGCCCGAACTGGTCGTGCTCGCCGAGCAGCTGCTGGCGCCGGTCCCCGGCGGGACCGGCCGCTACACCGGTGAACTGCTGCGAGCGCTCGCCGAGACCGCGCCGCCGGGATGGACGGTGTCGAGCGTGGTAGCCCGGCATGCCGGTGTCGACGCTGTCGGGGCCGCGGTCGTCGAAGGTGTCGAGGGCCCGCGCGTGCTGCCGATCCCGCCACGGGCGCTGATCGCCGCTTGGCAGCTGGGCCTGCCGTGGTGGCCTGGTGGCGACGCGGTCCACGCGCCGACGCCGCTGGCGCCCGCCCGGGTGCCGAAGGGGCGGACGCTGTCGGTCGCGGTGCACGACACCGTGCCCTGGACGCATCCCGAGACGCTGACCCCGCGCGGCGTCGCGTGGCACAAGGCGGTGATCGCGAGGGCAGCGGCGCGGGCGACCGCGCTGACCGTGCCGACGCAAGCGATTGCGGACGAGCTCACCGCGCTGGTGCCGGTGTCGGTGCCGCTGCGCGTGATCCCGCACGGTGTGCGGCCGCCCGCCGGGTTCGCCGAGGTCCCGCTGCCGGAGCGGTACGTGCTCGCGATCGGGACGATCGAGCCGCGCAAGGGCATCGACGTGCTGATCGACGCCGTCGGCCGGATCGGGGTGCCGTTGGTGCTGGCAGGCCAGCCGGGCTGGGGTGGCATCGACCCGGTGGCGCTGGCACGCGAGCACGGCGCCGACGTCCGGGTGCTGGGGAAGGTGAGCGACGCGGAACTGGCGTTCACGTTGCGGGGCGCGTCGGTGCTGGCGATGCCGAGCCGGGCGGAGGGTTTCGGGTTGCCGCTGATCGAGGCGATGGCGGCCGGGGTGCCGGTGGTGCACTCGGACGTCCCGGCCCTGGTCGAGGTGGCCGGGGGAGCGGGCGTGGCGGTGCCTGCCGGCGAGGCGCAAGCGCTTGCGGACGCCCTTCGTGACGTACTCGACCATTCGGAGCATGCGGCTGCGCTGCGTGACCGTGGTCTCAGCCGTTCGAGTGAGTTCTCCTGGCAGCGCGCCGCTTCGGCTGTTTGGGGTCTCCACCAGCGCGATCAGTTTGTCGGTTCCTCACCGCGGAGCCGGTGAGCCGCCGTACCCTCCTAGGGTGACCGATGACCCTCGCGTGCTGATCGACGCGACCGCCGTCCCAGCGGACCGGGGTGGCGTCGGACGCTACGTGGATTCGCTGGTCGCGGCGCTGGACGAGGACGGCGCGCGGATCACCGTCGTCTGCCAGCCGCGGGACGCGGTGCTGTACGACCGGCTGGCGCCCGGCGCGCGGATCGTGCCCACCTCGCCGTCGACCTCGACCAGGACGGCCAGGCTGACCTGGGAGCAGGCGACCCTGCCCCGGCTGGTCCGGCGGCTCGCCGCCGACGTCGTCCACTCACCGCACTACACGATGCCGCTGGCCAGCCCGGCCGCTTCGGTGGTGACACTGCACGACGCGACCTTCTTCACCGACGCGGTGCTGCACTCTTCCGTCAAAGCGCGTTTCTTCCGCGCCTGGACCGCGACGGCGCTTCGCCGCGCGACGCTGTGCGTCGTGCCGAGCATCGCGACGGCAGCCGAACTGGAGCGCGTCGGCCAGGTGCGTACCGCGGAATTGGAGATCATCCATCACGGCGTCGAACCGGACCGGTTCCATCCGCCCTCGCCCGCCGAGATCGAGGCCGCGCGGCAGGCCGTCGGACTCGGGAAGACCCCGTACGTCGCCTTCCTCGGCGCGCTGGAACCGCGCAAGAACGTGCCCGCGCTGATCCGCGGCTTCGCGCACGCCGTGATCGGCAGGCCGAACCCGCCGGCGCTGGTGCTGGCGGGGCAGCCGGGCTGGGATTCGCAGGTCGAACGCGCACTCGACGCCGTACCCCACCGGCTGCGCGTGATCCGGGCCGGATACCTGCCGTTCGACACGCTCGCCGGCTTCCTCGGCGGCTCCGAACTGGTCGCGTACCCGAGCCTCGGCGAGGGATTCGGGCTGCCGGTGCTGGAGGCGATGGCGTGCGGCGCGGCCGTGCTCACGACCCGGCGGCTTTCGCTGCCGGAGGTCGGCGGGGACGCCGTCGCCTACTGCGGGGTCGGCGCCGGAGACGTCGCGGCGGCCATCTCGGAGCTGCTCGATGCCCCGGCGAGGCGGGCCGAGCTGGCCGAAGCCGCGCTTCGGCGGGCGAAGGAGTTCTCGTGGGCGATGACCGCGGAGCGGCATCGGGATGCTTACGCGAAGGCTTGGTACCGGCACGCGCAGCGGCGGGCCGGCTGAGTCTCACTCCTGGCCTCGTGAGTGGTAAGGACGGTTAGAACCGTCGTTACCACTCACGAGGGGACCTGGGCCAGCCTGAACGTGCCGTTGCCGGCGTTCTGGTGTCCGTGAAGGCCTCCTTCCCTACCTTGAGCGTAGGGAAGGAGGCCTTCACGGACCCGCGATCGACCGGCAGCCACCTCCGGTAGGTACGCAAGACACCGTTGGCTCTAACCGTCCTTACCACTCACGAGGTGGGTGCGGCGTGGTCGCGTTCGGTGACGGTGGACAATGGCCGCGTGACTGAGCACCCCAGCTACGGCGACGGGCTCGCCGTCGTGACCGTGACGTACTTCCCCGGCGAAACCCTGGAGAAGTTCCTCGACACGCTCGAGAAGGCGACGGACCGGGACGTCCAGGTCGTCGTCGCCGACAACGACTCCACGGACGACGCGCTCGACAAGGCCGCCCGCCGGGACAACGTCAAGCTGCTCAGGATCGGCGAGAACGTCGGTTACGGCACGGCCGCCAACCGGGGTGTCGCGGAACTCGACGACAGTTACGGCTGGGTCGCCGTGGTGAACCCGGACGTCGAATGGGAACCCGGTTCGCTCGACGCGTTGCTCGAGGCGGCCGAGCGCTGGCCGCGCGGTGGCGCGTTCGGTCCGCTCATCCACGACCTCGACGGCACCGTCTACCCGTCGGCCCGGCTGCTGCCGTCGTTCGGCCGCGGGATCGGGCACGCGGCGTTCGGCAAGATCTGGCCGGGCAACCCGTGGACGCGGCAGTACCGGCAGGAGACCGGCACCCCGGTCGAGCGCACGGCGGGCTGGCTTTCCGGATCCTGTCAGCTTTTCCGCCGCGAGGCCTTCGACTCGGTCGACGGGTTCGACACGCGCTACTTCATGTACTTCGAGGACGTCGACCTCGGTGACCGGCTGACCCGCGCGGGCTGGCTGAACGTATACGCGCCTTCTGCCAGCGTCATGCACATCGGCGGGCACTCGACTTCGCAGGCATCGGAGAAGATGCTGCGCGTGCACCACGAAAGTGCGTACCGCTACCTCGCGGACCGTCACCGCGGACTCCTGTGGAAGCCGGTCATGCTCGCGGTGAAGGCCGGTCTCGCGCTGCGGCTCAAGCTCGAAACGCGCCGGAAGTAGCGGTTCCGGCCACCGGAATTCGCGCGACTCTGCTCCCTGCCGTCGTTACCGTCGGTGCATGGACTTCGTCGCACTGGACACCTGGCTGACGGAACGCGCCGGGGAGGACGGCTTCTCCGGGGTCGTGCTGATCCGGCGCGGAGACGGGACACTGTTCGAACACGGGTATGGCCTGGCCAGCCGCCGCTGGTCGGTGCCGAACGCGCCGGACATCCGGTACGACACCGCGTCGATCACGAAGGTCGTCACCGCGATCGCCGCGTTACGCCTCGCCGACGAGGGGCGGCTGGACCTCGATCGCCCGATCGGCGAGATCATCGACCTCGATGGCACTGCGATCGCGCCCGGGGCGACGACGCGGCAGCTGCTCACGCATACGTCTGGGATCGCCGACGACGCCGACGAGGAAGCGGGCGAGAGTTACGAGGCGTTGTGGGTCGACAAGCCGGTGTACTCGGTGGTCGACACGCGGGACCATCTGCCCAATTTCGCTTACCGGGCACCGAATTTCGCGCCGGGCGCGGGCTGCCGGTACTGCAATTCGGGCTACGTCCTCGCCGGGCTGGTGATCGAGGAGATCACCGGTAGGCCGTATCGCGACCACGTCCGGGAGACCGTGCTCGACCGTGCGGGGATGACCGATTCGGGTTTCTTCGACCGACGCGATCCGGAGCCGAGGGTCGCCGAGGGCTGGGATCCCCTCCTGGACGGTGAGCGGGTCACCGGCTGGAAGCAGAACATCTTCAGCTACCCGCCGATCGGGTCACCCGATGGTGGCATGTACTGCACCGTCGGCGACCTCGTCCGGCTGCTGCGGGCGATCCGCGAAGAACGACTCCTGAGCCCTGCGCGCACGAAGGAGTTCCTCACGCCACAGGTGCTTCACAGCAGCGGCGTCTGGTACGGCTTCGGCCTCGAATTCGTCCTGGCGCCGGACGGCTCGGTGCGGCACTACTACAAGGACGGCGGGAACGTCGGCGTCTGCTCGCTGATGCGGCACTATCCGGCCGAAGGGCTGGACGTCGCGATGCTGTCCAACGCCACGTACGGCGGGGGAGCGGCGATCAAGGAGATCGACCGGGTGATCCGGGCATCCTGAGGCAGGTTCTCGCGCGTGCAATGAAAGGCCCCTTCATAGCAAAATTTGCTATGAAGGGGCCTTTCATTGCACGTTTCGAGGGCTAGATGCCGTCCAGGCGGCGCGAGAGGTTCGACCGGCCCGAGGGGTTCTGCTTCACCGTCGGCACCAGGCCGCCGACCTCGTTCTCGACGGTCTCCGGCTCCGGCTGCTCGATCAGGGGACTCTGCACCGGCGCGGCGGGCGGCCGCCGGGTGAGCGGCGTCGTCGCCTGCGGCAGAGGCCTGGTCTGCTGGGGAGCGCCGGGACGGCGGGGGTACGGCTGCGGCTGAGTCGAGCCTTCGCCCCGCGCCGGCGGCAGGTCCAGCCGCGTCGTCGGTTCGGGTCCCGCGAGCGGGTGATCGTTCTCGGCGATCAACGAAGCCGGCAGCTGAGTGGTCGTATCCGGGTCCGAGGAACGGTCGATCTCGGCGACCACCGATCGGGGGATCTGCTGAGTGTTCGCGGAGTCCATCGGAGACGTCGCGTTGTCCGGTGTCACGACGAAGGCTCCACGCGCGCTTGCGCGTGCGAGCAAGGCGTCCGCCCGAGCACGGGGGTCCATTCCCCTAGGCCTCCCGACTGACCTGGGGCCCTCTGGGTTCAGGGCCGACTGTGTGGTGTCTAGGGTAGGCCCTAGGTGCGGCTGCCGTCAGCAGACCCGCAAACGTCTTCCGACAAATGTCGGTGTCAGGCTTCCATGTCCGAGAGGATCCGCGTGCTGGAGTCGGCCTTGTCCGTGCCGCCGATGCCGTAGACCATCGTGATGTTGTTCCGCGCCCCGGCTTCGATTTCGTCGGCAGGGAGCTCTTCGATGCTGCGCCTGTCGCCACCGTTGCAGAACTCGAGCTCCGTGTCGGGGTACGCCGCGCGGATCTGGTCGAACGATTCGTCGATGCCCGGCCCCTGCTCGACGGCGATGTACACGTCGTCGACGATGCGCAGCGCGCGGACGATCCGGGCCCGGACGTCCTCGGTCTGGATCACCCTGCCCTTCTTGAGGACTTGCTGGTGATCGTTGTTGACGATGACGATCAGGTAGCCGGACCGCGCCTGCGCGGACTCGAACAGGTCGAGATGGCCCTGGTGGAGCGGGTTGAAGTACCCACTGACGATCGAGGCCTTCGCCGGTCGCTCGGTCATCGTCCAGTCCTCCATAGGCTTACGGTTTCAGGTGGCCCGCTCACCCTAGCCGAGTGCCGGGTAGTTTCACCGTGTGCTGTTCCGTCCTGGGTTCTCGCTTGATCTGGACGCGGTCCTGGGGCCGCTGAGCCGGGGATCGCGTTCGCCCAACGTCGTCCGCACCGAGGGTGGGGTCACCTGGCTGGCCGCCAACACCGCGGACGGCGCGGGCACACTCGCGCTGCTGCGGCGCACTGACGGCGAGATCGAGGCGGAGGCCTGGGGACCCGGCGCGGACAGGCTGCTCGAAGGCGTTCCGGCGATGCTGGGCGCGCACGACGACGACTCCGAATTCGTCGCGCACCACGACGTCATCGCGACGGCGCGCCGCCGCAACCCGGGGCTGCGCCTCGGCTCGACCGGCCGGGTGTGGGACGCGCTGGTGCTCGCCGTGCTGGAACAGAAGGTGACCAGTGCCGAGGCGCTGCGGTCGTGGGGCGAGCTGTGCCGCTGGTTCGGGGAGCAGGCGCCAGGGCCTGGACCGGCACGGCTGCGCGTGCCGCCGACGCCCGTCGCCATCCGATCCATTGTGGACTGGAAATGGCATCGCGCCGGGGTGGACCTGAAACGGCGGACGACGCTGATCGCGGCGGCCCGCGTCGCGCCCCGGCTGGAGAAGGCCGTCGAACTGAAGGGTGTCGAAGGCCGGGCTTGGCTGCGGAAAGTGCCGGGCATCGGAGTGTGGACCGCGGCGGAGATCGCGCAGCGCGCCTGGGGCGACCCGGACGCGGTGAGCTTCGGTGACTACAACATCCCGTCGATGGTCGGGCACGCGCTGGTCGGCACGAAACTCGACGACGCCGGGATGTCCGAGGTGCTGGCGCCGTACTCACCGCAGCGGCAGCGCGCGGTTCGCTACCTGTCGACGGCCGGCTTCCGCCGCCCGAGGTTCGGGCCGAAGATCGAACTCCGCGACTACCGCGCGATGTGATCGCGCTACCGCCGCATTTGGTCCTCTGAATGCGGGAGTCAGTTGCCCCAGCCCTGCGGCGGGTAGGGCTGCTGGCTCGGGTACTGCGGCGGCTGCTGAGGATGCTGCTGGTGCGGGACGTGGGGCGGGTACTGCTGCGGCGGGTACATCGGGGGCTTGGGCTTGCTGAGCGCTTTCACCAGGAAGAAGATGCCGACGCCGACACCGGCGAGGACCAGGAAGATGATCAGCAGCATCAACACGGAGACTCCCATGCGGTGAGGTTAGCCGGTGGATGATCGCCGTGAGCGGTCGCGAGGGGTGGATCAGCCCAGCGCGGCGTCGATGATCGCCTTGGCCTCGTCGCGGCCGAGACCCAGCTTCCTGGTCAGCGCGGCGTAGTCGGCGGCCGCCTGCCTCGCCCGTTCGCGGGACTCGTCACCGACGGCGCTCACGAACGTCCCGGCCCTGCCGCGGGTCTCGATCAGGCCCGCTTCTTCGAGCTCTCGGTAGGCCTTGGCGACCGTGTTCGGGGCGATGCCGAGGTCTTCGGCGAGTTTCCGCACGGTCGGGAGTTTCGCCCCGACGGGCAGCGTGCCGTCGTTGATCCGCTCCGCGTAGGCGGTGCGGACCTGTTCGAAAGGTGGGACCGGAGAGTTCGGGTCGACCCTGACCATGCGGTTTTCTCCCTGCTGGAAATGCCGTGAAGGCCTCCTTGCCTACCTTGAGGGTAGGGAAGGAGGCCTTCACGGACAGTCGGACTACTGGCGGGGCGGGACGACCTGCGTGCGGTCGGCGCTCGCGGGGGAGACCACCTGGGTGCGGTCGGCGCCGGCATCCGCTTGCTGCTGCGGGGACACGACCTGGGTACGGTCCGCGCTGCCGTCGATCGGCGGCCCCGGCTGCGGGGGAGTCGGCGGGAAACCGGGCTGAGCCATGCCGGGCGCGCCGAACGGATTGGGTGCCGGGGCGCCCGGAGGTGGCGCGAAACCCGCGGGGGCGCCGGGCGGGAACCCCGCCGGGCCCGGAGGCGGCGGGAAACCGGGCGCCTGGCCGTAACCGGGCTGAGGCGGCGGGAAACCGGGCTGCTGCTGCCAGTTGCCCTGAGGGGCGGGGCCACCGGCGGGCGGGGGAGGCGGCGGGAAGCCGGGGGCCGGGCCGCCACCGCCGAAGTTCGGGTTCTGCGGGAAGGTCATCGGCGGCTTCTTGGCCTGGTTGACCTTCACGATGATCACCACGATCACGATGATGATGACGATGATCGCCAAGATCAGCAGAAACCAGCCGAAGCCGTCACCGTCACCGCTGCTGTGGACCCGGACCCGGTCCAGGTATGGCGTCAGCGTCGTCAGCATCATTCCCCCTTAAGAACGTCAGCCGACACCCTAACGGCCGGACGCCGCGGGCACGGCGGCTTCCAGCAGTTCGGCGAGATCTTCCGACCCTTCCGGCAGGGAATCCACCGGCCACCAACGAAGATCGTCCGATTCGTCGCTTTGGACCGGTTGCGCTCCCCGTGGCGCGCGCACCACGAAACGCACGTCGAAATGCCGGGTCGGCACGCCGAGCGAGCACGTGATCGGGTGGACGTCGAGATGCACCGGGGCCGGGTCGATCACGAGGTCCTCGATACCGGATTCCTCTCGTGCCTCACGAAGTGCGGCGTCCGCGAGCGTCGCGTCGCCTGGTTCGCAATGCCCGCCGAGCTGCAACCAGCGCCCGACTCGCGGATGCAGGGTGAGCAGCACGTTTTCCGCGTCGGCGTCGAGAAGGACGGCCGACGCGGTGATATGCCCGGCCGCGCATTCGCGGCGGCAGACGTCGTCGCGGGCGGCGAGGAAGCCGAGATAGGCCTGGCGCAAGGATTCCTGGGCCGCGTCCCCCGGTCGCCAACCGGACAAAGTGGACACAACGTCGTCGTGCAGGGTCACAGTTCGAGAAGTCCTTCACCGGGTTCGACGGGACCGCGCGCGGGCGGGAGGACGGCGGGATGCCCGATCGCGACGGCGCCGAGCGGTTCCCAGCGCTCGTCCAGGCCGAGGACGTCACGCACGATGTCCGCCGCGAAGATGGTCGACCCGATCCAGCACGAGCCGAGGTCTTCGGCGGCGAGCGCGACCAGCAGGCCCTGCACGGCGGCGCCACCGGCGACGGTGAACATCGTGTGCTCACAAGCGTTCCGCCGGTCGTCGCGGTAGGTGTGCGCGCCCTCGGCGACGAGGAACGGCACCACGACTTCGGGCGCGTTGTACAGGATGTCGCCGCGGCTGAGGCGCTTCGCGACCTGTTCGGCGGTGAAATCGTCGCCTTCGAGATCGGCCTGCCACGACACCTTCATCGCGTCGAGAAGCTTGCGGCGCAAGCCTTCCTCGCGCAGCCACACGAACCGGACCGGCTTCGTGTGATGCGGAGCGGGAGCCGTGAGCGCCGTCCCGACCGCGCGGCGCAGCACCTCGGGATCGACCGGTTCGTCGGTGAACGACCGGATCGAACGCCGCGCGAGCACGGCTTCCCGGCGGCCCTGGGCGATGGATTCGTTGGTACCGAGGCGGAACAGGTCTTCTTCGACCGGGCGGAGCAGTTTGCGGGCGGTCGAACCGTCGTCGGTCAGCCGGAGGCCGCGCACGACGGCGACCGGGGTCCCGCCGAGCTTGCCCTTGACCAGATCCGCCGCGGCGGCGAGTTCGTCGGCGATCGCCACCTCGGTGACCGCGAGTTCGTTGCCCTGGCTGTCGACCTCACCCGCGTACGAGTGCAGCACCCGCAGGCCGGACGCACCGATCGCGGCGTCGGTCTGCCCGACCCGCCACGCACGGCCCATCGTGTCGGTGACGACGACGGCGACCTCGACACCGAGCCGTTCACGCAGCCCGTTCCGCAGCGCGAGCGCGGAAGCGTCGGGATCGGACGGCAGCAGCGCGACCTCGCCGGAGGCCACGTTCGACGCGTCCACACCGGACGCGGCCTGCACGATGCCGAGCTTGTTCTCGGTGATCACCGTCCGGTTGATCCGCGCGATCACGCGGACGGACTCCTCTTCGACGAGCTTGCGCCGGGCGGCGTCGCGCTCCTCCGGATCGGACGGGACCCGGATCAGCATGCCTTCGACCTTGGAGACGATCTTGCTCGTCACGACCAGGACGTCGCCCGGCCGCAGCCAGGGGGCCGCCTCGACGATCGCCCCGGTCAGGTCGTCGCCGGGGCGGAACTCCGGCAGGCCCTCGACCGGCAGGATCTCGATCTTCGCGGAAGCGTGGTCACTCAACGGAAACTCCCGCCAGATCGAAAGCGGCGCGCACCATGGCCGCCGTAGCGTCCACATCGGACATCAGCAGGGGTACGTCGCGGACGGCGACTCCCGGCACGTCGACGGTCTCCCCCTCGGAGACCAGCCAGCCGTCGAGCACGCCGTCGGATTCCTCGCGGGATCCGTAATGCCGTCCGACGGCCTCGGCCGAGGTCTCCACGCCGATCGCGCTCAGGCACGCGTCGGCCATGCCGCGCAACGGCTTACCGCCGATGATCGGCGAGACACCGACGACCTTGGCACGCGTCTTCCGCAGTGCGTCGCGGATTCCCGGGACACCGAGCGTCGTGCCCACCGAGACCACCGGGTTGGACGGTGCGAACAGCACGATGTCGGCGGCCGCGATCGCGTCGAGCACGCCGGGCGCCGGCTTGGCCTCGTCGGCGCCGACGGCGATGATCGAATGCGCCTTCGGTTCCGCGCGGTAGCGCACCCACCACTCCTGGAAGTGGATCGCCTTGCGCTGGTCCGGATCCTCGGGGTCGTCGATCACGACATGCGTCTCGACGCGGTCGTCCGACATCGGCAGCAGGCGTACGCCCGGCTGCCAGCGATCGCACAGCGCCTCGGTGACCTGCGACAGCGGATAGCCCGCGCGCAGCATCCGCGAACGGATCAGATGCGTCGCGATGTCCTTGTCGCCCAGGCCGAACCAGGTCGGCTCGGCACCATAGGCGGCGAGCTCCTCCTTGACCGTCCAGGTCTCCCCGGAGTGACCCCAGCCGCGCTCCTCGTCGATCCCCCCGCCGAGGGTGTACATGCAGGTGTCCAGGTCCGGGCAGATGCGCAGACCGTGCATCCACACGTCGTCCCCGGTGTTCACCAGCGCGGTCACCTCATGCGGCGATTCCGGCGCGGAACCGGTCGCGGGCAGACCCAGTGCTTGTTTGACCCCCAGCAGGAAGCGGGCCCCGCCCACTCCGCCGACCAAAATGACGACCTTCACGACGGGCGATCCTCGCACGCCCCCGGAGCCGGGGCCCAGTAGCGGTACCTGTGGTGCTCCGTACAGCCCAGGCTTTCGTACAGCTTCAGCGCGCCGGAGTTCGCCACCGCGACCTGCAGCACCATCCCGGTCGCGCCCTGAGCGGCGCCCCAGGCGCCCACGGCGTTCATCAGCCCGCGTGCGAGCCCTCGCCGCCGGAACTCCGGCCGTACCTCCAAACGGGCGATGTGCAGCCACTCGCCGACGACCGCTCCGCGCACCGCGCCCGCCGTGACGCCGTCGATTTCGACCACCCCGAAGCCGACCTTGCCGGTGCCGAGGACGTGCCTCGGCGCCTCCGCCGGATCCGCGCCGCCCGCCGTCATCTCCCACCATCCGGACGTCGGTTCGTCCAGAATCACCGTTCCCGCCGAGGTCCCGTGCGAGAGCGGCCCGGTCAGCACGCGGACCTCGTGCGCGGGGCGGTGTTCCACATAGTGGACCCAGCCGCGGGCGGCGATGGCGTCCTCGAGAGACGTGTTCTGGATCACCTGAACGACGGGCGGGATGGCATGATCGTGGGCGAAGTCACAGACCGTCCGCAGGGCGTCTGGCAGCGGTTTTCCCGGGTCACCGATCGCCAGGGCACTGTTGGCCCGCGCGGTGAACCCGTCCGCCCAGCGGAGCCTCCAGTCACCGATCCGGCTCTCGAGCAGGGGAGTCCAAGCCTGGCTACAGGTGAGCTCGAGCATTTCCGCACTGTTCACGGTTAGATTGTGCCAAGGAAGGCAGTGGAGGGACCCCGATGAGCATCGCGCGCAAGGACGACAGGCACAACGAAGACCTCGTCCGCGAGATCTCGGACGGCTTCAACCGGGCATTGGGCGCGGAAAAGGCCGTCGAGAAGGACGCGGAAGCGGCGAAGCCCGCCGCGCCGAAGTTCGTCATCACTGGGGACAGCAGGGCCACTCCGCCGCCTCGCCGGAAAGACCGCTGAACGCCCATCCCGGAGTGCCGATAAGGGTGGCCTAAGCGGGCCGGTCGCGCCCGTGGGCGCGTAATGTCCGTTGCAGACTGGTGAAGCAGAGATAAAGCAGGAGTGCGCAGTGACCTACGTGATCGCCGAGCCCTGCGTCGACGTGCTCGACAAGGCGTGTATCGACGAGTGCCCCGTGGATTGCATCTACGAGGGTGACCGCATGCTGTACATCCACCCGGACGAATGCGTCGACTGCGGTGCCTGCGAGCCGGTCTGCCCTGTCGAGGCGATCTACTACGAGGACGACGTCCCCGACGAGTGGAACGACTACACCAAGGCCAACGTCGACTTCTTCGACGAGCTCGGCTCGCCCGGTGGCGCCTCCAAGGTCGGCAAGACCAGTCACGACCCCGCCTTCATCAAGGCTCTTCCCCCGCAGGGCGAATGAGCCGGGTCGCTCTTCCCGATTTCCCCTGGGACTCCCTGGCCGAGGCGAAGGCGAAAGCCCAGGCGCATCCCGGCGGCCTCGTCGACCTGTCGATCGGCACGCCGGTGGACCCTGTCCCCGAGAGCATTCGCGCGGCGCTCGCGTCCGTGTCGGAGATCCCGGGGTACCCGACCACGCACGGGATCCCCGAGCTCAGGGCCGCCGCGATCGACGCGCTTTCGCGGCGGCACGGCATCGAGGGTGTTCCCGAGGCGGCCGTGCTGCCGACGATCGGTTCGAAGGAACTGGTCGCTTCGCTGCCGCGGCAGCTGGGGTTCGGCCCCGGCGATCTCATCGTGATCCCCGAGGTGGCGTACCCGACCTACGAGGTCGGAGTGCTGCTGGCGGGTGCTTCCCTGCTGCGCGCGGACAGCACCTTCGCGGTCGGTCCGCAGCGGCCGTCCATGCTGTGGATCAACTCGCCGTCCAACCCGACCGGGCGCGTGCTCGGCGTCGACCACCTGCGCAAGGTCGTCGAATGGGCGCGGGAACGCGATGTCGTCGTGGTCTCCGACGAGTGTTATCTGGCGCTGGGCTGGGAAAGCGAGCCCGTGTCGATCCTGCACCCGTCCGTGCACGGTGGCTCCCTCGACGGCCTGCTGGCCGTCCACTCGCTGTCGAAGTCCGCGAACCTCGCCAGCTACCGCGCCGGATTCGTCACCGGTGACCCGAAGCTCGTCGCCGGGCTGCTGGAGATCCGCAAACACTCCGGGCTGATCGTGCCGCGGCCGGTGCAGGAGGCCATGGTCGCCGCGCTGAAGGACGACGAAGCGCTTGCCGCGCAACGGGAACGCTACGCGCGCCGTCGGCTGGTGCTGCGTAAGGCGTTGCTGGACAGCGGTTTCGAGATCTCGCATTCCGAGGCCGGGCTGTATCTCTGGTCCACGCGCGGGGAATCCGCGCTCGACACGGTCGATTGGCTGGCCGATCGCGGCATCCTCGCCGCTCCGGGCACCTTCTACGGGCCGACCGGTGGACGGCACGTCCGGATCGCCCTGACGGCGACGGACGAGCGGATCGACGCGGCCGTGGAGCGGCTCGCTTCCTGACTAGGGCACGTCGCGGCCGGTGAAACCCCGGTAGATGAACCGTGTCAGCGCCTCGATGGCATCCTCCTCCGAGACGGAGGACGGGTCCAGCAGCCACGTGTGCGCGAAAC
Source organism: Amycolatopsis sp. NPDC043887 (assembly GCF_056435665.1). Taxonomy (NCBI): domain Bacteria; kingdom Bacillati; phylum Actinomycetota; class Actinomycetes; order Pseudonocardiales; family Pseudonocardiaceae; genus Amycolatopsis; species Amycolatopsis sp. NPDC043887. The sequence continues at coordinate 70,289 of NZ_JBWKEB010000012.1, forward strand.
CGTTGACCAGTTCACCCATCATCGCGAGCGTGAGCCGCTCCGACGCCGGGAGTTCCAGGCCGGCCGCGGTGACGTACCCCAGGTGGCCGAGGATGTCCTCCGCCTGAGCGGCGCCGAAGCGCGCATAGGTGCGTGCGAACTCGTCGCTGACCATCGCGGCCTGGCGCAGCGCGAGCATCGTCGCGGCGTTGTCGCGGTGGAAGTTCCAGTACTCGCAGACGTGCCAGCGCACGGCTTGCGGGTCGGTGAAGTCGGGTATGTGCTCCGGTGAGGCCGCGTTGACGTCGCTCGCCGCCGCGAGGTCCTCGAGGAGCGCTTCGAGCAGTTCTTCCTTGCTCGCGAAGTGGTTGTAGAACGATCCCGCCGCGCGCCCGGCCTCCGCCGTGATGTCGGTGATCTTGGTGTTCAGGTACCCCTTCGCCGCGAAAACGCGCTTCGCCGCCTCTTTGAGCGCGGCCTCGGTCTCCGCCGCCTTCTCCTTGCGGCTCGTCGCCGTCATCGGCACCTCCTTGACACGGAAGGCTAGCAACGGTCAAACTGAATCAAGATTCACTGAATTATAATTCACCGGAGGGAAGATGATCGAGGTACTGATCGCGGGAGCCGGGCCGACGGGGCTCACGCTGGCCATCGATCTCGCGCGCCGCGGTGTCGGAGTGCGGATCGTGGAGAAGGCCGAGACGTTCTTCGAGGGCTCGCGCGGCGACGGCCTGCAACCGCGCACGCTCGAGGTCTTCGAGGATCTCGGGGTACTGGACGCCGTCCTGGCCGCCGGGCAGCCGCCCGTGGCGGTGAAGATCCATCTGGGTGGCGAGGTCGTCGGCGAGCGGAGGATGGCCGAACTCGCCGAACCGACCCCGGACGTGCCCTATCCGAACGGCCACTTCCTCGGCCAGTCGCGGACCGAGGGGATCCTTCGTGAGCGGCTCGCCGAATTCGGCGTCCAGGTCGAGCTCGGCACGCCACTGCTCGGCTTCGAGCAGGACGCCGACGGGGTGACCGCCGAACTGCCGGGCGAGCGCGTCCGGGTCGACCACCTCGTCGGCGCGGACGGGGGGAAGAGCTTCGTGCGCAAGGCGCTCGGGATCGCGTTCGAGGGCACCACCGACGAATCGGTCCGCATGCTGCTGGGGGACGTCCAGGCCGAGGGACTCGATCGCGCGTACGGACATTGGTTCGCGAAGCCCGAGGACCCGATGTCGGGGATCGTGCTCACGCCGCTGCCGGGGGTGCCGCATTTCCAGTTCGCCGCGCCACTGGGTGAGGAGGAGGTCGAGGCGTCGCTCGGCACCTTGCAGTCCCGGCTCGACGAACTGTCCGGCGGCGGGGTCCGGCTGCACGACCTCGCCTGGTCGACGGTGTGGCGGCCCAATATCCGGCTCGCCGAGCGGTTCCGTGACGGTCGCGTGTTCCTCGCCGGCGACGCGGCGCACGTCCACCCGCCGACCGGTGGGCAGGGCCTCAACACCGGTGTCCAGGACGCGTACAACCTGGGCTGGAAACTCGCCGACGGTTCACCGGAGCTGCTCGACAGCTACGAGCCCGAACGGCGCGGGGTCGCCGCGCGGGTGCTGAAGATCAGCACTGAAATCCTCGAGAAGTACAAGGAAGGCGCGGAAGACGCGCACGAGCGCGGGGAGAACACGCGTCAGCTCGACATCGGGTATCGCGGCGGCCCGCTCGCGCCCGCGGCGACCGGCCGGATCCGGCCCGGCGACCGCGCGCCGGACGCGCCGCTGAGGGACGCGAACGGCAAGACCGTCCGGCTGTTCGAGGTGCTGCGCGGCCCGCGGGCGACGGTGCTGGTGTTCGGCGACGGCCCGGCGCCCGAAGGCGCGCGGCGGATCCTGCCCGCGGGCAGCGCGCTGTCCGACACGGACTTCGAGGACTTCGGCGGGCACGCCTTCGCCGCGTATGAAGCCGAGAACGGGCGGCAGGTGCTGGTTCGCCCGGACGGCTATATCCGCGGGCTCACCGCCTGAGCGGCTTCGTCGACTTCGGCCCAGACGTCGCGCCACACGGCACGGACCTCGGCGCGGCGCAGCAGTTCCTTCTCCGCGATCCGGCCGGCGATGAAGGCGACCTCGGAGTCGACGGAGGCTGCGACGCCGCGCATCCGATCGGCGGCGACGCAGGCGTCCTGGTGGTCCCCGAGGACGGTCTGGAAGTTCTTCGTGGCCTTGATCAGCCGCTGGATCCGCTCCGCCTGCTTCTTCTTCGCGGCGGGCTTGGCCATCTCGGCGGCGTAGCGGAGTTTCTTGCCGTAGATGCGAAGCGCGTGAAGGTCGTCGTCCGGAGGATCGGCGGGAAGAGCCTTCACGGCCTTCGCGAGCTTTCGATGCGGCTTCGCGAGACCGGCGACGAGATCGGCCGAGGTGGGGGCGGCCTCGGCAGTGGGTACTTCGGCGGCGGGCTGCCGGGCGAGGCGGCCGATGTCCTGCAGCATCGAGGCGTACCGGGGGCTGGCGAGCGCGCGGGTGAGCCGCCGCTTCGCGACGCCGCGCTCGGTGACGAACTTCGACACCAGACGGCGCGCGGCCGGCTGGTCGCGCACCTCGAACTCGGCGACGACCTCACGGAGATGCCCGATCAGGACGTCGTAATCGCGGACGTCGCCGAGGGACTGGCCGAGCCAGCCGAGCTCGGCGCGCACCGGCTCGGCGTCCGGGCCGACGAGGCGACCGGAGAGCTTGAGGACGCTTCGCATGCGGCGCAGCGCGACCCGCATCTGGTGCAGATCTTCGGGGTCGGCGCCGGATTTGGTGCCCGGCTCGTGCGCGAGGAGCGCGCGGATCTCGACGTCGAGTTTGACCCGGACATGGGTGGCCGCCGGATCGCCAGGCCCGGCTTTCGCGGGACGGTCGCCGAGCCCGAGCGCGGCCGGAGTGGTCGAAGGGGCGTTCTTGCGCGGCAGGGTCTCGGCTGTCACAAGATGAATTCTAGGTGAACCGGCAAGGTGGTCCAGGCCGTGAGAGAAGCAAGGGACCTTTGCTCCCGCCCTCCGGGGGGAGTGGCAGCAAAGGTCCCTTGCTCTCCTTTCGTGCTGCCGAGGGTGTCGCGAAAGTGGCCTTCGCGGCGCCCGAGAGACCCAGGCGGTAGCAAAGGTCCCTTGCTCCCCGCGCGCGCAGCGGCCCCGGGCGCCTCAGGTGACTGTGTGGGTTTCGGGACATCTAACGTCCCAAAACCCACACGGTCGGTCAGTGTCGCTACGCGGGGTAAGGGGTGTGTGGGAATAGGGACACTCAACGTCCCTATTCCCACACACCCTCCCGCCCTCCGGGGGAGAGTGGTAGCAAAGGTCCCTTGCTCTCTTTCCGCAGGTCAGTTGGCGTGCAGGGCCGCGTTCAGCTCGATGCCGACGCCGGTGCGCGCGACGACCTCGACGGCGCCGGTCCCGGAGTTCCGCCGGAACACCGCGCCCGAGATGCCGGACAGCTCCAGCGCCTTCACGACCTTGCCCTCGAAGGTCACCTTCGTGCCGGCCGTGACGTACAGGCCCGCTTCGACGACCGAGTCGTCGCCGAGCGAGATGCCGACGCCGCCGTTCGCGCCGATCAGGCAGCGCTCGCCGATCGAGATCGTTTCCTTGCCGCCACCGGACAGCGTGCCCATGATCGACGCGCCGCCGCCGACGTCGGAGCCGTCGCCGACCACGACGCCCGCCGAGATCCGGCCTTCGACCATGGAGGCGCCGAGTGTGCCGGCGTTGAAGTTGACGAAGCCCTCGTGCATGACCGTGGTGCCGTTGGCCAGGTGCGCGCCGAGGCGGGCGCGGTCGGCGTCGGCGATGCGGACGCCGGTCGGCACGACGTAGTCCACCATCCGCGGGAACTTGTCCACGCTGTAGACGGTGACGTTGCCGCGTGCCCGCAGCCGCAGCCGGGTCGCCTCGAAGCCCTCGACGGGGCACGGTCCGTGGTTGGTCCACACGACGTTCGCCAGCAGGCCGAAGATGCCGTCGAGGCTCGCGCCGTGCGGCCGGACCAGACGGTGCGACAGCAGGTGAAGACGCAGGTAGACGTCGTGCGTGTCGCCGGGGGCGTCGGACAGCCGGGCGATGGTCGTGCGGACCGCGACGACCTCGACACCGCGATCGGTGTCCGGGCCGAGCTGGGCGGCCGCGGCCTCGCCGAGGGCTTCGGAGGCCTCTTCGGCGGTCAGCCGCACCGTGCCGGCCTTGCTGTCCGAGCCGTCGGTCAGCTTGGGCAGCGGGAACCAGGTGTCCAGTACGGTGCCGTCGGTCGTGACGGTGGCCAGTCCGACGCCGGTGGCGCCGGTCGTTTCGGGGTCAGGGGTCTGCTCGCTCACGACCTGAACGGTAACCCAGTGACGCTCCTCAGCCGCCGACGAGGCTCTTCACACTGGTCAGCGCCGTCGCCATATCGGTGAGCGCCTGGCCGCACGGTCCCCCGGGAGCCGCCTGGGCCTGGCAGTTCGCGGCGCGGAAGGCGGCGATCGGGCGATCGAGGACGTCGGCGTGCGACGACAGGTCCGGGCGGCGCTTGCGGACGGTGCCCGCGGCGCTCGAGAGCTCGGTGACGTACTTCTGGCAGCCCTTGGGCGATTCGGTCCCCGGCGCCAGATAGCACTGATCGGTGGTCAGCGCCTTGAGCTTGATCGGCAGCACGTCCGGGCCGGTGCTCTGGGTCGGCCGGACCTTCACCGGGACTTCGCTCGATCCGCACCCGCTGAGCACCAGGAGGAGGGCGACCAAGATCGTTCGCATGCGCACTCCTTCACGGTAGCCCCGGGCCCCCGGCGGTACGGTGCGGGCATGCCTTCGCTCGACTTGCACGCCGATCCCGTCGCCCTCACCGCCGCGCTGGTGGACATCTTCAGCGTCTCGGAGCAGGAGAAGGTGATCGCGGACACCGTGCAGGCCGCGCTCCAGGCGCAGGCGCCGCATCTCGAGGTGATCCGCAACGGCGACGCGGTCCTCGCCCGCACGAACCTCGGCCGCCCTTCGCGGGTGCTGCTGGCCGGGCATCTCGACACCGTTCCGGTCAACGAGAACCTGCCCGTGCGCCGCGAGGGGACCGGTGACGACGAGATCCTGCACGGTCTCGGCACCGTCGACATGAAGAGCGGTGACGCCGTCTTCCTGCACCTCGCCGCCGCGCTCCGGGAGCCGAGGCACGACATCACCTTCGTGTTCTACGACTGCGAAGAGATCGAAGCGACGAAAAACGGTCTCGGGCGCATCGAGCGTGAGTTGCCCGAGTGGCTGCGAGCCGACCTCGCGATCCTCGGCGAGCCGTCGAACGGCGGGATCGAAGGCGGTTGCCAGGGCACGATGCGGATCGAGATCCGCGTCGACGGCGTCCGGGCGCACACCGCGCGCGGCTGGATGGGCGTCAACGCGATCCACGGTCTCGCCGAACCGCTGCGCAGGCTGGCCGAGTACACGCCGCGGGTGGTCGACATCGACGGCCTGACCTACCGGGAAGGGTTGCAGGCCACGAAGATCGGCGGCGGCGTCGCGGGCAACGTCGTCCCGGACGAAGCCGTGCTCACGATCAACCACCGCTTCGCTCCCGACCGCTCCCCGGAGGATGCCGAGGCGCACCTTCGCGAGGTCTTCGAGGGCTACGACGTCAAGATCGTCGACTTGTCGCCAGGGGCATTGCCCGGCCTGAGCGCTCCCGCGGCGGCCGAGCTGGTAGCCGCGGCCGGGGGCAAAGCGGTCGCGAAGCTGGGCTGGACCGACGTCGCGCGCTTCGCGGCACTCGGGATCCCGGCGGTGAACTTCGGTCCGGGCGACCCGACGCTGGCGCACACCCGCCAGGAGAACGTCCGAGCGAGCGAGATCCGGCAAGTGGCCGCGGTGCTGCGCGAATTCCTCAGCTAGTCAGGGCGAGCAACTCGTCGAGCGCCTGCTCCGGGCCGCCATAGGTCAGGTGCGAGATGGCGAACATGGGGGCGACCACCCGGCTCCAGGCGTACAACCTGTCCCCGTCGAGCCCGCAGGCGTTCGCCACCGTATGGCAACGGGCCTCGACGCCTTCGTGCCCGGCGCCGCTCACCACGTAGTCGACGGCGTCGAAGCACGGATCACCCACGCACGCCTTCGGATCGATCGCGATCAGGCCGCGCGAGCCGCCGTCCAAGGCGTTGCCGAGATGCAGATCGCCGTGGAGCAACACGACGCCGGCCTGGGTGTCCAGCAACTTCTCGCAGCGCTCGATCGCCAGGCGCCAGTTTTCCGGGCCGATCCTGGCGGCGATGGCCGGTTCGGTGATCCGCTTGCCGATCCGGTCGAAGGATTCCTCGAACCGGCCGCGCAGGCTCCACGGCCAGTCCGCCGGCGGGGCGACGGAATGCAGCGCGCTGAGCAGGTCTCCCCAACGTTCCGGCAGGGTCGGCAGCGGCAGGTCCTCGGCCGGGGTGCCCGGCTGGATCTCTTCCAGCACCATCGCACCGGCGTCCGCGTCGGCGGCGAGGACGGCGGGCACCCGGCCCGACGGCGCGAACACCCGCAGCATTTCGAGCTGTTTGGTCAGCAGCGCCCCGTCCGGGCTGAGTTTGAGCACCGACGGCGTCCCATCGGACCAACGGCAGCGCAGGACGACGGACGAGGCGCCGCTCTCGAACAGCTCGCCGAGCTCGAAGTCCCATCGAGAGGCCAGCCTCGCGGCGAGTGCGGGGACCCCGGCGAGCCATCCGTCGGCGTCGGCGCCGAATCGGCTCACCAAACGAGCTCTGATGTCTTCCAAGTCCACTTCGGTCACTGGGAAACGTCCTCCTCGGCTCCGAGAAGGAGCAGTCCATGCCGCAGTAGGTCCGCGGCCTCTTCGAAACGCCCCTGATCGCGCAGTAGCTCTCCAGCTTTGTCGATTGAAGCGGCCAAGACGCCGCGGGTGTCGTGGAGGGCGGCTACGTCGATGGCATGCGCGAAGCCTGCTTCGGCTGCTTCGAGGTCTCCACGGGCCAGGGCCAGTGAGCCCTGCTGGAACGTGAGTGAAGCTGACAGCGGCGAGTCCTCAGGGATGGCTTCGGTTGCTTCGGAGAGTAGCGCGGTGGCGTCGCCGAGACGACCGAGTTCGCGGCAGACGTCGGCGAGTTCCAGCGTGACGGTGTGATCGGGTGCGGCCGCGCGTGACGCGCGAAGGTCCGCCAGAGCGCCTTCGAGATCGTCGGCACGCCGGTTCAGGGCTCGCGCGAACAGGCACCGGGCCAGCACCGGCCGCAGGGCGCGTTCGTGGAGCAGATCGTGCAGCGCCGAAACGGCGGCGACGGCGTCGGCCAGCCGTCCTTCGCCGAGATAGGACTCGGCCAGCCGTCGCTGGTTCCCGGCGAGTTCGGCCAGAATCTCCTCGCTGCCGCGAGCGAGCCGAAGTGCCTCTCCCGCGTGATGCGCGGCCTGGGCGTTCTCGCCGAGGCGGAGCTGCCCGTCGGCGAGGTACGCGTGCAGGGTCAGCAGGAGCACCGGATGCGGATGGCGGACGAGGCTCGCTTCGAGCGCCGTCCGGAGCAGGTGCATCGCGTGATGCGGCTCGCCCCGGCCGATCAGGACGTTCGCCCGCAGCGCGGCGGCCAGTTCGCGATACGGCGGGATGTCGTCGGCGAGCGCGGCTTCGGCGGCGGCCACCGGCCGTGCCCTGGCGTCGCCCTCGGTGAACCGCGCGAGCCACATCCAGGCGAGTCCGGCCTGGCGGTGACGGCCGATCTTCTCGGCTCGCCGGGCCAGGCGCCGCATCTTCGGCGCCGAACCGGTCCCCGCCAGGAAATCCGCCGCGGCCGCCGCGATGTCCAGATCGAGCCGGACGTCGTCGCGGGGCGACGTCACGCCGAGGAGTTCGCCGGTGTCCACGCCGAGTCGCGCGGCGAAATGGCGCATCGCGTCACCGGAGGGTGTCCGCGCGCCCGTCTCGACGGACGAGACGTACGCGGCGGTGTAGTGCGGTTCGGCGAGTTCGCGCTGGGTGAGGCCGCGTTCGGCGCGGAGCCGCCGTAGCCGTCCGCCGACCTCCTCGTCCATGACCGAGAACGATACGGGCGAACCCGCCGATGACGTGAGTTCGCCGTTCGATCACGCGAGTTCGCCCCCTGATCACGCGAGTTCGCCGGTTCCGCACAGCAAGCTCGCGTGATCAGAGGCGGGACTCGCGTGATCAGACGGACGACTCAGCGGCCCTGCAGGGATTTCACGTTCTGCCCGAATGTCCAGTTCCGTGAACCGTCCCAGTTGATCGACCAGGTCATCAGGCCCTTCAGCGCCGGAATGCTGCGGTACGCCTGGGAAACCAGGCTCGGCGACATGTAGCCACCGCCTGCGCCGGCCTGCGCGGGCAAGCCCGGAGCCTGCTTGTCGTAGGGCACGCGGATCGTCTGGCCCTGGATCACCAGGCCCTTGTCGAGGCAGTTGGTCTGCGCGACGAAGCCCTGGACCGTCCCCGCCTGGTAGGAATCACCGGAGCAGCCGTACATGCTTCCGTTGTAGTACTGCATGTTCAGCCACCACAGCCTGCCGTTGTCCGCGTACTTCTTGATGATCGGCAGGTACGCGCCCCAGATCGAGCCGTAGACGACGCTGCCGCCGGTGACGTACGCCGTCTCGGGCGCCATGGTGAGCCCGAAGTTCGGCGGCATTGCGGCGAGGACGCCGTCGATGATGCGGATGAGGTTCTTCTGCGAAGCGGAAAGCGTGTTGATGTTCCCGCTGCCGGTGAGGCCGGTTTCGATGTCGATGTCGATCCCGTCGAAGTTGTACTTCTTCAGGATCGGCACGATGGTCGCGACGAATTTGTCCGCCACGGTGGCCGAATTCAGGTCGATCCCCGCCGTGGCGCCGCCGATGGACATCAGGATGGTCGCGCCGGCGTCCTTCGCGGCGCACATTTCGGAGGGGGTCGCGACCTTCACAGTCGCGTCCATCCCATCCTCCCATTTTGCCGTTCCGTCGGACAGGATGACCGGAAAGGCCGCGTTGATCACGTTGTACCCATTGGCCTTGATCCGGGCGTCGGTGATCGGGATCCAGCCCATCGGCGGATGGACGCCGTTCGAGGCGCCGTCCCAGTTCTCCCAATAGCCCTGCAGGACCTTGCCCGCGGGCTTCGATTTGATTGCGCAGACCTCGGCGTCGGGAGACGCCTGCGCCGAGCCCAAGGCGACGAGTGTGGTGACGGCGAGTACCGCCGCGCCGGTGATTGCGAGCAGCCGTGAGACGCGACCGAACATACCCAGCTCCCATCTCGAAAGCGGTTTGAACGAACAGGAAGCGGCCGTTCGGCTCAACATAGGTCGCCGCGCATGAGTGGCGCTACCGACGATCGGGTGGTCTAGACCAGATATCGAAGAGTTGCCCGAAAATCTCCCTCACGCGCGAAGGCCATCTCACGAGGCCGGGTGTCCTCGTGAGATGGCCTTCGTCATTCGGATGGTCAGACGGTGATGGTCCAGCTGTCGAGCGTGCCGGTGTCCTGCGCGTAGGCGTCGTAGAGCACGAGCGTCCAAGTGCCGGAAGCGGCCTCGTTGGTCACGGGGACCGAGTACGTCCTGGTGCCGAGATCCGTACAGGGCAGGGAACCGGTGGGTTTGACCGAGTACGTGCTGCCGTCGGGGGCCTTCAGGCTGATGCGGAGGTCCTCGGAGCAGGTGTGCGTCCCGGTGATCGACACCTTCACCGGCGAGGTCGCCGTGCCCGTCGCGGTGGACGTGATCGGGCTGTTGACCGTCGCGTAGTCGTTCAGCGCGTAGTCGGTGCCGTTGGTGAACGTGCGCACGCTGACGTCGCCGACGGTGAGCGTGTACTGCGCCGTGCGGTCCACCGAGGTCCCGTCACCGGTCACCGTGATCGTGCTGGTGCCGTCAGGGGTGCTCGCCGACGTCGCGATGGTGAGCGTCGAGGAGCCGCCGGACTGCACCGAAGCGGGGTTGAACGTCGCGGTCGCCCCGGCGGGAAGACCGCTGGCACTCAGCGAAACCGCTTGTGCCGCACCGGAAGTCGTCGTGGTGTTGACCGTGACGGTCGTCGACTGTCCTGCTTGGACGGTGCCAGAGGACGGCGAGAGACCGAGCGAGAAGTCAGGCCCCGTCGACGTGCCGACGGCGAGCTTCCAGAGCGCGTACGCGATCGCGTCGCTGTTCTTCTCCAGTGGGGTGTCCGGGATGTTCGACAGCGTGTCGCACGCGCGGTGGTAGCAGCTGTCGAACGCCCTTCCGGCGGTGCCGCCCCATTTCTGTTGCTGCGCCGCGCTCTTCGTGTACCCGGCACCGGTCGCGAGACCGCCGACCGGGATGCCCGCGCTCTTGAACGACGCGTGGTCCGAACGGCCGTCGCCCTCGGTGTCGCCCTCGGTCTGGATGCCGATCGTCCGGAAGTACTCGTCGAACACGGCCTTGACCGAAGCGACGTCGTCGTAGACGAAGTAGCCCCAGTTGTCGGAGCCGATCATGTCGAAGTTCAGGTAGGTCTTGATCTTCGTGCGCTCGGTCTGCGGCAGGCTGTTGACGTAGAACCTGGACCCGCGCAGACCGGACTCCTCGTCGGCCCACCAGCCGAAGCGGACCCGCTTCGCCATCGCCGGGTTCTCGCGGGCCAGAGTCAGCGCGACTTCGAGGATCGAGGCCGAACCCGAGCCGTTGTCGTTGATGCCGGGGCCGGCGCTGACGCTGTCGAGGTGCGCGCCGAGCATGATGACCTGGTTGGCGTCACCCTGCGGCCATTCCGCGATCACGTTCTGGTTCGAACCCGCGCAGCTCGTGCAGGACTGCAACGTGACGTTGTAGCCGGCGTCGCGCAGTTTCTGTGCCACATAGGACACCGACGCCGGGTAGCCCGGCCGTCCGGCGGCGCGGTTGCCACCGTTCTGGTTGGCGATGGTCTGCAACGCGCTCAAGTGCGCCTTGACGTTGGCGAGCGAGATGTCCGGTGCGGCGGCGGCCGTGACCGCCTGCGCGGGCGCCGTGACGACACCCAGTACGGCGGCCATGCCGACGACGGCCGCTCCTATTCGCTTTCCCCACTTCATGCCGGGGTGTTCCTTTCTTGGGCGGGTCCGTGAAGGCCTCCTTCCCTACGCTGAAGGTAGGGAAGGAGGCCTTCACGGAACGGGAATCAAACGGTGATCGACCAGCTGTCGAGCGTGCCGGTGTCCTGCGCGTAGGCGTCGTAGACCACGAGGGTCCACGTGCCCGCCGCGACTTCGTTGGTCACGTTCACCGAGTAGTTCCGGGTGCCCAGATCGGTGCAGGGCAGGGAACCGGTGGGTTTGACCGAGTACGTGCTGCCGTCGGGGGCCTTCAGGCTGATCCGGAGGTCCTCGGAGCAGGTGTGCGTCCCGGTCACCGTCACCTTCACCGGCGAAACCGCGTTGCCGGTGGCGGTCGAGGTGATCGGGCTGTTCACCGTGCCGTAGTCGTTCAGCGCGTAGTCGGTGTCGTTGTTGTAGGTGCGCACGTCACCGCCGGTGCCGACGGTCAGCTTGTACTGAGCGGTGTGCGTGCCGCTCGCCGCGGTGCCGGTCACCGTGATCGTGCTGGTGCCGTCAGGGGTGCTCGCCGACGTCGCGATGGTGAGCGTCGAGGAACCGCCCGACTGCACCGAAGCGGGGTTGAACGTCGCGGTCGCCCCGGTGGGAAGACCGCTGGCGCTCAACGAAACCGTCTGTGCCGCACCGTTGGTGGTCGCGGTGTTCACCGTGACCGTGGCCGACTCGCCCGGCTTGACGGAACCAGCCGCCGGGGTGACGCCGACCGAGAAGTCGTCACCCTGCGGGGTACACGAGGCCGGTTCACCGGTCGCCGCGGGAACGCTGATGGCGTTCCACGCCGCCTTGGTGGTGTTGAACTCGGTGCAGGAACCCGGGTACAGCGCGAGCGCCGCTTCCAGGGTGGCCTTGCGGGCCGCGCGGTGGTTCCAGCTGGAGGTCTTCTTCAGCAGGCCGTTGTAGAAGATCTTCGCGGCCTTCTGGATGCCGATCCCGGTGATCGAGGTGTTGTTGCAGGTCGGGCTGGCCGGTTTGCCGACCGGCGCGGTGCCCTCGGCGAGCAGGTAGAACCAGTGGTTCTGCGGGCCCGCGGCGGCGTGCACCTCGGTGTTCGGGATGGACGACGAGTAGCAGTCGGGGTTGCCGGAGATCCTGCTCGGCTGGTTCATGTAGCGGATCGGGCCGCGGCCGACCAGGTTCACGCCCTCGCCGACGTCGTAGTCGGGGACGTCCTTGGCGTTGTTGGCGTAGTGCTCGGTGACGGCACCGAAGATGTCACCGGTGGACTCGTTGAGGCCGCCGTTCTCGTTGCCGCTGCCCGCGCCGCCCGGCGTGGTCTGGAAGATGGCGTGGCCGTACTCGTGCGCGACGACGTCCATCGGGGTGGCCTGGCGCTGGCCGTCCTGCGAGCGGCCGTAGGTGGTCGAGGAGCCGTTCCAGTAGGCGTTGGCCTGGTTGAGGCCGACGTAGGCGGGGAAGCCGCCGCCGTTGCCGTTGATGCCGTTGCGGCCGAGCCATTCGCCCAGCATCTTCCACTCGGTCTGGACGCCGAAGAGCGCGTCGACACAGGCGGTTTCCAGGTCGGTGCCGGAACCGTTGCCCCAGTTGTCGTCCGGTCCGCTGTAGGGCGAGCCGTTCTGGCGGGCGCAGCTGATGTTGGTGCGCTGCGGGTCGCGCATCGTGTACGTGCCGCCGGAGTTCGTCGTGTCGATGGTTACGTTGCCGACGTAGTAGCTGTTCCCGGCGCCCAGCGTGCTGACGTCGTTCGACGTCGCCTTCGGCGCGGCGGCGGGGAAGTTGGACATCTTGACGTCGTCACGGGTTTCGAGCACCGCGCCGGTGACGCCGTCCACGAACACGTGCAGGTTGCTCGGGTTCGCCGCCTTGGTACCGGCGACGACGACCTCGTAGGCGAGCTTGGGGGAGTTCCCCGCCAGCACGACCAACTTCGGCGCGACGACACTGTCCACTTTGGACAGCTGGCTGCGCGCGACCTCGGTCGCCTTCGCCGCGGAGATCTTGGCCTTCGTGTCCACCGAGATCGCCGCGGTCTCCGCGGCGCTGGTGCCGCGGACGCGCCCGGCGCCGTCGGCGACCACCACCGCGTCCCCGCCGACGACCGGCAGGCCACGGTAGGTTCGTTCGTAAGCGGCGTAGAAGAGTCCTCCGCCACCGGGGGTCAGCCCGACGCGGCGGAAGTCTTCCTGCGCCCCCTTCCTCAGCTGGTCTACACCGGTCGCGGCGGCCCGGTCGGCCGCGCTCGCGGCCACGGCGTCAGGGCTCGCGGGCTGGATGGTGGCAGTGGTCGCGTTCGCCGGGGTCACCGGGAACGTCATGCTCAGGGCAAGGCCGGCGACGGCCGCCAACCCTGTTCTGAGCCCTCGCTGAACGGTCATGTGAACCTTCCATGGGCAGGACCGTGTACCCGTCCGGCTAGAGGCGCGGCGGGGAATTCGACCTGGCGGGCGCACGGCGGGGGACGGGGAGCGTGCCCATTCGGATAACTGGAGTTATCCCGATGGACACGTCCGAGTAAAGGAGCCGGTCACAAGGTGCGTCAATGGGCCGGATGGCCTAGCGGAGCGGGTGAAGATCGACATGCAGGGAATAAAATGCCTGTGTAGTAAGAGTTTTCCCGCCATGTGCGATATATGGCGACTTTCGTATGGTTTTCAGCCGGTCGGCCCGAAATCGGACATAGCGGCCGCGCGTACACCGCGCCGATAGGCCTCCGCGGCCTTTTCGATTAATCCGCGGGCGCGCAACGTGTCGCCCAGATGTAGTGAGGTGGCGACGAGCGCGCCGCGCAGTTCGGACTTTTCCTGTGCGGTGGCGGCTTCTTCGAGTAGCGCGGTCGCCCCGGACAGGTCGCCGCGCGCGCGGGCGATGAGTCCCAGTAACCGGAGAACCTCGGCCCTGGCCTCGATATCGGGGGATCGATCCAGAAGCGGGCGGATCCCTTCGGCGAGTTCGGCGGCCTCGTCGAGCTTCCCTTGGCGGCGGCGGACATCGGCGAGTTCGATGGTCGCGCCGAGCACACCTTCCCGCGATCCCGCCTTGGCAAGGAGATCGCGCGCGAGCCGCAGTTCGGCGTGCGCCTCGTCGAGTTTGCCCAGCCGCCGCCACAGGAAGCCGCGCGCCCAGCGGCACCGGGCGGCGTCGCGGTCGTAGCCGAGGGAGGTGAACAGGCGCAGTGCCCGCGAAAGGTCCTTCTCCGCGCGGTCGACCAGGCCGATCGCCTGCCACAGTTGCGCGGCCTGCCGGTGATAGCGCGCGGCGATGTCCGCACGGTGAGCGGAAGGGAGGACGCGCCGGCCTTCATCGGCGGCACGACGGGCGCGGCGGAGCGCGCCCATTTCGATCAGCGGATGGATCAACGCGGTCACCAACGCCAGCTCGGCGTCGGGATCGCTCGTGCCGGGGGCGCGGAGATCGGCGAGCGCGTTTTCCACGAGCGCGACCGAAGCGCCCAGATCACCCGAAAGCGCGCGGCAGGCGGCGAGGCGGTTGACGATCATCGCGCGCAGCCGGGGCGACGCCGCGTCGGCGAGTTCCATGGCGTGCGCGAATCCCTTGTCCGCCAACGGGATGTCGTAGCGCTGCCACTGGACTTCGCCGAGATGGAAGCGCGCGTGGCATTGGACGTCCGGCAGCCGGTACTCCGCCGCTCGATGTTCCACCCGGGTGAACTCGCGTTCGGCGGCTTCGAGTCCGCCTTGCTGCAACTCGCGGTACGCGGCCTCGAGCGCGCCGGTGAGTTCCGCGGCGGCGCCCGGTGGCCGGTCGAAGCGGAGTTCGTCCGCAGTGAGGCCGAGCCGTCGCGCGAGGTGGGAGAGCACGTCGTCCGAGGGCAGACGGCGGCCCGACTCGACCTTGGCGAGGAAACCGCGGTCGTAGCGCGGCTCGGCGAGCTCACGCTGAGTCAGCCCGCGTGCCCGGCGCAACCGCCGGATCCGCGCGCCGAGTGGTTCTGCCCTGGACGGCACCGATCCACGGTAGACGATTTTCTGACGGGTATCCGGCCGAGCTGGGCGGATACCCGCCAACAACGGGCGGACCCGGTGACTTCCGACCGGCGAAACGGACATATTGACTGGTGGCGCTCGGGGAGCTAGCGTCTTGCGCAATAAAAAGGAAACTTTCTTAACTAAATGTGAGCGGGGCGCCGATGATGGTGAGTTCCTGGTCCCGGACGGTGGCCGCGGTTTCGGCACTGGTCCTCGGGGGTTTGACGGTTCCGGCGGTTTCGGCCGCGGCGGCGGTGCAGGGTGAGGTCCGGGTCGATCAGGTCGGCTACGGCATCACCGAGACCAAGTACGCCTATCTCCTGTCCAGCGCGCCGGGTGCGTTCTCGGTGATCGACGAACGCGGCCGGACCGTCCATCGTGGACGGACCGGTCAGTCGCTCGGCGCGTGGAACGCGAAGTACCCGGCGGTGTACCAGCTGGACCTGTCGAAGGTCTGGCTGCCGGGCAAGTACCGGATCGAGGTCACCGGCGAGACCAAGGCGACGTCGCCGACGTTCCGGGTGGACACCAAGGACCGGCTCTTCACACCGCTCGTCCGTGCCACCAACGAGTTCTTCCAGGCGCAGCGCGACGGTGACGACATCATCCCCGGCCGTCTCGACCGCAAACCCTCGCACCTGGCCGACAAGCAGGCCACGGTCTACGAATGGCCCGCGTTCGGCGGTGAATTCGGCGACGAGATCACCGAACCGCTGAAGCCGGCGGGCGGGCCGGTCGACGTCGAGGGTGGCTGGGTCGACGCGGGCGACTTCGTCAAGTTCACGTCGAACACGGCGTACTCGCTGGCGGAGCTGGGTTACGTGCTCCGCGAGGACTACGATCGGGTGCTGGCCAAGGAGGTCAAGCTCGGCCTCGACTGGCTCGACAAGATGTGGGACGAGAAGAGCAAGACGCTCTACGCCCAGGTCGGGATCGGGACGGGCAGCGACAAGTTCGGGTTCCTCGGCGACCACGACGTCTGGCGGAATCCGCACGACGACGACCCGCTCGACGTGAAACCCGGTGACCCCAAGTACTTCGTGAAGCACCGGCCGGTCTTCCCCGCGAACCCCGGCGGATCCGCGCTCAGCCCGAACCTCGCCGGCCGCGTCGCCGCCGCGTTCGCGCTCGGCGCCCAGGTCGAGGCGAAGCGGAATCCCGCGCTGGCAAAGGAATACCTCGCCGAGGCCTCGTCGGTCTTCGCGCAGGCCAAGACCGAGAACGTCGGCGAACTGGTCACCGCGTTCCCGCACGCGTACTACCCGGAATCGTCCTGGCGGGACGACATGGAACTCGGCGCGACGCAGCTGGCCCTGGCGGCCAAGGCCCTGCGTGACCCGCGGTCCGCCGAGTGGACGCGGCAGGCGGCGCACTGGGCGAAGGCCTACATCGACGTCGAAGAGAAGAGCACGCTCAACCTGTACGACACCAGCGCGCTGGCGCACGCCGATCTGGCGAAGCTCCTGCGGCACGGCGTCCCGGGTGCCGCGCTCGGTCCGAAGGAACTGATCGGCGACCTCCGCCGTCAGCTCGACGAAGGGGTCGCGAGCGCGGCTCAGAGTCCTTTCCGGACCGCCGTCTCGGTGAAGGAATTCGACGCGGCCAGCAAGAGCTTCGGGTTCGCCGCGACCGAGCGGCTGTACGCGGACCTGACCGGTGACCGCCGGTACGCGGCGTTCGGTTCGCAGCAGCGGAACTTCACCCTCGGCGCGAACGCCTGGGGCATCTCGCTGGTCGTCGGCGTCGGCACCACGTACCCGCGGTGCCCGCACCACCAGGCGGCGAATCTCGCCGGCGAGGAGAAACTGCTCTACGGCGCCGTCGTGAACGGCCCCAACGGAGCGGAGAACTTCGAGCACATGGAGCTCCCGCCCGGTTCGAAGGACTGCAGGAAGCCCTTCGAAGCCTTCGACACCCCCGAGGCCCGCTACGCCGACGACCTCGCGTCGTGGCCGAGCAACGAGCCCGCCATCGACTTCACCTCGACGGCCATGCTCGCGTTCGCGCTGACCGGACGTTCCTGAGGCGTGATCGCGGGGCCCGCTCACCGGCGGGTCCCGCGTTCGCGTATCCGACAACTCCTGTTCGCGGCGATGCTGCCGCTCCGGACGGTGACGACGTCGTAGGCTTGGCGGGGTGAGCGAGACAAGCGAGTTCCCCGACGGCCAGTACCCGGAACGTCCCCTCGAACGGCACAAGGGTCCGGTCGTGCTGCGGCGGGACCGGCGTGACCAGGGCAGCACCACCGACCAGCGCCTGCTGGACTCGCGGGGGCCGAGCGACTGGGTGCACACCGACCCGTGGCGCGTGCTGCGGATCCAGGCGGAGTTCGTCGAGGGCTTCGGCGCGCTGGCCGAGGTGCCGCGCGCGGTGACGGTGTTCGGTTCGGCGCGGACCAAACGGGACCACCCGGAGTACGAACTCGGCCGCAAGATCGGCGGCGCGCTCGCGAACGCGGGCTTCGCGGTGATGACCGGCGGCGGCCCCGGCGCGATGGAAGCGGTGAACCGCGGCGCCAACGAGGCGGGCGGGTTCTCGGTCGGCCTCGGCATCGAGCTGCCGTTCGAGCAGGGCCTGAACCCGTGGGTCGACCTCGGCGTCAACTTCCGCTACTTCTTCGCGCGCAAGACCATGTTCATCAAGTACTCGCAGGCGTTCATCTGCCTGCCCGGCGGTTTCGGCACGCTCGACGAGCTGTTCGAGGCGCTCACGCTGGTGCAGACGAAGAAGGTCACGAAGTTCCCGGTCGTGCTGTTCGGCAGCAAGTACTGGGGCGGCCTGTACGACTGGATCGCCAGTTCGCTGCTCGCCGAGGGCAAGATCGGTCAGAAGGACCTCGAGCTTCTGCACGTGACCGACGACATCGAAGACGCCGTACGCGTCGTGCAGGATTCGTACAAGGCTTGGGAGGACACCCACTGATGGCGGTTCCGCGCCGGGTCTGTGTCTTCTGCGGCTCTTCGATGGGCTTCGACCCGCGGTACGCCGACGAAGCTCGCGCCCTGGGCACGCTGCTGGCCTCGCGGGGCATCGGGCTGGTCTACGGCGGGGCTTCGGTCGGGACCATGGGCGTCGTCGCGGACGCCGCGCTGGCCGCGGGCGGTGAGGTGATCGGCGTGATCCCGGAGGCGCTGGGCAGCGTCGAGATCGCGCACGCCGGCCTGACCGAACTGCACGTCGTCGCCGACATGCACCAGCGGAAGGCGAAGATGGCCGCGCTGTCCGACGGCTTCCTCGCGCTGCCCGGCGGCGCGGGGACGCTGGAGGAGCTGTTCGAGGTGTGGACGTGGGCGCAGCTCGGGCTGCACGAGAAGCCGATCGGGCTGGTCGACGTCGGCGGGTACTACGCGCCGCTGCTGAAGTTCGCCGACCACATGGTGTCGGAGGGCTTCCTGTCGGCTGGGTACCGGGACATGCTCTCGATCGACTCGGATGCTTCGGTGCTCCTGGACGGCTTCGCGGACTACGTGCCTCCGCCTCGGCCTAAGTGGGCTAAGTAGGGCTTGGTCGCGTGGGTCGTGGGGGGGGGTTTTGGTTTTCCCCCCAAACACCCCCCCCCCCCCCCCCCCGGGGTTTTTTCCCCCTCGTTTCTCGGCCTGAAAAGAACACATCCTGC
>NZ_JBWKEB010000012.1:88852-132929 GCF_056435665.1 Amycolatopsis sp. NPDC043887
GGGGGGGGGGGGGGCGGAGGGGGGGGGGGGGGGGGGGGGGGGGGGGGGGGGGGGGGGGTTTTTTGGTTTCCAACCCAAAAACCCCCCCCACGACCCACCTGAGGGCTTCGCTCCCTTGAGTTCCGGTGAAGCCGAGTGCCGGACCGCGCCCCACGCCGCGTTCGCCGTACCCCTCACCAATCGCCGTTGCCGGGACCCTGAGGCCTGCTTGCCGTGGCTAGTGGGACTCCTGCGGGCGCGTTGCTTGTGGCGTGTGGGGTCACTGGTGCGCTTGGGGTGGCTGGCCTTCACAGCACTTCACCCAGACCAGCCGCGCCCGGCAGAGTCCAACTCCCGCGAGCAGCAGGGGAGCAAGGGACCTTTGCTACCACTTCGGCCCGGCTCGACCGTCAGGCAGCGCTCTGATCAGGCCGTTTGTGGTACGAGTCGACGTACTCCTGCCCCGAAATCTCCAGGATCGCGTACATGATCTCGTCGGTCACCGAGCGCCGGATCGCCGGCGACGAGTCCTGCCCCTCGTACCGGGAGAAGTCCAGCGGCGAACCGTAGGTGACGGTGATCTTCGCCCGCCGCGGGATCCGCTTCCCGGCGGGCTGCAGGTATTCGGTCCCGGAAAGCGCGACGGGCACGACCTTCGCGCCGGTCGCCAGCGCCAGGGCCGCGACACCGGTGTGGCCGCGGTGCAGCCGCCCGTCCAGCGAGCGGGTGCCTTCGGGGTAGATCGCGAACGCGCCGCCCGCGTCGAGCACCTTCCGAGCCGCTTCCAGCGCGGCGAGGCCGGCTTGCGCGTTGCCGCGTTCGACCGGGACGTAGCCGAGGCCGCCCAGGAAACCGGCCATCAGTTTGCCCTTGAGCCCGCGACCGGTGAAGTACTCCGCCTTGCCGAGGAACTTGACCTGCCGCATCGCCGTGAAAGTGATCACGCCGGTGTCCAGCGCCGCCCGGTGGTTGGGTGCCAGCAGCACCGGCCCGGTGGCGGGAATGTTCTCCACGCCGCGGATCTCGGGGCGGTACAGCGCTCTGACCAGCGGGCCGAGCACGAATCGGACGAGTAGCGGTAGCAAGGTTCCTCCATCGACAGGGTGTCGGACTCCAGCATGGCACGATCACTACTCATGAGTTGGTTCGAGCGGCGTACGTGGCAGAACCCCGGCTGGACGGTCGATGACATCGTCGCTGCGAAGGGTGACCGGACGGTTTCGGTCGTGCTACCGGCACTCGACGAAGAGGACACCGTCGCCGAGGTCGTGGGGACGGTCCGGCCGTTGCTGGGCACGGTCGTCGACGAGCTGATCGTGATGGATTCCGGGTCCACCGACGCCACCGCCGAGCTCGCCGCCCGCGCCGGCGCGCGCGTGGTGCACCGCGAGGACGTGCTCCCCGAGCTGCCGCCGGTGCCGGGCAAGGGCGAGGTGCTGTGGCGGTCGCTGGCCGCGACGACCGGTGACGTCGTCGTGTTCCTCGACTCCGACCTCGTCGACCCGGATCCGGCGTTCGTGCCGACCCTGCTCGGGCCCCTGCTCTGCGAAACCGGCGTCCACCTGGTCAAAGGGTTCTACCGGCGGCCGCTGCGGCTGGAGAGCAGCGGCGGCGGCCGGGTCACCGAGTTGCTGGCACGACCGGTCCTCTCGGCGCTGCGACCTTCGCTCTCCGGGCTCATTCAGCCCCTTGGAGGCGAGTACGCCGCGACGCGCGAGTTCCTCGAATCAGTGCCCTTCGCGGCCGGGTACGGCGTCGAGATCGGGCTCATTCTCGACGCCGAAGCGCGCTACGGCCTCGAAGGGCTCGCGCAGGTCAATCTCGGTGTACGCAAGCATCGCAACCGCTCACTGCTTCAGCTCGGGGTGATGGCGCGCCAAATCCTCGGGACGGCGCTCGCGCGCTGCGGCATCAAGTCGGACGATCCGGCCCAGCTCACCCAGTTCGCGCAAGTAGGTGACGAATGGCTGCCGGAGGTCGCCGAGGTGTCGGTGAGTGACCGGCCGCCGATGCGGGACGTGCGCGACCTACAGACGTAGGACTTCGTCGAACCCGGCGACCTGCGACTCACGATGCGTCACCAGGACGACGGTGCCGCGCGCGGCCGCGAGCACGTCCGCCAGGACGGCGTCGCCGTGCTCAGGGTCCAGCCCTTCGACAGGCTCGTCCAGCACGAGCACCGGCGGCGCGGCCAGCACCGCCCGAGCGAGCACGAGCCGCTGGCGTTGCCCGCCGGACAGCGAGTCGCCGTCTGAGCCGACTTCGCGATCCAGTGGCAGGTCGAAACCGGCCGTAGCGCACGCGTCGAGCAGTTCGGCGTCGGAAGAGCCGGGCTTCGCGAGCAGCAGGTTCTCCCGGACCGTCGTGTGGAAGACGTGCGCGTCCGCGAGCGCGCCCGTGATCACCGACGGCAGCAGCGTCGGGTCGTAGGTCTCCAGTGGTTTCCCGTTCAGCAGAGCGCGCCCGGACGTCGGCGCCACGGAACCCAGCAGTACGTTCAGCAACGTCGTCTTCCCGGCCCCGCTCGGCCCCACGATCCCGACCCGCTTGCCCGGCGGAAGGTCGAGGTCGACGCCGTTCAGCGCGGGGGCCCTGCCCTCGAACCGAACACCGACCCCTTCGAGCCGCAGATGCCCAGGCTCGGGCGCCACGGTGCCGCGTGCGGGCGGCGGTTCCGTCAGCAGCGAGCGCACCCGCTCGGCCGACGCGCGGACCTCGACCCAGCGCTGGGCGGCCGCGATCAGGGGGAGGACCAGCTCGAACACGGCCAGCGCCCCGAGGGCCAGTGCCGCCGTCAGCGGTGGTGAAACCCCGGCGGTCAGCGCGATCGTGACGCAGGTCAGCAGCTGAACGAGGATCCCGGCCGCGGTCAGCAGGCTCGTGCGGTTCGCTGTCGCGCGGTCCCGCACCGCCAGTGCGTCGACAGCGGTGTGCGCGGCGTCCACAGTGGACTCGTGCACACCGTAGGCGATCAGCTCCCGACGCCCGGTGATCAGCTCGACCGACCGTTCGGCGAGGTCCGCGCGGGCCGGAGCGCTCTTCTCCGCCGCCGTGCGAGTGATCCGCACGCACGACCACGGCAAGCCGATCCCCGCGACGGCGAGCCCGACCGCCAGCACGAGCCCGGCGGCCGGGCTGGCGATCAGGGCGACCGTCGTCGACGCCGCACCCACGAACGCGGCGACACCGGCGGGCAGCAGGCACCGCAGGATCGCGTCCTGCACGGCGTCCACATCGGACACCAGCCGCGTGACGAGATCGCCGCCCGAATGCCGGGAGACCCGGTGCGGCAGCAACGACGTGTACACGCGGGTCCGCAGGGCGCCGAGATACCGCAGGACGACCTCGTGCCCGGCGAGCCGTTCCGCGTAACGCAGGCCGCCGCGCAGCAACGCCAGCGTCCGGACGGCGACGATCGCCACCGTGAGCGACGCCAGCGGCGGCTGTTCGGCCGCCTTCAGCAGCAGCCAAGCGGCCATGGCCATCAACGCCAGCCCGGCGATCTCCGCCCCGGCCGCGATCAACCCCGCCCGGACCAACCGCACGGCGTCCTTTGTGGACACGCCCCAGACGTTCACACCAGTTCCCGTTCTCGTACGGCGCCCTCGTGGACTTCGAGGACGCGGGTGGCCAGCGCGGCCATCGCGGGCCGGTGGGCCACGAGCACCGCGGTCCGGCCGGTGAGCAGTTCGCGGGTCGCGCCGAGCACGGCGGCTTCGGTCTCCGCGTCGAGCCTGGCCGTCGGCTCGTCGAGCAGCGCGAGCCCCGCCTCCGTGCGGGCCAGTGCTCTGGCGAGACCCAGCCGTTGCCGCTGCCCGGCCGAAAGCGGGGCGCCCAGTTCGCCGATCCGCGTCCGGTAGCCGTCGGGCAACCCGCGCACGACCTCGTCGAACGCCGCCGCGCGTGCCGCGGCCTGGACGTCCGGTACCTGGCCCATGGCGATGTTCTCCTCGACGGTCCCGGTGAACAACGTCGGCCGTTGCGGTACCCAGGCCGTCCCGGCCCGCCACGTCAGAGGATCCAGTTCGCGCAGATCGACGCCGTCGATGAGGACCCGGCCGGACGTCGGCGTCACGAAGCCCAGCAGGACCGCCAGCAGCGTGCTCTTCCCGGAACCGCTGGGACCGACGAGCGCGACGTGTTCGCCCGAGTCGATCGTCATGTCCACTTCGGACAGTACGATCTCGTCGCCGTACGCGACGCTCACCTTCTCCAGCACGATCCGCGGCGCACCGCGGCCGGCCACGCGCGAACCGCGGACGACATCCTCCGAACGCACGGCCAGCGCCTCACGCAACGTGGCGAGCCCTTCGGCGCTGGCATGGAACTTCGCCCCGGCCGCCCGCAGCGGCAGGTACGCCTCCGGGGCGAGCAGCAGCACCAGCACCGCCGTGTGCACGACCATGCCGCCTTCGAGCAGCCGGAAACCGATCGGTACCGCGACCAGCGCCACCGAAAGCGTCGCCACCAGTTCCAGTACCAGCGCGGACAGGAACGCGACCCGCAGCGTGCGCATCGTCGCGTCGGTGTGCGCGTCCGCCATCGCCCGCACCGTCTTCGCCTGCGCCTCCGCGCGGCCGAACACCTTGAGGGTGCCGAGCCCGCGCACGACGTCGAGGAAATGCCCGCCCAGCTTGGAAAGCAGCGACCACTGCTTGGCGGTCTTCGCCTTGGTGTGCTGCCCGACCAGGATCGCGAACACCGGGATCAGCGGCAGCGTCGCGGTGATGATCAGCGCCGACGACAGATCCGCGGCGAACAGCCGGACGAGTACCGCGACCGGCACGATCGCCGACAGCACCACCGTCGGCAGATAACCGGTCAGATAGCCGTCGCCCGCGTCGATCCCCTTGGTCACCAGGGTCGCGACCTCACCGGGCTTCTCCACGTCCGCGCCGAGCAGCCGTTTACGCAGCCCGGCCTTGACCGTCGCCGCGAACCGGCCGCCGACGGAGCCCTGGACGCCCGCGAGCAACGCCCGCACCGCGATGGCGGCCACGAGAGTCCAGGTCAGCCCGCCGCCGGTGAGCAGCGTCGCGAGGCCGTCGGCCTGGACGAGGATCGCCGCGGCGGTCAGCGTTCCGAGGACGGCCAGTACGCCGAAATGGCGTCGCAGCCCGGGAAGGGGAGGCATCTCAAGCTCCTAGAAGTGCAGCAGCGAGCGCTGGTCGACCCGGCTGTCGTGCTTACGCCAGGTCACCCATTGCACGGCGGCGATCGCCACCAGGGCGGGAGGCAGGACGAAGGTGAGCAGCCCGAGCATCTCGGTACTGGTGGCCGCTTCCGTCAGGCTCAACGAGAACCCTCCGTCCACAGACGACACCAGCGCGTCCGGCAGGCGCGCCGTTCCGACGGCCAGCACCGGTGACGCGGACAGCGTCATCGTGGCGACCAGTGCCGTCTTGTGCCGTCCGGCGCGCAAGGCCGCGGCCGCGACGCCCAGCGCACCGAACGCCAGCACGATCGCGGGCAGCACGGACCATGACGCGGTGGTCTCGACGGCGCCCCAGGCGACCGCCACGACCAGGAACGCGAGCGACGGCGCGAGCAGCGCCTTGGCGATCCGGTTCGCGCGGGCGGTGAGCTCGGCCGGCGCCCGTAAGGCGAGGAAAGCCGCGCCCTGCAAGGCGAACAAGGCGACGAACCCCGCGCCCCAGAGCAGCGCGTACGGGCTGAACACCGCGAGGACGTCGCCGGTCGGTTTCCCGGCCGCGTCGAGCGGGAGCCCGAGGACGAGATTGCCGAGGAACACACCCCAGGACACCGCCGTCACCCAGGCGCCGACGGTGATCGCCAGCGTCCAGGCACCGCGGCCCGCGTCCGGCCGCCTGCTGCGCAGCTGCACCGCCGCGGTGAAGGTGACCAGCCCGAGCAGCAGGGTGACGACCGGGAGATACGCCCCGGCGAACACTTTTCCTTCCAGATGCGGGAAAGCGCCGAACAGGACACCGACCGCGGCCACCAGCCACACCTCGTTGGCCAGGAAGAACGGGCCGAAGGCGCCGAGCACGCGCCGCCGCCCTGTCTCGTCACGGCCGAGCCTGCCGAGCAGCATGCCGACGCCGTAGTCGTAGCCGGCCAGCGCGAAATAGCCGGCGGTCAGGAAACCGAGCACGCACCACCAGAGGATCACCATCGGTCAGACTCCGCTCAGGACGGGAAGCTCGGCACGGGGCGCGGCCGCCTCTTCGACGGGTTCCGGGCCGCGTTTCGCGACCCGTGACATCAGCACCCAGTCGGCGATCGCGAGCACCAGGAACAACAGGGTGAAAGCGATGAAGGAGAACAGGATCTGCCCCGCCGGGATCGCCGCGACGGCGTCGGCGGTGGTCAGCTGCCCGCGGATCAGCCACGGCTGGCGGCCGATCTCCCGCACCAGCCAGCCGAGGATCGCCGCGACGAACGGCAGCGGGACGGCCAGCACCATCACGTACAGCAGCGGCCGCACCTTGGTGATCCAGTTCCGGAACAACAGCACCGTGCCGAGGAGCGAAGCGAGGAAGGCGATGAACCCGATCTGGATCATGAAGCCCAGCGAGGCGCCGACCAGGGGATCCGCTCCGTCGAGCTTGCCGGGATGGTAGTCACCGAGCGGGCCGAACTGGCCGAAACCGAAGTTGATCACCAGTGTGCTGCCGATCAGTGAGGCGAGTACGCCGACCCGCATCGAACGCCGGAAGAACTCGATCTCCTCGGTGCGCTTGATGAAGTGGTACGCGCTGACGCCGACCACGAAGAAGCCGCCGGTCATCAGCGCCGCGCTCAGCACGTG
Source organism: Amycolatopsis sp. NPDC043887 (assembly GCF_056435665.1). Lineage (NCBI taxonomy): Bacteria > Bacillati > Actinomycetota > Actinomycetes > Pseudonocardiales > Pseudonocardiaceae > Amycolatopsis > Amycolatopsis sp. NPDC043887. The sequence goes on from NZ_JBWKEB010000012.1 coordinate 95,604, forward strand.
CGGCAGCGACATCGTCAGCGCCGGGTTGGTGAACAGCGCGCCGAAGTCGTCGAGTTCGAGCACGCCGTTCTCGGCGTGCGTGCCGACCGGGTTCTGCAGGAACGAGTTGGCCACCATGATGAACAGCGCCGAGGCGTACGCGGTCAGCGTGACCAGCCAGATCAGCGTCAGGTGGACCCATTTGTTCAGCCGCCCCCAGCCGAAGATCCAGAGCCCCAGGAAGGTCGATTCGGCGAAGAAGGCCACCAGCGTCTCGATGGCCAGCGGTGCGCCGAAGACGTCGCCCGCGACCGCGGACAGGCCGGTCCAGGTGAGCCCGAACTGGAATTCCATCACGATTCCGGTGACGATTCCCAGCGCGTAATTGATCACGTAAAGCTTGCCCCAGAAACGAGTCATCCGCGTGAGTTCGGGCTTGCCGCCGAACGCGGAGCGTGTCTGCATCACCGCGACGAGTGTCACGAGCCCCAGTGTGAGCAGCACGAACAGGAAGTGGAACGAGGTCGTCGTCGCGAACTGGAGTCTCGCGATCGGGAGTGCGTCCATGTCGAGGCACTGTATACGTAGGCTGGCTACATGTAGGCACTAAATCTATGAAATCGGGGTGATCTCGGGGACATTCCCTGAGGCCGCTCCGGGAATGTCCCGGCTACCCTGGTATGCGGCGATGTATAGACTGTCTATCTATGAAGGCCGACAGTCTGCGCGGGCACCTCGACGCGCTGCTCCTCGCCGTCCTCGACGGCCGGAAGCTGCACGGGTACGCCATCATCGAGGCGCTCCAGCTCCGCAGTGACGGTGCGCTCGACCTGCCGACGGGCACCGTCTACCCGGCGCTTCGCCGCTTGGAGCGCGCCGGGTTCCTTGCCAGTGAATGGGACGTCGTGTCCGGCCGCAAACGTCGTACGTACAAGCTCACCCGCTCCGGGCAGAAGGCACTGGCCGCGGAACGGGCGGAGTGGCAGGAGTTCACCACCGTGATCGGTGGTGTCCTCGGGGGGAGCACGGCATGAGCGCGATCGACGGCTGCATCGGCGATCTGGGCAGGCGGCTGAACGGGTCGCCGAGGGCGAAGACCGATCTGCTCATCGAGGCCAGGGACGGTCTGGTCGACGCGGCCGAGGCGTATCGCGAGGGTGGCATCGACGAGGCGGAAGCCGAACGTCGTGCGGTCGCCGACTTCGGCCCGGTCGCCCTGATCGCGCGCGACTATCAGGCCGAGCTGGCGTTGCGCGGTGACATCGGCACCCTGTGGAAGGTCATCGTCGGAATCCCGTTGATTCAGGTGAGCTGGGAGCTGGCGCGGATCTGGACCTATGGGGACTGGAGCCGTTCGGGGAAGCCGAACCCGGAGTGGTACATGTCCGTCATCGAACTCTTCGGCGTCCTGGTCATCGTTCCGCCGCTGATCGGCGTGGTCGCGCTTTTCGGTGCCCGGCGGCTGGGGCGCAGGCTCGACGGCGTCAGGCTGGGGAAGGTGACGCGGTGGACGGTGGGCGCCGCGGCGAGCACGAACCTGCTGGCGCTGCTGCTGCTCACCGTGGGCACCGCTGCCCTCGATCCGTCCAGGATGAACGTGAGCCTGGCGTGCAACGTGCTGGCGGCGGGCTGGGTGGCGTTCAGTCTTTGGTTGCTCGCGCCCGCCTTCCGGTCCCGGCGCGCGCTCGCCGCATGAACGCGATCGAGGCCTACATCGGCGATCTCGACGGCAGGCTGCGCGGGCCGTCGGCGGCGAAAGCCGATCTGCTCACCGAGGCGAGGGACGGTCTGGTCGACGCGGCCGACGCCTATCGCGCGGGCGGTGCCGACCAAGCCGAAGCCGAACGCCGTGCCGTCGTGGAATTCGGCCCCGCAGACCTGATCGCTCGCGACTACCAGGCGGAACTGGGTCTCCGGCGGGACATCCGCGTGCTGTGGGAGCTGATCGCCGGTGTCCCGCTGCTGATCCTCGCCTGGGATCTGGCGCGGGTCTTCGCCGACTGGTCGCGGCTCGGCGCTCCGCCGTCCTGGTACCACCGCGCGATCGGCGTGGCCGACACGCTGGCGGCGCTGTCCCCGGCCGTCGCGATCGCCGGGCTGCTCGCGGCACGGCTGCTCTCGCGGCGGACGGCCGGTCCGCCGGTCGCGCGCGCGGTCTCGTGGACGCTGGCCGCGGCCGTGGGCTTGAACCTCGTCGCGGTCGCGACCTACGGCGGCGCGACCGGACTTCTGGAGCCCGCCCGCCTGCTCGTCAGCGTGCCGTGCGCGGTCCTGTCCGGGACCTGGATCCTGTTCAGCATGCGGCTCACGGTCGCCGCGCGGAGTTGGAGAACCACGGCATGACAGTGATCGAGGCCTATCTCGGGGAGCTGCGCACGCGGCTGGACGGCCCGGCGTCGGCGAAACGGGATCTGCTGCGCGAGGCGCGCGACGGGCTCAACGACGCGGCGGACGCGTACCGCGACGGCGGCTGGAGCGAACACGAGGCGCAGCGGCGCGCCGTCGCCGACTTCGGGCCGGTGCACCTCATCGCCCGGGACTACCAGGCCGAACTGGGCATGCACAGCGGCACCCGCACCCTGTGGAAACTGATCCTCGGCGTGCCGCTGATGCAGCTCGCCTGGGAGCTCGCCCGGAAATGGACCTTCGGCGACTGGTCGCAGCTCGCGCCGACGCCGGGTTGGTACAAGTACATCGCCCAGTTCACCCACGGTTCGGTCTTCATCGTGCCGGTGCTGGGCGTGATCGCCCTCGTCTCCATGCGCTGGCTGTCCCGGCGGATGGACGGCACCCGGCTGGTCAAGACCGCCGGCGTGCTGATCGGCGAGGCCGTCGGGCTGAACCTGCTTTCGGTGGCGCTGCTGGTGATCGCCACCGGGTTCATCGACGCGTCGAGGCTGTTCCTGTCGGTGCCGTGCGGGATCCTCATGGTGCTCTGGGTGGTGGTCAGCGTGCGACTCGCGTTGCTGGCGCGACGATCGTGGCGTTCGTGTGCCACGATCGTGACGTGACGACCGCCCTGATCTATCTCGTAGTCATGCTGCTGGTGGCCGCCGTGGTGTTTCTGCTGGCCGCCGTGGTGTTCGGCCGGGGTGAGGAGCTGGCCCCGCTGCCGCCCGGCAGTTCGCCGACCAGGCTGCCCGCCGAGGACATCACCGCCGAGGACGTCCACGCCGTCCGCTTCCAGATGGTGCTGCGCGGCTACAAGATGTCCGAAGTGGACTGGGTGATGCGGCGGCTCGGCGTCGAGATCGAGGAGCTGCGCGCCAAGGTGGCCGAACTGGAGGCAGAGCGCGAGGGCGCCAGGTGACCGATGTCGTCGTCTCCGTCGACGTCGCGGTACCGGCCGGGACGGCTTGGCTCGCCCTGACCGATTGGGAACGCCAGGGCGAATGGATGCTCGGCACCGAGGTCGAGGTCGTCGAAGGCAACGGGCGTAGCGTGGGCTCGAAACTGTCGGCGTTCACCGGCGTGGCTGGGATCGGGTTCACCGACACCATGGAGATCACCAGCTGGGAACCGCCGCTGCGCTGCGTCGTGCGGCATACCGGCAAGATCGTGCGGGGCACCGGGGTGTTCCAGGTGATCGAGAAGGGGCCGCACGCGTCGACGTTCGTCTGGGCGGAGCATCTGCGGCCGCCGTTCGGCGTCGTCGGACGGCTCGGCTGGCCGGTCGCGAAACCGGGGTTCGAACTGGGGCTGCGGCTTTGCCTGCAGAGATTCGTGAAGTACGCGGAGGGGTATCGGGTTGGCTGAGGCGGGTCTGCTGGGCGCGGACGGGATCAAGCGGTGTTCGTGGGGCAACTCGGCCCCGGACTACGTCGAGTACCACGACACCGAATGGGGTGTCCCGCTCCACGGCGACGAGGAACTGTACGAGCGTCTGTGCCTGGAGTCGTTCCAGTCCGGGCTTTCGTGGATCACGATCCTGCGGAAACGCGAGTCCTTCCGGGAGGCGTTCGCCGGATTCGTGCCGGAGAAGGTCGCCGTCTTCACCGACGACGACGTTGCCCGGCTCATGGAAGACGCTTCGATCGTGCGGAACCGGGCCAAGATCCTGGCGGCGATCAACAACGCGCGGGCGATCGAGGAACTCGACGGTTCGCTGGACGACCTGCTGTGGTCGTTCGCGCCCTCCTCGCATACGCGGCCGCGGCGGATGGCCGACGTCCCGGCGATCACCGACGAGTCGAAGGCGATGGCGAAGGAACTCAAGAAGCGCGGCTTCGTGTTCCTCGGGCCGACGACCTGTTACGCGCTGATGCAGGCGACGGGGATGGTCGACGACCACGTGAAGGACTGCTTCCGGGCCCGGTCGTGAGTGGCGATTCGGGTTAGAACCCGAATCGCCACTCACGACCCAGCGGCTACTTGCCCTGGAAGTTCGGCTTGCGCTTGCCCACGAAGGCCTCGACGGCCTCGGTGTGGTCGGCGGTCGCGCCGAGCGCGGTCTGGGCCTCGTCCTCGGCCGCCAGCGCGGTTTCGAGGGACGACTCGGCGGCGACCGACAGGACGTTCTTGATTTTCGCGTACGCGACCGTCGGGCCGGCCGCGAGCTTCGCGGCGACCTTCTGCGCGCGGGCGGCCAGTTCCTCGTCCGGGACGACCTCGCTGACCAGGCCGAGTGTCAGCGCTTCAGCGGAGTCGACCGTGCGCGCCAGCAGCATCAGTTCCGCCGCTCGGCCGAGACCGATCAGCCGCTGCAGCGTCCACGACGCGCCCGAGTCCGGGCCGAGGCCGACGTTCGCGAACGCCATCAGGAAGTTCGCCGACGTCGCGGCGATCCGGAGGTCGCTCGCGTACGCGAAGGCCGCGCCCGCGCCGGCCGCGGGGCCGTTCACCGCCGCGATGACCGGCTTCGGCATCCCGACGATGGTCTTGACGATCGGGTTGTAGTGCTCCTTGACCGTGTGTAGCGGCGCGGGGTCACCCGCCTGCAGCAGGCCGACGTGCTCCTTCAGGTCCTGCCCGGCGCAGAACGCCTTGCCCGAGCCGGTCAGTACGACCGCGCGGACGCTGTCGTCGGCCGCGGCCTCGGTCAGGCCCGCCAGCAGCAGTTCCTTGAGTTCGACGGTCAGCGAGTTGTACGCCTGCGGCCGGTTCAGCGTGAAGGTGCGCACGCCATCGGCGTCGGCGGTCAGCAGAACGTCGGATGTGGTCACGGGATCTCCTAGTCGGCGAAACTGCGGTCGGAGACGAGTCTTTCAGCCTCGCGAGCCGCATACCAGCACCGATACGGCGGCAAAAGATCGGTCCGCGTTCGCGCTCGGCCGCTGATGAGGGACAATGGACAGTAGACCCGGCTGGCTTTGACGAGCGCGACCCGGGCGCGCCGGTTGAGACGGAGGGAGCACGCTATGGCGGCCATGAAGCCCCGGACCGGAGATGGTCCCCTCGAAGTGACTAAGGAGGGGCGGGGCCTCGTGATGCGCGTACCACTCGAAGGTGGTGGGCGCCTCGTCGTCGAACTCTCCGCGGAAGAAGCGAAGGATCTCGGCGCGGCCTTGCAGGAGGTCACCGGCTGAGCCGGACCGCACCAACGTTCAACCACCCGCACCCCGGTCTCCCCTCGGAGGCCGGGGTCGCGGTTCATCTGCGCCCGGAGGTCGCTCACTGTGCGTAACCCGCTACCCCCCGTTCCGGGGAAGCTGCTCGAACTTGAGGTCTCGGACGACCTAAGGCGCGGTACGCCGCTGGCCACGCTGGTCGCCGCGCCGTCCGAAGAGGACGGTGACGCCGGACTCGCGGAGATCGGCGGCGTGCGGCCCACCGGCAAGGCCGGTGACGTGCAGACCGTGCCGACCGGCGGTGTCCGCTGGCTGGCGGGTGTCGGCGACGGTGAGCCGAAGCAGTACCGCAAGGCCGGCGCCGCGCTGGTCCGCGCTGTCTCGTCGGCGCTGGAAGAAGACGTCAAGGCTGGGCAGAAGGCGTTCCGCGCCTTCGCCGTCGAGCTGCCCGAGGACGCGGGCGCCGAGCACGTCGAGGAACTCGCGTTCGGGCTGCTGCTCGGCGGTTACCGGTTCACGGTGACGGCCGAGGACCCCAAGCCGAGCCTGCGGACCGTGCGCTTGGTCACACGTCACGAGCACGCCGTGGACGCCTTGGAGCGGGTCCGCGAACTCGCCGCGGCCGCCGCGTTCGCGCGCGACCTGGCGAACACGCCGTCGAACGTCAAAACCCCCGCTTGGCTCGCTGACACGGCCGCCCGGGCCGCCGGTGGCATCCCGAACCTGACCGTGACGGCGCGGGACGAGAAGTGGCTGGCCGAGCAGGGCTTCGGCGGCGTCATCGCCGTCGGCGGCGGGTCGGCCGCGCCGCCGCGGCTGATCGAGCTGGAGTACCGGCCGCGCGGAGCGACGACGCATCTGCTGCTGGTCGGCAAGGGCATCACCTTCGACACCGGCGGTCTTTCGATCAAACCGGCCGACGGCATGCACCTCATGCGCACCGACATGGCGGGCGGCGCGGCGATCATCGCCGCGGTCCGCGCCATCGCGGCGCTGCGCCTGCCGGTCAAGGTGACCGGGCTGGTGCCCGCCGCCGAAAACCACGTGTCCGGTTCGTCGTACCGGCCCGGCGACATCGTCCGGCACTACGGCGGCAAGACCACCGAGGTGGGCAACACCGACGCCGAGGGCCGCATGGTCCTGGCCGACGCGCTCGTCTACGGCATCAAGAAGCACAAGCCGGACGCGGTGATCGACGCGGCGACACTGACCGGCGCCATGAAGGTCTCGCTCGGCGTCCGCACCGGCGGCGTCTTCGCCACCGAAGACGCGCTCGCGGAGCGGGTCACGAAGGCGGGCGAGCGGGTCGGCGAGGCGTGGTGGCGGATGCCGCTGCTGGAGGATCTGGCCGAATCCGTGCAGGGCTCGCTCGGTGACGTCCGGCAGGCGCCGGGTGGTCCCGGCGGCATCGTCGCGGCGCTGTTCCTGCGGGAGTTCGTCGGCGACGTGCCGTGGGCGCATCTCGACATCGCCGGCCCCGCGCGGGCCGACAAGACCTACGCCGACGTCGTGCCCGGGGCCACCGGTTTCGCGGCGCGGACGCTGGTCGAACTGGTCGCTTCCTACGCCTGACCCGCGGTTACCTGCGGGGCGGGAGCAAGGGACCTTTGCTACCGCCCCGCAGGTCGACCTTGGGCATGGGCTGGGTCGGCGCGTCTCCGGCATGGGCGGTGAGCCGTCGGGCGATCCCGGTCGCCGGGCCCTTCAGGTACCGGAACACGAGCCACGCCGTGACCGACCCGAGGACGAGCCCGGCGAGCACGTCGTGCGGGTAATGCGCGCCGACGAACACCCGTGAGAAGCCCATCAGCAGGGCGCCCGGGAGCACCCACGGCGCGAGCCGGCGCCAAGCGAGTGCCAAGCCGACGGCGGCCGCCGCGGCGATCGTGGAGTGATTGCTCGGCAAGGACCAGTCGCCCGTCGGCGGGCATTCGACGAGTGTGACCAGGTGACGGCACGGCCGGTCCTCCTGGATCACGCTCTTCACCCCTTCGCTGATCAAGTACGCGATCGCGGTCGCGGCGGGCGGCAGCAGCGCCACGGCCAGCCGGACGGGTGAGGTGCGGGCCCGCCACAACAGCCAGGCGAAGAGCGCCGCGAAGGCGAGTAGTCCTGCCTCGGTGAACAGGATTCCCGTCGCCTGAAGCCAGCTCGGGCTCTCACTCGCCAACTCCACGATGTCGTCGTACATTCACCCGAAGTTAGCGAAAATGCTTCCCTGCCGGGGTGGACGAACGGCAGTGATCGACCCTGACGATCGTCACCAAGGCTGCGCGCGGACTCGCTCACGGAACCGCAGCACGGCGGGCGGCAGGACCACGTCGCGCCGCCAGGCCAGCCCGATGGTCCGCCCGACCGGCGGCACCAGCGGGACTTCGACGACCCCCGCGGGGCTGCCCGGCTCGAAACGGGGGAGCAGCGCGACGCCGAGCCCGGCCGCGACCAGCCCGCGGACTGTGTCGGATTCCTGCCCTTCGAAGGCGATCTTCGGCTCGAAGCCGGCCGCGGCGCACAGGTCGTCGGTGATGGTGCGGAGTCCGTACCCGGTTTCGAGGAGCACGAATTCCTCGTCCTTGAGGTCCTCGATGGCGGCGCTGGGCCGGTCGGCGAGGCGGTGCGACGTCGGAACGGACAGGAAGATCTCCTGCTCGGTGAGCACGGCGGCGTCGAGCAGCGGGTCGTCGACGGGTGCGGGCGCGAGCAGCGCGAGGTCGAGTTCTCCGCTGGTCAGCCTGTCGACCATGTCCTGACGTGACCCCTGGACCAGGGTGAACCGGACGCCCGGATGGTCCGCGCGGTAGCCGCGGAGCAACGTGGGGACCAGCGACCGGCCGAGCAGGTGCAGGAAGCCGAGGACGACGTGCCCGGATTCGGGGTCGACCTCTTCGCGGGCTTGGCGGACTCCGGCGTCGACGGCGGCGAGGGCACGTTCGGCGGCATCGGCCAGCAGCTCGGCGGCCCGGGTGAGCCGGATGCCGCGGCCGTCGGGGACCGTGAGAGGGGCGCCGAGGGCCTCGCCGAGCGCCGAGATCCGGCGGCTTACCGTGGGCTGGGGGACACCGAGCAGCTCGGCCGCGCGTGTGACGTTCGTCGTGCGGCGGAGTGCGGTGAGCAGCGCGAGCTGCGGGGCTAGCTGGGCGGTCATCCTTTCATTCAGCACGGTATCGATTGTGGCAGATGAGCGTATTAGACGTATCGTTTAGCTAGGCTTAGCTTCGGGACCGTGCCTGCCACCGGAACCACCCGCCGCGTGACGATCGCCGTCGCCGCGGCCGGGATCTCCTCGTTCGCGCTGCTCTACGCGCCGCAGCCGGTGCTGCCGCAGCTGGCGGAGCAGTATCACCTCGATCCCGGTGGCGCTTCGCTCGCGGTGAGTGTCGCGACCGGTGCGCTCGCGATCGCCGTCCTGCCCATCGCGGCGCTCTCCGAGGTCGTGGGTCGGCGTCCGGTGATCATCGCTTCGGTGGTCGCGTCGGTCGTGTTCGGTTTCCTGCTGCCGCTGGCGCCCAGCTACCCGGCGCTGCTCGTGCTTCGGGCGCTGCAGGGGGTCGCGATCGCGGGGTTCCCCGGAGTGGCCGCCGCCTACCTCGCGGAACGGCTCGGCAAGGCCGGGCTCGCGGCGGCGGTGGGCGCGATGATCGCCGGGAACACCATCGGCGGCATGATCGGACGGCTCGCGGCCGGGTTCACCGCCGGACCGTTCGGCTACCACGGCGCGCTGCTCGTGGTCGCGGGGATCGGGCTGGTCTGCACGGTGGTCACGGTGCTGGCTCTGCCGCCGGGGGAGCAAGGGACCTTTGCTACCACTTTCGCGGATCGTCGCAGGTCAGAGCGGTTAGGCGAGCAGGGCAGGGCGGTATTGGCCGGGCTCGGCGCGGCGGTGCGGAAGCCGGTCCTGCTGGTCCAGTACGCGGTCGCGCTGCTGGCGATGGGCTCCTTCGTCGCGCTGTACAACGCCGCCGGATTCCGCCTGACCGGTGAGCCGCTGAACCTCTCGCCCGCGATCGCGTCGCTCGTCTTCCTCGCGTACGCGATGGGCTCGGTCTCGTCGGCGACGGCGGGCAAGCTCGTCGGCCGATTCGGCCGCCGCCGGTCGCTCGCGGGTGCCCTGCTGCTTACGATCGCGGGCGCCGCGCTGACGCTGTCCGACTCGCTGCCCATGGTCGTCGCCGGGTTCGTGGTGCTGACCGGCGCGTTCTTCGCCGCGCACGCCGTCGCCAACGGCTGGGCCGCCGCGGAGGCGCCCGAGAACGCCCGAGGCCAGGTAGGCGGGCTCTACACGCTTTCGTACTACCTCGGCAGCAGTATCGGCGGCGCCGTCGGCGCGACCGTCTTCGGGCGCGCGGGCTGGACCTGGCTGATCGTGCTCACCGCCGCCTGGCTGGCCCTCGCCGCGGTGGCCGTGGTCGCGGTGGTCCCCAAGTCCGTGAAGGCCTCCTTCCCTACTTTGAGGGTAGGCAAGGAGGCCTTCACGGAACGGGTCTGAAAAGTGGTAGCAAAGGTCCCTTGCTACGCGATCGCGGCGACCAGCAGCCCGCCGCCCACCGGCAACAGTGCCGGGACCAGCCGCTCGTCCTCACGGAAGGCCCGCGCGACCTCCCGCAGCGCGAGGGTGTCCGGATCACGTCGTGAGGGATCGGTCACCCTGGACCCCGAGACGTTGTGGAATGCCAGTATCCCGCCGGGCCGGAGCAGCGAGACGGCCTTCTCGTAGCAGCTCGGGTACTCGACCGGCGCCGAATCGACGAACACCAGGTCGTAGCCGCCGGGGGTGAGCCGGGGGAGGACGTCGAGCGCGCGCCCCATGATCAGGCGGGTCCGCCCCGGCGCGTAGCCGGCCTCGCGGAACGCCGTCCGCGCCGCCCGGTGGTACTCCGGCTCGATGTCGATCGAGGTGAGGATCCCGTCGTCGACCATGCCGCCGAGCAGGCACAACCCGCTCACCCCGGCCCCGGTCCCGACCTCGACGACAGCCTTCGCCCGCAGCGTCGTGGCGAGAAAACGCAGAGTCGCACCCGCGCCCGCGCTCAGCGGACCGCATCCCAGATCGGCCGACCGCGCCCGCGCGGCGGCCAGTACCTCGTCGTCGGGGACGTATCCGTCGACGAGGTCGGCGTCGGCGGCCTCGGCAGGCGAGCCCGCATGCGTCCCGGAATTCACACGCGGAGGTTAGCGCTGCCTATCGTCAAAAGAGCGAAGACTCCCTGGTACCGACTTCTCAGCCTCCTCTCAGTCCAGTCTCACTAGAAACATAAGCAGGCCGGACAGACTGGTCCTCGACAACGGGAACACCGTGCTCATCGCCCGCGTTGGGTGGAGTAGTTGGGAGAAGACGCTGATGGAGGTGCCTACTTCCCCGATGCAGGAAACGATGCAGGACCAGCACGCGGACCAGGTCACGCCGGTGACGGTGGACGAGGCCGCATGGACGCCGCCCTCGTGGGACGAGGTCGTGCGTGAACACGCCGACCGCGTGTACCGGCTGGCGTACCGCCTGACCGGTAACGCCCATGACGCCGAGGACCTGACGCAGGAGACCTTCATCCGGGTCTTCCGCTCCCTCGCGTCCTACAAGCCCGGCACGTTCGAAGGCTGGCTGCACCGCATCACCACGAACCTCTTCCTCGACATGGCCCGCCGCCGCTCGCGCGTGCGGATGGAAGGCCTCCCCGAGGACACCGACCGCATCGTCGGCGACGACCCGAGCCCCGAGCAGGTCTACTCGGACACGCATCTCGACCCGGACCTGCAGGCCGCGCTCGACGAGTTGCCGCCCGAGTTCCGTGCCGCGGTCGTGCTATGCGACGTCGAAGGCCTCTCGTACGAGGAGATCGGCGCCACCCTCGGTGTCAAGCTCGGCACCGTGCGCAGCCGGATCCACCGCGGCCGCCAGGCGCTTCGCGCTTCTTTGGAGCGCCGTCGCGCTGCGGCGCAGGAGTCTGCGAAGGTGGGGGTATGACCGCACCGCGAGGTTGGGGACTCCCCGAGTCGCATCTGCTTCCGGACGCCATCGTCGCCTTCGTCGACGGGGAGCTGTCCCTCGGCGCCCAGGACAGGGCCTCGGCGCATATCGCCCGCTGCCAGGCGTGCGCGGCCGAGGTGACCGCGCAGCGCCAGGCCGTCGCCGCCGTGAAGCAGGCGGGAGCCCCGTCGATGTCGGCGGGTTTTCTGGCCAGCCTGTGCTCCATCCCGCAGAACACCGAACTTCCCGGCACACCGGACAACCTGGCGATGACCGCCGACGGTCAGCTGGTGGCCATCCAGCGGCCCGACCGGGTCGCCGGCCTGCGCGACACCGGGGTTTTGGGCGGTACAGCGCCGTTGGGATCAACGGCGCCACTGGGCCAGTCGCCGAACGTCCTCGGCGGCGGGCGGTTCGGTCTCGCCCGGCGGAAGTACGCGCAGGGCGCCGGAGTCGTCGTTTCGGGCCTGGTCCTGAGCGCCCTGGCCCTCGTCGCGACCTCGGGTGACGGCACCGAAGACCAGCCGACCACCGGTTTCACCCCGCCGCAAGGCGTCAACGCCGGGCTGCTGCCCGCGCAGCTGGGCGGCGGCGCCCAGCCGGAACCGCCGCGCAGCACCACGCCGACCCCGAGCACGTCCAGCGTGCCCATGCCGGTGTCCGCCCGCTGATCTGCTTCGTCAGGGCGTGACGAAGCAGATGGTCGCGCTCTTGAACTTCGAAGTCCCTTGCTGATCTTCAGCGGCGGTGGTGTCGTAATCTCGATGTCGTCGAAACACAGTCCGACCTTGGCGTTGATCGCCAGGCGCAGGGCGACGCCCTCCCCGCGCAGCGGCGTCGGGACGGCGTACTCGTAGAAACCGTCCTTGCAGTTCCAGTCGCCCTTGTCGACCCCGGTGAGCTCACCGCGTACGGCGCTTGCGGTGAATCGCACGGCGTCGGGACCGCGTCAGCCTCCTCAGCGTGATGGCCACGACGAGCGAGGCGGCGAACAGGACCATTTGGACTTTGAAAGGAGAAGCCCTCCTTCTTGGGCGGCTGCTGAGACCATTGCTGGCGAGAGACAGGCGTGAGACATAGTTGCCTCAAGTGTCACATTTCTTGCCGGTTCGGGGAATCAACGCGCACTTCACCGTGGTCACGGCAGAATCCCGGGTAAGGCCTGGCGTACTCTCGCGTCCGGCCAACCTGATCTCAGCCCCGGGGAATGATGACCGAGCAGCCGAACGCGAATCCGCAGCAGCCTGGTGACCCGGCGGGGGATCGGCTGGCGCCGCGCCCGCTGGCCAGGCCCGCCGTCGATCCGGCGCAGGCGGCCACGTTCGGCAGGCCGCACGGTGTCGATGGTGCCTTCGACAAGCTGTACCAGCCGGGCGCCAACGGGCAGTCCGCGCCGGGGCTGAACCTCGCGCCCCCCACGCCGGAATCGCTGGCCGAGGCCTTCCGCCGCCCGCCGGGCGCCGAAGGTGTCGTGCTGGAGCGGCCGCACGGGACCAACGGCTCCGCACCGTCCGCGAACGGCGCCGAAGGCCCGCTCTGGACCACGACCTCGGATCCCTGGCGTGACCCGTCGTCCGGCGCGGTGCTCGCCGGGCCCGCCGTGCACCAGGACTCGGAAGAGGAGAAGGACGCGAAGCGCCCGCAGGGTGCGCTGCTGAGCCTTCCGGAGGTCCTTTTCGGGCGGCGTGTGCAGACGAAGGCGCTGGCGATGCTCGCCGCCGTCGCGTTGGTCATCGGCGCCGCCGGCGGGCTGATCGGCTGGTGGTTCGCCGACACCGGCACCGAACTGACCGGGCAGGCCAGCATCTCCGAAGCCGACGCGGCCAAGGAGCGTCCGGCGGGTTCGATCGCTGACATCGCCCACCGGGTGGCGCCCGCCGTGGTCTCGCTCGAAGTGTTCAAACCCGGCGCCGACGCGGGCCAGCAGGGCTCCGGCGTCGTCATCGACACCCAGGGCTACGTGCTCACGAACGAACACGTGATCTCCGCCGCGACGGCCGACGCGGCCACCAAGGTCACCGCCGTGTTCTTCGACGGCAGGCGCGTCGAGGCGAAGGTCGTCGGCGCCGACCCCAAAACCGACCTCGCCGTGGTCAAGGTCGACGTCAAGAACCTGACCGCGCTGCAGGTCGGGAAGTCTTCCGACCTCGCCGTCGGCGACTCGGTGATCGCCGTCGGTTCGCCGCTGGCGCTGCAGAACTCGGTCACCGCGGGCATCGTGAGCGCGCTCAACCGCCCGGTGACCGCCGGTGGCGACGGCGGCAGCGCGCCGGTGATCTACGAGGCCATCCAGACCGACGCCGCGATCAACCACGGAAACTCGGGCGGCGCGCTCGTCGACGCGACCGGTGCGCTGGTCGGCATCAACTCCGCGATCCGCTCTTCCAGCGCCGAAGGCGGCAGCATCGGCATCGGGTTCGCCATCCCCAGTGACTACGCGGTGAAAATCGCGAAAACACTGATCAAGGACGGCAAGGTCGTCCATCCCGACATCGGCATCAACGCTTCATCGACCGTCGCGGGCTCCAGCACCATGGGCGCACAGGTTCGCAACGTCGCCCCTGGCGGCCCCGCGGCCTCCGCCGGAATCAAAGAAGGCGACGTCATCACGGAAGTCGGCGGACGGCTCGTGCGCGACTCGGCGGAACTGCTCGTCGCGGTCCGCGCTCGCGAAGTCGGCGAAGTGGTCCCTGTCCGCCTTGTCCGGGATGGGTCTTCTCTTGTCGTGGACGTGAAACTGGCCTCGGACTAGCGAGTTCGGCCGGGTACCCTGAACGGGGAAGACGCCGAGGCGGAGGTTCACACGGGTGTTCGAGAGTGTCGGCTGGGGAGAGATCCTCATCATCGTCGTCGCGGGTCTTTTCATCCTCGGTCCGGAACGGCTGCCCGAAGCGGCGTCCTGGGTGGCGAAGAGCGTCCGCAAGGTCCGCGACTTCGCGACCGGGGCCAAGACGCAGCTGCGCGAGGAGATGGGCCCGGAGTTCGATCAGCTGCGCAAGCCGCTGGAGGACCTGAGGGGCCTGCGGAACTTCGACCCGAAGCGGGTCGTCACCCAGCACCTGTTCGACGGTGACTCGGATCCGCTGGGGCTCAACAACATCAACGGCACCAATGGTGCCAACGGGACGAACGGTGCCAACGGGGCTTCGAAGCCCAACGGCTACCCGGCGACGGCTTCGCAGCCCGAGCCTCTGAAGCCGGGGGAGCGCCCGCCGGTCGACCCGGACGCCACCTGACCCCACGCATTTAGTCCTCTGAATGCGGTCCTTGCGTGTGCAAGTACCGCATTCAGAGGACTAAATGCGTAAGAGGGGGAGTCAGCGGCCGGCGGGAGTGACGTTCAGCATCATCCCGGCCAGCCCGCGTGCCCGGACGGTCAGCTTCTTCGCCGCCTCCTTGAGCACGAGCGACGCCGGGGCGTCCGGCTCGGCCAGCACGATCGGCGTCCCGGCGTCGCCGTTGGAGACCACGCGCGGGTCCATCGGGACCTGCCCGAGCAGCGGCACGGTCGACCCGACCGACTTCGACAGCGAGTCGGCCACGGACTGCCCGCCGCCGGATCCGAAGATCTCCATCTTCTGCCCGTCGGGTGTCTCCAGCCACGACATGTTCTCGATGACCCCGGCCACGCGCTGCCGCGTCTGGAGCGCGATCGCGCCCGCGCGCTCAGCCACCTCGGCGGCCGCCTGCTGCGGAGTGGTGACGACCAGGATCTCCGCGTTCGGGATCAGCTGCGCCACCGAGATCGCGATGTCACCGGTGCCCGGCGGCAGATCCAGCAGCAGGATGTCGAGGTCGCCCCAGAACACGTCGGCGAGGAACTGCTGCAACGCGCGGTGCAGCATCGGCCCGCGCCACACCACGGGGGTGTTGCCCGGGGTGAACATGCCGATCGAGATGACCTTCACGCCGTGCGCCTGGGGCGGCATGATCATGGTGTCGACCTTGGTCGGCTTCTCTCGCGCTCCGAGCATCCGCGGCACCGAGTGCCCGTAGATGTCCGCGTCCACCACGCCGACGGAAAGCCCGCGTTCGGCCATCGCGGCCGCGAGGTTCACCGTCACCGAGGACTTGCCGACACCGCCCTTGCCGGACGCGACGCAGTAGACCCGCGTCAGCGAACCGGGCTGCGCGAACGGGATCACCGGCTCCGCGGCGTCGCCGCGCAGCGATTTTCGCAGCTCCGTGCGTTGCTCGTCGCTCATCACGTCGAGCTCGACCCGGACGTCGCTGACGCCGGGGAGCTTCTTGACGGCTTCGGTGGTGTCGTTGGTCAACGTCGCCTTCAGCGGGCAACCGGCGACCGTCAGGTAGATCCCGACGGTGACCACACCGTCCGAGCCGACCTCCACGTCCTTGACCATGCCGAGTTCGGTGATCGGTTTCTTGATCTCCGGGTCGTACACGGCCTTCAGCGCGGTGCGGACATCGTCGACGCTGGGGAGTTGCTGCGTACTGGTCACCCCACCATGTTACGTACCGGTAGGCGGAGCTGGACGGACCCGCCTGGCCGAAGGCCCCGGGATCACAGCGGCAGGGCGCCCTGGCGAGCAAGAAGTGACCTGTTCGGCCAGCGTGCGCCCTGGCGATGGGATCGCGGCCGGGGGCTCATCCGCAAAAATCAAGTACCGGTAGGGGCGCGGTCGGGTTTGGCCTTGCGCGGCTTGGCGTCAAGATCCTCACGGAGCCGGTCGAGTTCGCCCCGCAGGAAGTCCCGGGTGGCGACCTCGCCGAGCGCGATCCGCAGCGAAGCCAGCTCCCGCGCGAGGTATTCGGTGTCCGCCTTCGTCTGCGCGGCGCGATTGCGGTCTTCCTCCAGCGAGACGCGGTCGCGGTCGTCCTGCCGGTTCTGCGCCAGCAGGATCAGCGGCGCGGCGTACGCGGCCTGCGTCGAGAACGCCAGGTTCAGCAGGATGAACGGGTACGGGTCCCACCGCAGCGAGACCGCGACCAGGTTCAGCACGATCCAGACGATGACGATCAGCGTCTGCCAGAACAGGTACTTGCCGGTGCCGAGGAACCGCGCGACCCGTTCGGTGAGCCTGCCGAAGGTGTCCGGATCGATGTTCAGCCTGAACCGGCTCTGGCCGCGGGGCTGGTCGAGCCGCCGCCCGGACATCAGTTCAGGCACGTTCGGCCTCCTCGGTGATCTCGCCGGTGATGTCGTGCAGCCCGGTCGAGCGCCAGTCCTCCGGGAGCAGGTGGTCGAGCACGTCGTCGACGGTGACCGCGCCGAGCAGGTGGTCTTCGGCGTCCACCACCGGCCCGCAGGTGAGGTTGTAGGCGGCGAAGTAGCGGGTGACCTCGGACAAGGTGGCGTTCGGCCGCAGCGCGGGCAGCTGGGAGTCGACGGCGCTCGCCACCATCTCCGCGGGTGGTTCGCGCAGCAGACGCTGGAAGTGCACGACGCCGACGAAGCGCCCGGTCGGCGTCTCCGTCGGCGGACGGCAGACGAACACCATGCTCGCCAGCGCCACCGGGAGGTCCGCGTTGCGGATATGCGCGAGCGCCTCCGCGACCGTGGCGTCCGGCGTCAGCACCACCGGTTCGGGCGTCATCAACCCGCCCGCGGTGTCGGAGGAGTACTCCAGCAGCCGCTTCACCGGCGCCGACTCCTCGGGTTCCATCAGCTCCAGGAACCGGTTCTGTTCGGCGGGCGCCAGCTCGGCCAGCAGGTCGGCGGCGTCGTCGGGGTCCATCGCTTCGAGGATGTCGGCTGCGCGTTCCTCGGCGAGGTAGGACAGCAGTTCCTTCTGGTCGTCTTCGGGAAGCTCCTCGATGACGTCAGCCAGGTGCTCGTCGTCCATCGCGTCGGCGACCTCGTGCCGTCGTTTGAGCGGCAGATCGCGGACCGTGGCGGCGACGTCGGCCGCGCGCATGGTGTCGAACAGCATCAGCAGCTGCGCCGCGCCCTGGGTCTGGCCGGTCAGGTCGGTGAGCCCGAGTCCGGACACCTCCGCCCACGGCAGCACCTGCATCGCCGAGCGCCGTCTGCCGAGGCCGAGCCTGCTCGACCGTTCCCGGATCGCGAGTTTCGCGAGCACCCAGTCCCGCGTCCGGGTCGGTTCCATGCCGGCGTCGACGACGGTGACCCGCGTGTCCGAGCCGGCGAGCGTGGCGTGCGCGTCGAACAGCTGCCCGACCACCAGCACCTCGTTGGGCCGTTGGTGGAACCGCCGCATGTTCACCGATCCGGTGGCGAGCGTGACCGCGCTGGGCTCGATCGAGGTCACGCGCAACATCGGCACGAACACGCGGCGCCTCGTCGTCAGCTCGACCACGATGCCCAGGATCCGCGGGGGTTGCTGGTCCAAGCGCAGGCCCGCCACCAGGTCCCGCACCTTGCCGATCGATTCACCATCGGGGCCGAAAACCGGCAAACCGGCCAGCTGAGCTGCGAATACCCTGTTCACGGCTGCCATGCCCGAAGGTTATCCGCTCCCGGGGCCCGAGACGATTCGTGTGATCACCGCAATGCCCAGGCGGCGATTCCGGGAACGGCGGCGTAGGCCGGGTCTTCGGCGAGGGTCTCGGGCGAGGCGCCCTCCGCGAGGTCTTCGTACAGCCAGATCCAGTTCTGCACCGCGCGGACCAGCGTCCACGCCCGCGCGCGTTCGGCGTCCACCCCGGCGGCCGCGGCGAACCACGCGAGCTTTTCGTCCATTGTGGACTCGTTCGCCCGGTTCCAGAGGATCGAGATCGCGCCGAACTCGAGATCACCCGAAAGCGGCTTCGGGTCGATCACCAGCCACGGTTCGCGTTCCCCGGCGAGGACGTTCTCGAAATGAAGGTCCTCGTTCACCATCAGCTCACCGGCCTCCGGTCCGAGGTTCACGCAGATTTCCACGGCGGCGTCGAGGTACTTGCGATCGAACGGTTCGCCCAGCTCGCTCCAGGTCTCCGGGAGTTCGGTGACCAGTTCCGCGGCTTCCTCGCGAAGGGATCGCTGCAGCGTTTCGGGAGCGGGGACGGCCAACCGTCGTGCCAGGGCGCCGACGGTCTCGACGGCCTCCCGGATCGGCTCCGTTTCGAGCGACCTGGTGGCGTCGAGCCGCTCCAGCAGCAGCACGCCGTCCTCAGGCACGTTGTCGTACATCAAAACCGCGCCCTGACCGGCCCAAGTGGACAGTGCGAGCGGTTCGTCATCGGATTCCTCGTGCGGCCAGCCGAGTTTGAGGATCGCGGGGGAGCCGTCCGCTCGGCGCACCGGCTGCGCGACGCCGACGAAGCCGTGCATGGCCTCGCCGTCGTATTCGAGCTGCCACTTGGCGGTGTACTTCTCGGCGAGGAACGGGAGGGAGTCGAGCCACTCGGCGGCTCCGGGGCCGAGTTCGGCGGCGCGGTCGAGGAACTTGGGCGGGATCTTGAAACCGGTCACGAACCCACCTTGGCAGGCTTGTCCACCGTGTTTCCCCCGTGACCCGCCGGGCGTACCGTGAACAGCGAGAACAACCCCGGGAGCAGCCATGGTGGTGGAGATTCTCAGTGCGGTCGCCGTCGCGGGCGGTGCGTGGCTCGCGGCCAGCCTTCGCGTGGTGAAACAGTACGAACGCGGTCTCGTGTTCCGGTTCGGGCGGGTGCGCCCGGCCATCCGGCAGCCGGGGCTCGCGCTGCTGGTGCCGATCGCGGACAGGCTGCAGAAGGTCAACATGCAGATCGTCACGATGCCGATCCCCGCACAGGACGGCATCACCCGCGACAACGTCACCGTGCGGGTCGACGCGGTCGTGTACTTCAAGGTGATCGACCCGGTGCTGGCCGCGGTCAACGTGCAGGACTACCGCTCGGCCGTCGGGCAGGTCGCGCAGACCTCGCTGCGGTCGATCATCGGCAAGAGCGACCTGGACGACCTGCTGTCGAACCGAGAACGGCTGAACGAGGGCCTGGAGCTGATGATCGACAGCCCGGCCTTGGACTGGGGCATCCACATCGACCGGGTCGAGATCAAGGACGTCGCGCTGCCGGAGTCGATGAAACGCTCGATGTCGCGTCAGGCCGAAGCCGAACGCGAAAGGCGGGCGCGGGTCATCTCGGCAGACGGGGAGTTGCAGGCATCGCACAAGCTTTCGCAGGCGGCCGCGACCATGGCCGACACTCCGGCGGCGTTGCAGCTGCGGCTGCTCGAGACCGTCGTGCAGGTCTCGGCGGAGAAGAACTCGACGCTGGTCTTGCCGTTCCCGGTGGAGCTGCTGCGTTTCCTCGACGCGAACACGCCGAAGCGGGGAGCGCCGGAAGAACCGGAGGCCAACGGTCAGGTGGCGCCGGCGCCCAGGGAACCGGGTGATGTCGGTCAAGCCTCGTGAGTGGTAAGGACGGTTCTAACCGTCCTTACCACTCACGAGACGTGCCCCACCAGGCCACCGCCGCCTTCACGCGCCGCCACTGAGACTGCTGGGCTGGTGGTGTTGCTGAGGCTGCGGATGGCGATCGCGTAGTCCGTGAAGGCCTCCTTCCCTACCTTCAGGGTAGGCAAGGAGGCCTTCACGGACCTGCGACCAACTGCCGCCACATTCCCGCTGCTAATCGAGTTGGCCGTTCACGCCCAGGATGATCATCGTGCCGCCGAAACCGACGTACAGCGCGATCACGACGTAGGCGATGATCACCGCCGCGAGCGCCATGCCACGCCCGCCCGCTTCACCGCGGTTCGCCTTCGCCAATCCGATGTGCCCCAGGATCAGCCCGACGATCACCGTCACACAGGAGCAGATCCCGATGAGCGAGCACACCAGCCCGGCGATCGCCATCCCGTTGTCCTGCGATCGCGGGGGAGCCACCGCCGCGTACGGGTTGTACGGCTGGGGCGGCGGGTACGCGGCGGGCAACGGCACGGGCGTGTACACCGGCGGCTCCGGAGTCGCGTAGGGCGGCGGCACGGGCTCGGCGGTCAGCGGGTCGATGGCCTGCCCGTACGTCTCGACCGGAACCGGAACGGAAGCCGGGTCGGGAGGGGGTACAGGGTCCGGCGCTGAGGCCGAAGGCGGCTCGAACGGAGTGGGTGGCTCGAACGGCGGAGGCGGCGTGAAGGGCGCCGGCGGCTGGAACTGCTGCGGTTCCGCCGGGCCCGACACGGTTTCGGGCGCCGAAGTCGGGTCCGAGAAGGTGTTCGAGTCGGTGTAGGACGACGTCGACGGTGTGTCCTGCGAGTCGGAACTGCTCATCCGGTTGGCCCCCTGGTTCGTGCGGGACACCACCGTATCCGGGGACGGGTCACGAGACGCCCGCGGCTCCGATCGCGAGTACGACGAAAACGAACCACAGGATGACCGGGATCAACCACAGCGCGGTGACGACGTACCCGATGATCATGCCCGCCTGGGCCATGCCCTGGCCGCCCGCTTCGCCGCGTTTGGCCTTCGAGAGCGCGATGTGCCCGAAGATGATCCCCAAGATCGCCGGGAAACACATGACCAGCCCGATCAGCGAGCACACCAGCGACGCCACCGCCATGCCCTGGTCCGGCGGCCGCACGTAGGTCTGCTGGACGTAGTACTGCTGCGGCGGCGGTTGATACGGCTGGAGACCGTAGGGCTGCCGGCCGTACGGGTCATGCGGATTCGTCATGCCGGTCCCCTCGTAGACGAGGACCGTATCGCTACCGGAAAGCCCCGTGTTTCGCGGCGATGTTCAGCGCGACGACGAACGCGGCGAGCGCCATGCCCTGGCCGCCGACCTCACCACGCCGGGCCTTCGCGAAGGCGACGTGACCCAAGACGACCCCTGGGATCACGGACACCAGTCCGATCAGCCCGAAGAGTGAAAAGATATCAGGGGGCCGGTCGCCAGGCCGGAGTCTTGCCCCGCGCCGGAGGCTGGGTTGGAAAGGCGTACTGCTGGTGCGGCGGGAATCCGCCAAAGGTCTGCCATGGTCACGGATGGCGTACGCGTGACTGCGCTCATAGCGGGGTCTCTCCGCAGGCGTCATACTCACCGGTAACCCAGCGCCGGGAGCCCGGCGCGCGCGAATTTAGGGAGCAGCGATGGCTCGCCTCGCCCAGACCGCCGGCTTGACCGACGTGCAGTCCGAAATCCTGGCCACGGTCCGCCAGTTCGTGGACAAGGAGGTCATCCCGCGCGCGCAGGAGCTCGAGCATTCCGACACCTATCCCGCCGACATCGTCGAGGGGATGAAGGAGATGGGCCTGTTCGGGCTCACCATCCCGGAGGAGTACGGCGGCCTCGGCGAATCGCTGCTGACCTACGCCCTCGTGGTCGAGGAGATCGCGCGTGGCTGGATGAGCGTCTCCGGTGTCATCAACACGCACTTCATCGTCGCGCACATGATCAAGCAACACGGGACGCCGGAGCAGAAGCAGCACTTCCTGCCGCGGATGGCGACCGGCGAGGTGCGCGGCTCGTTCTCGATGTCCGAGCCCGACCTCGGCTCCGACGTCGCCGCGATCAAGACCCGCGCCCGCCGGACCGACGACGGCTACGTCATCGACGGTTCGAAGATGTGGCTGACCAACGGCGGCAGCTCCAACCTGATCGCGCTGCTCGTCAAGACCGACGAAGGTGCCGAGAAGGCCCACCAGAACCTGACCACTTTCCTGGTCGAGAAGCCCGAGGGCTTCGGCGAGGTCGCGCCCGGCCTCACCATCCCCGGCAAGATCGACAAGATGGGCTACAAGGGCGTCGACACCACCGAAGCCGTGTTCGACGGCTACAAGATCGGTGCCGACAAGGTCCTCGGCGAAGCGCCGGGCAAGGGCTTCGCGTACATGATGGACGGTGTCGAGGTCGGCCGCGTCAACGTCGCCGCCCGCGCCTGCGGGATCGCGATCCGCGCGTTCGAGCTCGCCGTCGAGTACGCCCAGCAGCGCAAGACCTTCGGCAAGGCCATCGCCGAGCACCAGGCGGTCGCGTTCAAACTCGCCGAGATGGCCACCAAGGTCGAGGCCGCGCACCTGATGATGGTCAACGCCGCCCGCCTCAAGGACTCCGGTGAGCGCAACGACGTCGAGGCCGGCATGGCGAAGCTGATCGCGAGCGAGTACTGCGCCGAGGTCACCCAGGACTCCTTCCGCATCCACGGCGGCTACGGCTACTCCAAGGAATACGAGATCGAACGCCTCATGCGCGAGGCGCCGTTCCTGCTCATCGGCGAAGGCACCAGCGAGATCCAGAAGACCATCATCAGCCGTGGCCTGCTCCGCGAATACAAGTCCCGCTCCTGAACGTTCGCACCTTTCGCCCGTCCTTGAGAAGATGGACCAGGATGGGCGAGAGGTGATTACGTGAGTGCTCCCTTTGGCGGAAGCGGCCGGGCCGCGGGTGGGCTGCCCAGGCTGCCGACACCGCCTACCGGCTGGCCGATCGGTTCCTACGCGACGTACGGCGAAGCCCAGCAAGCCGTCGGTTTCCTCGCGGAGAAGGAGTTCGGGGTCTCCGACGTGACCATCGTCGGCGTCGACCTGATGCTCGTCGAGCGCGTCGTCGGACGGCTGAGCTGGGGCCGGGTGCTCGGCACGGGCGCGGTGTCCGGCGCGTGGTTCGGCCTGATCATCGGGTTGCTGCTGGGCATGTTCAACAACCAGGGTTTCGCCTGGCAGCCCATGATCGGCGGGCTCGTGCTCGGCATCCTGGCGTGGACGGTCTTCGCGGCGATCAGCTACGGCATGTCCCGCCGCGACTTCTCCTCCGCGAGCCAGCTGGTCGCCGGCCGCTACGACGTGCTCTGCCAGCCGCGTTCGGCCGAACAGGGGCGCGAGCTCCTCGCCCAGTTGGCGTTGGGCGGCCGTCCCACCTGATGACTCCGAGTCCAGACCACTGACATTCGGCGGTACTTGTTCACCTGTTCGTCGTGCGGTCCGCTGAATCGTTACCGATACTGCTTGCGGGCGGTGATCGCCCGGAATAGGTTGCACAACACCAGTCGGGCGGTCGCGTACTCCAGCGTGTCCGCCCGAGCACTAGCACGTCGGGGTGCTGGCGCGCGGGCTTCTTCAACGCGTCCTAGTGCCGCCGCTCCCC
Source organism: Amycolatopsis sp. NPDC043887 (assembly GCF_056435665.1). NCBI lineage: Bacteria > Bacillati > Actinomycetota > Actinomycetes > Pseudonocardiales > Pseudonocardiaceae > Amycolatopsis > Amycolatopsis sp. NPDC043887. Next base: position 119,025 of record NZ_JBWKEB010000012.1, read on the forward strand.
AGGCGTGCGCGGGTGAGGAGGCCTCATGGGGAAGAGGATGAGCGCGAGCCGGAGGGGCCGCTCACCAGGCCGCACCGGCTCGCTACTCGGCGCGGCGGCGCTGACGGCCGGCTTGCTGGCGGGTTGCGGTTCGGATGCCGGGCTGAAGATCAACGTCTACTACGCGCCCGAAGACAATTTCCAGTCCGTTGTGGACGATTGCACGAAGGCCTCGGGCGGGCGGTACGAGGTCGTGTACAACAAGCTCCCGCGCCCGGCCGACGGCCAGCGGGAACAGATGGTGCGACGGCTGGCCGCCGGGGACGATTCGCTCGACGTACTGGGGCTGGACGTCACCTGGGTCTCGGAGTTCGCCGAGGCGGGCTGGATCGACGAATGGACCGGTGAAGCCAAGGCCGAGGCGACCGCGGGTGTCCTGCCGGGTCCCCTCGAAACCGCCACGTGGAACGGAAAGCTCTACGCGGCGACCAAGAACACCAACGTCCAGTTGCTCTGGTACGACGACCGGCTGACCCCGACGCCGCCGAAGACCTGGGACGAGATGATCCAGCAGGCCCAGGCGCTCAAGGCGCAGGGCAAGCCGGCGAACGTCGTGTTCACCGGCGCGCAGTACGAAGGCCTGGTCGTCATCTACAACACGCTCGTCGAGTCGGCGGGCGGCAAGATCCTCTCCGACGACGGCAAGTCGGTCGTGATGGACGAGGGCGCGATCAAGGCGCTGGAGATGCTCAAGAAGGTCACCACGGCCGGGATCACCGACCCGTCGCTGACCAACTCCAAGGAGGACGAGGTCCGCCAGGCCTTCCAGCGCGGGAACGCCGCCTTCGAGTTGAACTGGCCGTTCGTCTACGCCTCCTACGCCAAGGAGAAGAAGGACGAGCTGAAGCACTTCAAGTGGACCACCTATCCGGAGTTCGAAGCGGGCAAGCCCGCCAAGACCACGATCGGTGGCTACAACCTGGCGGTCAGCTCGACCTCGAAGCACAAGGCCGAGGCCTACGAGGTCGCGTTGTGCCTGCGCAGCGCGAAGAACCAGAAGTTCTCCGCGCTCAAGGACGGTGTCCCGCCGACGATCGAATCGCTCTACACGGACACGCTGCCACTCGACGCGACGGCACCGCAGAGTGACGACAACCCGAGTATGGACACGAAGTACCCGATGCGGGAAACGATCCTGGAGGCCCTCAAGGACGCCGCGGTGCGGCCGCTGACCCCGGCCTACCAGAACGCCTCGACGGTGTTGTCGAAGGTGCTTTCCCCGCCGTCCGAGATCGATCCGCGGAAGACGGCGGAGAAACTCAAGGAAGAACTCGCCGACGCGCTCCAGTCGAAGGGAGTGATCCCGTGACCGTGCAGGAAACCGCCGGTACGGCGACCGGGAGCAAGCCGGGCAAGAAGGCCAGACCCGTTCTCAGTGAAGGAAAGAAGGCCGAACGCAGGCTCGGGCTGTGGCTGTGCGCCCCGGCGGCGATCGTGATGATCGCGGTCACCGGGTACCCGATCATCTACTCGATCTGGCTCTCCCTGCAGCGCTACGACCTCAGGTTCCCGGCGCAGCAGGAGTTCGTCGGCCTCGACAACTACATCGCGGTGCTGTCCAACGGCTACTGGTGGACGGCGTTCGGGACGACGATGGGGTTGACCATCGTTTCGGTGGTGATCGAGTTCGTCCTCGGCATGGGCTTGGCGCTGATCATGCACCGGACGCTCGTCGGACGGGGCCTCGTGCGGACGGTCGCCCTGATCCCGTACGGCATCGTGACGGTGGTCGCGGCGTTCTCCTGGTACTACGCCTGGACACCGGACACGGGCTACCTGGCCAACCTGTTCTACCCGGACAGCGCGCCGCTGACCGAGTACTGGCCATCGCTGGCGATCATCGTGCTGGCCGAGGTGTGGAAGACGACGCCGTTCATGGCGCTGCTGCTGATGGCGGGCCTGGCGCTGGTGCCGGACGATCTGCTGAAGGCCGCGGCGATGGACGGCGCGACGGCGTGGCAGCGGTTCACGAAGGTGATGCTGCCGGTGATGAAGCCCGCGATCCTGGTGGCGCTGCTGTTCCGCACCCTGGACGCGTTCCGCATCTTCGACAACATCTTCGTGCTCACCAACGGCGCGCAGGACACGTCTTCGGTGTCGATGCAGACCTACAACAACCTGGTCAAGGGCCTGAACCTGGGGATCGGGTCGACGATGGCGGTGCTGATCTTCCTCACGGTGGCGATCATCGCGTTCATCTTCATCAAGGTGTTCGGCACGGCCGCACCCGGCAGTGACAATGGGGGTAAGCGCTGATGGCGATCGGTGGAGCGGTCACTCCCGGCCGCAAGTTCAAGTGGGGCCTCGTCGACATCCTGGTCCTGGTGTTCGCGCTGTTCCCGGTGCTGTGGGTGGTCTCGCTTTCGTTCAAGACCAAGGAGACCTTGGACGACGGGAATTTCATCCCGTCGGAATGGACGTGGCAGAACTACGCGGACATCTTCGAGACCACGGAGTTCATCAGGGCACTGGTGAACTCGATCGGGATCGCGATCATCGCGACGGTGATCGCGGTCGTCCTCGGCACGATGGCGGCGTACGCGATCGCGCGGCTGGACTTCCCCGGCAAGCAGGTGCTGGTCGGGATGTCGCTGCTGATCGCGATGTTCCCGCAGGTGTCGCTGGTGACGCCGCTGTTCAACATCGAACGTGAGCTGGGCCTGTTCGACACCTGGCCGGGGCTGATCCTGCCCTACATCACGTTCGCGCTGCCGCTGTCGATCTACACGCTGTCCGCGTTCTTCCGGGAAATCCCGTGGGAGCTGGAAAAGGCGGCGAAGATGGACGGCGCGACCCCGGCGCAGGCGTTCCGGAAGGTGATCGCGCCACTGGCGGCACCGGGGGTGTTCACCACCGCGATCCTGGTGTTCATCTTCTGCTGGAACGACTTCCTGTTCGCGATCTCGCTGACCTCGACCGAGGCCTCGCGCACGGTCCCGGCGGCGCTGTCGTTCTTCACGGGGTCCTCGCAGTTCGAAGACCCCACCGGGACGATCTCCGCGGCCGCCGTGGTGATCACCGTCCCGATCATCCTGTTCGTGTTGTTCTTCCAGCGTCGCATCGTGGCGGGGCTGACGTCCGGTGCGGTGAAGGGCTGACCCATGGCTGAAATCGTTCTCGAAAAAGTGTCCAAGAAGTACCCCGACGGCGCCCTCGCGGTGTCCGAAGTGGACATCACGATCGCCGACGGTGAGTTCATCATCCTGGTCGGCCCGTCCGGCTGCGGGAAGTCCACGACGCTGAACATGGTCGCGGGGCTGGAGGACATCTCCTCCGGCGAACTGCGCATCGACGGCCAGCGCGTCAACGAGAAGGCGCCCAAGGACCGCGACATCGCGATGGTGTTCCAGTCCTACGCGCTGTACCCGCACATGAGCGTGCGGGAGAACATGGCGTTCCCGTTGCGGCTGGCCAAGGTCGACGACCGGACGGTACGGGCCAAGGTCGAGGAGGCGGCGCAGATCCTCGATCTGACCGGGCACCTGGACCGCAAACCGGCGAACCTCTCCGGTGGTCAGCGCCAGCGCGTCGCGATGGGGCGGGCGATCGTCCGCAATCCCAAGGCGTTCCTGATGGACGAGCCACTGTCCAATCTGGACGCGAAGCTCCGCGGCCAGATGCGGACGTCGGTGTCGAAGATCCAGAAACAGCTGGGCACGACGACGCTCTACGTCACGCACGACCAGACCGAGGCCATGACCCTCGGCGACCGGGTCGTCGTGCTCCGGGCCGGCTACGTGCAGCAGATCGGGTCGCCGCAGTTCCTCTACGACAACCCGGCGAACCTGTTCGTGGCCGGGTTCATCGGCAGCCCGTCGATGAACTTCGTGCCCGCGACGCTGGAGAACGGGACGGCCCGCAGCGCGCTGGGCGACATCCCGCTCACCGACCGGGTGCGGCAGCTGGTCGAAGCGGCCAACGCGCCGCGTGAGGTCATCGTCGGCATCCGGCCGGAGCACTTCGAGGACGCCGCGCTGGTGGACGCCGCCGCCCGCCAGGGCGCGACGTTCACCGCCCACGTCGACGTCCTCGAGTCGATGGGTTCCGAGAAGTTCGCGCACTTCTCGGTCGAGGGTGAGGCCGCGTCGTCGTCCGACCTCGCGGATCTCGCCGCCGACAGCGGTTCTTCGGACGTACCCGGCTCCGAGTCGCAGATCGTGGCCCGCCTTTCGGCGGCCTCGTCGGCGGCGGAGAACCAGAACGTCGAGCTGTGGTTCGACGCGGACAAGATCAAGCTGTTCGACGGGGCCAGCGGCAAGAACCTGACCTACACCGACTAGCTCTCTCTTGTAGCGCGTGAAGGCCCCCTTCCCTCGGCTGAGCCCAAGGGGAAGGGGGCCTTCACGCGAGTTACGCCTTCAGTCACGTGTGTGCGTTGTCCACTTCGGACATCGTGAATTCCCCACCTTCGGCGGTGTACGCCTCACAGGGCGATCGGGGATCCTCAGCCCCGCAACGGTACCTAGAGAAGGGCGCCTGCCTTGCCGAAGAAGCTGACACGCCGTCTCCTGCAGGGTCTGGCCGGCGCGGTCCTCATCACCGCGCTCGCCCCCGCCGTCGCCTGGGCCGAACCACCACAGGCCTTGCCGGCGAACGCGACCGAAGCCGACAGCAAGTGGCAGCCCGCGTTCGACTACGACACCGACGGCTGCTACCCGACGCCCGCGATCTCACCGACCGGCGCGGTCGCCACCGGTCTCAAGAACTCCGGAGCCCTCAACGGTCAGTGCCGCGACCGGTCGGACCTCGACAACACCAACTCCTACGCGCGGTCGAAGTGCAACAACGGCTGGTGCGCCCACCTCTACGACCTCTACTTCGAAAAGGACCAGGCCGTCCCGGGCATCGACTGCTGCGGGCACCGGCACGACATCGAACACGTCGTCGTCTGGGTCAACGAGGGTCAGGCCCGGTACGTCTCGACGTCAGCGCACGGCAACTACTCCACTCACGACCGCTCCAAGGTCTCCTGGGAGGGGACCCACCCGAAGATCGTCTATCACAAGGACGGCGCGAGCACCCACTGCTTCCGCATCGCGAGCGCGACCGAACCGCCGGAGAACCACTACAACGCCTGGCAGTACCCGGACCTCGTCAGCTGGGACGGGTTCCCGCCCGGTATCCGGGACACGCTCGTCCGCGCCGATTTCGGCAGCGCGAGCCTGGCGATCAAGGACGGCGCCTTCGAACACAATCTGGGGAAGGCCAAACCGGCGGGCATCCCCTTCGATCCCAACGGCTGAGGCCGGCTCAGTACTCGCTCTCGGGCAGGGCGAGCCACAGCACGAGATAGACGATGAACTGCGGGCCGGGCAGCAGGCAGGACAGCACGGCGAGCAGACGGACCTTGCCCGGCGTGGTGCCGAAGCGTTTGGCGAGACCGGCGCAGACGCCGCCGATCATGCGGCCCTGGCGCGGTCGGGTCAGGCGGGCGGCTACGGGGTTCGTCACGGTACTTCCCTCTCGGTCGTCACGGTGTGTGAAACCCATTCTCGTCTCGTGACGGCCCTGCCGCATCCCACCGCGGAACGAAACGCACCCTTAAGGGCGTGAAATCGCGGTAAGGCGGTCACCTGGGAAAACGTGGCGGCTCCTGTGTTCTTCGCCCGTAGGGGCTGGTGTTCCGCGATCTTTTGACGATACTGCTCCGGTGCCCTCGAAGAGACTCAGCGCAGTACTCTGCGGCCTGTTCCTCGCCGCGGCCTGTTCCACCCCGGAACCGGCGGTGGCGCCGTCGACCACGGCGGGTGGGGAGGCCCTGACCGCTTCCGAGGCGCTCGGGGAATACTCGTCGCTCGATTACTGCAGCCTTGTCGACCAGCGGAAAGTGATCGGCGGCGGAAACGCGGTCAAACCGCCGTTGACGTCTTTCGAGTTCTGCCGCCTCGAATTCGTCGAGGGCGCCAATCGCTACACCGTGACCACCGGCCCGATCACTTCCGGGCAGGATCCGAACAATCAGCCGTACGAATACGCCGGCCCGCTGCCGGAAGGCGTCAGCGTCCAGCGGTCGACGTTCAACGAAGACACCGCATGCACCCGGCTGCTCACCTTCGCCGACGGGATCAGGCTGTCCATCACGGTGACCTCCGACGACACGGCGCCCGCCGATCAGGCCGGCCGCTGCCGGATCGCCGACGCGACGGTCGACGGCGCGGCCGGCGTGATCGGCGCGCGCAAGGTCGGGCGGCTGAACCTCGACCAGCGTTCGTGGGGCCGGGTCGCCCCGTGCGCGCCGCTCGACCAGCATGAGCTCGACGCCGCCGCCGGTCCGGAGACCAAACCGGCCCCGGCGTTGTCCGGGCACAGCTGCATCCGCGGCAAGGTCAGCTTCTCGCTGTCGGTGGGCGCGGACACCACGCCGGGCGCGACGGAGGCGCTGGGCGGCCGGCAGGTCCAGGTCACGACGTCCGGCGCGTTCTGCCAGGTGACCACGCACCGGCCGATCCCCGGCACCCCGGACCGGGTCGAGCAGGCGATGCTCTCGGTGGTGGGCGTCGACGGGGCGCCGGAGGAGGCCACCTGCGCGGCGGCGCGAGAGGTCGCCGTCGCGGTGTTCCCGAAGCTCCCTTGACGCATTCAGAGGACTAAATGCGGGGGCTAGCGCAGCTTGGGCAGCCGGAACGAGCACATCGCCTCGTCCAGCGCCTCGACGTCCAGCGGCGGATGCGGCAACGCGGTGGCGCATCCAGGTTCGGCGCGCAGGCCGTCCAGCAGCATCGCGAGGCACCGGCGCCACAGGTCCGGCTGGATACCGTGCGTGAACTCGATGACCGAGCCGAGCATCTGGTGCAGGAGCGGTATGTCCGTCGGCACGAAATCGGCGCGGAGGGCACCGGCCGCCTGAGCCCGTTCGACGAGCTGTGTGATCAATGGCACCATGCGGGATTTCGCCTCGGCGACGCGCTCCTGGCCGAAGACGTTCGACAACATGACTTCACGTAACCCGCGGTCACCGGCGTGCAGTTCGGCCGCGCGCCACGTGAAGCCTGCGAATCCCTCCCAGGGATCTTCGGCGCGAAGCGCTTCTTCGGCGAACTCGCGGATCGTCTCGAACTGGTCGACGAACATGGCTTCGACCAGGTGTTCTTTGCTCGGAAAGCGACGATAGACGGTGCCCACGCCGACGCCCGCGTGATGCGCGACGTCGTCGAGAGTCGCTTCGAGCCCGCGCTCGCCGAAGACGGTGTGTGCCGCCGCGATGATGCGCTGCCGATTGAGTTCAGCGTCGCGCCGCAGCGGCCGCGCCGGTGCGGCAGAAGCGAGTTCCCGAGCCATTCGTCCAGCTTAACAAACGAAGTAGAGGACACTTCTCCACTTCTTGTGTACCTTGGGCGCGGAAAGGGGAGATACCTACTCCACATAGCTTCTTCGTCACTATCGGTGAGGAAACCGCCCGTATGTCTGACTCATCCACCGCTGTCGCCACGCCGCCGGGGGACGCGGCCGCGCGGCACGCCAACCCGCACCACGCCAGGAGATGGCTGATCCTGGTGATGATCGGCCTCGCTCAGCTGATGGTCGTCCTCGACGCCACCGTCGTGAATATCGCGCTGCCGTCGGCGCAGCAGGACCTCGAGTTCTCGAACGACGCCCGCCAATGGGTCGTCACCGCCTATGCGCTCGCGTTCGGCAGCCTGCTCCTGCTGGGCGGGCGGCTCGCGGATCTCTTCGGCCGCAAACGCGCGTTCCTCGTCGGGCTCGCCGGTTTCGCCATCGTGTCCGCGATCGGCGGCGCCGCCACCAGTATCGAAATGCTGCTCGTCGCCCGTGCCGCGCAAGGTGTCTTCGGCGCGCTTCTCGCCCCGGCCGCCCTTTCGCTGCTGACCACGACCTTCACCGACCCGAAGGAACGCGGCAAGGCGTTCGGGGTCTTCGGCGCGATCGGCGGTGGCGGCGCGGCGATCGGCCTGCTGCTCGGCGGCGTGCTGACCGAGTACCTCGACTGGCGCTGGTCGATGTACGTCAACATCATCTTCGCGGTGATCGCGTTCGCCGGTTCGGCCGTGCTGCTGAAGAACTCCGAAACCGACGGCCCGCGCCCGAAGCTCGACATCCCGGGCACGATCACCGCGTCGGCCGGTCTCTTCGCGCTCGTCTACGGCTTCGCGAACGCCGAGCGCGACTCGTGGTCCTCGGTCTCGGTGTGGGGTTTCCTCGCCGCCGGTGTCGTGCTGCTCGCCGCTTTCGTGGCGATCCAGCAGCGGGTCTCGCATCCGCTCCTGCCGCTGCGCGTGCTGCTCGACCGCGACCGCGGCGGCTCGTACCTCGCGATGTTCCTGCTCGCCATCGGGATGTTCTCGATCTTCCTGTTCCTCACCTTCTACATCCAGCTGAACCTCGGGTTCACGCCGGTGCAGAGCGGGGTCGCGTTCCTGCCGATGGTGGCCACCCTGATGGCCAGCGCGACATCGGCGACGGCCGTGCTGCTGCCGAAGTTCGGCGCGAAACCGTTGGTGTCACTGGGAATGCTGATCGCGGGGGCGGGGCTGTTCTGGCTCTCGGCCATCGACGTCACCAGCACGTACGCCGGCGGGGTGCTGTTCCCGCTGATGGTCATGGGTGTCGGCATCGGCCTCGCGATGGCGCCCGCGATGAGCGTCGCGACCTTCGGCGTCGACACGCACGACGCCGGTGTCGCGTCGGCGGCGGTCAACACCGCGCAGCAGGTCGGCGGCTCGATCGGGACCGCGCTGCTGAGCACGCTGGCCGGTAACGCGGCGACGTCGTTCACGGCCGGGAAGGTGCCTTCGGCGCAACTGGCGGCCGAAGCGGCAGTGCACAGCTACACGACCGCTTTCGTGTGGGGCGGGTGGATCTTCGTCATCGGTGCGGTGATCTGCGGGCTGCTGCTGCGGTCGGGTGCTCCGGCGAAGGCTCCCGAAGGCGCTTCGGAGGGTGCGCCGGTCGCCGTTCACATGTAGGGGGAGCGCTATGAAAGGCCCCTTCATTGCAAATTCTGCAATGAAGGGGCCTTTCATAGCACGCGCGGAGCGTGTCAGCGGGACTGTGACCGCACGGCCTCGAAGACCTCGTCGTCCCACCGGTGCGTCCGGATCAGCCGGTACCGTTCGCAAGCCACCCACAGGTACGCCTCGGCGTCCGTCCGCGAGCCGATCAGATCCGCCTGCCGCAGCATCGCCACCACCGGAACGAACTCCTCGTCGAACCACCGCTGCGCCAGCGTCGCACGGTCCGAGTACGCCCCTTCGTCCTGCATCAGCCGGAAACCCCACGCCTCGACGTGCTCACCGAGCCGCGCGTAGTCCCACGGGTCCGTGAACACCACAGAAGCCCGCGCGTGCCCCGAAAGCGGGACGCGTTCCAGGAACAGCCGCCGGTAGTCCTTCACGATCAGGTCGCCGCGGTACCGGATCCCGCTCGGGTCCAGTTTGGTCCGCACCTCGGTGACCATCGCCTCTATTGTGGACAGTCGCATCGCGTGCGCCACCGAAACGCGGTGGTGCCCGTCGATGATGAAATGCAGTTCGCCGACGCGGTACACCTCGATCGGCGGGATCGACTCGCCGCGCCGGGTGGCGAGCGCCAGCCGTTCCCAGCGTTCGCGGACCCGCCCGGACGTCGGGCGGAAGCGGCGGTCGAAGTCGCGGCCGCGGTCGACGCTGCCGACGATCGAATCGAGCCGGATCACTCGCGCGCCGATCTTCCGTTCGCCGAGATAGCCGAGCGCGTCGACCACCTCGTGGAACGGCAGCATGATGTTGACGTCGTCGGGCTCGCGGCGCAGCCAGTTCGCCAGCCGTGACAACACCTGACGCCGTCGCGCGCGAAGGAAGTCGTGCTCCGCGTCCGCGCGGGGAAAGCCCGTGTCCTTCATGAGAACTCCATGATCCGGTGCCCGACGACGTTGCGGACCGTGGTCCCGCCGACCACCCGGTCCGGCACGGGTTCACCGTGCGGGTGGATATGCCCGTGCAGCAACCACTTCGGGCGCAGCAACTCGATCGTGCGATGGAGACAGTCGAACCCGCGGTGCGGCGGGTCCTCGCGGTCGCCGCAATGCCGCGGCGGCGCGTGCGTGAGCAGGACGTCGACGTCCCTTCCGTCCCGCCGGCGGCGGAACCGGGCCCGGCGCACCAGCCGCCGGGCACGCCGCGCCTGCTGGCGTTGTGTCCACTGGTTCGGGCCGTCGTTGTAGCGCACCGAGCCGCCGAGCCCGGCGAACCGGAGCCCGCCGACGTCGACGATGCGGCCGTCCGCGTTCACTCCGCCCGCCGGCCCTGGCCACACGGTGGGGAAACCGTCCTTCATGGACAGTCCGCCGTAGCGCGTGTAGCCGGACAGGTCGGGGTCGTGGTTGCCGGGGACGAACACGCACGGCACGTCGAGCGCGCTCGCCAGGAACTCGAGGTAGTCGTACGGCAGGTCGCCGGCGCCGATCACGAGGTCGGCCGGGTGGTTGCGGACGGCGGACGTCCACAATCGCTCTTCGACCTCGTCCGCGACGACCAGCGCTTTCACGCGCTCCAGCGTAATGCCGGACGCGCTACTTCGGGCCGTGCGCGAACGCGGGGTCCTTCGCGATGATCGCGATCACGATGCCGAGCCAGACGACGCAGAACGCCAGCGCCCAGAACTTGAGGTTGGTCAGGATCCTTGGCATGGGGAACTCCAGGTACTACCGAAAGCGGGAAGGGGTCAGAGCCAGCGGTTCTTCCTGAATATTCGGTAGAGCAGGATGCAGACGCCGAAGATGACCGTCATCGCCACCGGGTAGCCGAAACGCCAATGCAGTTCCGGCATGTAGTCGAAGTTCATCCCGTAGATGCCGGCCAGCGCCGTGGGGACCGCGATGATCGCCGCCCACGCGGTGATCTTGCGCATGTCGGTGTTCTGCTGGAGCGTGATCTTCGCCAGTGTCGCGTCGACCAGGGTGGTCAGCAGTTCGTCGAAGTTCGCGACCCGCTCCGCCACGGTCGTCAAGTGGTCGGAGACGTCACGGAAGTACGAGCGGACCTCGTCCGGGATCAGCCGCGTGTAGCCCTCGGCGAGGCGCTGCAGCGGGGTGCCCAGCGGCATGACCGCGCGGCGCAGCTCCAGCACTTCGCGCTTCATGAAGTAGATCTGCTCGGCGCTCACCTTGGACCGCGGCGCGAAGACGTGCGTCTCCATCTCGTCGATGTCCGCCTCGATGGCGGTGGTGACATCGAGGTAGTGGTCGACGACGTGGTCCGCGATCGCGTGCAGCACCGCGGACGGCCCGAGGTCGAGCCGCTCCGGGTCCTGGTCGAGTTCGCGGCGCAGCCTGGCGAGCCCCGAGTGATTCCCGTGCCGCACGGTGATCACGAAGTCGCGGCCGAGGAAGGCCATCAGCTCGCCGGTCTCGACGATCTCGTTCGCCGTCGCGGGCGACTCGTGCTCGACGTACCGGACGGTCTTCAGCACCATGAACAGCGTGTCGTCGTAGCGCTCCAGCTTGGGCCGCTGGTGTGCTTCCAACGCGTCCTCGACGGCCAGCTCGTGCAGGCCGAAGGTGTCCGCGATGCCCTGGATCTGAACCGCGTCGGGCTCGTGGAGGCCGATCCAGACGAACCCGGCGTGCCGCTTGCGCACCTCTTTGATGGCCTCGGCGTGCGTCCAGCGGCCGGGCAGCCGCTTGCCCTCCACGTACACCGCGCAATCGACGACGTACGCCGAAAGGGGGACGGGCAGCGGGCGTTCGGGGACGCTCTTGGCGCGGCCGTTGCTCCGGCCGCGAAGGCCGCCGAGCGAGGGAATGGCAGGCATGGGATCTCCTGGGCAGACGTCGTGCGTTGATGCGCGAAGACGACGGGCCAAGCGGTCGGGGGGCCGCTCGGCTAGGCCAGCGTTCCCGGTTTCGTCAGCCCTGCCAGGTGGGGATCCGGCGAGACGTGAAGGCGGAAACGCTGCGACTACTAGGAAGCGGACTATCGCCACTCGACATCGGGTTCCTCACCTCCTTGGCTCGGCGGACGGTTACGCAGTGGTGTGGGTCGCGTTGACGACCCGACACCAATGGTCGAGGGTACTCCTCAACACGAAGGCCTGTCGTTCCAGGCTCACGCCGCGTTACTCGTGCAGGAGGAATGGGTGCAGTTCGGTCGCTATTACGAAGAGTTCGAGGTCGGTGCGGTCTACAAGCACTGGCCGGGCAAAACGGTCACCGAGTACGACGACCACCTGTTCTGCCTCATCACCATGAACCACCATCCGCTGCACCTCGACGCGCACTACGCCGAGGAGACCACCGACTTCGGCAAGAACGTCGTGGTCGGCAACTACATCTACTCGCTGCTGCTGGGGATGTCGGTGCCGGACGTGTCCGGCAAGGCGATCGCGAACCTCGAGGTCGAATCGCTGAAGCACGTGAAGCCGACCTTCCACGGTGACACCATCTACGGCGAGACCGAGGTGCTGGACAAGACGCCGTCGAAGTCGAAGGACGACCGCGGTGTCGTCTACGTCGAGACCCGCGGCTACAAGCAGGACGGCACGATCGTGTGTGTCTTCCGTCGCAAGGTGATGGTGCCGAAGCGGTCTTACGGAGACACCAGGGGCGGTGAACAGCCCGGCCGTCCTGTCCCGCACGAATAATGGGTGTCACGAACGGGAAGAGGGAGCGCGTCGATGCCCATCGGGCTGGATGAGATCAAGAGCCGTCTGCGGAAGTTCGCGACGGTCGAGGCGGCCGGTGTTTCGCCGCTGTACGAGCACCTGGCGGCGAAGGCGTCCGAGGACGACGAAGTCGCCGGTCTCCTGACCGACGCCCGCGGCGGTGAAGCGCGCGGAACGCTCCTCATGGCGACGGCGCACCGGCTCATCCAGGCCGACCCCATCCACCCGCTCTCGCGGTACTACCCGTCCGTCGGCGGTTTCGACGGCGTGGACTCGGAGACGTGGCCGCTGTTCCGCTCGTTCCTGCTGGAACGAGCGGACAAGGCCCGGGCGATCATCTCCTCGCGGTACACGCAGACCAACGAGGTCCGCCGTGCCGCGCTGCTCTACCCCGCGATGACGACGGCCGCGAAGGAGGCGGGCGGCAAGATCGCGCTGCTCGAGGTCGGCTGCAGCGCGGGCCTGCTGCTCGGCCTGGACAAATACGCCTACCGCTACCAGTGCGACGGCGGCGAACAACTCACCGCCGGGCCCGCGAAGACCGCGGTCGGCCTGCACTGCGCGCTGGACCTCGCGCCCGGCGCCGTCACGCCGAAGGTGCCGAAGAAGCTGACGATCACCGCCCGCGCCGGCCTCGACCGCGCGCCGGTGGACCTGGCCGACGAGGACGAACTGGCCTGGCTCGAAGCCTGCGTCTGGGCCGACCAGCCGGACCGGATCCGGCTCCTGCGCACGGCCGCGGCGGCGCAGGGCAAGCAACGGCCGGAGCTGATCGCGGGCGACGCCGTCGACGACCTCGCCTCGGCGGCCGCCACCCTGCCAGCCGACGCTCCGCTCGTCGTGTTGACCAGTCACGTGCTGGCGTACCTGGGGGAGCGGCGGGCGGACTTCCTCGCGGCGCTCCGGAAACTCGCCGCGGACCGGCCGTTGTGGTGGGTCAGCGAGGAGTTCTACGCCGCCGCGCTGGAGCCTTTGGTGCCCGGCCGGGCCGATCTCGCCGAACCCGTGGACCAGGCCGTGCTCGGGCTCGTCCGCTGGGACGCCGGTGTCCCGGACGTACGGGCGCTGGCCCGGACGGCGCCGCATGGACAGCGGATGACCTGGTTGCCGGTCTAGCCGGCTGTTCTCTGGCGGCTGCGGTGGCGTGGTGGGTCCGGGTGGTCGTGAGTGGCGATTCGGGTTCTCACCCGAACCGCCCCCCCCCAACCCCCCGCACCCCACCCTCCCCAATCGAGGAGCTCCCCTCCACGTGTCCTGTGAAATAACCCA
>NZ_JBWKEB010000012.1:132939-283213 GCF_056435665.1 Amycolatopsis sp. NPDC043887
GACGGGTTTTTCTTGGGGGGCGGTGTGGGTGGGGGGGTCCGGGGGGGTTGGGAGTGGCGATTCGGGTTCCAACCCGAATCGCCACTCACGACCACGGTGTCGGCAATGTGTCGGGACGGCTAATTTTCACTTCTTGCGCTGCTTTGTCCCCGCGTCTTTTGCCGAATTGGGCAAAACGGGTGTCAAGACGGCGGTCGGCAGCACCCCCCAATCGCGGAGAGTGACGAACAGGAGTTCGGCCAAGTGGCCGCCTTCGTCGAGTTCGATCAAGGTTCCGGCGTCGATCCACCGGGCGTCGGTGGCGTCGTCCCCGGCACGGAGAGTGCCGCCGGTGACCGCGCAGGCGTAATCGTGGATGTCATACGGGCCGCGGCGGACGGTGCCGACGAGTGTGCCCGGCATCACGTCGAGCCCGGTCTCTTCGCGCATCTCCCGGACGACGGCCGCTTCGTCCGTTTCGCCTGGTTCGACCCGCCCGCCGGGGACCGACCAGAGTCCACGTCCGGGTTCATTCGCGCGCCGGATCAGCAGAATCCGCCCCAGCTCGTCGTGGACGATGCCGCCTACGCAGCGGACGGTGCTGTCCGAAACGGTGTTCATTCCCGAATGGTAGACGCGGGCTTCCTGACAATGGCTGTCCTGTACACGGAGAGTAGCCATACGGTACACTTCCCCTCGCCGGCTGACCCAAGCGCGGGACTTCCCTCCCGCGCCGGTGGAAGGTGCGGTACAAAATGAATGGTCAGTATCCGCAGTCAGTCACCGTAAGAGACAGGATTGATCGCTGTGAACGCGAAAAAGCTCCTCACTTTCGCAGGAATCGCGTTGGTGCTGTTCTTCGTGATCGCGCAGCCAGGTCAGGCCGCGGGCCTCGTGGGAAACATCATCGGCTTCCTGCGTGACTCGGCCGAATCGGTGATCACCTTCGTCAGCAACGTCTTCAGCTAGCGAGGGAGCGGATACTCTAGCGGTATGTTCGCCCCACGCGATCCAGACGAGTATCTCCTCGACACCGAGCGGCGGGTCATCAGGATCCGCCGGCACTGGGCTGTGCTGTTGTGGGAAACCTTCGAGACGGCCGCGTTGCTGGCCGTCTGCGTCCTGGTCTCCTACCTGTTGCCGCCCGCCGCGTGGGTCATCCAGAACATCCTCTGGTATGCCGCGTTGCTCATCATCCTGCGCTTCGCGTACGTGGTGATGGAGTGGTGGGTCGAGCGCCTGGTGGTCACGGACAAGCGGTTCGTCATGACCACCGGTGTCTTCACCACGAAAGTGCTGATGATGCCGATCACCAAGGTCACCGACCTCACCTACGAGCGTTCGGCGTGGGGCCGGATGATGGGGTACGGGACCATGGTGGTCGAGTCCGCCGGTCAGATCCAGGCGCTGAACCGCATCGACTACCTGCCGAAGCCGGAAGAGTTCTACGACACGATTTCCGAGCTCGTCTTCGGCGACAAGCAAAAGCAGGCCGAGCGCTTTTCGATGATCAAGGCGCAGCGTGCGGCGCGCGGCAAGAAGAAAGTCGGTTAGCGCAGGTCCCGGAGTCGCTGTGACCTGGAGCATCGTCGATACTGAGCGGCGATGCGCATCGACCTGCACGCCCACTCCACCGCCTCCGACGGCACCGACAGCCCTGCCGGGCTGGTCGCCGCCGCCGCGAAGGCGGGCCTCGACGTAGTCGCGATCACTGATCACGACACCACGGCCGGCTGGGCCCCGGCCGCCGAGGCACTGCCGCCGGGACTCACCCTGGTCCCCGGCGCCGAGCTGTCCACGATCTCCGTCGATCCGGTGACCGGGCGGCACATCAGCGTCCACCTGCTCGCGTACCTCTTCGACCCGGCGTCGCCGTCGATCGTCGCCGAACAGACCCGGCTCCGGTCGGAGCGGCGGTGGCGGCTGCGCGTGATGGCGGAGCGGATGGCCGCCGACGGTCTCCCCGTCGATCCCGACGAGGTCATGTCGCTGCTGCCGGAGGACGGTTCGGCCGGGCGGCCGCATCTCGCGCAGGCCCTGGTGCGGGCAGGCGTCGTCTCGTCGGTGAACGAGGCCTTCGGGAGCTATCTCGGCAACGGCAGCGGGTACTTCGTGGCGCGGCAGGACACGCTCGTGGAGGACGCGATCGACATGATCGCGGAGGCGGGCGGCGTCACCGTCATCGCGCACCCCTTCGCCTACACGCGCGGCGCGACCATCACCGTCGACGTGCTCGCCGGGCTGGCCGGGCACGGGCTCACCGGTGTCGAGGTCGATCACCCGAACCACGACGAGGAGACCCGCGTCCAGCTGCACGGGCTGGCGGGGGAGCTGGGGCTCGTGCGCACCGGTTCGAGCGACTACCACGGCACGAACAAGACCATCGATCTCGGCGACGAGACCACCGACCCGCTCGCGCTCGAAGAACTCGTCGCGCGGTCGACCGGCTACCAGGTCGTGACGCGGTGACGATCACGGACTTCTTCGACGCGCGCCTGTTCATGAGCGCGACGATCACGCTGATCGTCATCATGGACCCGCCCGGCACGGTGCCGGTGTTCCTGAGCCTGACCGGCCGCAAATCGGTCGCGTTCCGCGCCAAGGCCGCGCGGCAGGCGGTGCTGGTCTCCTTGCTGGTGATCTCGCTGTTCGCCGTCGCGGGACAAGCGATCCTGTCGTACCTCGGCATCGGGATCCCGGCGCTGCAGGGCGCGGGCGGGCTGTTGCTGCTGCTCATCGCGCTGCAGCTGCTGACCGGCAAGACCGGCGGCGAGGCCGAGGCGGCGGGCGACGACGTCAACGTCGCCCTCGTGCCGCTCGGGACACCGCTGCTCGCCGGCCCGGGCGCGATCGCCGCGACCATCGTCTTCGTCCGGCAGGCCGATGGGCACGTCGGCGCGTACGTGGCTCTCGCGCTTTCGATCGTGACGGTGCACTTCGTGCTGTACCTGTGCATGCGGTACTCGGGTGTGGTCATCCGGCTGATCAAGGAAAGCGGGATCACGCTGCTGGCGAAGATCGCCGGTCTCCTGCTGGCGGCGATCGCGGTCGAGCTGGTGGCGAACTCGGTGAAGGGCTTCATCTCGGGTGCGTGACGTTCCGCGGGCGGTAGCAAAGGTCCCTTGCTCCCGCGCTCGGAGTCGTGAAGGCCTCCTTGCCTACCCTGAGGGTAGTGAAGGAGGCCTTCACGGACTCTGGGTCCCGGTTCGTTCGGTGTCCCCAATGTGGCATTGGGGACGCTGAGCGTCTCCAATGCCACATTGGGGACACCAGGACCGAGTGCCGGACTACGCCCCATTCCGCGTTCGCCGTACCCCTCAAGCAAGTACTGCGAGCTGCACCAATCGACTTTGCCGGGCCCCTGACCTGAAGGCAGTGAAGGCCTCCTTCCCTACCTTGAGGGTAGTGAAGGAGGCCTTCACGGACTCTGGGTCCCTCAAGGGGGCCTTCACAGACCGCGGCAGCCGGTGATAGCAAAGGTCCCTTGCTCCCTTCCTGGGGATCCCCTCGAAAAGTGTCGGTGGGGGTGCGTAGCGTTGCGCGCGGGGTGATCCGATGGAGCAGATTGGTTTCGACTTCGGCGTCGAGGCGCCGCGCAAGCTGACGAAGGTCTCGCCCGCGCGCCTCGCGACGTTCGAAGATTGCCCGCGCCGCTACCGCATGGCGTATCTCGACCGTCCGTCCCCGGCACGCACCGGCGCGTGGGCGCACAGCACGCTGGGTGCGGTGGTGCACAACGCTTTGCGGGCGTTGTTCGACCTGCCGGTGATCAAGCGCGTGCCGCAGCGGGCGATGGCGCTCGTCGCCGAACACTGGAAGGACGCCGGGTTCGAAGACGCCGACCAGGCCGCCCGGTACCGCGCCAGGGCCAAGGCCTGGGTCGCGGAGTACGTCGAGCACAACGACGTCAGCGTCGATCCCGTCGGGCTGGAGCGCTGGGTTTCGGCGCCGGTCACGCTGGAGCCGGGCAGCGGGCCCAGCCTCATCATCGAGGGCCGCGCCGACCGGATCGACCAGCGCGGCCGCGAATTGGTGATCATCGACTACAAGACCGGCCGCCGCGAGCCGGACGAGTACGAGGCGCGTTCGTCGCAGGCCTTGGCGCTGTACGCGGTCGCGGCCGCCAGGACGCTGCGGACGCCGTGCTACCAGGTCGAGCTGCACCACGTGCCCACCGGGACCGTCGCGGCCGCCGAGCACACCGAAGAGAGCCTGAAACGGCATCTCCAACGCGCCGACGAGACCGCCGGGGACCTGCGGCTGGCAGCGGATACCCTGGACGCCGGCGGCGACGAGGACGTGTTGTTCCCGGCGCGCCCTGGCCGTCGTTGCTCATGGTGCGACTTCCGGCCCAGTTGCGCGGCAGGCCAGGAGGCCGGGCCCGCGGCTCAGCCGTGGGAGTTGCTGGCGCCCTAGATTCTCGAACCCGACGATTGGACAGGCGAGGACGTGTCGTCACCGGACACCGAAGAGCTCGCGACCACCCCGCCGCCCGCGGACGAGCCCACGACGCCCGGAGGCGGCCGGTTCTGGCGCGGGCTGACCGGAGCGCTCGCGGCCGGGATGGCCGTGCTGGCGGTGTGCGTCGTCGCGATCGCCTCGCTCTGCCTGTTCACCGGCGCGCCGGGGCCGGGGCTCCTGATGCTGATCGGCCACCCGGTCGCGGCGGTCGTCTCCTTGCTGGCACAACGGGTCGCGGACTCGCGTAATGGCCGCGCCGCGGGCTGCGCCGGTCTCGTGGTCGTGGTGAGCGTGACGGCCGCGCTCAGCCTGTTCTGGTGGAGCTGACACGGCAGGAAAGTGCCATTGCCCGAAAAAGCGTCCCGTCCCTGCGAAACTATGGCTCACTGGGCATGTCGTAGATGAACACGCTGTCCCGCAGCGAGGACGAAGGGCACTGTTGATGAACTACCCACCCCAGCCAGGACAGCCCGACCACGGCCAGGGCGGGCAGCAGTACCCGGGGCAGCCCGACCAGGGCGGGCAGCAGTACCCAGGACAGCAGTACCCAGGGCAACAGCAATACCCGGGACAGCAGCAGTACCCGCAGGGCGGTTACGACCAGAGCGGCGCGTACGCGCAGCAGCAGTATCCCGGCTACGGCCAGCAGTACGGCCAGAACCAGCAGTACCCCCAGGGCTTCGGCGGGCCGCCCGCGCCCCCGAAGAACAACAAGACCGGCCTGATCGTGGGCATCGCCGCCGCTGCCGTGGTGGTGGTCACGCTGGGTATCACCGGGTTCGTCGCTCCCGGGTTCTTCCTCAGCGACGACAAGGCCGAAAAGGCGGCAGGCCCGGAAGGGACCGCGCAGGCGATCATCGACGGCATCAACGCCCACGACAGGGCGGCGTTGACGGCGCTCAAGTGCGGGAACGCCGAAAAGGACATCGACCAGATCATCGATCGGGTCAGCGAAGCGTCGGACGCTTCGCTCGGCGCGGTCACGAAGGTCTCCGAGACCAAGTACACGGTCGCCGTCACGCTGAGCGTCGCGGGGCGGCCGGGCACCGCCACCGGCACGCTCGCCAGCGAGGGCGGCAAGTGGTGCTGGAAGGAAGTCAGCAGGCTGCGTACTTCCAGGACTTCGACGACGCGATGACGGCCGGCGGGAGCAAGGGACCTTTGCTACCGCCTGCCGGTCACTTGAGGGCGACGAGGGTGGGGCCGCGTTGCTCCAGCAGCACCGGCCCGACCGAGGAAAGCAGCACCGGGCCGGTGTAGCCGCGCCTGTCGACGCCGACGGTGCGGATCGTGGCGCCGGTCGTCTCGTCGAGCACGGCGAGCCCGCCCTGGATCGGCACGACCAGCTGCTCCCCGAAGGTTACCCCGGGGCCGGTGGAGTTGTTCAGCGTCCAGCGCGGCGTGAGGTCGTCCCGTGAGAAAGCCATGGTCTTCGAGCCGGTGAACCAGTAGACGCCTTCCGCGGTCCACGAGGTCGTCATGACGCCGCCCACCGGATCCTGCGCGATGTCCGCGTCGGGCACGTCGAGTGGGTACGCCGACTTCTGCAGGCCGTCGCCGCCGTAGATGACGAGCAGTTTCGGCTCGGGCAGCACGATCAGCGCGAGCTCGCCGGACATCGCTATGACCTTCGCGTTCCTGCCTGCGAGCACGGTGCTGTAGTCGACCTTCGGGTCGTCGGCTTCGTCGTTGGTCGCGCGGTAGACGGTGAAGCGGTCGGCCGGGTCGCCGGGGCAGCGCTCGATCACACCGATCTTGCCCGCCGCGGCGGCCACCGTGCCGTAGGTGCAGCCGGTCCTCGGCTGCTTGTTCGGGTTCACGATGGCGGGGACCTGGCCGTACTCCATGCTCTTGACCAGGTCGTCGCGCCAGGTGTTCAGCAGTTTCTTGCCGGTCGTGGTGACGTGCGATCCGTCGACGACCAGCCTGGTCCCGAGTTCGGCGTCCCCGTTGCGCTGCGCCGTGCGGCGCCCGGTGCCCGCGTCGAGCTGGGTGACCTCGCTGCAGCCGGTGTCCTTGCGGTACACCGCGTCCACCTTGATCCCGGCGAGCGCGACGGTGCACAGTTCGAGGTCGCGCGAGTAGCGCCACCGGACATCGCCGGTATACGGGTCCCGGCCGAGTACCTCGCCCTTGTCCGCTGTGACGACGCTGTTGGCTTCGCCGATCGGGACGGGTGTCGAGGAACTCGGTGCCTGCCACAGTTCGCTGAGGGAGCCGGGAACCTGCGCCGGCGCGGGCGGGAGCCCCGGCGGCAGGGTGGCGGCGACCTGCGCGACCGTCGCCGCGTTGTCGCTGGTCACGCCGACGACCACGCCGGTGATCGCGACGACCACGACGATCGCCGCGGCGATCACGCGATCCCGCGTGCGGTTCCACGGCGAGCGCCGGGCGCGTTTCCCGCCCAGCGGCGGCTCGTCGGCCACCGGGTGGGCGGGATCGGCGTCCAGCACGTCTTCCGTGCCGATCGCGTTTTCGGCCGTCTCCGGCTCACCGCCGTCCGGCCTGCCGTGATCGGCGGACACGGGCCGCACCGGTTCGTCGTCCGGCGCGGCGTCCCAGCGTTCGCTCACGTGCCCCTAGCTCCCCACGTCGCGGTCTGCGTTCTTACCGTGAACCCGCGCGGGGCCGTTCGGCCGGGGCGGGTTCACACTTGTGGCTGGTGCCACAGTAAGGCTTCAGCTCCGCCAGCCGGGCTGAAGCTCTCAGTCTGCCGACGCAGGTGTATCAGAAGTCGCCGAGGGACGGCGACGGCGGCGTCGGCGAGCCGGACGCTCGGCGCTGTCGCCTGCCTCCTTCTCGACCGCCGGACCGCTGACCTCCGGACTCGGCTTCGCGGCACCGCGGCTACGGCGACGGGTCCGCGTGCGGCCCTCCGAAGCGGCTTCGCTCTGGCCTTCGGCGCTGTCCGCGGAAGCACTCGCGGCGGCGTCGGCGGCCTCGATCTTGGCGGCCGCGTTCGCCCCGCCACGGGTCCGCTTGCGCGGCGTGCGGTTGCGTTTGCGAGGCGCTTCTTCGTCCTTCGCCGGACCCTGGCCACGGCCGCGGCGCTTGCCGCCCAGGTCCTCTTCGACCTCGGCCGAAAGGCCGGCGCGGGTGCGCTTCGACAGCGGCAGGCGCCCGGTGGTGCCCTCCGGGATGCCGAGGTCGCTGAACAGGTGCTTCGACGACGAGTACGTCTCGACCGGCTCGGGCATGTCGAGGCCCAGGGTGTCGGAGATCAGCTTCCAGCGCGGCTCCTCGTCCCAGTCGACGAGGGTGATCGCGACACCGGTGCGCCCGGCGCGGCCGGTGCGGCCGATGCGGTGGACGTAGGTCTTCTCGTCCTCCGGCGTCTGGTAGTTGATCACGTGCGTGACGTCGTCGATGTCGATACCGCGGGCGGCGACATCGGTGGCGACCAGCACGTCGACCTTGCCGGAGCGGAACGCGCGCAGCGCCTGCTCACGGGCGCCCTGGCCGAGGTCACCGTGCACGGCGGCGGCCGCGAAGCCGCGCTCGACGAGCTCGTCGGCGACCTTCTGCGCGGTGCGCTTGGTGCGGGTGAAGATCATCGTCAGGCCACGGCCTCCGGCCTGCAGCGCGCGGGCGATCAGCTCGGGCTTGTCCATCGAGTGCGCCCGGTAGACGAACTGGGTGGTGCGCTCGTGGATGGCGCCTGCGTCGTTCTCCTCGGCGCGGATATGCGTCGGCTGCGTGAGGAACGTGCGGGCCAGCGTGATGATCGGGCCCGGCATGGTCGCCGAGAACAGCATCGTCTGGCGCTTTTCGGGGACCATCCGCAGAATGCGCTCGATGTCGGGCAGGAAGCCCAGGTCGAGCATTTCGTCGGCCTCGTCCAGCACCAGGCCGCGGATCTTGCCGAGCACCAGGTGCTGCTGCTCGGCCAGGTCCAGCAGGCGGCCGGGCGTGCCGATGACGACGTCGACGCCCTTGCGGAGGGCCTCGATCTGCGGCTCGTACGGGCGGCCGCCGTAGATGGCCAGCGTGCGGATGCCGAGGTGCTTGCCCGCGCCCTTGAGGTCGTTCGCGACCTGGATGCACAGCTCACGGGTCGGCACGACGACCAGCACCTGCGGGGTGCCGTCGCCGGGGACCTCGACGCGGTGCAGCAGCGGGACACCGAAGCCCAGCGTCTTGCCCATGCCCGTACGGGCCTGGCCGATGAGGTCGTCGCCCGCCATGGCCAGCGGCAGCGTCAGGGCCTGGATGGCGAAGGTGCGCTCGATCCCGGCCTCGCTGAGGGCCTTCACGATCTCCGGCTTGACGCCGAAGGAGGCGAAGGTGGGGGATTCGGCCTCCACCGGCGCGCCCGCCTGCAGCGGGTGCGACGTGTCCAACGTCGCCGGGCCTGTCTCGCTGTGCTCCAGCGCGACGGCCTCCGGGACGCCGGTGGTGGTGTGCTCTTCGGTTGTGGTTTCGTTCGTGGTCAGGGTGCTCGCCTCTCTCGTGACCAGCGCGCACTGCCCTGGTCACCGATCGACACTCGACCACGAAAATTCGCTCGGGCTCCGCGCTACTGGCGCTGGAGCGGCCCTTCGTGGGAATGCCGCAGGATGGCGTGCACGCACATCATTCTTGTGCTGACCGGGGCCACACCGGCTGTCCTTCAGCCGCAGCGGCGCCCCGATCCGGGACGGAAGATCCGTCGTATCCGGCGGCCAGTTTACCTGATCTGCGGTTTTTCGATACCCCCCGGCGCGCCGGGCGGGGTGGGATCGGTCTCTTCACCGCCCCGGAGGTGTGTTCGGCGATACCCTTTCCGCCGTGACGGAGGCAAAGCAGATCAGTGAGGGCGTAGTCGATTTGCTCGGCGTACTCGCCTATGGGGAATTGTCCGCATTCGATCGCATGGCCGAGGACGCGCGCACCGCGCCGACGCTGTCGGGCCGGGCCGCGCTGGCGTCCATGGCGGCCGCCGAGATCGGGCACTACGACCTGCTCACCAAGCATCTCGCGGGGCACGGCGTCGCGATCGAGGACGCGATGCGGCCGTTCGTCGGGCACATCGACGCCTGGCACGCCTCCACGGCGCCGCGTTCGTGGCTCGAGTCCCTGGTGAAGGCCTACGTCGGCGACGGGCTCGCGGCGGATCTCTACCGCGAGATGGCCAGCTGGCTCGATCCCGAGACCAAGGATCTGGTGCTCACCGTGCTCGCCGACACGGGGCATTCCGCGTTCGCCGAGCGCGAAGTCGCGGCCGGTATCGAGGCCGACCCGAAGGCGCGGGACAAGCTCGCGCTGTGGGGCCGCCGCCTGCTGGGCGAGGCGTTGACGCAGGCCCAGTACGTCGTCGCCGAGCGGGATGGGCTCGCCGAGCTGATCGTCGAGGGCTCTGGCGACCTTTCGGGAATCGCCGCGCTGTTCCGCCGGTTGCAGCAGGGGCACACCAAACGCATGCAGGTGCTGGGGCTCGGCTGACGTCTCTTCGGCTAGCCTTGGCGCACCAGTAATTTCCGAACTTTCAAGCGGAGGTCCCACGTGGAGGTCAAGATCGGCATCAAGGACACGCCGCGGGAGCTCGTGGTGTCCAGCAGCCAGTCGCCCGACGAGGTCGAGGAACTGGTCGCGAACGCCTTGAGGGCCGGCGACGGGATCTTCCGCCTCGACGACGAAAAGGGCCGTAAGTACATCGTGCCCACCGACCGGATCGCCTACGTCGAGATCGCGCCGTCGGATGTTCGCAAGGTCGGCTTCGCTGTGGGTGGCTAACCCGATCGGGTTGTAGTCGGATGTCACAGTGGCGTCACCGCCGCGTCTCAGCCAGCTCTCAGATTTGATCGTCACGCTAAGGCGGGGACGGCAGGGGGCTAGCCGAGAAATGAGGTGGACGGCGTCACTGTGATGGACCCCGCGTTGGTCGACGGCGTGCGCACTGTTCCCGAGCAAGGCAAACGGGTCGCGGGGCGGCTGACCGGTATCGACGTCGCCCGTGGCCTGGCCGTACTCGGCATGTACGCGGTGCATGTCGGCCCTGATCCCGCCAAAGGCGGCTTCGGTGCGCTGTTCAAACCGTTCGAAGGCCATTCCGCGGCGTTGTTCGCGGTGCTGGCCGGGGTCTCGATCGCGTTGATGTCCGGCGGACGCCGTTCCAAACAGGGCCGCGACCGGACCCGCGTCGCACTCAAACTGGCGACCCGCGCCCCGCTCTTGGTGGCGCTGGGGCTGTGGCTGACCAGCCTCGAGACCGGCTACATGGTGATCCTGGCCTACTACGGGGCCTGTTTCCTCTTCGCGATCCCGTGGCTGCGCGCGGGCGCGAAGGCGCTGGCGATCGCGGCGGTCGTCGTCGCCGTGGCGGGGCCGCTGCTCTCGCATCTGATCAGGGCGCAACTGCTGCCCCGCGACCTGCTCTTCTTCGCGCCGGACCTGACCGCGGACGACGTCACGTCGACCGGACTGCTGAAGGCCGCGACCGTCCTCGTCCTGACCGGGACGTTCCCCGCGTTGACGCTGATGGCGTACGTGTTCGCCGGGATGGCGATCGGGCGGATGGACCTGACCTCGCGCAGCGTGTGCCGGCGGCTGTTCTTCGGCGGATCGGCGCTCGCGGTGGGCGGGTACGTCGTGTCCTGGATCGCGACCGGGCCGCTCGGCGGCATGCAGGCCGTCTACCGCTCGCTGGAACCGGCCGCCGCGCAGATGGGGATGACGCCGCCGGAATTCCTCCGGCTCCACCAGACCTGGATCCACGGCACGCCGCCGACCACCAGCTGGGCCTGGGAACTACTGCCGACGGGCACCTCGTACACGCCGTTCGACCTGCTGATCTCGATCGGGATCGCGGCGGCGGTGATCGGCGGCTGCCAGCTGCTGATGCCGAAGTTCGAACGCGTGCTGCGGCCGCTTTCGGATCTGGGCGGGCGGGTGCTCAGCGCGTACGTGCTGCATTTCGTGGCGATCGCGCTGCTGTGGGACGAGAGCGACGGCGACTCGATCTTCAGCGTGCTGCACTTCGTCGAGTTCTCGGTGGTCGCCCTGACCGCGGCGGTGCTGTGGCGGAAGTTCGTCGGGCGCGGGCCGCTGGAATGGGCGATGAACAAGCTGTCGAGCTGGCCGAAGTACGTGGTGCCGCGTACTCGGGTGCCCGCTCAACGGCAGGGCTGAGTTCTGCGGCTCGTGAGTGGTAAGGACGGTTCTAACCGTCCTTACCACTCACGAGTCAGGCGTTGAGTTCGTTCAGTTCTTCCAGCGAGGTCGGCACGTGGAAGGGCGGCGTGCTGGTGCCCATGATGCGGTAGCGGTCCCACGGGTCCGGGTCGGAGAGTTCGCCCTTCGCGCTGTACTCGCCCGCGCGGATCTCGACGGCGGTCTTCTTGCCGCCCGCGGCCGCGGACACCTGCTCGTTGGTGCCGACGCGGCCGTACCAGCGGTAGTACCCGTCGATGGGCTGGAAGTAGCCCCTCAGGTCGACCGTGGTCGCGATCTCGGTCCCGTCGATCACGAGGACCGCTTCGCCGGAGTAACCGTCTTCGTCGTGCTCGCTCATTGTGCCTCCGATTCCTTCCGCATCTGGACGACCTTGTTCTCTTCGAGGGGCAGGTTCGGGTCGATGACGATGCCCTGCTGCCGGGAGAGGCCGTCGATCGCGGCCCAGATGATCTGCGTCAGGTACTCGACGACGCTGTCGCGGCCCATCGAGCGCCGGTCCAGCCACCATTCGCCGGTGCTCTGCACCATGCCGACGATGCCGTGCGCCCACGGTTCGGCGGCGCCGGAGTCCATGTTGAACATCCGCATGTAGTCGCCGAGCAGCGCGGTCAGCGCGGTGGCGATCAGTTCCTTGTCTTCGGCGACGACGTCGGCCTTGACGACCACCTTCTCCTGAAGGCCGCCGCGCGCGAGCAGTCGGTACAGGTTGGGGTGCTCCTCGATGACGCTGAAGAACGCGTCGAGCGCCATCCGGATCCGGGGGACCGGGGCGAGTTCGGAGTTGATGGCCGGGATCAGCCGCTGGAAGAGGATCTCCGTGCCGCGCTGCCCGAGCGCGACGTACAGATCCGCCTTGTCGTCGAAGTGCCGGTACAGCACGGGTTTCGTGACACCCGCTTCGGCGGCGACGTCTTCCATGCCGAGGTCCGGCCCGTGGGTGTCGAGCGCGCGCAGGGCGGCCTCGACGAACTCCGCGCGGCGCGCGATCCGGTGCTTGCGCCAGCGGTCACGACGGGCATCACCCGTGTCGGCCTCACCCGCCGTGGGGTGCTTGCTCGACTGCTTGCTGTTGCGCTTGACACGTTCGATCACCCCGGTCATGCTACCAGAGGTAACTGTTACCACGAGTTACAGATAGGGGTGTGTCGGCAATGACGCGGGCGCTGAAGGAAACAGACCGGGAGAAGACGGCCGAGCGGCTGCTCAAGTCCTCCGCGAACAAGTTCTACGATCCCGACGTCGACATCGACTGGAACGCCCCGCTCGTCGACGGGAAGCGCTTCATCCCGGCTCACCGTTCTTCGCTCTACGGCACCGAGTTGTGGGACTCGCTGTCCGAAGAGCAGCGCATCGAACTCGGAAAGCACGAAGTCGCGAGCGTCGCCACGACGGGGCTGTGGTTCGAAATCCTCCTGATGCAGATGCTGCTCAAGGAGGTCTACGAAGAGGACCCGACCAGCTCGCACGCCCAGTACGCGTTGACCGAGATCGCGGACGAATGCCGTCACTCGACGATGTTCGCGCGGATGGCTTCGCGGATCGGCTGCCCGTCCTACGGGCCGGTGCCGTGGTTGCGGCGGCTGGCGAAACTGATGCCGACGATCAGCTACGGCCCCGCGCGCTACGGCGCGATCCTCGTCGCCGAAGAGGTACTCGACCGGCTTCAGCGCGAGCAGATGAACGACCCGGAGATCCAGCCGCTGGTGCGCATGGTGAACCGGATCCACGTGCTCGAAGAGGCCCGGCACGTCACTTTCGCCCGCGAAGAGGTGACTCGCGGGATGGCGAAACTGTCGAAGAAGGAAATCCTCTACCAGCAGTTCATCATCGCGCTCATTTCGTACTTCGTGACGCGGGCCTTCATCAACCCGAACGTCTACAAGGCCGTCGGCATCCGTCCGCGAGACGGCGTCGAAGCCGCGCTGAACAACCCCAACTGGCGCGAAAGCATCCAGTGGGCGGGCGAGAAGATCATGCCGTTCCTGCAGGAATCCGGTCTGGTCGGCAAGCCGGGCATGTACTTCTGGCGCAAGTCCTTCCTGCTGCCGGGGAAGCGATGAGGAGCGTCAAGCAGCGCGACGCCGTCTCGTGGGACCCATCGCGGGAACACCGGTTCGTGACGGGCGACGGCACCGCCCTGCACGTCGAGACGAGCGGCCCCGCCGACTCCGAACTCACGCTGGTACTCGTGCACGGCTGGACACAGGATCACCGGACCTGGGACGGCGTGGCGTCGCGGCTCGGCGACTCCGTCCGGACCCTGCGCTACGACCTGCGCGGCCACGGCGGCTCCGCGCCGGCGAAACCGGGGACGGCCACGATCGCGACCCTCGCCGACGACCTCGCCGAGCTGATCGAAGACCGCGTCCCGAACGGACCGCTCGTGCTCGCCGGGCACTCCATGGGCGGTATGACGATCATGGAGCTTTCCCGCAGGCATCCCGATCTCGTGGCCCGGCGCGTCGCAGGGGTCGCGTTCGTCGCCACATCGTCCGGTGAGATGGACCGGATCACCCTCGGCTTGCCGGGGATCGCGGGCAGCGGCGCGGCGAGGTTCGAACGGAGGCTCGCGAAGCTGCTCGCGAAGAACCGCCGTGACGCCTTGCCGCTGCCGCTGTCGGTGGTGCGGCCGGGTGCCCGGCTGCTCGTCTTCGGGCGGCGGCCCGCTCGGGCCGACGTGGACTCGGTCGCCGAACAGCTGCTGTGCGCGCATCCGGCGAGCGTCGCGGGTTTCCAGGACGCGATCTCGCGGCACGACTGCCGGGTCACGCTGGCGGCGCTGCAGGGCAAACCGGTGGTCGTGCTCGCGGGGGAGCGGGACCGGCTCTGCCCGCCGCCGCACGCCAAGGTCATCGCCGACGAGCTGCCGGAGGCGGAGTTCGTGCGCTATCCGGGCGCCGGGCACATGCTCCCGCAGGAACGGGCGCAAGAGGTTTCGGACCGCATCGCCGCCCTCGTCCGCCGCGCCGCGAGGGTCTGAAATAAGGGGAGCAAGGGACCTTTGCTACCGCTTCTCTCGACATTGAGACAAGTGGGAGCAAAGGTCCCTTGCTCTCTTCTCGCAGGTCAGGGGCTCGGGTAGGGCGCTTGAGGATGACGCGAAAGCCACTTTCGGGACATCAGGCGTCGCGAAAGTGGCTTTCGCGACGTGGGGATGCGAGCCCGGCGGTAGCAAAGGTCCCTTGCTCCACTCAGAGGTTCGTGTACCCGTGCTCAAGGAGACGGACACCGGTCTCCCGGTAGGCGTCCTGGTCGTCGACGGCGAGGGTGGCCAGCCCGTCGACGTAGCGGTTGAACATACAGAAGGCAGCCGCGATCAGGACCGTGTCGTGGATTTCGACGTCCGTAGCGCCCTCCGCGCGGGCCATCTCGATCAGGTCTTCGCCCACGGATTTCCCGCTTTCCCGGACCGCGAGCGCGACGTGCAGAAGCGCCTTCACCTTCGCCGACACAGGTGCGCCGTCGACGTCCTTCCAAGCCGCTTCGACGACCGGCATGCCACCTTCGAGCGCTTCGGCGGCGACGGCGGCGTGACTGCGTGAGCAGAACGTGCAGTCGTTGCCGCGCGAGACGACCGCGCCGATCAGTTCGCGCTCGCCCACGCTGAGGCTGCTCGGACCGCGAAGCAGGACCTCGGCGAGTTGCCCGAGCGGCGCGGCCGTCTCCGGCCGGTAGGCGAACAGAGCCGTGATGCCGGGCAGGTTCTCGTCGAGCGCGATGTGGGGCATGGGTGACTCCTCGCGGGTCGGTGACGTGATCGCTCGATTCATAGCCGAGATCCGGCCAGGACCGGTGCCGCTGGATGGATCAAAAGCGGTAGCAAAGGTCCCTTGCTCTTCTCGCGAGGGCGCCGTCCGTGGTTGAGTCGGGACGAACACTCACGAGGGGGACACCGTGATCGCCAGAGTCCGTGGGCGCGCGCTTCCCGATGGCGAGTACGTCGATTTGTACGCCGACGGCGACCGCTGGACGTCCGATCCGGTTCCGGGCGCGGAGCTGGTGGCCGAAGGCTGGCTCCTGCCGGGGCTCGTCGACGCCCACACCCATCCCGGAGCCGAAGAGCCCGGCGATCCGATGGACGACGAAATCCTGCGTGCCGATCTGCACCGGCACGTCGACGCCGGGGTCACGATGATCCGTTCGCCGGGGCTGCCCGGTGAGCCGCCCGAGTGGTTCGGTGCCGAACCCGGGCTGCCCCGCGCGGTGCACGCCGGACCGTGGATCGCCCAGCACGGCGAGTTCTTCGACGGCTGGGGTCGCCGCGCCACGCACGCGGAGCTTCCCGCGCTCGCCGCAGAGCAGGCGAAACGCACTGGCTGGGCCAAGGTCATCGCCGACTGGCAGCCCGGGGACGACGCCGTGCCGTCCGACGTCCTGACCGCGGTCGTCGAGGCGGTGCACGCGGTGGGCGGGCGTCTCGCGGTGCACTCGCAGCACGCCGCCGGAGGCGAAGCCGCAGTGGCCGCCGGAGTCGATTCCGTCGAACACGGAATGTGGCTCGACCCCGGCTATCTGCCGGAGATGGCGGCCCGCGGCACCGCGCTCACACCGACGCTTTCGGTGTTCCAGGCGGCGCTGGGGAGGGCGCGGGACCGCGAGGACACCCCGCGGAAACGCTGGTTCGTCGGCGGGGCGGAGGCGCATCCCGCGCTGGTCGTGGCGGCGGCCGAGGCAGGCGTGAAGATCCTCGCCGGTACGGATTCCCGGCCGCATGGTCGTGTCGGCGACGAAATCCGCGCACTGGCGGAAGCAGGGCTGCGACCGCATCACGCCCTCGCCGCGGGCTCGTGGGCCGCGCGCGAGTACCTGGGGTTGCCCGGGCTGGTGCCGGGCGCGCCCGCCGACGCCGTCGTCTACGCGGAGGTTCCGCGCGAAGACCTCGGACAGCTGGATCATCCCGTCGCGGTCGTTTTGCGGGGCGTCCGCGTCAGGTGAGCTAACGTGATCTCATCGACTGGGGAGTTGAAACGATGAAACAGCGTGGATCGATTCTGTCCGTCTTCACCCTCACCCTCGCCGTGGTCCTCGGCGCGGCCCTGCTCACGAACCTCGGCGGTGAGACCACCGAAGCCGGGAGCGACGCCGAGTTCGCCGGGGCCGGCCGTGTCGTCATCCGTGACGCCTCGATGGTGCTCACCATGGATCCCAGCCTCGGCGAAGGACCGCTCGGCGCCCTCGCCGACGCCGACGTCGTGCTGGAAGGCACCAAGATCAAGCAGGTCGGCAAGGACCTCGACGCGGGCTCCGCGAAGGTCGTCGACGGCCGCGGCAAGATCGTGCTGCCCGGATTCGTCGACCTGCACAACCACCTGTGGCAGTCGCTCATCCGCGGCTGCGCGGCCGACAAGGAACTCATCGGCTGGCTCGGCAAATGCGTCATCCCGTTGTACCGCGCGCCCGTGACCGACGCGGACGCGTACGCGGGAACGAAACTCGCCGCGGCCGACGTCGTCTCGACCGGCATCACCACGGTCACCGACTGGTCGCACGCGTTCAACACCGACTTCGCCAAGGGCGGTCTCCGCGCGCTCGGCGAGTCGAAGCTGCGGTTCCTCTACTCCTACAACGGCACCACCGATCCCGCGCTGCAGAACGAGATCCGCCGCGTGAAGCGCGAGGTCATCGACCCGAACCCGTTGGCACGCCTGCAGATCGGCACTCATCCGTCCACGGGGAACTTCCCGAGCGTCGAGGCGTCGGAGAAGCTCGCGCGCGAACTCGGCGTCTCGCTGAACGTGCACCTGCTCGAATCGAAGGCCGATCTGACCGCGGGGCAGATGGACGCGCTCCGGCGGGCGAACGCGCTGCACCCCGGGCTGGTGGCGAACCACGTCATCCAGACCACCGACGCAGACCTCGACGAGCTCGCGGCCGCCGGGGTCAGCGTGGCGCACAACCCGCTGTCGAACATGCGCCTCGCGTCGGGGGTGATCCGGCTGCCGGAGATGAAGAAGCGGAACATGAAGGTCGGGCTCGGGCTCGACGGCGGCACGAACGACACGAGCGACATGTTCAACGTGATGCGCGCGGCCGTCGGTCTCCAGCGGGCGACCACGACGGATCCGGCGGTCTACCCGACCACGGCGGACGTCCTGCGTATGGCGACCCTCGGTGGCGCGGAAGCGCTGGGGATGGACAAGGAGATCGGGTCGCTGACGCCGGGCAAGCGGGCGGATCTCCAGTTGGTCGACGCCCAGGCGGTCAACTTCGCGCCGAAGGTGGACTGGGTGAATCAGCTGGTCTTCAACACCCAGCCCGCGAACGTCTCGTGGGTGTTCGTCGACGGCCGCGCCCTCAAGCGCGAAGGACGCGTCGTCGGCATCGACACCGCGAAGGTCGTCGCCGACGCCCAGCTTGCCGCCGACCGCCTGAAGAAGCTCCTACCCCAGTAACCTCACGCATTTCGTCCTCTGAATGCGGTAGTTGCACGCGCAAGGACCGCATTCAGAGGACGAAACGCGGGTCAGTGCTGCAGCGGGAAGCCACCGCCGATGCCCCGCCAGGCGAGGTTGGCGGTGAGGGCGACGGCCTCTTCGCGGCTCATCGACTTGTGGTGCGCCAGCCAGAACCGCGCGCTGACCTGCGAGAGGCCCACGAGGCCGACGGCGAGCAGCCGGGCCTTGTCCTCGTCGAGGCCCGCGTCGGCGGTGATGGTCTCGGTGATCGCGTCGACGCTGGCCGACGTCGCCCGGTCCACCGCCTCCTGCACGGCGGGCTCGCCGCGCAGGTCGGACTCGAAGACCATGCGGAACGCGCCGGCGTCGTTGTTGACGAAGTCGAAGAACGCGCCGACGGTCGCCGGCACGCGCTGCTTGTTGTCCGTCGTGGAGTCGAGCGCGTCCTTGACCCGCCGCACCAGTTCGTCGACGTGGCTCTCCAGCAGCGCGATGTAGAGGTCGAGCTTGCCGGGGAAATGCTGGTAGAGGACCGGCTTGCTGACTCCGGCCTCTTCGGCGATCTCGTCCATCGCGGCAGCGTGGTATCCGTTCGCGGCGAACACTCGCTGCGCGGCGGCCAGCAGCTGGGCGCGGCGTTCCGTTCTGGGCAGGCGGACACCTCGGGCCTGCAGTCGCGCCATGTCTGTCATCGTTCCTCCAGTTCGAGGCACTCGTCTCCGCCGAGAACGCATCAGCCTTGTTCGAGGCAATCCTTACCGCCGAGAACTCATCAGCACAGTCGAGCGGGCTTCACAGGGCGGGGTCACCACCGCGTGAAGTGAGGTCGAGATTACTCGCCGGTACAGCCGGACCGCCAAGGGTCAGGCATCCTTGATGCTGTGTCTTCTCCAGTTTCCCGTGCCGCCGGGGGCCGTCCGCCGCTGACCCACGTGCCGCTTTCGCGCAGGTCGTTGCCGTCACTGGACCCCGCGCCGCCCCCTTGGCCCGGGGAAACAATAGGTGTCGCCGGGGTGAAATTGCACATCCGCCGGACACCGGGCGGCCCGGAGACGGCCGTCTACGTCCACGGGCTCGGCGGTTCGTCCACGAACTGGACCGACCTCGCCGCGTTGCTGGCGCCCCAAGCGGGAGGCACCTCGGTCGATTTGCCGGGTTTCGGCTATTCGGAGCCGCCCGACAGGTTCGACTTCAGCCTCGACTCGCACGCCGAGATCGTCGCGAGCCACATCGAGAGCCTCGAAACGGGGCCGGTGCACTTGTTCGGCAACTCGATGGGCGGCGCGGTCGCGCTGCTCGTCGCGGCCCGCCGCCCGGAGCTGGTGAAGACGCTGACGCTGATCTCACCCGCGATGCCGGATCTCCGGCCCAGCATGAAACGGCTGTCCGACCCGCGGATGGCGTTCGCGTACCTGCCACTGATCGGTCCGCGGGTGCGACGGCGGCTGGCCGCGCTCGGTCCGCGTGAACGTGCCATGCAGGTCATCAAGCTGTGCTTCGCCGATCCCAGCCGCTTCGCCGAAAGCAGGCTGGACGAGCTCGAAGAGGAGCACAGCGCTCGCGCCGCCTTCGAGTGGGCCGCCCCCGCTCTGGCACGCAGCACCTTCGGCATCTTCCGGACGTGGTCCGCCCGCGGGCCCGCGTCGCTGTGGGCGGTCGCGCCGGCCGTCGACGCGCCGACACTCGTCGTGTGGGGGCAGCACGACCGGGTGATCTCCGTCCGGCGCGCCGAGCGCACCGCTCGGCTACTTCCGCACGCCCGGTTGCTGGTCCTTCCCCGAACCGGCCACGTGGCGCAGATGGAACGCCCGAATGTCGTAGCGAAGGCCGTTTTGGGGATGTGGGAATCGGTCGAATCGGGCACCTGGTAGCCCATTCGGGTGGGCGGGACACGCTTCGCGAAGCGCCGGTCGCTCACAACATCACAGTTCGGTTATGGCACCCTGGTGCGCGTGGATCGGGTAAAGCAAGGCGCGCAGGGCGAAGGTCGGCGGTCTCAGTACTCCGCCTCCGCCCGTCGTCCGCCGCGCGCCCAGCCCCGGACCACCGACGCGCCGCGCACCGGGCAGTATCGGCCGACGGCGCCGCCGTCGCAGCGGCTCGACGAGGACCGCTACCGTCCCGGTGGCCGCCGGACCAGCGCCCAGCCGCTCAGCGCCTCCTGGAAGCCGCACGAGCCCGGCGTCGCGAAGACCGCCAAACGCAAGGGCAAAGGCGGCATCGGTCAGTTCGCCAAGACCTACGGCTGGCGCGTGTACGCACTGCCGATCCTCGTGGTGATCACCGCGCTGGTCGTGTTCAACACCGCCACCGGCCCGCCCGAGCCGATCGCCACGGACGGGGCGAGTCTCGCGTCGGGCGATGGGTCCGACGGTTCCGCCGGCAACGGCGGCGAGCCGGGCGCCGGTGTGGACGGGGGCGGCGACGTCCTCCCGGAGAACCCGGCCAAACCGGTCGACCTCAAGATCCCGACCGCGGACCTGCCCAAGGGCGGCCCCTTCACCGAGTCCGGCAAGGGCACCTATCACGTGGTGCCGGGCAAGGGCGAAAAGGTCGGGACGGGCCAGCTGTACACGTACACCGTCGAAGTCGAGGACGGTATCGATTCGGCCAGCTACAGCGGTGACGACAGCTTCGCCGCGATGGTGGAGGGCACCCTGTCCAATCCCAAGAGCTGGACGTGGGACGGCAAAAAGGCGCTCCAGCGCGTCGATGCGAGCTACCCGAACCCCAGCTTCCGGGTGAGCCTCACCACGCCGAACACGACGCATCGCGCGGACGTCTGCATGTTCCAGATCACCTACGAGACCTCGTGTTACCGCGCGAGCTTCGACAAGCGCGTGGTGATCAACCTCGCCCGCTGGGTGCGGGGGGCGATGGCCTTCGAGAGCGACATGACCGGGTATCGCCAGTACGCCATCAATCACGAGGTCGGGCATGCCCTCGGCGGAAAGCATGTGGGCTGCAAGGAGAACGGCGGGATCGCGCCGGTGATGATGCAGCAGACGTTCGGCGTCTCCAACGACTTCGTGGCGCAGCTGAACAATCTCCCCGGCGGTGACCGCGGCAAGGTGCCCGCGGACGGCAAGGTCTGCAAGCCGGGCTCCTGGCCGAATCAGACACCTTAGTCCGCGCCGTCTCATCAACTGGAATATCCCAGGGTCTGGAACAGGGGAAGGCGTTCGGGCCTTTCCGTGTTGTAGATACTGGGATGCGACCCGCGATCCACGCGAGATGGAGGACCCGATGTCAGGCACGCTGCCGCCGCTCGTCGAGCCGGCCGCCGAGCTCACCAAGGAAGAGGTGGCCCGGTACAGCCGTCACCTGATCATCCCGGACGTCGGGATGACCGGGCAGAAGCGGCTGAAGAACGCCAAGGTGCTGGTCATCGGTGCCGGCGGCCTCGGCAGTCCGGCGCTGCTGTACCTCGCCGCGGCCGGGGTCGGCACGCTCGGCATCGTCGACTTCGACGAGGTCGACGAATCGAACCTGCACCGCCAGGTCATCCACGGCCAGTCCGACATCGGCAAGCTGAAGGCGGCGTCCGCGCAGGAGTCGCTCGCCGAGATCAACCCGTTCGTCAAGGTGCACCTGCACACCGACCGGCTCGAGTCGTCCAACGCGCTGGAGCTGTTCGAGCAGTACGACCTCATCCTCGACGGCACCGACAACTTCGCGACGCGCTACCTGGTCAACGACGCCGCCGTGCTCACCGGCAAGCCCTATGTGTGGGGCTCGATCTACCGGTTCGAGGGGCAGGCGAGCGTGTTCTGGGAGGACGCGCCGAACGGCAAGGGCCTCAACTACCGCGACCTCTACCCCGAGCCGCCGCCGCCCGGCATGGTGCCGTCGTGCGCCGAGGGCGGTGTGCTGGGCGTGCTGTGCGCGTCGATCGGCTCGATCATGGTGAACGAGGCGATCAAGCTGATCACCGGTATCGGTGAGCCGCTGCTGGGCAGGCTCGTCAGCTACGACGCGCTGGAGATGAAGTACCGCGAGGTCAAGATCCGCAAGGATCCGGAGACCCCGAAGATCACCGAACTCATCGACTACGAAGCGTTCTGTGGTGTTGTGTCCGACGAAGCCGCTTCGGCCGCTTCGGGGCACACGATCACTCCGGCGGAGCTCAAGGCCAAGTTCGACAACGGCGACAACTTCGCCCTCATCGACGTCCGCGAGCCGCACGAGTACGAGATCGTGAACATCAAGGGCGCGACGCTGATCCCGAAGGACAAGATCCTCTCGGGCGAAGCGCTGGCGGAACTGCCGCAGGACAAGCCGATCGTGCTGCACTGCAAGTCGGGTGCGCGTTCGGCGGAGGCGCTCGCGGCGCTGCACAAGGCCGGGTTCAAGGACGCGACCCACCTCGGGGGCGGCGTGCTGGCCTGGGCGCGGCAGATCGACCAGAGCTTGCCGACTTACTGAGCTGTCGCGGAAGCGTGGCAGTGCCGTGAAGGCCTCCTTGCCTACTCTGAAGGTAGTGAAGGAGGCCTTCACGGACTCTGGCTCCCTGAAGTGGCCCCTCACGGATCCGCAGGCACCGAGGCGGTAGCAAAGGTCCCTTGCTCCCCTCAGTAGCCGACCGACCGGCCCACGAAGATCGCCCGCACGAACGTCGCGAACCCCGCGACGACGTCCGTCCGGTTCCCGCGGGGTGACTTCGGCACGGCGGCGATGATCTCGGCGTCGGTCAGCGAATGGGTCTTCCCGGCCAGCTCGCGGAGTTCCTCGGGCTTCCAGTTGTGGTTCCCCGCGAGGTGCACCGACAGGGCACCGCGCCGCTGGATGAACTCGATCCGGTCCGCGTTCCGCCGGATGAACTCGCCTTCGCCGACTTGGGCGCACGTCGCGTTCTCGAGGCGCCAAGCGGTCTTCACCGACGTCTCGCAGCTCTCGACGGCGTCGGTCGCGAAGGTCCAGACGGGCGAGATCCACAGCTGAGGCGCGTACTCGACGATCAGCGACCCGGAGTCTTCGGTCGCCTTGGTCGGGAGCCGCTGCGGGCCGAGATCCGCCGCGAGGGTGCGATCGCGCGGGACGCCGGTCGCGGCGAGGCGCCGTGCGGGGGTGTCCAGAGGCAGGGACGCGGGGACGGCGATCCCGCCCGCGATCAGGGCGACCAGGAGGACACCCGCGCCTATCCGCACCCGGAGATCACGGGTGAACAGTCCCGCGACGAGCAGCACCGGCACTCCGAGGAACGGCACGGCGAACCAGGGATCGAACGCCTCCGCCACCTCCAGGACGAAGATCGCGCCGAAAACACCGGAAATCCCGGTCGCGAAGGCCCACGCCAGCCGCGGCCAAGGTTTCGCGACGGACGGAAACGCCTCCGGTGCCGCGAAACCGATGAGGTAGACCACGCCGATCGACACGAGTGGCACCGGCAACGCGATCCAGGGAACGTGCAGGAACGCGGCGAGCGGGAGCAACAGGCCCACGGTGAGCGCTCCCAGGGTGCCGAGCAGCCACAGTGAGCCGAGCGCGAGCGCGGCGAGTTGCCCGTCGGTGAGTCGGCGCTGCGCC
Organism: Amycolatopsis sp. NPDC043887; assembly: GCF_056435665.1. Lineage (NCBI taxonomy): Bacteria > Bacillati > Actinomycetota > Actinomycetes > Pseudonocardiales > Pseudonocardiaceae > Amycolatopsis > Amycolatopsis sp. NPDC043887. The sequence goes on from NZ_JBWKEB010000012.1 coordinate 156,453, forward strand.
GTTCGGGGGACCACGGTCGAAAGAATGGCAGGTCAGAAGCGATCCTGTCTTGAGTATCGCTACTCAAGACCAGCGCGTCTTCTCGTTCGTGGCGCGGAAGACGGGGTAACGTGCCGAGCCGTGCGTGCCACCCTTGAAAGCCCTCCGGAACACGTCTGTTCGGCGTTCGGCGGACGTACCGGTGACGCGGAACCGCTGCCCGGCACCACCGCCTGGCGCTACAACGATCTCGTGCTCAAACCCGTCGTCGAAAAGTCGCGGACCCTGTGGACGGCCAGGGCGCTGGAAGCCGTCGACGAGCCGGGGCTGCGGGTCGCGAAGCCCGTCCGGTCCAGCGACGGCCGATGGATCGTCGGCGGCTGGTCGGCGAACCGGTTCGTGTCCGGCACGGCCGAGCACCGGTACGACGAGGTCGTGCACGCGGCGGTCAAACTGCATCGCGCGACGGCCGGGCTGCCGCGGCCGGATTTCCTGGGACGGCGCACCGATATCGAGGCACTGGCCGACAAACTCGCTTGGGGCGAGGCGGAAATGTCCCTCGACGAGAACAAGGGCGGCCGCTGGTTCGAGGTGCTGGCCGGCTCGCGAAGACCCGTCAAACTGCCGGACCAGGTCGTCCACGGGGAGCTCCTCGCCGGCGTGCTGTTCGACGGTGACGCGGCCCCCGGCATCGTCGATTTCGTGCCGTACTACCGGCCGGGTGAATGGGGCGCCGCGATCGTCGCGGTCGACGCGCTGGCCTGGGGCGGCGCCACCATCGATCTCCTCGAACGCTGGGCGCATCTACCCGAATGGCCTCAGCTTCTCCTGCGGGCGGTCCTCTTCCGCCTGGCCGCCAACGCCCTCGACCCGCGGTCGACCCGGGCGGCGCACGACGGACTCCGTGCCGCCGCCCGGGACGTGAGCGCCGTACTGTAGGTCACTCGGTGCGCAGGTTCTCCGTCTTCGCCGCCGCGCGCACGGACGGCACCGTCGACGCCGTCACCAGCAGCACCATCGCGATCGCCGCCGCGGCGAGCAGCCCGACCGCGGACCAGTCGACGTACAGCCCGTCCCAGAACAGCCGCCTGCCCAGCGCGGCGACGGCGATCCCGGTCGCCGTCGCGACCACGATGCCCACCAGCAGCGGAATCCCGTTCTGCCATAACAGGGACCGGACGATCACCCGCACCGGCACGCCGGTGGCGGACAGGGCCCCGAGCGCCCGGCGTCGTTCCCTGACCTGTTCCTGGGCGAGCACCAGCAGGCTCACCCCGGCCAGCAGCAGGATCGACAACGCGCCGCCGAACAGGATGTTCCGCACGTCGTCGAACATCCGGGCCTCGTCAGAGGCCCGCTTTTCGTTGGAGGACGCCACGGCGACCTGTCCGCTGTACGGCGCCACCGAGTTCCGCACCAGTTCGACGAAGTCCGGATCCCCGGTCGTCCCACGCAGGCTCACCGTGACCGGCGCGGCGGCCAGGTCGACGCCCGCCATCGCGGCGGGCGTCGCGAGCACGTGCGGCTGGAGCTGCTCGACGAGCCCCGACGGCTTCACGCCGAGCGGGCGGGGCGTGGCCGGAACGGTCCAGGGTCGCTCCCGCTTGTCGTTGTCGGTGAGTTTCACCGACTGTCCTTTGTGGAGAGAGGCCGGATCGGCGAACACGTCACCGTCGCGGCATTCGATCGCGGTGGTGGTCGCTTCGATCGTGGCGCAGTCGGCGACGGCGAACGAGACGAGCGCGCCGTCCACGCGGTTCGCGTCGACGAGCATCGAGCGCATGGCCTGGAAATCGGCCGCACCGGGCACCGCCCGGACCGCGGAGATCGCCTGGTCGGCCACCGAGCCGTCGGCATGGACGGTGATCCGATCATCGGTCCTCTCCTGGTAGACGGCCGCCGACGACACCTGGCCCGCCAACAGGCTCTGCAGCGCGATCACCCCGGCGAGCACCACGCAGAGACCCGCGACCACCCGGGCCGGTGTCCCGCTGTCGTTCCGCAGACGGCGGATCGCGAGCTGGAACGACGGCGGCCCGCCCTTGATCCGGGCGACGACGCGCTCCAGCAGCCACGGCAGCACCGCGGGTATCCCGAGCATCAGCAGCACGGCACCGGCGATCAGCGTCGTGCGGCCAAGTTCGCTGGCGACGCCGAAATCCGGGGCTATAAGGGCGATTCCGACAACGATCGGCAGCAGCCGCCACCACAAGCGCCGCTTCGGCGGCACGCTTTCACGGACGACGCCGAGCGGTTCGACGACCGTGTGCCGCTGGGCAGCCCAAGCCGCCGCCACGGTCAGGGCGGGGACCACGAGCACGATCAGCACCACCAGCGGCCACGGCGGCGTCAGGTCCTTCGGGTACACCCCGAACCGGAACACCTGGAAGTCCGCCACCGCGCCGCAGAAGAGCAGGAACGCCGCGGCACCGGCGACCAGCCCGGCCACGGCGCCCACGAGGGATTCCGCCGCGGTGATCCGGTGCAGCTGCTTGAGGGACGAGCCCGCCAGCCGCAGCGCGGCGAGCCGCCGGTCGCGGGCCGCACCGCCGAGCCGGGAGATCGTCCCGACGAAGATGAACACCGGCGTGAGCAGGACGAAGAGGCCGATCAGCAGCAGCGAGAGGATCCCCCGTTCGAACGGCGTTTCGTAACCGGAACGGGAACCGAAGGCATAGGTCGCGACTCCGTTCCGCGGATTGTCCGTGCCGGCGTAGACGACCAGATCATTCGGATTGAGCACGGCTTCCGCGTCGATGATCCCGACCGGCTTGCCGGGCAGACGGGGCCGCAACAGGCCACTGGTGTCGGCCGCGACGAGTTCGTCGAGCTTCGGTGAGAGGAAGACCTCGCCCGGCGCGGGCAGCCGGTCCACCCCCGGCGGGATCGGCGAGTTCGGCCCGGTGGCCTGAAGGTGGACGAGCGAGATCGCCTGACCGCGGAAATCGGTCGTCGTCGCGTGGTGGTTCAGCGGTGCGACACCCGGGATCGGTTCGTGCCGCGGGGAAGCGGCGTACGCCCGCTGGTCGCGGTTCTCCTTGACGGTGCCCGCGGAGGCGCCGATCAGGAGGACCGCCACCGCGAGCCCGATGCCGACGGTGCTCAGGACGAGCCTGACGATCGAGCCCCGGCCGCCCCCGACGGCCAGCCGGAACCCCAGCATCAGGTCTTCGCGCCCGGTCATCGGGTGACCACCGGTTCGCGTGTCCGGCCGTCTCGCACGATGACCTCCCGGTCGGAGTAGGCGGCCACCCTCGGTTCGTGGGTGACCAGGACGACGGCGGCGTCGGTCTGCTTCGCCGTCTCGGACAGCAGGCGCATGACCAGCTCACCGCTGAGCGTGTCCAGCGCGCCGGTCGGTTCGTCGGCGAAGACCACCGACGGTTCGGTGACCAGCGCCCTGGCCATGGCGACCCGCTGGCTCTGCCCGCCCGAAACCTGGCCGGGTGTGCTGTCGTCGGTGTCGCCGACCGCCAGCCGGTCGAGCCAGGTCCGCGCGATCCGCTCGGCGGGGCGGCGCTTCATCCCGCCCAAGCGCAGCGGCAGCGCGACGTTCTCCAGGCAGGTCAGCTCCGGGACGAGCTGGCCGAACTGGAAGACGAAGCCGAATTCGGTGCGCCGCAAGGCGCTGCGTTCGGTGTCGGACATGCTCGCGAGGTCTCGCCCGCGGAACAGCACCTGACCCGCGTCCGGCCGCACGATTCCGGACAGGCAGTGCAGCAGCGTCGACTTCCCGGAGCCGGAGGGACCCATGATCGCGACGATCTCGCCGGCTTCGAGCGTCAGCCCCGCCCCGGCGAGCGCCTGATTCGGGCCGAAGGCCTTGTGCAGGCCGAGCCCATGTAACAACGGTGTTTCCACTGTGTGGTCCCCAGATCAGCGCGCCAGCTGGCGCGCGAGGTCGTCGAGGCGGGCGGCGGTGAGTTCCAGCCACCGCAGATCCGCTTCCAGGTGGAAGAGCGCGTGGTCGCAGATCAGCTGGTCGGCGAGGTCGCCGTCGGTCTTGCGGGCGGTGAGCTCGCGCATGGCGCGCAGGTGGGAGCTCCGCTGGGCGTCGAGCAGGTCCTGCGCGCCGCGGCCGGACAGCAGCGCGAGCACGACCTTGGTGTAGAGCGTGTTCTGCAGGTAGACCGAAGGACTTTCCGGGCTTTTCAGCCATTCCTCGACGTTGGTGACGCCCGCCTCGGTGATCGCGTACCGCTTCCGGTCCGGGCCGCCGCCCGCCTCGACGCCGTTCTCCTCGACCAGGCCGTTCTTCAGGAGCCGGTTCAGCGTCGAGTAGACCTGCCCGTAGTGCAGCGGACGGTCTTGGCGGAACTGCTTGTCGTAAAGCTGTTTGAGGTCGTAGCCGTGCTTCGGACCTGCTTCGAGCAGGCCGAGCAACGTGTTCCCGATGGACATACCGGCGACTATACACAGTGTGTATACGCACGGTCTATACATGCTGTGCATAGTTAGCTGAGCCGGGCTGACCCCATTCGAGGTCGACCTCGAGCGCGTGCTCAGGGAGCCACCAATCGCCGGGACGCGCCGTGAAGGACCCCTTCCCTCGGCTCAGCCGGAGAAACTCGACCTTCATGTACTTCCGGCAGGCGAACGCGGCAGTTCGGCCCCTCGCGACCTCACTGTGTGACGTCCCTCGGCGGCGGGCAATGTCAAACGCCTGAAACATTCAGGAGTTTTCAGGTAACACGGCCTACCTACCTTCAAGCGCTATCGACGCCTGGAGGAGGTGCCCGTGCCGCTCGCCGCCCCCACCGCGACCGCGGTGGACACGCACTGCCCGTACTGCGCCCTGCAGTGCGGGATGAGCCTCGACGGCGCCCGGGTCGCCCCGCGTGACTTTCCGGTCAACGCCGGCGGCCTGTGCCAGAAGGGCTGGACGTCGGGGGAGCTCCTCACCTCGCCTTCCCGCCTGACGACACCACTGATCAGGGTCGACGGTGAACTCCGGCCCGCGACCTGGACCCAAGCCCTCGACCTCGTCGCGAAGCGGCTCACCGAGATCCGCGCGGCCAAGGGTGCCGACTCGGTCGCCGTCTTCGGCGGCGGCGGGCTGACCAACGAGAAGGCGTACCTGCTGGGGAAGTTCGCGCGGATCGCGCTGGGCACCTCGCAGATCGACTACAACGGCCGGTTCTGCATGTCGTCGGCGGCGGCCGCCGGGATCAAGGCGTTCGGCGCCGACCGCGGGATGCCGTTCCCGGTCACGGATCTCGCCGACGCCGACGCGGTCCTGCTGATCGGCGCGAATCCCGCCGAGACGATGCCGCCGTTCACCCAGCATCTGCGGGGCGCGGACCTGATCGTCGTCGACCCGCGCCGCACGCCGACCGCCGAGCTGGCCGGACTGCACTTGCAGCCCGCGCCGGGAACCGATCTCGTGCTGGCGCAGGGCATCCTGCACGCCGTCGTCGCCGACGGCCTGCTCGACAAATCCTATGTGGTCTCGAGGACGAACGGCTTCGAAGAGCTGTGGCGGTCGGTCGCGGCGTGGTGGCCGGAGCGCGTCGAGCAGGTCACGGGGGTCTCCGCCGCGGACCAGCGTCGCGTCGCCGCCAAGCTCGCCGCGGCCCGGAACGCCTACATCCTCACCGCGCGCGGCACCGAGCAGCACGCCAACGGCACCGCGATGGTCAACGCCTGGATCAACCTCTCGCTCGCTCTCGGACTGCCGGGGCGCCAGGGTTCCGGCTTCGGCTGCCTGACCGGGCAGGGCAACGGACAGGGCGGACGCGAGCACGGGCAGAAGGCCGACCAGCTGCCCGGCTACCGCAAGATCGACGACCCCGCGGCCCGCGAGTACGTCGCCGGGGTGTGGGGTGTGCCGCCGGAATCCCTGCCGGGGCCGGGCCGTTCGGCCGTCGAACTGCTGGAGGCGCTCGGCACCGAAGACGGGCCGAGCGCGCTGATGGTGTTCGGCAGCAACCTCGTCGTTTCCGCGCCCGGCGCCGGGAACATCCAGGACAAGGTGTCCTCTTTGGACTTCCTGGTGGTCTCGGACCTCGTCCTGTCGGAGACGGCGGCGATGGCCGACGTCGTCCTGCCGGTCACCCAGTGGGCGGAGGAGGACGGCACGATGACCAACCTCGAAGGCCGGATCCTCCTGCGGCGCAAAGCGTTCGATCCGCCGTCCGGTGCGAAGACCGATCTCTACGTGCTTTCCGAACTCGCCCGCCGGTTCGGCCAGCCCGACGGGCGGTTCCCGACGGACGCCGAGACCGTCTTCACCGAGCTCCGCCAGGCGTCCAAGGGCGGTGTCGCCGACTACTCGGGCATCACCTACGACCGGCTCCGGGACGGCGAGGCCCTCTACTGGCCCGTGCCGGCGGAATCGCATCCCGGCACGCCGCGGATGTTCCTCGACCGCTTCGCCCATCCGGACGGCCGCGCGCGGTTCGTCCCGGTGGACCACGTCGGCCCGGCAGAGCTGCCCGACGCCGAATTCCCCTTGCAGGCCACCACCGGACGGGTCCTGCAGCACTACCAGTCCGGGGCGCAGACCCGGCTGGTCAAAGAACTCAACGACGTCGTGGCGGAGGCCTTCGTGGAAGTTCATCCCGACACCGCCGCGAGGGCGGGGCTGGCCGAGGGCGACCTCGCGGTCGTGCGCTCCCGGCGCGGCGAGACCGTCGCGCGGGTCCGCTGCGTGGCGTCGCTGCGCCCCGACCTCGTGTTCCTGCCGTTCCACTTCCCCGGTGAGGGAAGGGCGAACCTGGTGACCAACCCGGCGCTCGACCCGACGAGCCGGATGCCCGAGTTCAAGGTGTGCGCGGTCGCGCTCGCCCCGGCCGAGGCCGTCGCGTGAGCCCCCGGTCGGTGGTCATCGCCGGATACGGGATGGCGGGCGCGCGGCTCGCGGACGAGATCCAGCGCCGCGATCCCGAGGGCGAGCGCGTGCGGCTCACCGTCGTCGGCGCGGAAAAGCACACCGCCTACAACCGGGTGCTGCTCTCGTCGGTGGTCGCCGGCACCATGCGGCCCGAGGCCGTCCGGCTGCACGACGACGAATGGTCGTCCCGTACCCGCGCCGACCTGCGCCGGGGTGTCTCCGCGACGTCGATCGACCGGGACGCGCGGCGGGTCCATCTCGACGACGGGTCCACTGTGGACTACGACGCGCTCGTGCTCGCCACCGGCGCGAACCCGTGGATGCCGCCGGTCGAAGGGCTCGAACCCGGCCCGGACGTCGTCGCGTTCCGCACCCTCGACGACTGCGCGCGCATCCTCGACGCCGCCAAGCTGGGCGCGCCGGTCGCGGTGCTCGGCGGCGGGCTGCTCGGTCTGGAAGCCGCGCGCGGCCTCGCGGGACGCGGGAATCTCGTCACCGTCGTGCATCCGATGCCGCACATCATGGAACGCCAGCTGGACGCGGAATCCGCGCGGGTGCTGACCAGGAAGCTCGAAGAACTCGGCGTCGCCTTCCGGCTCGGTGTCGGGGCCGCGCGTTACGTCAGCGGCGACGGGCTCAAACTCGACGACGGCACGCACGTACCCGCCGATCTCATCGTCGTCTCCACCGGTGTCCGGCCCGAGACGAAACTGGCCGTGGAGGCCGGGCTGACCGTCGAGGGCGGCATCGTCGTCGACGATCTGCTGCGCACCAGCGACGGCCGGATCCACGCGATCGGCGATTGCGCGAAGCATCCGGGCGCGTTCGGCGGTCTCGTTCAGCCCGCGTGGGAACAGGCCGTCGTCGTCGCGGATCTGGTCACCGGCACGAAATCCGCGTCACGCTATCGCGGCACCCAGGCGGTGACGCGGCTCAAGGCCCGCGGCATCGACCTCACCGCGCTCGGCGAGACGATGACCGGCGCGGACGACCCGACCGCCGAAGTGCTCACCTTCAGCGACCCGGCGGGCTGCCGCTACGGGAAGCTCGTCATCCGTGAGAACCGGGTGGCCGGCGCGATCCTGCTCGGCCTGCCCGACTCGGCCGCGATGATCACGCAGCTCTACGACCGGGGCACCCCGGTGCCCGAAGACCGGCTGGCGGTCCTTTTAGGACGCTCGCTGCCGCCGGGAGCGCCGTCGGCGTCGAGCCCGGCCGATCTGCCCGCGTCGGCGGTCATCTGCCGCTGCAACGCGGTGACCAAGGGACGGCTCGTCGAAGCGTGGCGCGGCGGTGCCACCGACGTCCCCGCCCTCGCCGGGGCGACCCGCGCGACGACCGGCTGCGGCGGCTGCAAGGACGCCGTCGGCGGGGTCGCGAAATGGCTGGCCGCCCAGTGAACCCGAACGCATCCACCAAGGAGGACCTCATGCACGCTCGTGGAAAGCGCTGGATCGAGCACTGGGATCCGGAGAACGAGCAGTTCTGGGAGGAGACCGGGAAGAAGGTCGCCCGGCGGAACCTCTGGTTCTCCATCCTGGCCGAGCACATCGGCTTCTCCGTCTGGACACTGTGGTCGGTCATGGTCCTGTTCATGGGGCCGCAGTACGGGTTCTCCGCCGCCGACAAGTTCCTGCTGGTTTCGACGCCGACATTGATCGGCGCGCTGATGCGGCCGCTGTACACCTTCGCGGTGGCGAGGTTCGGCGGCCGGAACTGGACGATCGTCAGCGCGCTGCTGTTGCTGGCGCCGACGATCCTGGCGGCGATCGCGATGCAACCGGGCACCTCGCTCGGCACGTTCCTGCTGATCGCCGCGCTCGGCGGGGTCGGCGGCGGGAACTTCGCGTCGTCGATGACCAACATCAACGCCTTCTACCCCGAGAAGCACAAAGGCTGGGCGCTCGGGCTCAACGCGGGCGGCGGGAACCTCGGCGTGGCGGCGATCCAGCTCATCGGGCTGCTGGTCATCGGCACCGTCGGCGCGACCGCGCCCCGGGTGGTGCTGGCGATCTACATCCCGCTCATCGTGGTCGCGGCGGTCTGCGCGTACTTCTACATGGACAACCTCGCCTCGATGAAGGGCGACACCAAGGCGATGCGCGAGGTCGTCAAGGATCCGCACACCTGGGTGATGTCGTTCCTCTACGTCGGCACTTTCGGTTCGTTCATCGGGTACAGCTTCGCCTTCGGCCTGGTGCTGCAGAACCAGTTCGGGAGGACGCCGCTGCAGGCGGCCGCGGTGACGTTCCTCGGCCCGCTGCTCGGCTCGTTCTCGCGGCCGACCGGCGGCTGGCTGGCCGACCGGATCGGCGGCGGCAAGATCACCTTCGTGACGTTCGTCGGCATGGCCGCGGCGACCGTGGTGCTGATCCTGGCCTCGACGTCGAATTCGCTGGCGCTGTTCACCGTCGCGTTCATCGTGTTGTTCGTGCTCACCGGTATCGGCAACGGCTCGACGTACAAGATGATCCCGGCGATCTTCCGCGCCAAGGCGAAGGTCGCGATCAGCGAGGGCGCGGACGAGACGCTGGAGATGCTCAAGGCCCGCAAGCTTTCCGGCGCGTTGATCGGACTGGCCGGGGCCATCGGCGCACTCGGCGGGCTCTTCATCAACCTGGCGTTCCGGCAGTCGTTCGCAGACACCAAGAGCGGGGTGCCGGCGTTCATCGCCTTCCTCGTCTTCTACGGGCTGTGCTTCGCCGTCACGTGGGCGGTGTACCTGCGCAAGCAGCAGTCGGAGGTGACGAGCGTCCGGGGTCTGGCGCTCGCCGGAGCGGAGGTCTGATGCGGAAACTCGTCGTCGCGGGACATGGCATGGTCGCGCACCGGCTCGTGGAAGCGGTGCGCGCGGAGGACAAAACCGGCGAGTGGCAGGTCGTGGTGCTCGCCGAAGAGGCGCGCCCCGCGTACGACCGGGTCGCGCTGACGTCCTATGTGGACACCTGGGACCCCGCGTCCCTTGCCCTGGAAGGAGCGGACTACGCGGACGACCCGCTGGTCGAACTGCGGCTCGGCGACGCGGTGGTTTCGGTTGATCGGGACCGCAAGGTCGTCGTCACCGAGGCCGGGTACGAGCAGCCGTACGACGCGCTCGTCCTCGCGACCGGTTCGCGGCCGTTCGTCCCGCCGGTGCCGGGCCATGATCTTCCTGGCTGCTTCGTCTACCGGACGATCGAGGACCTCGACGCCATCCGGGAAGCCGCTCAGCGGCCCGGGCGCGGACGTCGTTCGGCGGTCGTCATCGGTGGCGGGCTGCTCGGTCTCGAAGCCGCGAAGGCGTTGCGGGACATGGGCCTTTCGCCGCACGTGGTCGAGATGGCGCCGCGCCTGATGCCGCTGCAGGTCGACGAGGGCGGCGGCGGCCTGCTCCGGCGGCTGATCACCGACCTCGACGTGACCGTCCACACGGGAACGTCGACCGACGCCATCGAGCCGGACGGCGAACGCTACATCGCGAAGCTCGGCAACGGCACCGAACTCGACGTCGACCTGGTCGTGTTCTCCGCCGGTATCCGGCCGCGTGACGATCTGGCGCGCTCGTCCGGGCTGGAGGTCGGCGCGCGGGGAGGGATCCTGGTCGACGACACCTGCCGGACGTCCGATCCGGCGGTGTACGCGATCGGGGAATGCGCGGCCGTGGACGGCAAGGTGTACGGCATCGTGGCGCCCGGATACGCGATGGCGGAGATCGTCGCGGCGCGGCTGACCGGTGGCGAGAGCAGCTTTCCCGAGCCGGACATGTCGACGAAGCTCAAACTGATGGGTGTCGACGTCGCCAGCTTCGGCGACGCGCACGCGGCGACCGAGGGCGCACTTGAGGTCGCGTTCAACGACGCAGTCGCCGGGACGTACAAGAAGCTCGTCGTTTCGGACGACTCGAAGACGTTGCTCGGCGGTGTGCTCGTCGGTGACGCGAGCGAGTTCAACACGCTGCGCGCGATGGTCGGCAGGCCGCTGCCCGCCGAACCCGGCGCGATCCTCGCCCCGGCCGGTGGCGGGGCGGCGGTCGGCGTCGACGCGCTGCCCGATGCCGCGCAGATCTGTTCCTGCAACGCGGTTTCCAAGGGTGCGATCACGCACGCGATCACCGAAGAGGGCTGCGATTCGGTCGCCAAGATCAAGGGCTGCACCCGGGCGGGCACGGCCTGCGGATCCTGTGTCCCGCTGCTGGGCAAGCTGCTGACGGCGTGCGGTGTCGAGCAGTCGAAGGCGTTGTGTGAGCACTTCACGCAGTCCCGCGCGGAGCTGTTCCAGATCCTCCAGGCCACGCGGATCACCACGTTCAGCGAGATGATCGACCGCTACGGCGCCGGAACCGGCTGCGCCATCTGCAAACCGGCGATCGCGTCCATCCTGGCCACGCTGGGCAACGGGCATATCCTCGCCGGCGAGCAGGCGACCCTGCAGGACACCAACGACAAGTTCCTCGCGAACCTGCAGCGCAACGGGACGTACTCGGTGGTCCCGCGGATCCCCGGCGGCGAGATCACGCCGGAGAAGCTCATGGTGATCGCGCAGGTGGCGATGGACTTCGGGCTGTACACCAAGATCACCGGCGGACAGCGGATCGACCTGTTCGGCGCCACCGTCGACCAGCTCCCGCTGATCTGGCGGCGGCTCGTCGACGCCGGGTTCGAGTCGGGGCACGCGTACGGGAAGTCGTTGCGCACGGTGAAGTCGTGCGTCGGTTCGACGTGGTGCCGCTACGGCGTGCAGGACAGCGTCGGGCTGGCGATCGAGCTGGAGCTGCGCTACCGCGGCCTGCGCTCGCCGCACAAGCTGAAGTCCGCCGTGTCGGGCTGTGCCCGGGAATGCGCCGAGGCGCGGAGCAAGGACTTCGGCATCATCGCCACCGACAAAGGCTGGAACCTCTACGTCGGCGGGAACGGCGGCGCGACCCCGCGGCACGCCGATCTGCTGGTGTCCGAAGTGGACACGGAGACGCTGATCCGCACGATCGACCGGTTCCTGATGTTCTACGTCCGCACGGCAGACCGCCTGCAACGCACCGCGCCGTGGGTCGAGGAGATGGAGGGTGGCCTCGATCACCTGCGCGCGGTGATCGTCGACGACAAGCTCGGCATCTGCGAGGACCTCGACGCGGCGATGGCCAAACACGTCGGCGACTACGCCGACGAATGGCGCGGCGTGCTGGAGGACCCGGAGAAGCTGGCGAAGTTCAGCTCGTTCGTCAACGCGCCGGGCATGCCGGACCCGACGATCTCGTTCCGTACCGAACGCGACCAGAAGGTGCCCGTGCTGCTGGGCATCCCGGAGGTGAAACAGTGACGACCTCGATCCAGCGCACCTGGACCGCCGTCTGCGCGGCGGGAGCCGTCCCCGAATGGTCCGGTGTCGCCGCCCTGCTCGACGGCGGCGTGCAGGTGGCGATCTTCCGGCTGCCCGGCGACCGATGGTACGCACTGTCCAATATGGACCCGATCAGCGGCGCGGCGGTGCTTTCGCGGGGGATCGTCGGCGACGCGGGCGGCGTCCCCGTGGTGGCGTCGCCGGTGTACAAGGAACGTTTCGATCTGCGGACCGGAGACTGTCTCGACGCCGAAGGTGTCTCGGTCGCGGCCTATCGGGTGCGGGTCACCGATGGCGTCGTGGAGGTGGAATTCTCACCGTGACAGAAGTCCTTCCCCTGGCGGGATTCGTCATCGGGATCACGGCGGCGCGACGGGCTGACGAGCTCGGCGCGCTGTTCGTGCGTAAGGGTGCGAGCGTGCGCTACGGCCCGGCCATCCGGATCGTGCCGCTCGCCGACGACACCGAACTGCGGTCGGCGACCATGCGCCTGCTGGAAGACCGGGTCGACGTCGTCGTCGCGACGACCGGGATCGGCTTCCGCGGCTGGGTCGAGGCGGCCGAGGGCTGGGGACTGGGGGAGGAGCTGCTCGACCGGCTCGGCAGGTCGTCGCTTCTGGCGCGTGGCCCGAAGGCCAAGGGCGCGATCCGCGCGGCCGGGCTTTCGGAGGACTACTCGCCCGCCTCGGAGAGCAACGCCGAGGTGCTGAGACATCTTCTCGATTCCGGTGTGGACGGTCAGCGGATCGCGGTGCAGCTGCACGGCGAACCGCTTCCGTACTTCGTGGACAGTCTGCGCGCCGCGGGCGCCGAGGTGATCGAGGTGCCGGTGTACCGCTGGGTCGGCCCGGCCGACCCCGGCCCGCTGGACCGGCTGCTCGACGGCGTTCTCGACGGTTCGGTGGACGCGTTGCCGTTCACCAGCGCGCCCGCCGTCGCGTCCATGCTGGCGGTCGCGAAACGGACCGGACGGCTGCCGGGAATCGTGCGGGCACTGGAGAAACGGGTCGTGGCGGCCTGTGTCGGGCCGATCACGGCGGCGCCGCTGGCCGCGCTCGGGATCCCGACGGTCCAGCCGTCGCGGTCGCGGATCGGGGCGTTGGCGCGGACGGTGTCCGACGCGCTCGAAGTCCGTTCACCGCGGCTGACCGCGGGCGGCCGGAGCATCGAACTGCGGGGGCAGGCGGCGCTGGTCGACGGACAGTGGTGTGACATCGCGCCCGCGCCGATGGCGTTGCTGCGAGCGCTGGCGGAATCGCCGGGGCGGGTGTTCTCCCGGCGGGAACTGGTGGCAGCCTTGCCCGATGGCGGCGAGGAACACGCCGTCGAGACCGCCATCGGGCGCCTGCGGAACTCTTTGGGGGCGCCGAAACTCGTCCAGACGGTCGTGAAACGCGGTTACCGCCTGGCCGTCGACCCGTGACCCCCGCGTTTCGTCCTCTGAATGCGGTCCTTGCGTGTGCAACTACCGCATTCAGAGGACGAAATGCGGGAGGTGGGTCAGGGGGTGAAGAGGTCGGTCTTGGTGATGAGGACGTGGTTGGCGTCCGGGCCGGCGTTGGCCAGCACGGCGGCGCCACCCGCGATGAGGACCCGGCCGTCGGCGAGTTTGACCGCGCCGAACTTCGCCCGGCCAATGGTGAGCCCGAGCAGCGGCCCCCAGTTCCCGGTCGCGGGGTCGAAGATCTCGGAGTTCTGGTATCCGGCGTCGTACCCGCCGTATTCGAGGCCGCCGATGGCCAGTACCTTGCCGGAGTCCAAGCGGATCAGGCGGAATTCGTCGCGCGGGATCCGCATCGGCGCCGCGTCGGTCCATTTGCCGGTGGCCGGGTCGTACCGTTCGGATTCGGAGAGGCTGAACGGCGCGTAGTTCCAGTTCTGCGGCCCGCCGGTGTGGCCGCCGGTGAGCAGCACGGTCCCGTCGGCCAGCGCGACCATCTGCGCGCCGACACGCGGCCGTCCGGCTTCGAGCGGGACAGTGGTGCCGATCGGCGTGGTGGGGGTCCAGGTGCGCGCGACCGGGTCGTAGAGCTCGCAGAAGGTCAGCCCGACAAGATCGCCGCCGGTTTCGATGAGGCCCGAAGCGACGAGCACCTTGCCGTCCGGCAGCAGCACCGCGGGGAACGACGCCCTGGCGTGGATCATCGGCGCGGTTTCGGTCCAGGTTCCCGTCGCCGGGTCGTAGATCTCCGCCGAAGCGATCACCAGGGAATCGATCGGCGGCCGTTCGCTCCCGCCGCCCATCACGAGCACCCGGCCGTCGGCCAGCGCGATCGCGTGATGGTTGCAGCGGCTGGTGTGCATCGAGCCGGTCGGGCTCCAGGTCCCGGTCGCCGGGTCGAAGACCTCCGCGGAGGCGAGGATGTTGGGCGAGGCCGACGGATGGCCGTGGAAACCGCCCGCCGCCAGCACCTTGCCGTCCGGCAGGACGGTCAGCGAGTGCAGGCGGCGACTGGTCGCGAGCGATCCGGTGACCGTCCATTGGCCACTGCCCGGGTCGTAGAGCGCGGCGTCGGAGTACGTCACCGCACCTCTGTTGTTGCCACCGCCCGCGGCGAGGACACGTCCGTCCGGCAGCAGGACCGGACCTTCGTTCATGCCGTCCCATTGGCGTGCCCAGGGCAGGTCACCGGTGGGCGCCCAGCCGCTCGCGTTCGTCCGGGGTTCGGTCTGTGTGCTCATGTCTTCGACGGTCGCCGCCGTGCTCTCCGGCGGCAAGCGGTTGCGCGATGGCCTACCTCTTGGGCACCCGGAATGCGACCGATCGGACCGCCTTCAGGACCAGGCGACGCGGAAATCGGGGAATTCCCGGGCGGCGGCGACGCGGGCCGCCTCCTCCTCGGCCCCTTTCCGGACGGCCGGGCGGAGGGCGTCGAACGGGGTGACGGTGAAGTCGAGCCGTTTCCTGCCGTTCGCCTTGGCCCGCCACACACCGGAGATCTCGCCGTCGGCCAGCAGCGCGCCGGGACTGCCGAGGATCTTCCAGACCTCCTTCTGCCGGGCCTTGTCCGGCACCAGCACGGCGCGGTCGCGTGCCTGGACGAACGGATCGAGCGGCGGCAGCAGGCGCACCACGTCCGGCTCCGGCGGATTCTCCAGCAGCGCTACCCGGTCTTCCGGCAGGAAGGCTTTCTTGCCGCCGACGCGGACCTCGGCCAAGCCGTCCGGCCACATCGCGTCGACCCCGGTGCGGGTCGTCCCGACATAGGCGGCGGCGTCGCCGGGAGCGGCGGGACCGTTGATCCGCAGGTAACCCTCGACCACGCGGGTGGCCGCCTTGGCGTCCGGCGACGTCTTGAGCCTGCCGCGTCCTTCCAGTGGGGCCAACGTCGCCGGCGTCGCGCCCGCTTCCAGCCGGACCCCGGCGTGGATCGACGCGACCCGCATCAACTGCTCGTAGATGTGGACGACACCGCAGCCGCGGCAGGCGTACGACAGGCCTTCGGGGATCAGTTTCGTGACCGCGCCGCTCACCGTGCCCTTGGTCTGCGGGCCGGTGACGACCTTGCGGATCGCTTTCGCGGCGGTGAACAGCGCGTCCGTGGCGGACCTGCCCGCGTCCTCGACCTGCTTGCGCTGCCAGAGGATCCGGGCCATCGCGTCCTTCTCGTCGAGCGGCACGAGCGCGGCCCGGATCGCGTCCAGTTCCGTGCGCCGGTGGAAATGCGGCGCGCCGCGATGCGTCCACGCGAGCACGAAACGTTCGTCGTCCCAGACGCCGGGCGTGATGTCGCCGTCGATCCGGGCGGCGAGGCCCAGCAGGGCGGTGTCCCGTACGGAATCCTGCAGCCCGAGGTCGAACACGGCCGCCGCGGCCGGATCCGTCTCCTCGCGGTGCAGGCCGTGCGCGGCGATCCGGTACGCCAGCACCTGCTCGCGATCGACCTCGAGCACCTTTTCCCCCTAGAGCGCGTATTCGAGCGTGTACGACATCGTCGGCTCGCCGAGGGTCCCCGTCGTGGTGCCGCTGCCGGTGATCCCGGCGAGTTCACCCGTTCCGGAGCCCTCGACCACGGTGAACGCCGACGTGATCCCCTGCGCGTCGAACCCGGTGTCGTGCTTGATCACAAAGCTTCCCTTGCGTCCGTCCACGCTGCCCTCGATGCGTTCGAGGCCAGGCGACGTGGTCCCGCCGCCGTCGAAGCCTTCACCCGCGTAGTACAGCAGGTAGTCGATGACCGCTTCGCCTTCGATCAGCCCGCTGTAGGCGAAGGTGGCGTGCGCGTGGGCCACGCGCGGCCCGCCCTCCGTGCCGCTGACGACGGATTCGTCCCAGTTCTTCATGGCGAACGTGTTCATGGGTGCACCCTGTCAGCCAAACCTGTCAGTTTGTGTCAGGTTTTCGGCGATACTGGATCCATGCGCGCGAGCAGACTCCTGACGGTCCTCCTCCTGCTGCAGAACCGCGGCCGGATGACGGCCGAGGAGCTGGCGGCCGAGCTGGAGGTGTCGGTCCGGACGGTCTACCGCGACGTCGAGGCGCTGTCCGCGGCCGGTGTGCCGGTGTACGCCGATCGCGGGCGCACGGGCGGATATCAGCTGGTCGACGGCTATCGCACGCGGCTGACCGGGCTGACCGAGGAGGAGGCGCAATCGCTTTCGCTGGCGGGCCTGCCGGGCGCGGCCAGTGAACTGGGGCTGGGCACCGTCCTCGCCGCCGCGCAGCTCAAACTGCACGCCGCCATGCCGGCGGAGCTGCGTGCCGGGGCGAGCAAGATCTCCGAACGGTTCTATCTCGACGTGCCTGGCTGGCATCGCGGGATCGAAAGCCTGCCGCGACTGTCCGAACTGGCCGACGCGGTCTGGCACGGGCGGCGGATCAAGGTCCGGTACGAACGCTGGGGGCAGCGGAAGGTCGATCGCGTGCTCGACCCGCTGGGCCTGATCCTCAAGGCCGGGAACTGGTATCTCGCGGCGCGATGCGACGGGACCGACCGGACCTATCGGGTCTCCCGGATCGAAGAGCTCGAAGACCTCGGTGAGACCTTCGAGCGGCCGTCCGGCTTCGACCTCGCGCGCTATTGGCGGGAATGGTCGGAGCAGTTCGAAAAGCGGATGTACTCGCGAGTGGCGGTGGTCCGGCTGAACGAGTTCGCCCGCATACTGCTGCCGTTCTACCTCGGGGCGGTCGGGGCTCGGGCGTTGCGGGAAACAACCGCGGAGCCCGACGAAAGCGGCTGGCTGACGATGGAACTGCCCGTGGAACCGGGAGAATCGGCCGTCGGCGAACTACTGCGGTTCGGCGGGAACCTCGAAGTGCTCGAACCGCCGGAGCTGCGCGAGCGGCTGGCGGAGGAGATCAGGAAGATGGGCGCGCGTTATGGCTGACCTGGACGGAATCACGATCGGGATCACCGCGGAGCGGCGGGCCGACGACTTCATCGGCGCGTTGGTGCGGCACGGCGCGACCGTCCTGCACGCGCCCACCATCCGGATCGTCCCGCTGCCCGACGACACCGAACTGCGTGCGGCGACGGACGCCGTGCTGGCCGGACCGGTCGGGTTCACCGCGGTCACCACCGGCGCAGGGTTCCGTGGCTGGCTTTCGGCCGCCGAAGGCTGGGGGCTGCGCGAGCCGTTGCTGGAGCGGCTGGCGGTGTCACGGATCTTCGCGCGCGGGCCGAAGGCGGTGGGCGCAGTGCGTGGTTTCGGCCTCCGAGAGGAGTTTTCCGCGCCCGAGGAGAGCAACGCGGAGCTGTTCGAAGGGTTGCGTGACGCCGGGGTGCGCGGAGCACGGGTGGCCGTCCAGTTGCACGGAACCCTGCTGCCCGAACTCACCGGGTCGCTGCGGGACGCGGGCGCGGAGGTCGTCCAGGCGCAGCCGTATCGCTGGCTTTCGCCCGCCGATGTCGCACCTGTGCACGAACTCGTCGAAAGCGTGCTCTCCGGACGCGTGCACGCTTTGGCCTTCACCTCCGCACCGGCGGCCGCGAACCTGCTGACGCTGGCGGGGTCGCGTCGCGAGGAACTCCTTGCCGCACTGCGAGGTCCGGTGCTGTGCGCGTGCGTGGGACCGGTGACCGCGGCGCCGCTGGAAGCCGCCGGGGTACCGACCGTCCAGCCCGAACGTCAGCGGCTCGGCGCGTTGGTCAAACTTCTGGTCGCCCAGCTGCGCATTCGGCCGTCTTGACGCGGGAAGTCCGCTTTGCCAGGCTCGACACATCGGACGCGGGGAGGGCGGCGGATGTCCGAGTCTCAATCGGTCACGTTCGTGCGCGCGATGTTGCGAAAGGGCTCTTCGGTCTTGGGCGCGAGCCCCGCCGACGAAGCACCCGACCCCGATTCCGTTCCCGATTGGCGCTATCGGGAAGATTCCGCGGACACCCTGCTGATGCGCGCGATCCGCTACTCCGCGCTCGGCCCGATCTTCTACCGGGTGGCCGCGTTTCCGAAGGTGTACATCGGTTTCCTGGTCGCCAACGGCTCGGCGGGGATCGTTCCGGTGCTGAGCACGACGATTCTCGGGATGCTGCTCAACGTCTTCGCGGTCTGGTGGGTGGTGCGCGGCCGCGGGATCCGGGCGAAGACGTCCGGACGGCTGATGTACGCGGATCTCGCCGTGGGCGTGGTGCTCACGACGATCGTGGCCGTCGCGGCGCCCGCCGAGATCCAGCCGTTCGCCGTCGACGTCGCGTGGACGTGGATGGTCGGGACGGTGGCGTTGTGGACGCTGTCGTTCGGACTGCCCGCGGCGCTCGTGCTGGTGATCGCGGCCGTGCCGTTCCGGGCCTTCCTGACGTGGGTCGGCGGGCTCCCGCTCGACCATCCGCTCGCGATGAGCCGGTCGGTGGGGTGCATGGTCGCGCTCGTCGTGGCGATGGTGACCACGGCCGGGATCCTGATCCTGCTCGGTGTCGGGACCCGGTTCGCGCTGGGCATCGGGATGCGCCGGGGGCAGCGCGCCGAACGCCTGCGGACCCAGCGGGTCATGCACGATTCCGTGCTGCAGACCTTGGAAGCGATGGGGCTCGAGGCGCCGGACGACGATTCCGCGGCCGCGGAACGGCTCGTGGAGATGCGCGCCACCGCGCGGGCGCAAGCCGCCGAACTGCGCCGCGAACTGATCGGCCCCG
The DNA here is from genome assembly GCF_056435665.1 of Amycolatopsis sp. NPDC043887. Taxonomy (NCBI): domain Bacteria; kingdom Bacillati; phylum Actinomycetota; class Actinomycetes; order Pseudonocardiales; family Pseudonocardiaceae; genus Amycolatopsis; species Amycolatopsis sp. NPDC043887. The sequence goes on from NZ_JBWKEB010000012.1 coordinate 175,650, forward strand.
ACGCGCCGTCGGCTCGCGGCCTCGCGGCGGATCTCGCCGAGGTCGCCACCGAAATGGCGCGCGACGGCCTTCGCACCCAGCTTGTCGCCGCCGAGACCGAAGAGGACTACCGCCTCTCACACGCGCGCCGGACCGCCATCCGTGACGCCGTCCGCGAAGCGCTTCGAAACACCGTGAAGCACGCCGGGACGAACCAGGTCGTGCTTCGCGTCGAGGAGTGTGAAGGCGGCGTCGCGGTCATCGCGCGGGACCAGGGGACCGGCTTCAGCATGCTGGACCGGCCGCCGGGCTTCGGGATCAGCCAGTCGATCATGGCGCGGCTGGCGGAGGTCGGCGGGCGGGGGACGATCGATTCGCAGCCGGGGCGGGGGACGCGGGTGACGCTGTGGGTGCCGCACTGAGGTTCCGGTCCGTGAAGGGAGCAAGGGACCTCTGCTATCGATTGGTTAGCATGGCTACGTAAGTGGTAGCAAAGGTCCCTTGCTCTCTTTCTGCAGGTCAGGGCCCTGCTGGCGCAGGTGCTGATGTCTCAAAGGGGCCCTTCAGGACGTCCAACGTCCCAAAGGTGGCCTTCAGAGCATGCGGCTGGGTGCACCAAATCGCACGTCACCAGGGAGTCTCAGTCCTCCTCGGCCGCGGGAGCTTCGCCGGCCTCCGCCTGCCTCATCGCTTCACGGCCGGCGGCCTCTTCGCTCACCCCTTGCCTCCAGTACCCCGTGAAGCAGATCGCCCGCTTGTCGACGCCGCGCTCCCGAACGAGGTGCCGCCGCACCAGCTTCACCATGTTCGCTTCGCCGGAGATCCACGCGTAGGGTGTCCCGCCCGGCAGATCCGCCTTCCGCACGGCTTCGAGCACCGCGTCGCCGGCAGGACCAGAGCCCCGAACCACCCAGTGCAGGTCCACGGTCCCCTGCGTATCGAAGACCTGCCTGTCTTCGCGATCACTGATCTCGACATAGACCACCGCTCGCGTTCCGGCGGGCAGTGCTTCGACGATCGCGCCGATCGCCGGGATCGCGGTCTCGTCGCCGACCAGCAGCTGCCAGTTCGTGTCCGAGGGCACGTCGTAGAGCCCGTGCGGACCCAGGAAGGCGACCCGATCGCCCTCCGAGGCGCGCGAGGCCCAAGCCGAGGCCGGGCCTTCGTCGCCGTGCAGCACGAAGTCGATGTCCACCTCCTGCACCGACGGTCGCAGCGCGCGCACGGTGTAGGTGCGCATCGGCGGCCGGATCTCGTCGGGCATCGCGAGGTAGGTCCGGTACCAGGACAGCACTCCGTCGCCGCTCAGCGGAGCGGGCAGCACGGGCTCCGACTGACCGGGCTGCGGGAAGAACACCTTCAGGTACTGGTCGGGCGCCTGGTCCACCAGCGACGCCCCCGAGAAGGTCACCCTGCTCATATGCGGCGTGAGCCGCCGGACACAGGTCACCTTCGCCTCGATGTAGCTCATTAGGGGAGGCTAACCTAAAAGAGAGCGTCTGGACCAGCGTCGTCGTCGGGATCACGTTGCCACCGGTATTTGCGCAGGTCGACGCGCTGGCCATCGGCTATGACGCCTTCCGCGCGCAGCCGTTGCAGCTGCTCGTCGACCAGATGCGGAGCCGGCGTCCCGTCGGCCCGCAGAATGCGGTGCCAGGGCAGATCGTGGCCGTCCTCGCCGAGGATCCGGCCGACCAGCCGCGGCGACGGGGCTCCCGAAACCGACGCTATATCCCCATAAGTCGCGACCGAGCCGGCGGGCACGCTCGCGATGACCTCGCGCACCCGCTCGTGCAGTTCGTCATCCATGGGACCACTTTGCCGTGCCGCTGCGAGGTTGTGTCGGCGGGGCGTGGTTCCATCGTGGGCGTGAACGGGCGGCGAACAGCGGCACGAACCGACGCGCGGCTGGTCCGCACGCCGGTCACCGGCACGCCGTCCTTCCAGTGGGATTCCGGCGCCCGCCGCCTGCTGGCCGCCCCGGACGGGTTCCGCCGGGTCCTCGGCGGGCCGGGCACGGGCAAGACGGCCTTGCTGGCGTCGGCGGCGTCGCGGCGCATCGCGGAGGGCGCGAATCCGGAGAGCGTGCTCATCCTGACCACCTCCCGCAAGGCGGCCGAGGTCCTGCGCGCGGACATCACCCACCGGCTCACCACCGATCCGGAAGAGGATCCGCTGCCGCGCACGATCCGTGAGCCGCTCGTGCGCACGGTGCACTCGTACGCGTACGCGCTGTTGCGGATGGAGGCGCAGGCCGACGATCTCCCGCCGCCCCGCCTGCTGGCCGGAGCGGAACAGGACGTCGTCGTCCGGGACCTGCTCGCGGGCGACCTCGAAGAGGGCGCGCTCGACTGGCCGGAGCAGCTGCGGCCCGCGTTGGGCGTGCCCGGGTTCGCCGAGGAACTGCGAGACCTCCTGCTCCGCGCCGCCGAACGCGGGCTCGGCCCGGAGGATCTGGTCGAACTCGGCAGGCGCCGCCGCCGCGAGGAATGGATCGCGGCCGGGCGTTTCTGGAGCCAGTACGAAGAGGTCACGCTGCTGCAGGGCGCGGGCGGCAACGCGCTCGGCGTCGCGAGCGCGCCCGCACTGGACGCCGCCGAGCTGGTCACTTCCGCGCTGCTCGCGCTGGAGGACGATCCCGAACTGCGCGAACGGGAGCAGCGCCGCGTCCGGCACCTTTTCGTCGACGACGCGCAGCATCTCGACCCGTTGCAGACGCAGCTCATCCGGCTCATCGGGCACGCGGCGGACGAGTTCGTCGTCGCGGGCGACCCCGATCAGTCCGTGTTCTCCTTCCGTGGCGCGGATCCCAGCCTGTTCGCCGACGCGGACGAGGACGGCGAGCGCACGGTCCTGCTGACCACGGCCCACCGGCTCGCCCCGGTGATCCGCGCGGCCGTCACGAAACTCGGCTCCGTGCTGCCCGGTTCGTCGCCGCAGCGCAAGCTCGTCGACGCGCCGGACGCCGAGGGCGGCGCCGTCCGGGTCCGCCTGATGCCGACCCCGGCCGCCGAGGCGAGCTGGATCGCCGATCAGCTCCGCCGCGCGCATCTCGTCGACGGCGTGCCGTGGTCGGAGATGGCGGTGCTCGTCCGCTCGCCCGCCCGAACTTTCCTTGTCCTGCAACGTGCTCTGCGGGCAGCCGGGGTGCCCATCGGTTCGGCCACCGAAGAATTACCGCTCGCGAAGCAGCCCGCAGTTCGTCCTCTGCTGGCGATGTTACGGCTCGCTGCGGATCCGGAGCTGCTCGACGTCGACCTCGCCGAGATGCTGCTGTCCTCGCCCTTGGGCGGCGCGGATCCGCTCGCCCTGCGAAGGCTGCGCCGCGGCTTGCGCAGGCTGGAACTCGCGGGCGGCGGACAGCGGTCCAGTGACGAACTGCTGGTGGCAGCCCTACGTACCAACGACGTCCTCACCGGACTCGCCGAGGCCGAGGCGCTGCCGATGCGCCGGATCGGCGGCCTGCTGCACGCCGCGCACCAGGCCGTCGTGCGCGGGGACGGCGTCGAGCAGGTGCTGTGGGATCTCTGGCAGGCGAGTGGTCTGGAGGAGCGCCTGCTGCGTTTGGTCGACCGTGGTGGTTCGCTCGGCTCCCAGGCGGATCGTGACCTCGACGCCATCGTCGCGCTCTTCGACGCGGCCGGTCGCTATGTCGACAGATTGCCGAAGGCGAGTGTCGCCTCGTTCGCGGATTACCTGTCCTCGCAGAACATCGCCGGTGACACGCTGGCGCCTGCCGCGATGAAGAGCGACGGCGTCTCGCTGCTCACAGCGCACGCGTCCGCCGGTCGCGAGTGGACGGTCGTGGCGATCGCCGGTGTCCAGGAGGGCAGCTGGCCGGATCTGCGGCTGCGCGGTTCCGTGCTCGGCGTCGAGCGGCTGGTCGACCTCATGTCCGGCGTCGACGACGAAAAGGTGTCCGCCACCGCGCCGATCCTCGCCGAAGAGCGGCGGCTGTTCTACCTCGCCGCGAGCCGCGCGCGGAAGACGTTGCTGGTCAGCGCGGTCGCGGGGGAGGACGAGCAGCCCTCGCGGTTCATCGACGACCTGGAGGAGAACGGCGCGGACGACGGCGGCCTCGATTCGCGGATGAAGCCGGCGGGACGCTCGCTGGTGCTCGCCGAACTCGTCGGTGAACTGCGCGAGGTCGTCTGTGCTGATACAAGCGGGGACGAACCGAGCGACTCGGAAAGGCGGCGACGGGCGGCGCGTCAGCTCGCCAAACTGGCCGCCGCCGGGGTGCCGGGCGCGCATCCGGGCACCTGGTACGGCCTGCTGGAACCCTCCACCGGCGAACCGGTGCACGGGCCGGGCGACCTCATCCGCATCTCACCGTCCACTGTGGAGGTTCTGGTCAAATGCCCGCTGCGCTGGCTGATCGAACGCCACGGCGGCAGTGACCCGGCACAACTCGCGGCGGTCACGGGCACCCTGGTGCACGGTCTCGCGCAGGCGGTCGCGGGCGGCAGCAGCGACGAGCAGATCCGCGCAGCCCTCGACGAGGCGTGGGTCCGGGTCGACGCGGGGGCTCCGTGGTTCTCGCGCCGCGAGCGGTCGCGGGTCGAGCAGATGCTGCGGAACTTCATCACCTGGCTGGAATCCAGCCGCAAGGAGCTGATCGAAGCCGGGGTCGAGCAGGACATCGAGGTCGAGCTTCCGGTCGGCGATGACGATGTCCGCGTGCTCCTGCGCGGCCGTGTCGACCGGGTGGAGATGGACAAGGACGGCCGTCCGGTCGTCATCGACATCAAGACCGGCAAGGTCCCGATCTCCGCCGCCGACGCCGAACAGCATCCGCAGCTCGCCGCGTACCAGCTCGCCGTGCTGCTCGGCGCGGTCGAGGGCGGTTCGAAACCCGGTGGCGCGCGGCTGGTCTACGTCGCGAAGTCCAACAACAAGACCGGATCCACCCAGCGCGAGCAGGCGCCGCTGGACGAGGACGGCGGCAAGCAATGGCTGGAGCTGGTGCGCTCGGCGGCCGGATCCGCCGCGGGTCCGGAATACGGCGTCACCGAGAACCCGGACTGTGATCGTTGCCCCGCAAGGGGTTGCTGTCCGCTGCGCCCCGAGGGCAGGCAGGTGACCGGCCCTTGATCTCCGAACTCCAGCGCCGCCAGGTCGAGCCGGGCGAGATCGCCCGTGCGCTCGGCCTGCACAGTCCCACCGACGAACAAGCCGAGGTCATCGCCGCGCCGATCGAGCCGTCGCTGGTCGTCGCGGGCGCGGGCGCGGGCAAGACCGAGACGATGGCCGCGCGGGTGGTGTGGCTGGTGGCCAACAGTGTCGTCCCGCCGGAACGCGTGCTCGGCCTGACCTTCACCCGCAAGGCCGCCCGTCAGCTCGGTGAGCGGGTCCGCACCAGGCTGCGCCGCCTGGTCGGATCGGGGCTGCTCGACAAGATCGACCCGACCGGCGACCTGCGGACGACGGTGACCGCGGGCGAGCCGACGGTGCTGACGTATCACGCGTACGCCGGTCGGCTGCTGTCCGAGCACGGCCTGCGGTTGCCCGTCCAGCCCGGGGTCCGGCTGCTTTCGGAGACGTCTTCGTGGCAGTTCTCGCATCGCGTCGTGTCCACTTGGGACAATGACCTGGACACCGATCGTGTGCCGTCCACGGTGACGGCGCAGTTGCTGGCGCTGGCCGGCGAACTCGGCGAGCATCTGGTCGAGACCGAACGGCTCGCGGAGTACACGTCCTGGCTGTGCGAGGTCATCGAGAACGCGCCACGCGCGAAGGGGCAGCGTGCGTCGTTGCCGCAGAAACTTGCCGAAGTCATGACGGCGCAACGGTTCCGGCTCGCGCTCCTGCCGCTGGTCGAGGCGTACCACGCGCGGAAACGGGCGGAAGGCGCGCTCGACTTCGCCGACCAGATGTCGCTCGCGGCGCAGCTCGCCAGCAGCTATCCGGCGGTGGTCGCGGGGGAGCGCGAGCGCTACGGCGCCGTCCTGCTCGACGAGTACCAGGACACCGGACACGCCCAGCGGATCCTGCTGCGGTCGCTGTTCGGCGGCGTCGAGCATCCGCCGATGCCGGTGACGGCGGTGGGTGACCCGGCGCAGGCCATCTACGGCTGGCGCGGGGCGAGCGCGGCGAACCTGCCCCGGTTCACCACGGACTTCCCCCGCGACAACGGCGAACGGCTCGTCCCGGCCTGGGATTTCGGCCTGCTGACCAGTTTCCGCAACCCGTCCGAGGTGCTCGAACTCGCGAACGCGATCTCGGAACCCTTGCGGGAACGCGGTCTCGGCGTCGCCCGGCTGCGCGCGCTGGAAGGCGCGGGTTCGGCCGATATCGCGGCCGCGCTGCTGCCGGACGTTCGCGCCGAACGCGAGTGGGTGGCCGACGCGGTGGCGAAGCGCTGGTTCGAAACCGTGGAGGAGAGCGGAAAACCGCCGACGGCCGCGGTATTGGTGCGCCGCCGCGCCGACATGGCGCCGATCGCGGCGGAAATGCGGGCACGCGGGCTGCCGGTGGAGGTCGTCGGTCTCGGCGGCCTCCTCGACGAACCCGAGGTCGCGGACCTGGTCAGCACGTTGCGCGTACTCGCGGACCCGCTCGCGGGCAGCGCGGCGGCACGGTTGCTGACCGGGGCTCGCTGGCGGATCGCGGCGGCCGACCTCGCGGCGTTGTGGCGCCGAGCGGGCGAACTGTCCTCGCCGGTGCCACCTTCCGGCAAGTCCGATGTGGACGAGCCGGTGCTGGTGACCGAACGGGTCGAGCAGGCGGGGCTCGCCGACGCCATCGACGATCCCGGGACACCGGAACGGTATTCGCCCGAGGGCTACCGGCGGATCCGGAAGATCGGCGCCGAGCTTTCGGCGTTGCGGCGGCGGCTGGACCAGTCGCTGCCCGAGCTGGTCGCCGACGTGGAGCGCACCATGCTGCTCGACGTCGAGTCGCTGGCCCGCCCGGGACCGGCCGGACGCGCGCATCTGGACGCTTTCGCCGACGTCGTCACGGATTTCGCCGAGACGTCGCCGACGGCCACTCTTCTGTCCTTTGTGGACTATCTGAACACGGCCGCGCACGCGGAGGACGGGCTCACCCCCGGCGAGGTGGAGGTCGTCCCGGATCGGGTCCAGGTGCTGACGGTGCATTCGGCCAAGGGGCTGGAATGGCGCATCGTCGCGATCCCGCATCTGGTCAAGGAGGTCTTCCCGGGGCGGCGGCGTTCGTCGTCGTGGCTGCGGACGTCGACCTCGCTGCCCGCCGCGCTGCGTGGCGACTCGGAGGACCTGCCGGAGTTGCGGATTCCCGAAGGCGCCGACCGCAAGGAAGTGCAGGAAGCGCTGGAGCTGCACGAAGAAGGCTTCGTCGCGCGTGAAGCGGACGAGGAGCGTCGGCTCTGTTACGTCGCGCTGACCCGTTCCGAGCACACGATGCTGATCTCCGGCCATTGGTGGAACGAGAGCAGCGCGCGGCCGAAGGGGCCGTCGGAGTTCCTGCTCGAAATCGGCGAGGTGATGCGGGCGAACTCGGTCGGCCGGATCGAGCGCTGGGCCGAGGAACCGGAAACCGACGGCGAGAATCCGCTGGTCGCCGACTCCCGCCGGGCGCGCTGGCCGGTCGATCCGCTGTGGCCGCGGCGCGAGGGCGTCACCAACGGCGTCGACATGGTGCTCGGTGCGATGGAAGACGCGGAGCATGCCGAGGAAGACGAAGAGGACGATCCGGACGGCTGGATCTCCGACACCAAGGTGCTGCTGGAGGAGCGGGCACGGGCGCGGGACCGGGTGCAGCAGGTCGTCCTGCCACCGCATCTTTCGGTGAGCCAGCTGGTCGAGCTGTCGGCCGATCCCGCCGCGCTGGCCAAACGGCTGCGGCGGCCGCTCCCCGTGCGCCCCAACACCTACGCGCGCCGGGGAACGGCGTTCCACGGTTGGCTGGAGCAGCGGTTCGGCGGCGAGCAGTTGCTGGAGATCCACGACCTGCCAGGGGCGGCGGACGTCGACGAGGCGCCCGATACCGAGCTGGAGGCGCTGCAGACCGCGTTCGAGAAGAGCGAGTGGGCGCATCGGGTGCCGCACGCCGTCGAGGTCCCGTTCTCCGCGGACGTCGTGGGCGTCACGGTGCGTGGGCGGATGGACGCGGTGTTCGCCGACGCGGACGGCGGCTGGACCGTCGTCGACTGGAAGACCGGCGCCGTTCCGGAAGCCGATCGGCTCGATTCGCTGGCCGTGCAGCTGGCGGCGTACCGGCTGGCGTGGGCGGCCTTGAAGAACATCCCCGTGGAGAAGGTCCGGGCGGCGTTCCACTACGTGAAACACGACAAGACCGTCCGCCCTGCGGATCTGCTGGACGCCGAAGGCCTGCGGCAACTCCTGCGGAGCGTCCCGACGATCTAGCGTTTAGTCCTCTGAATGCGGTCCTTGCGTGTGCAACTACCGCATCCAGAGGACTAAACGCAGAGGGCGCTAGGCGCGGTCGCGGACCTTGAGAGCCCAGGTCACCAGCGGGATCTGGAGCGGGACGCGGGCCCAGAAGGCCACCCGCCAGTGCTTCGGGGCCTTGCGGCGATCGGCGTCGACGGCCATCTTCACGTTCCCCGGCAGGACCACGACGAACAGCAGCGCGGCCGCGAGCCCGCCGAGACGTCGCGTCTTCGGGTTGGCGACCGCCGCGGCGACGCCCAGCTCGGCCACTCCGGAGCCGTAGGTCCACGCTCGCGGGGAGCCGGGAAGCTGCTTCGGGATGATGGCGTCGAACGGCTTCGGCTGGACGAAATGCAGTACACCGGCCGCGCCGAGCAGGCCGGCGAGGAAATACGCGGGCCGCTGAGACGGCTTGGAATCCGAAGACATGCCCCGAGCTTCGCATACCGCGCTCAACGCGAGGATCTTCGGCTATCCTCCCGACCGTGAGTGACGCGGACCAGGCCGGAGCCTGTGCATGAGGGTTCTCAAGCGTTTCCCGGTCAGGCTGAGCGACCGCCCGGACCACGAGCTCGTCGGCGTGATCCGGATGCCGGAACTGACGGTCAGCCCGCTGCGGTCGATCCTCAAGCGGATCATCGGCGCGGTCCTCGCCCTGCTCGCGACCGTCCTGATCGTGTACCTCGACCGGGACGGCTACCGCGACGCCAACGGCGACGGGCTCTCCTTTCTCGACAGCCTCTATTACGCGACCGTGTCGCTGTCGACCACGGGGTACGGTGACATCGCACCGGCGACGCCGTCCGCGCGGCTGGTGAACGTCCTGGTGATCACCCCGCTGCGGGTGCTCTTCCTCATCGTCCTGGTCGGTACCACGCTCGAAGTGCTCACCGAGCGCTCCCGCCAGGCTTTCAAGATCCAAAAGTGGAGGACGAAAGTGCGTGACCACACGGTCGTCGTCGGATTCGGCACGAAGGGCCGGTCGGCGGTCAACGCGCTGCTCGGGGACGAAAACGTCGAACCCGATCACATCGTCGTCGTGGACACCGACCAGCAGGCCCTCGAAGCGGCCACGTCACTCGGCCTGGTGACCGTGCACGGCTCGGCCACCCGCGCCGACGTGCTGCGCGTCGCCGGGGTGCAGCGGGCGCGCGCCGTCGTCGTCGCCCCGAACCGGGACGACACGGCCGTGCTGGTCACGCTGACCGCCCGTGAGCTGGCGCCGAAGTCGCATATCGTGGCGTCGGTGCGGGAGGCGGAGAACGTCCACCTGCTCAAGCAGTCGGGCGCGAACCAGGTCGTGGTGTCGAGTGAGACCGCCGGACGCCTGCTCGGCATGGCGACGTCGACGCCGCTGGTGGTCGACATGGTCGAGGACCTGCTCACCCCCGAGTCCGGTCTCGCGATCGCCGAACGCCCGGTGGAGCCGTCCGAAGAGGGCGGTTCGCCGCGGCATCTGCCGGACATCGTGCTGGGCGTCGTCCGCGACGGCGTCCTGTACCGCGTGGACGCGCCGCAGGCGGACGCGATCGAGCCGGGGGACAAGCTGCTGTACATCCGGAAGGTGACCTCCGCGGAGACGATCGAGCGGTAGCAGGGGACCTTTGGTATCACGCTGCGCTGGACAGAGGGCTCCTCTGTCTTGCCACCGGTATCACCTCCCAGGGCTTCTGTGTTTTGCCGCGACGTTCTGGGAGCATGGCGTTCGTGCGCAAGCGATCGGACCCCGCCAGAGGGCTCAGCCCGGGGTGGAACTCCCTGGCCGTGGCGGCCGGGGCCGGCCTGCTGGTGATCTTCCTGGCGTGGTTCGCCGGGCCGGGGCTGTTCGGTATCTCGAACGAGACCAAGGGGACGACCGTGCAGGCGGAGGTCGTTCAGCCCGCGCCCTGTACGGGCGGTGGGGCCACCGAGACGGTCAAGTTCGAATTCGGCGGCGCGCCCATGGAAGGTTCACTCAACGGCTGCGGACACGGCAAAGGCGAGCGCATCGAGGTCGTCGTCCCGGACGGGGCCGCGGGGGACGCCGTCGCGGTGCACGCGGCCGACGCGACGGCGGGAGCGAGCGACGCGCGGCGGCCTCTCGGGCTGGCGCTGCTGGTGTTCAGCTGCTTCGCCGGCGGGATGTACGTCTTCCTGGTGGTGCGCGGCCCGCGGGTCCCGGTGACGGCCTGACCTGGTCTCGTGAGTGGTAAGGACGGTTCTAACCGTCTTTACCACTCACGAGCCAGGTGACCAGCCGGACCGGGCAAGCCGGAATCGACGACGGCACCGCATCCGTCGGCGAACGGCAACCACCACCCGAAGCGCGTGAAGGCCCCCTTCCCTCGGCTCAACCGAGGGAAGGGGGCCTTCACGCGCAAAAGTCAGGAAACGGCGCTCGCCGGGGCCGAGAAGGTGTTGCAGTCGGCGATCCGGTTGTTGCTCGCGCCCGCCCGCCACCAGGACGCGTAGTGCGCGTTCGTCCCGTGGTCCTGGCTGCGCGAGGTGTTGTCGCCGCGGGTCTCCTGGTCGTTCCAGGCCTTGTTGTACATGTCCCGGCTGATCGTGCCGCCCTGGTCGACGTGCGCGCCGAGGAACATCCCGGAGAAGCACTGTGCCTGGAGTTCCTTGCGCCGCGACATCTCCAGCCCGGCCGGGCTGTTCTGCCCGGCGTCGTAGATCTTCTGCCAGGCCGCGTCCATCAGCCCGGCGACCTCCTGCACGTGGTGCCCGTACTCGTGCGCGAAAAGGGCAAGGTAGACGCCGGGGTTGTTGCCGTACTGGTCGGTCTGAAGACCACGGAACGGCACGTAGAGGTTGTTCTCACAGTAGTACGCCGCCGTCGCGATGCCCACCTGGATCGTGCCGCATTCGGTCTCGAAGCTGGCCCCGGTCGGGAAGTGCAGCGCGGGCGGGGTGAACGGCAGGTCGTAGGCGTCGAGGAACGGGCCCCAGGCGCTGTCGAGGCATTTGCCCGCCGCCGTGAAGAACGCCTCGGCGGCCTGCTGGCTGCTCTGCCACTGCGGCAGCGTGCAGACGCGGTTCCGCAGGCCGGCGTTGGGGTCCTGGAGGATCGGGTGGTCGCCGAGCTTGAGGATCTTCTGCGGCCCGCTCGACGAGGACGGCGCCCTGGACGGCGACGTCGGGAACGGGTTCGTCGAGGAAGACGGCGACGAAGACCCGCTCGGCGGCAGTTCCGCCCGCGACGACGTGGCCGGGAGAGTGCTGTAGCCCGCGTTCGCTACGTGATCGGAGTCGTCACGATTGAGTGAAACGATCGCGACCAGGCCGAGGACCAGTACGGCGACCGCGCCGAGGCAGATACCGATGATCGCGCCCACGGACCGGCGTGGCGGCGGAGGCGGGAAGTGGTGCGGCGCTCCGTGCCACTGGGCAGGGTGCTGGCCGTGCACCGGCGGTGGCTGGACGGCGCCGCGTGGCGGCCACTGGCCGTGGGGCGGTTGCGTCATCAAGTCGGTCCCGGTGGTTCTAGGGGGCGAACCGGGGGTACCCGGCCCGATGTTCAGCATAACGAGCTAACGGTGTCCCCACCCACAGCTCGGCTGCAGAGGGTATCCAGCGTGAGGCGAGCGGTCACCCATCAGTGTCGTCCCCCCAGCTCTGGCTGGGTGTCGGACCCTCTGGAAGAGTGGGCGCAAGCAACGTGAACGGGTAAGGGGCTGTCGCATGACGGAGACCGGCGGACCGTCCGGGCCTGAAGGCACCGAGACGCCGAAGCCGCAGGCGGGGGAACCAACACAGCCGCGGGCGGAGACACCGACACCGCCGCAGGGGGAAGTGCCGCCTTCACCGGCGCCGGAGCAGCAGTGGCAGTCCCCGTCCGGGGCGACGCCACCGCCTCCCCCGCTGCCGTCGTACCAGCCGCCGCAGCAGCAGTACCCGAACTGGAAGGTCGGCCTCGGCAGGCCCGGCGTCATCCCGCTGCGCCCGCTGAACCTGACCGACATCCTCGACGGCGCGGTCACCGCCATGCGCAAGTACTGGCGCATGGTGTTCGGTGCCGCCGCGGTCACCGCCGTGCTCACCGCGGCCATCAACCTGGTCGGGCTGCTGCTGGTCGACACCACCGCCGATCTCGAACGGATGCGCGATCTCGGCCCGGCGGCCACCGATCAGGAACTGATGAACCAGATGCTCGGCGTCCTCGGCGGGACGCTGGCGTCGTCGTCCATCAGCCTGGTCGCCACCCTGCTCGGGACTACGATCCTCACCGGTTTCCTCACCGTGCTGATGGGCAAGGCCGTGCTGGGCAAGCCGGTCACCTTCAAGGAGGCGCTGCGTGAGGCGACGCCGCGGCTGCTGCCGCTGCTCGGCCTGACCGTGCTCTACACGCTGGCGATCATGGTCGCCGCGATCTTCTGCCTGCTGCCCGCGATCATCCCCTACACCTTCTGGGCGCTGGCCAGCCCGGCGTTCATCCTCGAACGCGGCACGGTGATGGAGGCGTTCCGCCGGTCGGTGAAGCTGGTGTCGGGGATGTTCTGGCGGGTCTTCGGCATCTTGCTGCTGGCCACCGTGATCTCGTCCTTCCTGGCGTCCATCATCACGATCCCGTTCAGCTTCAGTGCCTTCCTGTCCATTTTCGGCGATCTGGACCAGATGTACGTGCCGTCGACCGGTGACCTGATCCTGCAGTCGGTGGGCACGGTGATCGCGCAGACGATCGTCGGCCCGTTCACCGCGCTGGTCACCGTGATCCTCTACATCGACCAGCGGATGCGCCGCGAGGGCATGGACATCGAGCTGGCCCGCGCGGCCGGGATCGCGACGCCGCCCCCGCCGCAGGCATGGTGACGCGCTTCCTCACCGAGGTCCCGGTCGACATCGACCGGGACACCGCCCGGCTGCGTGCCGCCGAGGAGCTCTCGGGCGAGGCCTATCTGGCCGCGAGACCGAGCTGGCTGTCCGAAGCGTTCAACTGGGTGGTCGAAAAGCTGCTGGGCTTCCTCGAAACGGTCGACAGCGCGGTACCCGGCGGGATCTTCGCCGTACTGCTACTGGTCGTCGTGCTGATCGTGGTGGTCGTGGTGATCCGGCTGAAGTCCGGTCCGCTGGCGACGTCGGCGAAAGGCGGGCGAGCCGTGTTCGCCGGGCAGCGCAAGGCGTCCGGCGAACATCGCGAGGCGGCCGAGGAGGCCGCGTCGCGGGGCGACTTCGATGACGCCGTCCGTGAGCGGTTCCGTGCCGTGGTGCGGTCCTTGGAGGAGCGGGCGCTGCTGGACGAGAAGTCCGGGCGGACCGCCGACGAGGCCGCCGTCGAGGCCGGACGGCTGCTTCCCGACGTCGCCGTTCCCTTGCGCGCGGGCGCCCGGTTGTTCGACGACGTCCACTACGGCGGGATCCCCGCCACGGAGGCAGGCTACCGGTCACTGTCCGAATTGGACGAAGGCTGCCGTCGTGCCAGGCCCGTCGCCTTGGCGGCCGGATGACCTCGGTTTCGCCCGACGCCCGCCGGATCTGGCGCGGGGTGCGGCTCCCGCTCGCGGTCGTGCTCCTGATCGTGCTGACCGGGACGCTGCTCGTGCTCTTCCGGGGTGAGCAGACCACCGGCGCGCTCGAACCGGGTTCCTACGAGCCCACCGGCAGCCGCGCGCTGGCGACCTTGCTGGAACGGGAAGGCGTCAAGATCCCGATCGTGCGCACCGCCGCCGCGGCCAAAGGGGTCGCGAGGGGAGCGACGGTCTTGATCACCCGGCCCGAGTACGTGCCCAAGAGCGCCTTCACGGAGATCAGGCAGAACGCCGAGCACGTCGTGCTGGTGCAGCCGAGCCCTGGCACGGTCGAAGAAATCCTTCCCGGGGTGCGGGTGAACGGCCAGGCCGAGACCGAGACCCGCGCGCCCGACTGCGAGGCCAAGGATCCCGTCGCGGCGGGGAACGCGACGATGGGCGGCCTGAAGTATTCGGCCACGCAGCCGAGGGCGCAGGAATGCTACGGCGGCTCGTATCTCGAAGTCCCGGGTCCACAAGGGACGGTGACCGTGCTCGGCACGCCCACCCCGCTGACCAACGACTGGCTGGCCGACGAGGGCAACGCGGCGCTGGCGATGCGGCTGCTCGGGAAGCACGAGCGGCTGGTCTGGTACCTGCCGACGGCCGCCGATCCGTCGCTGGAGACCGAGAAGAAGCCGCTGTCCGAGCTGATCCCGGCGGGCTGGTCGTACGCGGCGTTGCAGGCCGGGGTCGCGGTGGTGCTGCTGGCGTTGTGGCGTTCCCGGCGACTGGGGCCGGTGGTGACCGAACCGATCCCGGTCGTGGTCCGCGCGGCGGAGGCCACCGAAGGGCGGGCGAGGTTGTATCGCAAGGCGAAGGCCGCCGCGCACGCCGGGGAAACCCTGCGGGAGGCGGCTCGCGCGCGGCTCCGGCCGTTGCTGGGGCTCACCCGCGACGCCGAACCGGCCGCGCTCGTGGAGTCCGTCGCCGCGCGGACCGGCCGGGCGCCCGCCGAGGTCGGCGCGCTGTTGTACGGGGATCCGCCCGCCGATGACGCCGCGCTCGTGCGGCTGGCGGACGGACTCGATGTCGTGGAACGAGAGGTGGAGCGGTCTTGAGTACCGAACAGTCCAGTGTGGACGCCGCGGCCGACGCGCGCGCGGCGCTGATCGCGCTGCGTACCGAAGTCGGAAAAGCCGTGGTGGGCAACGACGCGGCCGTCACCGGGCTCATCATCGCGTTGCTGTGCCGGGGACATGTGCTGCTCGAAGGCGTCCCCGGCGTGGCGAAGACCCTGCTGGTGCGGGCGTTGGCGGCCGCGCTGGACCTGGAGACGACCCGGGTGCAGTTCACGCCGGACCTCATGCCGGGCGACATCACCGGTTCGATCGTGTACGACGCGCACAGCGGCGAGTTCTCGTTCCGCGAGGGCCCGGTGTTCACGAACCTGTTGCTGGCCGACGAGATCAACCGCACCCCGCCGAAAACGCAGTCTTCGCTGCTGGAGGCGATGGAGGAGCGTCAGGTCTCCAGCGACGGCAAGACGCGGCCGCTGCCCGACCCGTTCATCGTCATCGCGACGCAGAACCCGGTCGAATACGAGGGCACGTACCCGCTGCCCGAGGCGCAGCTGGACCGGTTCCTGCTGAAGCTGACCATGCCGATGCCGTCCCGTGAGGACGAATTCGGCATTCTTTCCCGGCACGCGCAGGGTTTCGACCCGCGGGACCTGTCCGCGGCGGGGGTCACCCCGGTCGCCGGGATCGCCCAGCTCGACGCCGCGCGGCGCGCGGTCGCCGGGGTCACCGTGCGCCCCGAAGTGCTCGCCTACATCGTCGACGTCTGCCGGGCGACGCGGTCGCTGCCGTCCGTGCGGCTCGGCGTCTCCCCGCGTGGCGCGACGGCGCTGCTTGCCGCCACCCGGGCGTGGGCGTGGCTCGCGGGCCGTGACTACGCCACCCCGGACGATGTCAAAGCCTTGGCTCGCCCGGCTTTGCGGCACCGTCTCGACCTGCGGCCCGAGGCCGAGCTCGAAGGCGCGACCGCCGACGGCGTGCTGGACCGGGTCCTCGCGTCCGTGCCCGTTCCGCGCTGATGGCCGTCACCGGGCGGCTCGGGCTGCTGGCGCTCCTCGCGGCGCCGGTGGTCGGTTTCCTGCTGCCCTCGGCGGCCGGGATCGGGCTGGCCGCGGCGGTGCTGCTTTTGTTGGTGGTGGTGGATCTCCTGCTCGCCGGGAGTGTGCGGCGGTTGGAATTCGCGCGGTCCGGCGCGACGTCGGTGCGGCTGGGGGAGGCGTGCGAGGTCACGCTCACGGTGGCCAACCCCGGCGGCCGTCCGGTGCGCGCGTGGCTCCGGGACGCCTGGCCGCCCAGCGCCGGCGCGGAAGACCGGCACCGGCTGACGTTGCCCCCTGGCGAACGCCGCGTCGTGACCACGCGGCTCCTGCCGACCCGGCGCGGTGACCGGATCGCCGCCAGGGTGACCGTCCGGTCGATCGGGCCGCTGGGGCTCGCCGCACGACAGGGTTCGCATGACGTGCCGTGGACCGTGCGGGTGCTGCCGCCGTTCCACAGCCGCAAGCATCTGCCTTCGCGGCTCGCGCGGCTGCAGCAGCTCGACGGCCGCAACGCGGTGCTGATCCGGGGCCAGGGCACGGAATTCGACTCCCTGCGCGAGTATGTGATCGGTGACGACGTCCGGTCGATCGACTGGCGGGCTTCGGCGCGCGCGTCCGACGTCATGGTGCGGACCTGGCGCCCCGAACGCGATCGGCATGTGGTGCTGGTGCTCGACACTGGCCGCGTTTCGGCGGGCCGGGTCGGGGACGCGCCCCGGCTCGACGCGGCGATGGACGCGGCCCTGCTGCTGGCCGTGCTCGCCGCTCGAGCGGGTGACCGCGTCGACCTCCTCGCCTACGACCGGCAGGTCCACGCCGCGGTCCAGGGATCGACGGAGTTGTTGCCCGCCTTGGTGAACGCGATGGCACCGCTCGAATCGTCGCTGGTCGAGACCGACGCGCGAGGGATGGTCGCGGAGGTGCTGCGGCGGACCCGGCGGCGCGCGCTGGTCGTCCTGCTGACCGGGCTGGACGCGGCACCGCTGGAAGAAGGCCTGTTCCCGGTGTTGTCGAAGCTGACCTCGCGGCACCAGCTGATGATCGCTTCGGTGGCGGACCCGCGGGTCGCCGAGATGGCGGCGGGCCGTGGCGACGCGGAAGCCGTCTACGACGCGGCCGCGGCCGAGCGGGTGCTGGCCGAACGGCGCCAGGTCACCGCGCGGCTGGCGCGGCACGGAGTCGAGGTCGTCGACGCCGTGCCCGAGGAGCTGCCGCCGCGGCTGGCGGACCGGTATCTCGCGTTGAAGGCGGCCGGACGACTGTGATGTCGAGAGCCGTGGACCGGCTCCGACCCCCTGGTGAACCGATCACCAGGAGGAACCGATGGATTTCGACCGGCACTGCGCGGAGATCGTCACCCAGGCCGAGCTGCTCGCGACCGAACTGGCCGACGCCGACCTGACGACGCCCGTGCCGTCCTGTCCAGGCTGGACGCTGGGCGCGCTGGTGCGCCATCTCGGCGCCGGGCACCGATGGGCGGACGAGATCGTCCGGAGCCGGGCGACCGCGCCGGTGCCCGACGACCAGGTGCGCCAGGTGGACGGCGACGATTCCGGACGGCTGCCCGGGTCTTGGCTGGTGGACGGTGCTTCCCGGCTGGCGTCGGCACTGCGGGAAGCGGGACCGGACGCCGAGGTCTGGGTGCCGTTCCACTACCGGAACGCGTCGTTCTACGCGCGCCGCTTCACGCATGAGACGCTCGTCCACCGCGCTGACGCGACCTTGGCCGTGGGGCTGGAGTTCCGCGCCGCGCCCGACGTCGTGTTCGACGCGATCGACGAGTGGATGGAACTCGAAGCGCTGCCACCGCACTTCGAGTTCAGGCCGGAGAAGCGGGAAATCCTGGGGGCGGGCCGGTCGGTGGGTTTCGAGTCGGGGGAGCACGCTTGGTTCCTCGACCTCGACGGCTCGGCGGTCACCTGGGAGCGGGGACGGCGAGGTGCCGCGGTGACCGTGCGCGGCTCGCTGACGGATCTGGTGCTGACGCTTTACCAGCGCAGGGAAGCCAGGGACGTCGTCGGCGATCTTGAGCTGTTCAACTTGTGGCAGACCCACGTGCGGTTCGGCTGAACCCGATGGAGTGGCGCCGGTTGGCGAAGGCGGTCGCGGGCGGTTAGCTCGGAGGGAGATCCGGACCGACACGATTGGGGCCCAGGCTTGCGCAGGTTCGTGCTGTTCTTCGCGGTGGTTTCGGTGACGCTGTCCTGGGCGCCCGCTTCCGCGCAGCCCGCCGGGACACCGGTCTACCTCGCCGACGGGGGCGGCACCATCTCCTTGGCCGCGGCCGACGGCAAGCTCGCCCTCGCCGACGCCAAGGACGCCAACGCGCACTGGGTGTACGACAAGGCCGCGCTTTCCTACAAGCATGTCGCGAGTGGACAGTGCCTGGCGGCGATGAGCCCCGTCGACGGGGTCGGCGTCAAACTCGTCGCGTGCGACGGCAAGGACCGTCACCAGCAATGGCGTCGCAACGCCGGGCTGCCCGGGCTGGTGCTGCTGGCGAACGTGGCGACGGCTCGGTGCCTGACCGCGGAGGCACCGGTCGTCGGGGCTCGGCTGTACCAGGAGGTCTGTTCGCTGTCCGGACTCTCCAACACCTGGGCGGCCGGCGTGCGGACGCTCGCGATCCTGTCGGGGAACGGGCAGCGGCTGTCGACGAAGACGCCCGGTCAGCCGTTCGTGGTACGCGTGGTCGGGGAGAACGGCCAGCCCGCGGCCGACGTGCCGGTGAACTTCTTCGTCCGCGCGGCACGGCCGAAGAACGTGCTGGTCTTCGAAGGCGGTGCGGAGACGGCGACCGCGAAGACCGGGGCCGATGGCTCGGCGGCGAGCCCGAAGATCGTCCTGACCGAACCCGGCGAGTTCGAGATCCGGTTCACGGGCAGCGCGAGCCTGGAGGACGGGAACAGCATCACCTTCGAAGGTAGTTGCAGCTGCTAAGCAAGTGGTAGCAAAGGTCCCTTGCTCCCTTTCCCCAGGTCAGCCCGCTTCCGGCCGGGCGTCTCCAGCGTATCGCCAGTCGACATCGCCCACTTCGCCCGCTTTCGCGGCCCTGCGCCCGACGACGAACACGTAAAGCAGGAACGCGACCTCCGCGACCACACCGATTCCGATGCGCGCCCAGGTCGGCAGGCCCGACGGGGTCACGAAACCCTCGATCACGCCGGAGATCAGCAGCACCACGGTCAGCCCCAGCGCCATCACCACGACCGAGCGACCCTGTTCGCCGAGTGCCGCCGTCCGGGAACGGCGTCCCGGGTCGATGACCGTCCAGCCGAGCTTCAGCCCCGTCCCGGCGGCGACGAACACCGCGGTCAGCTCCAGCAGACCGTGCGGCAGGATCAGGCCGAAGAACACGTCGAGCCGCCCTGCCGAGGACATCAGGGCGGCGCCGATCGCGAGGTTCAGCGAGTTCGCCCAGAGCGCGTAGATCACCGGGACACCCAGCACCACGCCGAGGAACAGGCAGGTCGCGGCCACCCACGCGTTGTTGGTCCAGACGCGTGCGGCGAAGGAGCCCGCGGGATCGGACGAGTAGTACGTCTCGTACTTCCCGCCCGGCGCGGTCAGGTCCTTGAACTCCTCGGGCGAGGCCAGCGACGCGAGCACCTGCGGGTCACCGGCGATCCACACCGCCGCGATCGCCATCACCGCGATCGACGCCGCCGCCGACGCCAGCCACCAGCGCCGGCTCAGGTACAGCGCCGCCGGGAACCGCTGGGTGAAGAAGAGGCCGATCTCGCGCCAGGCGGGGCTGTGCGAACCGGTGACGGCCGAGCGGGCCTTCGCGACCAGGCCGGACAACTGCGCGACGAGCACGGGATCGGGCGCGACCGAGCGGATGATCGACAGATGCGTCGCGACGCGCTGGTACAGCGTCACCAGCTCGTCGGCGTCCGGGCCGCTGAGTTTCCCGGCGCGGCCCACGAGGTCACGCAGCCGGTTCCATTCGGCCTGATGCGCGGCGACGAACACGTCCACGTCCAACTCGGAGCCCTCCCGGCGATCGTCCTTGGTCGCCCAGCCTATTCGTCACTACGCTTGCCCGGTGGAACAAGAGTCCGAACTCGTCACCGGCGAGGCCGTCGTCCTGGACGTCCGCGCGGCGAAACTGGCCAGCCGCGGGCTCGCCATGATGCTCGACGTCGTTCTCCAGCTCATCGCCCTGTTCGTCGCGATGCTGGTGCTGAGCCAGGTCGCCGCGTTCGGTGACGAAGCGCTGGCGCTGACCCTGTTCCTGGTAACCGTCGTGCTGATCATGGTCGGCTACCCGGTGATCTTCGAGACGCTGACCCGCGGCCGCACCCTCGGAAAGATGGCGCTCGGCCTGCGGGTGGTCCGCACCGACGGCGGTCCGGTGCGGTTCCGGCACGCGCTGGTCCGCGGGCTCGCCGGGTTCTTCATCGACTTCTGGGCGCTGGGGATGCTCGGCGTCGTGGCGGTGGTCACGTCGCTGCTGTCGCCCAACGGCCGCCGCGTCGGCGACTATCTCGCCGGCACGCTGGTGGTCCGGGAACGCATGCCCGCCGCCAGGACGCCGTACGTCGGGATGCCGCCGCAGCTGGCGTACTGGGCCTCGCAGCTGGACTTGACCCGGCTTTCGAACGACCTCGCGCTGGCCGTCCGGCAGTACCTGAGCCGGACGAGCGAGCTTCGCCCCGAAGCGGTCGAAGCGCTCGGGTACGGGCTCGCGCAGCAGGTCGCGGAGGCGATCGGGGCGCCGGTGCCGCCAGGGGTGCCGTCCTGGGCGTATCTGTCGGCCGTGCTGGCCGAGCGGCGGCGGCGGGACCAGGCGAAGCTGCGACCGGCGGTTCAGTACGGGCCGCCGGCGCCTGCCGCGCCGGGATATCCCGCCGCGCCTGGGCAGCAGGCCTATCCTCAGGCGACCGCGCCGGTCGTCCAGCCGGAACCTCCCTCAGCGCCGGTTCCGGAGAACCCCTTCGCGCCGCCGGGCTGACCTGGCGCCCCCAAGTCCGTGAAGGCCTCCTTGCCTACCCTCAAGGTAGGGAAGGAGGCCTTCACGGACTTGACGTCAGGGGCCCGGCAAACTCGATTGGTGCAGCTCGCAGTACTTGCTTGAGTGGTACGGCGAACGCGGAATGGGGCGTAGTCCGGCACTCGGTCCTGGTGTCCCCAATGTGGCATTGGAGACGCTCAGCGTCTCCAATGCCACATTGGGGACACCGAACGAACCGGGAGGCTCGCGCTGCGCCTCTGAACCGCGTGAACACGACTTCGCCGGGACCCAGAGTCCGTGAAGGCCTCCTTGCCTACCCTCAAAGTAGGGAAGGAGGCCTTCACGGACTTGACGGAAACCCCGGCGCGGTCAGGAAACGTCGGCCGACTTCGCCGCCCAGGTGTTGCACTGGAACATCCGGTTCTTCTGCGCGCCGTGCTGCCACCACGAGGCCGCGTGCGCGTCGGAGCCGTGGTCGCGCGGGCCGCCGTTGTGGTCGCCGCGGTCCTGGGTCTGCCAGGCGTCGCGGTACATCGCCTGATCGACCGAGCCACCGCGCCCCACCGTCGAACCCAGGAACGTCCCGGACAGACACTGCGCCGAAAGCTCGTTCCGCCGCGACATCTCCAGGCCGGCCGCCGAGTCGGTGCCCGCTTCGTAGCGTGCGGTCCAATAGGCCTCCGAGATCCCCGAAAGCGCCTGAATGTGATGCGCGTACTCGTGGGCGAAGACGGCCAGATAGACCCCCGGCCGGCTGCCGTACTGGGAGACCTGAAGTCCTTCGTACGGCATGTAAAGCGTCTCGTTCTGCGAGCAGTAGAACGCCGCCACCGAACCGTTGCTGGCGTCGCCGCAGGGACTCGACCAGTTCTTGCCGGACGGGTACTTCACGGTCGGGACCCGGAACGGCAGTTTCGTGTAGTTCATGACCTGCTGCCAAACGTTGTCCAGACAGGGCCGCGCGCTGTCGAAGAAGGCCGATGCCGCGTCCGGGTTGTTCGCCCAGCGCGCGAGGTTGCACGGCTGGTTCGGCAGGCCGACTTGGGAATCGAGCCACAGCGGGTTGTCCGCCAGCTTGTGGTGCGGCCGCGGACCGGACGGCGCGCGGCTGGCCGACGTCTCGCGGGTCGAGCCCGCCGACGTCTCGCGTGAAGCGGTCGAATCGCGCGAACGGGTGCTCGTCGTCGACGTGTCGCTGGACGTGGTGGTCGTCGTGTAGTCCGAAGAGGAGGTCGTCGGATAGCTCGAGTATCCGACGTCAGCGACGTGCTTCGAGCCGCCGTTGGCGATGGTGACCACCATGAGCAGCCCGCCCATCAACGCCATCAACGCCACGATCGCGACCGCCGCGATGACCCCGCCGTTCGACTTCTTGGCTTGGTATCCCCCGTAGGGCGCGAACGCGGGCTGCGCGAAACGCGGACCGTACGGAAAGCTGCGGCGGGCCGACGGCGCCGGGCCGGAACGGGACCGGCGCGCCGATCCGCGGCGGCGGCAGCGGGGCCGCGCCCGGCGGGGGCAGCGGCATGCCGCCACTCTGCGGCCCAGGCCGGATCGGCGTCGGCTGCGAAATCGGCGGCCGAGGGTGACCGGGCGGGACGGGACCCGGCCGGTTCGGCGGAGGCATCGGCGGGCCACCGCGCGGCGGCAGCGGACGCGCTCCCGGCGGCGGGAGCGGACGGCCACCCCGCGGCGGCTGCCCGGGTGGTGACGGCGGCGGAGTCGGCCGGCGTCGCGGATCAGGCGGGCCGGGCGGCTGCTGGTTCATCGAGTGGATCCCCCATGCGATTCGGCAACGCCGTTCGCCCAGGTGGCGGATTCGGCGTTTCGGCGGTCAGCATAGATCGGCTGCCCTAGAGTGTGTGGCTGTGTTGACGAAATGGGGGACGGCGGTCGTGGCCGTCGCGGCGAGCTCGGCCTTGATGGCCCCGCCGTCGGATACGAACGTTCCGGAGGCGCCCGCGGCGGGCCCTTCGCTGACGAACGCGCCACAATTGCCGAAGCCGCCGCCGATCGGCGCGCGCGGTCAGCTCGGGCTGCTCCAGCCGCCGAGCGGCGCGGCCGCGAACGTCGTGGTGAAGGTGGAACGCGACGGTTCGTTGTCGATCACCGAGCAGGTGACCGTCCCGGGTGGACAGCACCTCGTACGCCGGATTCCCTTGAAGGTCCCCGCCGGAGAAGAGCAAGACCGCGTGTACGTCGTCCGTGACGTCTCGGTCGAGGGCGCGGGCAAGGCGGAGCCGAACGGCGAACAGCTGGTCGCCACCTTCGACGGAGGCGTGGCCACCCTAAAGTACAAAGTGGACGGTGCGGTCGCGGACGTCAACGGCGCGCAGCAGGTCCGCTGGCAGGTCGCGAGCGGCTGGGACGGCGAGCTGTCCCGGGTGTCCGCATCGTTCAGCGCGCCGACGCGTGAAATGCCCACAGTGGACTGTTTCGCCGGTCCGCTCGGTTCGGACAGGCAGTGTTCGCTCGCGGAGACCGACCACAGCGGCGTCGTCCGCATCGAACAGGACAAACTCCCGGCGGGTGAACGGGTCGACCTCGCCGTCCAGCTCCCGGCGGGCACGGTGCCCGCGAACGCGCGGTTCGAGCAGATCGCCACGGTCGGCGGCGCGTTCGCCCTCACCGCCCTCGCCGGCCTCGGTTTCGGGGCGCTGGCACTGATCCTGGTGCTCGGCGCGCTCGCCATCTGGCTGCTGCGCCGCCGCGACAAGGGCGCGCTCACCGCGGGCACCGGTCCGGTCGACGTCCTCATGCGAGAAGGCGATCGGGTCTCGTTCGTCTCGCCGGACGGTGTCCTGCCGGGACAGGTCGGCACGGTCGTCGACGAGACGGTCGACGTCGTGGACGTCAGCGGCACGGTGGTCGATCTCGCGGTCCGCAACTACCTGTGGATCGCCGAGGTCCGCGGCGCGGGCACGGTCGACTGGCGGATCGCGCGCCGCAACGCGCCGGACGAGCACCTCGCCGCCTTCGAACGCGAGATCTACACCGCGATCCTGCCCGAGGGCACCGATTCCGTGCTGCTGTCGGAACTCCGCGGCCGCGGCACCGTCGATCTCCGTGTCGCGGGCGAGGCGATGTACGCCGACGTGGTACGCAGGGGCTGGTTCTCGCGCCGCCCGGACAAGGGCAAGAGCAAACTCACGTGGGCGGGCATCGGCCTGATCGCCCTCGGCCTCGTGGGCACCGCCGTCCTGACCTTCACCATCGGGCACGCGCTGCTCGGCGTCGCGGCCGTGCTCGCCGGGGTCGCCGCGCTGCTGGGCGCTTCGTGGGTGCCGCCGCGGACCTCGCGCGGCAGGCGCCTGGTCGGCCAGGTGCGCGGGCTGCTCGAATACCTGCACACCGTCAAGGTCGCCGACATTCCGGTGGGGGACCGGGAAATGGTGTTCTCCCGGTCGCTGCCGTACGCCATCGTGCTCGGTGACGTCGATCGCTGGCTCCGGACATTCGAAGGGCTCGACCCGTCGGCGGACGGTTCGGCCGGGCTGTACTGGTTCGGCGGCCTCGAAGGCGATCGGGATCTGCGCCGGTTCGCCGCGCACCTTCCGTCGTTCCTGTCCGCTTTGGACGGTCTGCTCGCGGAATCCGGGCACCTGCGCTCGCTCCGCCCCGAACCGGTCCCCGCCTGACGTGAAGACTCGCATTTCGTCCTCTGAATGCGGTCCTTGCACGCGCAACTACCGCATTCAGAGGACGAAATGCGTGGGGTTGGCGGTGCTTCTGGTCGTGCTGGGCGCGGCACCGGCGGGAGCACAAGGCGAACCGCAGCTGCCCTCGCTGCCGAACAGCGCGGAGATCTCGCTCAAGGTGGAACGCGACGGCGCCCTCTCGGTCGTCGAGGCGGTGTCCGTGCCGAGCGAGGCGACGATGACCCGCCGGATCCCGCTCCGCACGGCGGCACCGCACGACCGTGACCGGATCATCGGCATCCGTGACGTCGTCATCGAGGGCGCGGGCAACGCCGAGCTGACCGACGACGAGTTCACCGTCAAGCTCAAGGGCGGAACCTCGGTCGTCCGGTACACAGTGGACGGTGCGGTCTCCGAAGCCGACGGCCTGACCCGGGTGAGCTGGCAGCTCGCGGGC
Source organism: Amycolatopsis sp. NPDC043887 (assembly GCF_056435665.1). Lineage (NCBI taxonomy): Bacteria > Bacillati > Actinomycetota > Actinomycetes > Pseudonocardiales > Pseudonocardiaceae > Amycolatopsis > Amycolatopsis sp. NPDC043887. The sequence goes on from NZ_JBWKEB010000012.1 coordinate 200,604, forward strand.
GGCTGGGACTCCCGGCTCGAACTCGTGCGAGCGAGCTTCGCCGCGCCGTCCGTCCCGAACGCGGTCACCTGTCACGCCGGGCCCGAGGGGTCTCGCGCGCGCTGCGGCACCGCCCAGATCGCGCATTCCGGGCTGACCAGGTTCAGCCAGCAGAACCTCGCGGCCGGGCAGCGGATGGAGATCTCGGTCGAACTGCCCGGCGGGACCGTCCCGGCGAACGCGCGCCTGGAGCCGTCGAAGACCTTCGCCGGCGCGTTCGTGCTCACCGCTCCGGTCGGCTGGGCTTGGTTCGGCTTCGTGCTCGCGCTGATCGCGGCCGCGGTGGCGTTGACCCTGCTGCGGAGGCGGGACGAGCACCCTGGCGACGCGCTCCCGGTCCGGCTGCTCACCGGGAAGGACGACCAGGCCGCGTTCGCCTCACCCGACGGCGTGCTGCCCGGACAGGTCGGGACCGTGCTCACGGGTCGCGCCGACGCCGTCGACCTGGCCGCGACGGTCGTCGACCTCGCCGTCCGGAACTACCTCTGGGTGAGCGAGGAGCCCGGTGAACTGACCGGCTGGCGGCTCGTCCGCCGCAACCCGCCGGACGACCAGCTGACCGCCTACGAACGCGCCGTCTTCGACGCGCTGCTGCCCGGCGAACGCGAGTCCGTGCTGCTGTCGGAGATCCAGTCGGCGCGGATCGGGATCGAAACGGTGCGGGACGCGCTGGACGACAGCGTCGTCGAACGCCGCTGGTACACGCGGCTGCCCGGCAGGCTGACCCGCGCCGGCCTGCGGATCTGCTTCTACGGTCTGTTCCTCACCGTCCTGCTGGCCTTGACCGTCGGCTACGCCCAGCTCGGGGTGATCGTCATCGCCGCGGGCGCGGTACTCGCCGTCGCCGCCCGGTGGCTGCCGGTGCGCACCGGCGCCGGTGTCGCGCTGCACCGGCGGCTGCTCGGCGTCCGTGACGCGCTGCTGGCGACCGAGGCGACGGCCGTTCCGAAGCTCGAACGCGAGGTGCTGCTTTCCCGGGCGCTGCCGTACGCGCTCGCTCTCGGCGAACAAGCACAGTGGGTCTCCGGATTCGCCGCGCTCAAGGGGCCGCCCAAGATCTACTGGTACGGCAAGGAAGACGGCGATGAAGTCCCGATCGAGCGGGTGAGCGACTTCACGGCCGCGCTAGTGGGAACCTTCGCCGCGACCCGCCAGGGTCGTCGCCTGGAGGCCTGAGTAGCCCGTAGGGTGGTGCGCATGGCCGATCCCGAGCTTGTCCGATTCACCCTCGACAACGGTCTGCGCGTGGTGCTCGCGCCCGACGCGACCGCTCCGGTGGTGGGTGTCAGCGTCCACTACGACGTGGGCTTCCGTTCCGAGCCCGAAGGGCGCACCGGTTTCGCGCACCTCTTCGAGCATTTGATGTTCCAGGGGAGCGAGAGCCTGGAGAAGCTCGCGCACTTCCGGTACGTCCAGTCGAGTGGTGGCAGCTTCAACGGCTCCACCCATCCGGACTACACGGACTACTTCGAGGTCCTCCCCGCCGCGGCTCTCGAGCGCGCCCTGTTCCTCGAAGCGGACAGGATGCGGGCGCCGAAGCTGACGCGGGAGAACCTGGCCAACCAGATCGACGTGGTCAAGGAGGAGATCCGCCTCAACGTGCTGAACCGGCCGTACGGCGGGTTCCCGTGGATCCTGCTCCCGCCGGTGCTGTACTCCACGTTCCCCAACGCGCACAACGGTTACGGCGGTTTCGAGGATCTCGAACAGGCCACCCTCGACGACTGCGCGGCCTTCTTCGACACCTACTACTCGCCCGCCAACGCGGTGCTGACCGTCGCCGGTGACTTCACCGTCGAGGAGGCCCGCGAGCTGATCGAGAAGCACTTCGGCGACGTGCCGCACCGGCCCGCGCCGGAGCGTCCGTCGTTCGCCGAGCCCGCCCCCGAGGGCGAGCTGCGCGGCGAGCACGTGGACCCGCACGCCCCGCTGCCCGCGGTCGGCGTCGGCTACCGCATGCCGGATCCGATCAACGACCTCGACGGCTACCTGGCGAACCTCGTGCTCGCCGGCGTGCTGACCGACGGCGACGGCTCCCGCCTGCAGCAGCGCCTGGTGCACCGCGAGCCGCTGGTCGTCGACATCGGCGCGGGTGCCGGGCTGTTCGGGCCGTTCGAGGCCCGCGACCCGGACACGTTCACCATCACCGCGATCCACCCGCACGAGGTGAACACCGATCAGGTCCTCGCCGCGCTGGACGAGGAGCTGGAGAAGCTGGCGGCCACGCCGCCGGAGGACCACGAACTGAAGAAGGTCACCGCGCGCTGGGCCGCGAGCCTGCACTCCGAGCACGACAAGCTGGTGTCCCGCACGCTGGCCCTCGGCTCGTTCGAGCTGCTGTACGGCGACGCGTCGCTGGTGTACCGGCTCGCCGAGAAGATGTCGGCGGTCACCGCGGAAGCCGTTTCGGCGGCGGCGAAGGCACTGCGGCCGGACTCGCGCGCCGTCCTCGTCATCCGCCCCGGCAGTGGATCTTCAGACCAGGAAGGTACCGAGCAGTGAGCGCACCGCACCGCACCGCCGAGGAGATCGGCCGCACGGCCACCGGGCCTCGTCCGGTCCCGCCGCTGGGGACACAGCGCGCCGCCGCCGATCTGTCCCATGTGGACAGCACGCTGAGCAACGGGTTGCGGGTGCTCGCCGTCCGCAAGCCCACCGTGCCGCTGGTCGAGCTGCGCGTCTGGATCCCGTTCGCCGGTGACGACAAGTTGCACCCGGCCACCGCCGAGGTGCTGGCCGAAACCCTGCTGACCGGCACCGCCCGCCGCGACCGCATCGAGATCGACGCGGATCTGGCGCTGATCGGCGGTGACCTCGCGTCCGGCGTCGACCCGGAGCGCCTGGCCATCACCGGTACCTCGCTGGCCGACGGCCTGCCGACGATGCTCGACGTCCTCGCCGACGCGCTCACCGGCGCCTCGTACGCGGACGCCGAGGTCGAGCGGGAACGCGAGCGGCTCATCGAGCGGATCGCCGTCTCCCGCACCCAGCCGAGGACGATCGCCCGCGAGGCGCTGCAGAAGCACCGTTACGGTGACCACCCCGCGGTGCGCGAGGTCCCGCAGGCCGAAGACGTGGCCGTCGTGACGCCGGAACAGGTTCGCGCGCTGCACCGGGCTTCGGTGCTGCCGCGGGGATCCGTGCTGGTGATCGTCGGCGACATCGACCCGGAGACCGTCATCGGCGACCTGGAGAAGGCGTTCGGCGGCTGGGCTTCGGACCGCTCCGCCGTCCGCCTGCCCGCGCTGCCCGAACTCGCCGGCGGCAACGTCCTGCTGGTGCCGCGCGCCGGTGCCGTGCAGTCGCAGATCCGGCTGTCCGCGCAGAGCGTGTCGCGCACGGACCCGCGGTACCCGGCGCTGCAGCTGGCGAACCTCGTGTACGGCGGGTACTTCTCGTCGCGGCTGGTCGAGAACATCCGTGAGGACAAGGGTTACACCTACAGCGCGCACTCCGGATTCGAGTTCACCGACCAGACCGCCGTGGTGAACGTCGACGCGGACACCGCGACCGACGCGACCGCGGCCGCGCTCATGGAGACGCGGTACGAGCTGGCCAGGCTCGGTCTCGTGCCGCCGACCGCCGACGAGGTCGAGTCGGTGCGGCAGTACGCGATCGGCTCGCTGGTCACGGCGGCGTCGTCGCAAGGAGGCCTGGCCGCCCAGCTGTCCGCGCTCGCCGCGACGGGGCTGGGCGTCGAATGGCTCGCCGGGCATCCGGAGCGCCTCGCCGCGGTCACCGCCGAAGAAGTGGCGAACGCGGCGCTGGAGTTCTTCGCGCCCAAGCGGTTCACCGGTGTCGTCGTCGGCGACGCCGATGTCCTCGCGCCGAAGCTGACGGCGCTGGGCGACGTGGCCATCGGGGAGCCCGCCTGATGGAGACACCGTTCGGGTTGGGGGCGCTCCCGACGCTTTCGCGCTCCACGGCGGACCGTCAGGAATCCTTGCGCACCAACCCGGACAGGCTCGCCGAGCGCTGGCCGAACGCCAGGATCGTGTTGCTCGACGAGCACGCGCGCACCCCGGTGGTGGAGGGTTCCGGCGTGCTCGCGACCCGCAAGTCGCAGGACTTCGGCACCGAGCCGCCCGCGGACGCGGTCTTCCTGGGGGAGTGGCAGGGCACCGACTACTGGTCGATGCCCGGCCGCCCCGCCGGGGAGACCGAGACCGTCGAAATGGCGGGCAGCTGGGGTGTCGTGGAACAAGTCCAGCGCCGCGACGGCGAGATCTGGGTCGACCTGCGCGGCTACGGTGACCTGCTCGACGACACGTCGGCCGGGCTGTTCACCACCGCGCAGGCGCTGCAGGCGTGGCGGCGGCAGGCGAAGTTCTGCACGCGCTGCGGCAGCCCGACCGAGCTGATCCAGCTGGGCTGGGCGAGCAAGTGCACCGGCTGCGGCAGTGAGGAGTACCCGCGCACCGACCCGGCGGTGATCTGCCTCGTGCACGACGACGCCGGCGTCAACGGCGAGCACGTCCTGCTGGCGCGGCAGCCGATCTGGCCGCCGGACCGGTACTCGATCCTCGCCGGTTTCGTCGAGGCGGGGGAGTCACTCGAAGGGTGTGTCGAGCGGGAGATCCGCGAAGAGGTCGGCGTCGAGGTGCGCGATGTGCGCTATCTCGGCAGCCAGCCGTGGCCGTTCCCGCGGTCGATCATGCTCGGTTTCACCGCCAGGGCCGACATCTCTTCGACGATCGTGCCCGCGGAGGGCGAGATCGAAGAGGCGTTCTGGGTTTCGCGCGAGGAGGTGCGGGCCGCTTTCGCGAACAGTCAGCTGCGGAACGCGGGCGCCGTGCCGACGCCGATCGCCGGCGGTACGCGGCAGCTGGTGCTGCCGGGGAACTCGTCGATCGCGCGCGTGATGCTGGCGGCCTGGGCCGGGGTCTGACGTCTGGCGGGTAGCAAGGGACCTTGCTACCGCTGGGTGCCGGGCCGCGGTGAGCCAGCGTGTGTAGGTAGCTCCTTGGAATCCGGTTGCGGTTGATCCCACGGACTGTCCCCAATGTCACATTGGGGACACTGAGCCCTATCGCTCCTGCCTCCATGCGGAACTGCCTATGTAGGTATGAACCGCAGATCTAGTCGCGCGGTGGGTCGCCGCGTTCGCCCCACCCGCACCAGCAGTCACAACGGCTGCGCGTGAAGGCCCCCTTCCCTCGGCTCAGCCGAGGAAACTCGACCTTCACACCTTGCTGTACTCAGGCAGGTCGGTCAGGCGACCGCGATCGCGTTGTTGACCGCGGTGACGGTCTCGGCGGGATCGTCGACCGTGAGCACGAGGCGGTTGAAGTCCTCGGCCTCGTCGAGGGTGATGACGACCGTGCGGTCGAACCCGGAGACGTTCCAGAACTGCCGGTCGCCGTCGGCGTGAAAGGTGCCGGCGGGCTTGCCGGGGATCCGGAGACCCGGTCCGCGCCAGCCCTTCGGCTCGTCGCGCATCCCTGGGTCGTGTGTCGCGCCGCGTACGTGGGCGAGCGGGAATTCGAGCCGCCGGGTGAATGACCAGACCTTGTCGATCCCCACGGGTTCGACCACGAGCCGGTCTCCGCTGATGGTGACACGGTTGTTGCTCATGCCTTTTTTCCTTCGTCGTCGAAGTCCTGGACGCGGGCGCGGGCCAGCAGCCGTCGTCCCAGCTGGTCGGGGGTCGCCCCGAGGTTCTGGATGACGGCCCGCGCCCGGACGCGCAGCCGCTGGTCGGTGGGTGCCAGTTCGAGCAGCGCGACCAGCAGGATGTCGAGCTGCTCGTCGCGGTCCGCGGCGACGTGTTCCAGCACACGGGCGAACAAGCCGTGCTTGCTGCCGAACGCGCCGTAGAGGCTTCCCCGGTGGACACCCGTCGCCTCGACGAGGTGATCGACCGAAGTCGCGTTGTATCCCCGCTGCCGGAAGACCGCCGCCGCGGCTTCGATCGCTGTCGTCTCGTCGAACTGGCGTGGTCGGGCCATGGGTTTGAGAATAGTCATTCAAGAATGACTGGTCAAGAACTTCGTATCGGCCACCCTCCGTGCCGGTACGTATACCCACTGTGCGAAACACGGCAAGCGTTACCTCCTGACGATTTCGGGAGGACTGAAGTCACCTTCGCCGTGGGCGCGGTGTTGCGAAAGCCGCTTTCGCAACACCTCATGAGGCCGCAAGGCGACCGCCGCCGGTTCGCAGGCCGCAGGGGCAGACGTCGAGCCCCGGCGAAGGTTGGTGATTCGCCCTCAAGGCGGTGACGTGTCCGCTATTCTCTTGCTGTCCGTTTCAGGACCATCGAGTTAGGACACTGGGGAAAACATGAAGAACACCTTGCGGCGGCTTGCCGTCGCCGGAGCCGCTGTCGCGGCCTTCGCCTCGATCAGCGCCGTGACCGCGGGAGCGGCGCAGGCCTCGGACTACGAGTATTTCGGTACGTACAGCAAAGAGGACTGCGGGATCACCGGCCACCATGGCCAGATCGCCGGGGACTGGGACGGGTGGATGTGCTACCCCACCTCGCTTCCCTGGGAGTGGGATCTGTACGTGCAGCCCAACTTCTGATCCACCACCGCGTTGCCGAAGGGCCGCTCGGGAGGCGTTGAACCTCCTGAGCGGCCCTTTGTCGTTACTTACCAGGCAAGTCCGCCGCGCGAACACCCTCCGCGTCGGTACGCGTACCCACTGTGCGGAACACACCAAGCGTTACCTCCCTGTTTCCCCGCGCCGTTGACGGCTGTGGCTCGGCTCACTACAGTCCCCGGAAACCGTCTGTAAAGTTTCCTAACGAAGTCGGGAGCGAGCCAAGTGCGAGCCGGCAGTCCGCGAATGCTGCGCGAGATCAACGATCGCGCGGCCATCGAGGTCCTCCTCAGGGACGGTCCTCTGACGCGCTCCGAGCTCGAGGTCGCCATCGGCCTGTCGAAGCCCGCGACGGCGCAGCTGCTCACTCGGCTCGAACAGGACGACGTTGTCACCAAGGCGGGCGTCCGCGGCGGGGGCCGCGGCCCGAGGGCGCAGCTTTGGCAGGTCAACGGTGGTGTCGCCTACGTCGCGGCCGTGGACCTGACTCCGCGGCAGGCCGACTTCGTGGTCGCCGACGTCTCAGGCGCGGTGCTCGCCGAGTACCAGGTCCCGCTGCCGGTCCACGAGGGCGCGGACGTCGTCGGCACGTTCGGCGCGGCGCTCACCCACGTCGCGAACAGCGCCGGTCTCGCCGCCACCGATCTCCGCCACGTCGTCATCGGCGCCCAAGGTGCCTTCGATCCCCGCACCGGCTTGCTCTCCTCGGCGCCCCACATCCCCGGCTGGCTCGGTTTCGACGTGCCGCGCAGGCTCAGCCGCGAGCTCGGCGTCGAGGTCACCATCGAGAACGACGTCAACCTCGTCGCGATCGTCGAGATGACCGTCGGCCAGGCCGTCGGGCTCGACGACTTCGTGATGATCTGGCTCAGCGACGGCGTCGGCGGCGCGGTGGTGGTCGGCCGCAGACTGTTGCGCGGCGCGACCGGCGGTGGCGGCGAGATCGACTGGATGCGCGTTCCCGATCCGGTTTCCGTTGCCACGCCGAGGGAGAAGCCTCGCGCGGGAGATCGTTTCGGTGATCTCGTCGCCTCTCCGGCCGTCGTCGAGCTGGCCGCCGCGCACGGCATCGTGGCCGAAACCGGCGCGGACGCCGTCGCCAAGGCTCGGGAAAGCCACAACGAAGCCTTCCTCGACGACCTCGCCCGCCGTGTCGCGGGCGGAGCGGCAGGCCTGATCGCGGTCGTCGACCCCGAACTCGTGCTGCTTTCCGGCGACACCAGCCGGGCCGGTGGCGACGAATTCGCCGCACTGGTCGCGCGAAGGCTGCACGAACTGGTCCTGCCCCGCACCCCCGTCGGGGTCGCTTCGGTGCAGGGCAACGCGGTCCGCGCGGGCGCGCTCCAATCGGCGCTCGCCACCGTCCGCCGGGACGTCTTCGGCGTCAACACCCCTTCGCTCCTCGGGCCCGGGCGGTCCGGGGCGGGAGAGCCAAATCCGATCGTGGCGATCCCGGATTCACGAACAGAACCACCGTCTCCCGCCCCAACCAACTAGGAGGAGGGTCATGAGTTCCACGACCCAGGTTCGGAGAAGCGGCCGCCGTCGGCGCGGCTCGATAGTGCTCGGCGCGGTCACCGTCGCCGCACTGGTGTCCGCTTGTTCGGGCGCCGCAAGCGGCCCGAGCGGTGGGGCGGGCGACGCGGCGGCCGCCCCCGCTGCGGACGCGAAGCTCACGCTGACCGTCTACAGCAAGTTCACCGACCGCGAATACAACGTGGTCACCGCGGGGCTCAACAAGCTCAAGGCGAAGTTCCCGAACATCGAGATCAAGCACGAGGGCCAGCAGGACGACGACAAGATCACCCAGTCCATCCGCGGTGGCAATCCGCCGGACGTGGCGATCTCGTTCTTCACCGACAACCTCGGCGCGTGGTGCTCGACGGGCAGTTTCCAGGATCTCAAGCCTTACATCGACCGCGACAAGATCGACCTGACGCAGATCCCCGACGCGGTCCGTAGCTACACCGAATACCAGGGCAAGCGCTGCGCCATGCCGTTGCTCGCCGACGTCTACGGCTTCTACTACAACAAGGACATGTTCGCGGCGAAGGGCGTCACGTCGCCGCCGAAGACGACCTCGGAACTGTTCGAGGCCACCAAGAAGCTGACCGAGTTCAACGCGGACGGCTCCATCAAGGTCGCCGGCTTCCTGCCGTCGATGCCGTTCTACGCCAACATGGCGCAGTACTGGGCCCCGAACTTCGGCGCCACCTACCTCGGCCCCGACGGCCAGTCGCACCTCGCCGACAGCCCCGAGTGGAAGGCGATGTTCGACTTCCAGAAGCAACTGGTGGACTTCTACGGCGGCCACGCCAAGGTCGAGCAGTTCAAGGCCGGTCTCGGTGAGGAGTACTCGGCGGACCACGGTTTCCAGCGCGGCAAGCTCGCGATGATGATCGACGGCGAGTACCGCACCGCGTTCATCAAGGACCAGGCGCCGCAGCTCAAGTTCGGCACGGCGGCCCCGCCGGTGCTCGACAGCAAGCCCGACCGCTACGGCGGCGCGTTCACCACGGGCACGATCATCGCGATCCCCAAGGGCGCCAAGAACGCCGGTGCGGCCTGGGAACTGATCAAGCAGGTCACCCTCGACACGTCGACGCTGGTCGAGCTGTCGAACGGCCTGAAGAACGTCCCGAGCACCAAGGCCGCGCTGACCGACCCGAAGCTCGAGGTCACGCCGGAGTTCAAGACGTTCCTCGACCTGTACAACGGTGGCAAGCTGACGCCGAACCCGTCGACCCCGATCGGCGACGCGCACCTCAAGGCGGTCAACGACTTCGCCGAGAAGTGGCAGGCGGGCAACGTCCCGGACATGGTCGCGGGTCTGAAGCAGGTCGACGCTCAGATCAACGACGAGCTGGCCCAGAAGCGCGCCGGCGGCTGATCGCATGACTTCGACCCTGGATTCCAGGGCGGTCGCCTCCCCTTCCGCGTCCACCCGGACGCGGAAGGGGAACACGGCGCGCCGCCGTCGCACCGTCTTCTACTTCATCGCCCCGGCGATGCTCGGTTTCCTGATCTTCTTTGGCTACCCGCTGATCGCCACGGTGTACTACTCGTTCACCCGGTACGACCTGATCAACGCGCCGGAGTTCATCGGCTTCGACAACTACGTCCGGATGTTCACCAGCGAGCCGCTGGTCGGCACCGCCGCGTACAACACGTTGTGGCTGGTGATCGTCCTGACCGTCTGCCGGGTGGTGTTCGCGCTCGGCGTGGCCTCGGTCATCTCCCGGCTGAAGTCGGGTGTCGGCCTGGTCCGGACGCTGTGCTACCTGCCTTCGCTGGCCCCGCCGGCGGCGGCGACCCTGGCCTTCGTGTTCCTGTTCAACCCGGAATACGGCCCGGTCAACGCGTTCCTGGACTTCGTCGGCATCGACGGCGGGCTGTGGTTCAACGACCCGGCGATGTCGAAGCCGGCGCTGACCCTGCTGGTGATGTGGGGTTCGGGCGAGCTGATGATCATCATCCTGGCGGCGTTGCTCGATGTGCCGCAGGAGCAGTACGAGGCCGCCGAACTCGACGGCGCCGGGCCGATCCGCCGGTTCTGGCATGTCACGCTGCCGTCGATCTCGCCGGTGCTGCTGTTCGGCATCGTCAACTCGATCATCTTCGCGTTGCAGTTCTTCACGCAGGCGATCGTCGCGGGATCGGCCGCGGCGGGCGCGGCCGACGTCGCGGGCAACACGAAGTTCATCGGCGCACCACAGAACTCGACGCTGACCTATCCGGTTTGGCTGTACGTCCAGGGGTTCCGGTACTTCAACATGGGTTACGCGGCGGCGATGGCGGTCCTGCTGTTCATCGTCTCGGCCGGGTTCACCTGGATTCTCGTGCGGCAGCTTCGTAAGTCCCAGCATCAGGAGGAGGGGGCATGACGACACTCGCCGAACGGCGGCCCACCGCCCCGGCTTCCGAACCGCCGAAGGTGCGGATGCGGCGCCAATGGGACAAGAAGCTCTACTGGATCGCGACGCACAGCGTGGGCATCGCGATGGGCGTGATCTTCATGCTGCCCATCCTGTTCGTGTTCCTCACCGCGGTGATGTCCAGCGACCAGGCGCTTTCGTCGAACTTCTGGCCGACGGAATGGCATTTCGAGAACTTCATCGAGGTCTTCGAAAAGGCGCCGCTGCTGCGGTACTTCGGCAACAGCATGCTGTATTCGACGCTGGCCACCGTCGGTGCGCTCGTCTCGGCGATCCCGGCCGCGTACGCGCTTTCGAAGCTGAAGTTCCGCGGGCAGAACCTGTTCTTCATGCTGACCGTCGCCGCGATGATGCTGCCCCCGCAGGTCACCGTCGTGCCGTTGTACGACCTGTGGGTGCGGCTCGGGTTCACCGGGACACTGATCCCGTTGATCGCGCCGTACTTCTTCTTCGACGCGTTCTCGATCTTCCTGCTGCGGCAGTTCTTCCTCACCATTCCGAAGGACTACCTCGAAGCGGCGAAGATCGACGGCTGCAACGAATTCAAGGCGATGGTCAAGGTGCTGATCCCGATGGCGAAGCCGGGGATCGCGGCCACCGCGATGTTCTGCTTCCTGTTCACCTGGAACGACTATTTCGGTCCGCTGCTCTACACGGGTGAGACCCGGGACAGCTGGCCGCTTTCGCTGGCGATCGCGTCGTTCCGCGGCATGCACCACGTGGAATGGAACCTCACCATGGCGGCCACCGCGCTGATCATGCTGCCGGTGATCGTGTTGTTCGTGTTCGCGCAGAAGTCCTTCGTCAAGGGCATCACATTCACAGGGGTCAAGGGATGAAACTGGCAGTCGTCGGTGGTGGGTCCACGTACACGCCCGAGCTGATCGACGGGATCGCCGGACGGCGGTCCACTTTGGACGTCGACGAGATCGTGCTGATCGATCCGGACGCGTACCGGGTGGAGGCGGTCGGGGACTTCAGCAACCGCTTGCTGAGCCACGCCGGGCATCCGGCGCGGGTGCGCACCACGTCGAGTCTCGAAGAGGGCGTCGACGGGGCGTCGGCGGTGCTGATCCAGCTGCGGGTCGGTGGGCAGCGCGCGCGGCGCGGGGACGAGACGTTCCCGCACGCCTGTGGCTGTGTCGGACAGGAGACCACGGGCGCGGGCGGCCTCGCGAAGGCGCTGCGCACCGTTCCGGTGGTGCTCGACATCGCCGACAGGGTAAGGAAGATCGCCGGGGACGACACCTGGATCGTCAACTTCACCAACCCGGTCGGCATCGTCACCCGGGCGCTGCTGAACGAGGGCCACCGTGCCGTCGGGCTGTGCAACGTCGCGATCCACCTCCAGCGCACGTTCGCGCATCTGCTCGGTGCCGGCGTCGACGACGTCAAACTCGTCCACACCGGACTGAACCACCTGAGCTGGGAACGGAAGGTGCTCGTCAACGGCGAGGACCGGCTGCCCGAATTGCTCGCGGAACACGCGGAATTCCTCGGCGAGCACGTGACCGCGCCGGTCGAGTGGATGCGGCGGATGAACGTCGTGCCGTCGTACTACCTGAAGTACTACTACGGGCACGACGAGCAGGTCACGAAGCAGCGCACCGAGCGGCCGCGCGCGGACGTCGTCAGCGATGTCGAGGAGGAACTGCTGAAGGTCTACCTCGACCCGGAGGTGGTGACCAAACCGGAGCAGCTGGAAAAGCGGGGCGGTGCCTACTATTCCGAGGCCGCGGTGCAGCTCGTGCACGCGCTCACCTCGGGTGGCCCGGCGGAGGAGCACGTCGTCAACGTCCGCAACGAAGGCACTTTCGACTTCCTGCCGGACGACGCCGTCATCGAGGTACCGTCCCTTGTGGACGGTAATGGGCCGCGTCCGATCCCGCAGCCGCCGGTCGAGCAGCGGTTCGCCGGGCTCATCGCCGGGGTGACCGCGTACGAGCACCTCGCGCTGGAGGCGGCGATCAAGGGCGGCCGCGATCGGGTGGCCGACGCGCTGCTCGCGCATCCGCTGGTCGGCCAGTACACCAAGGCGGATCAGCTCGCCGACACGCTGGTGCGGACCAACCGTGAGTTCCTGCCGTGGGCGGGGGCATGACGGCCGGCTCACAGGACGTCGTCGTCGCGATCGACGGCGGCAACAGCAAGACCGACGTCCTGATCGTCTCCCGGGACGGACGGGTGCTCGGACAGTCGCGAGGGCCGGGCGCGTCCCCGCAGAACATCGGGGTCGACGGCAGCGTCCAGGCGCTGGAGAAGCTGGTCCTGGAAGCCCTTCGCGGGGCAGGGCTTCCCGGCGAACGTCCTTTCGCGACACATACGTCCGCCTATCTCGCGGGGCTGGATTTCCCGCAGGAGGAAGCGATCCTGCACGCCGCGCTGGCGGCGCGCGGCTGGAGCGACACGCTGATCGTCGGCAACGACACGCTCGCGCTGCTGCGCGCGGGGAGTTCCGACGGGACAGGGGTGGCGGTGGTGTGCGGCGCCGGGATCAACGGCGCCGGCGTCAGCGCCGACGGACGTGAGCACCGGTTTCCCGCGCTGGGCAAGATCTCCGGCGACTGGGGCGGCGGCTACCGGCTCGGCGAGGAGGTGCTGTGGTGGGCCGTCCGCGCCGAGGACGGCAGGGGCCCCGGCACGGCTTTGAAAGCCGCGGTCACTGCGCACTTCAAGACGTCTTCGGTGCTGGAAGTGGTGGAGCGCCTGCACTTCGGGGAGCTGCACTCCGATTCGATCCACACCCTCTGCCCGCTGCTGTTCGCCGTCGCGGCGGGCGGCGACGAGGTGGCGCAGGACGTGGTCGACCGGTTCGTCGAAGAGGTCGCCCTGCTGGTCTCGGTCATCCTGCGGCGGCTGGAGCTCACCGAGCAAGCACCTGAAGTCATCCTCGGCGGGGGAGTGCTGACCGGGGTCGGCGCGCAGGTGATCGCGGAGATCGAGCGGCGGTGCCTGAAGGTGGCGCCGCAGGCCTCGATCCAGGTGGTCGACGTGGCCCCCGTGGTCGGCGCGGCACTTTTCGCCCTCGACACCATCGGTGCGTCCGATACCGCCAAAGCCGCGCTGAAGGCCGCCACGAAGCGGGTCTGACGGGTCAAAGCTCGTGAGTGGTAAGGACGGTTCTAACCGTCCTTACCACTCACGAGAACGCAGGACCTTTCGTGTCGGTGCGTGGGTCAGGAAGCGGTGGGGACGAGCGGCTCGTCCGTCTCCAGCAGCGTCTTGAGGTCCGACAGGATCCACGGCCAGCCGCCACCGGCGTTCTCGCCCGGTCCGGCGTTGATGTCCTCCTGGGAGCCGTTGATCAGCGCGGCCGTCGTGGGCGCGCCGGTGACGTCGTGGGTGACGGTCAGCCGGGTGCCCGCGGTCTTCGTCTCTTCGATCTCGTAGGTGAGCTTGGTGTACGGCTCCTTGTCGAAGGACGGGTCCATCAGCAGCTTCCAGGTGATGACCAGTTTGCGAGGTGGATCGACCTCGAGGACCTCGCCGTCGACCAGGTCGTTCGTGAACCCCGCCTCGACGTATTCCGGCGTGGGGTGGGTGACGTGCTTGCCGCCCGGCCGCAGGTCGAAGTCGACGAGGCCGGTGTAGCCGTACTTCCGCGACCATTCGGGCTTCGTGATCGCGTCCCAGATCTTCTCCGGGGTGGCCTTGATGTAGACCCGGTAGACCTGGGTGGCGGCGATGGTGGTTTCGGTCATGACGGCTCCTCGTTTTCGAGATCGGGGACTTCGAGTTCGGCTTTGAGGTCGAGCAACGCGGTCACGTTGCGCTCGGTGAACTTGTCGATCCACCGGTCGTGGATCTGCCGGATCGGTACCGGGTTGAGGAAGTGCTTCTTCTCCCGGCCCTCCTTGCGCGTGACGACAAGTCCGGCTTCTTCCAGCAGTTTCAAATGCTTCATCACGCCGAACCGGCTCATGTCCACTTCGGACTCGAGATCGGTCAGCGTGCGGCCGTCACGCGTGAACAACTGGTCGAGCAGGAACCGGCGGGTCGGATCCGCCAGGGCCTTGAAAACCAGGTCGTCGTCGGGCACATCGAAAGGATAGGTGACCAAAAGGTCACGTGTCAACCGGAACATCCCGGAAGTACATGAAGGCCCCCATCCTCGCGTCTAGCACAAGGATGGGGGCCTTCATGTACTTCGGCTACAGGAGGGCGCCCAGCGGCAGGATCAGCGCGATCGCGACCACCGAGATGACCGTCTCCATGATCGACCAGCTCTTCAGCGTCTGCCCGACCGAAAGCCCGAAGTACTCCTTGACCAGCCAGAACCCGGCGTCGTTCACGTGGGAGAAGAACAGTGAACCGGCGCCGATCGCGAGCACCAGCAGCGCGCTGTGCGACGGGTCCATGGTCGCGGCGAGCGGGGCGACGATGCCGGCGGCGGACACGGTCGCGACCGTCGCGGAGCCGGTGGCGAGCCGGATCGCGACCGCGACCAGCCAGCCGAGCAGCAGTGGCGACAGGTTCGCGCCGGTGGCGAGGCTGGTGATGACGTTGCCGACACCGGCGTCGACGAGGGTCTGCTTGAACCCGCCGCCCGCCCCGACGATGAGCAGGATGCCGGCGATGGGCGGCAGCGAATCCGCCACCGTGGACGACAGCTTGTCCCGCGTGAAACCCGCGGACTTGCCCAGGGTGAACATGCCGAGCAGGACCGCGGCGAGCAGCGCCACGAGCGGGTCGCCGATGAAGTCGAGCACGCGGCGGACGTGGTTCTCCTTCTCCAGCAGGATGTCCGCGAGCGCCTTGCCCATCATCAGCACGACGGGCAGCAGCACGGTGGACAGCGTCGCGAGGAAGCCGGGCCGCCGGCCGTCCGAAGAGGACGATTCCGGGATGAGGCGTTCCGGCGCGACCGCGTCCGGGACCATCTTCGCGGCCAGCTTGCCGAACAGCGGCCCGGCGATGATCACCGTCGGGATCGCGACGAGCAGGCCGAAGGCCAGGGTGAGGCCGACGTTGGCGTTCAGCGCGCCCGCGGCGGCGAGCGGTCCGGGGTGCGGCGGGACGAGACCGTGCAGCACCGAAAGCCCGGCGAGCGCGGGGATTCCCAGCATCAGCAGCGGTTTCCCGGTGCGCATGGCGACCAGCAGGATCACCGGGATCAGCATGACCAGGCCGATCTCGAAGAACATCGGCAGCCCGATCAGCGCGGCGACCAGTGCCATCGCCCACGGCAGCGCGCGGTCGCCCGAGCGGCGCAGGATGGTGTCGACGATCTGATCCGCGCCGCCGGAGTCGGCG
The DNA here is from genome assembly GCF_056435665.1 of Amycolatopsis sp. NPDC043887. NCBI lineage: Bacteria > Bacillati > Actinomycetota > Actinomycetes > Pseudonocardiales > Pseudonocardiaceae > Amycolatopsis > Amycolatopsis sp. NPDC043887. The sequence continues at coordinate 216,374 of NZ_JBWKEB010000012.1, forward strand.
AGCAGCTTGCCGAGCATCGCGCCGAGCGCGATCAGCACGCCGACCGAGGCGACGGTGGAACCGACGCCGGAACTGAAGCTCTTGATCAGCTTGTCCACCGGCATGCCCCCGACGAGCCCGAGCACGCCGGAGCCGAGGATCAGGGCCAGGAACGGATGCTGCTTCGCCTTGGTGATCAGGACGACGATCACGGCGATGGCGAGCACCGTCGCGCCGATGAGACGGGTGTCATGTCCGGTCCAGGCGGCGGCGAGAGTGGTGGTCATCGGCGGTCCTTGAAAGCGGAAAGGGCGGTGTCGACGATCTCTTCCGGCTTCTTCGCGATGTCGGCGACGAGGCCGAATTCGTCCGGCTGCAGCGGTTCGAGGTCGGCGAGCTGGGAGTCCAGAAGGGACACCGGCATGAAATGACCGGAGCGGGTCTTCATCCGGTCGGCGAGCAGGTCGCGGTCGCCGTGCAGGTGCAGGAACCAGACGTCGCCGCCGCCGCGCAGGATGTCGCGGTAGCGGTATTTGAGCGCGGAGGATGTCACGACGCCGCCGGAGGACTGGTGGTCCCGGATCCAGGCGGCGATGGCTTCGAGCCAGGGGCGCCGGTCTTCGTCGTTCAGCGGGTGGCCGGAGCTCATCTTGTCGATGTTCGCCTTCGGATGGAACGTGTCCGCTTCGGCGTAGTCGACGCCGAGGCGTTCGGCGAGTGCCGTGCCCACGGTCGTCTTGCCCGAGCCGGAAACGCCCATCACCACGATGACGGTCATCCGTACCTCCCACGTCGTTGTAGCCGGGACGAGTACAGCTCAAAAGTACTACTTAAGCAACATCAAGTACTACTTAATCGAGTCAGAACGTTAGAGTTGCCTGGTGGGCAACGACAGGCATGCCGAAGTGCTCGACGCGCTCGGTTCCGCGATCGCGAACGGGGAGCTCCCGCCAGGCTCCGTCCTGCGCTCGGAGGAGCTCCAGGAGCGGTTCGGCGCGTCCCGCACGGTGGCGCGCGAGGTGGTGCGTGTACTCGAAACGATGTGCCTGACCAGCAGCAAGCGCCGGGTCGGGGTGATCGTGCGCGAGCCGCGTGACTGGAACCATTACGACCCGAGACTGCTTCGCTGGCAACTCGACGGATCCGAGCGGAAGACCGCGCTGAGGACCCTCACCGAACTGCGCTCCGGCGTCGAACCGTGCGCCGCCCGGTACGCCGCGCTGCGGGCGACACCGGAAGAAGGCGGCCGCCTCCGGGCCTTGGCGAAGAGGCTCGAGGAGACGGCGCACCGGCGGGACCTCGAAACCTTCCTGGGCCACGACGTCGCCTTCCACGATCTGCTGCTGTCCGCGTCGCGGAATCCGATGTTCGCGCAGCTTTCGGCCGTCGTCGCCGCGGTGCTCGCCGGGCGCACCGGGCACGGCCTGATGCCGGAGGAGCCGCAACCCGAGGCCGTCGCCCTGCATGTCGAGGTCGCGGCGGCGGTCGACGCCGGTGACGCAGACCGGGCCGAACGCGCGATGCGGGACATCGTCATCCAGGCGCGTGACGAGATGGCCGTCCTTCTGGGTGGATGATCTTCGAGTAATCTCTGCAGGTCTTCGAGGGATACTGCATGCAGGGGGCGATGGTGAGCGCGGCGCGCGCGATCGGCTTGGTGTTGGGGGTGGCCGCGGACGGGGTGATCGGGGACCCTCGGTCACGGCGTCCGGTGACGGCGTTCGCCAGGGCGGCTTCGGCGGTGGACACGAAGGTGCGGTCGAAGCGTCCGGTGGCCGGAATCCTGTGGACCGGTGGCCTGGCGGGCTCCGCCGTGCTGGCGGGCGTGCTCGCCGAACGCGCCGGACGGCGCAGCCCCGTTCTGCAGGCGACCACGACCGCGGTGACCACCTGGGCCGTTCTCGGCGCCGCCGGCCTGGCCGCGCACGGCACGTCGCTGGCCCGGGACCTCGAAGAAGGCGAACTCGAAACCGCGCGCGGCACACTGTCCACACTGGACCCCCGGGTCACCGACGACCTCGGTGTCATCGGCCTCTCGCGCGCATCGGTGGAGACGCTCGCCGAGAACACCGCCGACGTCGTCATCGCGCCGCTGGTGTGGGGAGCGCTGGCCGGTGTCCCCGGCCTGCTCGGCTCGCGCGTGATCAGCCTGCTGCGCGGCATCGGGCGCGGGCGTCCCGAGCGGTACCGGTGGCTCGTCGCCCGGCTGGACGAGGTCGTCCATCTCGTGCCCACCCGGGTCGCCGCCGGGCTGACCGTCCTCGCGGCCCCGGTCGTCGGCGGCTCGGCGGGCGGCGCGTGGCGGGCGTGGCGGCGGGACACCACCGCGCACCCGAGCCCGCACGCCGGCCGCGTCGAGGCCGCGTTCGCCGGGGCGCTGGAGATCCGGGTCGGCGGGCGGACGGTGTATCCGCACGGGGTCGAGGAACTGCCGGTGCTCGGCATCGGCCGGAACCCGGACGCCGGGCACGTGACGCGGGCCGTGGAACTCTCGCGGGTGGTCGGCTGGCTGGGCGCGATCAGTTCGGTGGTGCTGGCGGGTCTCGTCGGGCTTCGGCGACGACGGCGCTGACCCGCGGTTTCGGCGCCAGGGGAGCAAGGGACCTTTGCTACCGTCTGGCGCTCTGACCTGCGAAAAGAGAGCAGGGGACCTTTGCTGCCGCGGGTGACTGTGTGGATTTTGGGACATCTGACGTCCCAAAATCCACACAGTCACCGTGATCCGGTCTGGCTTCGTCGCGCCGCGGGGGAGCAAGGGACCTTTGCTACCGCCTGGCGCTCTGACCTGCGAAAAGAGAGCGGGGGACCTTTGCTGCCGCGTGGAGGTGTGTGGAAATAGAGACGTTGAGTGTCCCTATTCCCACACACCCCTTACTCCGCGTAGTGACCGTAGAGATTTTGGTGCGTTGGGTGACCAGAAATCCCACAGTGATCGCCCGAGGGGAGCAAGGGACCTTTGCTACCGCTCCCGCCGCGCCAGCTGCGCCCGCGCCCGTGCGTCCATCGGACCGTCACGTCGCGCGAGTTCCGCGTCGATCCGTGCCCGCTCGGCGGGCTGCTTGTTACCGCCGAACTTGAACTTCGCCCGCACCCCGGTGACAGTCAGTTCGACGCCCCGGATGCCGGGAAGAACCCGCTTGTCCGGCGCCTCGGTGGCGCTCACCCCCAACCGGTCCGAACCGGGCTCGAAGTGCGCGAGCTGCCGGTCCAGAAGCGCGGCCTTCTCCGCGGCGTCGTCGATCAGCCGGACGTCGCATTCGAGCTGGACGGACGCGTAGTACGACGTCGGAACCCCGTGCGGCGGGTCGGCCGGGGTGTTCCATTCGGAGCGGATGTAGGTGTGATCGTCGATCACCGACAGCAGTGCGCGCGGGTGTTCCTCCAGCAACGGCCAGACCGGGTTGGGGCGCGCGAGGTGCAGCAGGACCGTTCGGTCGCCGTCGTAGACGAAGTGCACCGGGTTGACGATCGGCAGGTCACGGCCCGCGCCCCCGGCGATCAGCTGGCCGAAGTCGTGCGCGGAGAGCCAGGCCTGCCATTCGGCGTCGTCGTGGGCGGCGTCCCATGGGTGAATCAGCATGATCGAAGGGGATCACGCATAATGGACCTATAAAAGGGCCATTTTCGCATCAGATCAGGTGGCCACTTCGGAGCGTTCGTCCTCGGCCAGCATCTCCGCGACACTCTTGCGCCGCTGCGGCCGTTCCGTGGCCAGCGCGCCGCCCGGCTTCAGCTCGCGGACGGTGAAGTACAGCCAGCCCATCAACGCCATCGCTCCGAACGCGATCCACTGGAGCGCGTAGGAGAAGAAGGGGCCGGCGTCGGTCTGCGGCAGCGGCAGCGCGCCCAGGACGCCGGGCTGGTTCACGTCGAGCTGGAAGTAGCCCGGACGGATGTCCAGCTTCGCGGCCCGCGCGACGACCTGGGAATCGACGACGTAGCTCTGCAGTTTCCCGCCGGTCGACTCGTCGGCGAAGGCGTCGCGGTTCTTCCCGTCCTTCTCGTCGTGACGGGCCCGCGTGACGATGTCGACCGTTCCCGTGGGAGGCGGGGCGAAGGGGAGTGCGCGCGACTTGTCGTCGAGCCGGACGTATCCGCGGTCCACCAGCACGACCGTGCCCTCGACGGTCCGGAACGGCGTCAGGACCTCGAAGGCCGCTTCGCCCTGTACGGAGCGCAGACGGGCCACGACCTCGCCCTCGGGCAGGTACGTTCCCTTCATCGCGACCAGGTGCCATTCGGTGCGCTGATCAGGGGCGGCGCCGTGGGGAAGCAGCTGCTCCAGCGACCGCGGCTGCCCGGAGAACGACTCCCGCAGCGCCGCGTTCTGGTGCTCGCGCTCGGTGTTGCGGGAGAACTGCCATGGCGCCAGCAGGGTGAAGCAAGTGATGGCGAAGGTGAACACCACCAACGTCAACGCCAGCCACCCGGGCTTCAGCAGGAACTTCAACCGCACCCCACCACGGTAAGCGGTCGGCCTCAGGCGTGTGCGCGCACCCAGTCGAGCAGGCCGGGAACGGCCCGCTCGATCATGCCGAGGACGTCCTCGAAACCGTCTTCCTCGCCGTAGTACGGGTCCGGGACCTCGGCGCCCTCGGGCGCGGACGGGTCGAACTCGCGCAGCAGACGGACCTTCGCCGGGGCCGACACCTTGCGCCGGAGGAACGACAGGTGACCCTCGTCCGCCGCGAGCAGCAGGTCGGCGGCCAGGTGTCCGCGGTCGACCTCGGCCGCGACGTGGCCGGTCGGGTAACCGTGTTCGGCCAGCTTCGCGCGGGCCCGCTTGTCGGCGGCCTCGCCCACGTGCCAGCCGCCGGTTCCGGCGCTGGAGACCTGGACGAGGTGATCGAGCCCCGCTTCCTCGGCCTTCGCGCGGAAGACGAGTTCGGCCATCGGGGAGCGGCAGATGTTGCCGGAGCAGACGAAGACGATGTGCAGCACCTGATCAGTGTGATGGCCGCCGGAGATCGACCGCTCACCGGCTCCGAACGGCTACCGGGCGCGCGAAGGTGGAAAGCCGGGACGAAGCGGGAGTAGACCTCCTGGAGAGAAACACGCAGGAAGGTCGCGTATGAGCGCACCAACACCCAGCGTCGAGTCCCCGGCAACCGGGCTCCGCTGGTATCGCATCACCGTCAAGCTTCCGCACCCCTACGAGGTCGGGCGGGTCCTGTCGGAGCACCACTTCGTCCAGGCGAGATCGCCGAAAGAGGCGATGACCAGGATGCCGTTGCACCTCCGGTCGAGCGCTTCCGTCGCGCCGTACGAGGTCGTCCGGCCCGACGTGCCCGATCAGGCGACGAAGGCCTACCGGGCGATGCTGTGGACGGGCCGCGTGGTGCGCGCGGCCGGCCGCTGGGCGATCAGCAAGGACGCGAAGACGCTGGACTGAGGTGGGGGCGGTAGCAAAGGTCCCTTGCTCTCTTTCCGCAGGTCAGCGGCCCGGGTGAGGCATGCCGGGAGGTTGCGAAAGTGGCTTTCGCGACACGCGGCGCGGGCAGGCGGTAGCAAAGGTCCCTTGCTCCCTTTCCGCAGGTCAGCGCCGCGAGCAGGCAGACCGCACGGACTCCCCGAGCGCGACCGAGTGCAGCCGGTCCAGCCCGCGCCGCGTGTCGGTCAGCCGCACCGCGACCACGAGCCGCGCGTCGCACGACCGCCGCACCCGTGCGTCCCGCGTCTCCGCGAGTTCGGAGAGCAGGCCTGTGTTCAGCCGGTCGATCACCGGCCGCACCTCGGTCGCCAGATCGGGCCGTCCGGGCGGCCGCGTGCCGGGCTGCTCGGTCCACCGTGCGTACAGGCCGCGCTGCACGAGCTTGTTCGCCTCGATCTGATCGCGGAAGAACCGCACCACACCGGCCGCGTCGAGACCGAGGCCGGGCGCCTTCGCGGCCACCGAGTCGAGGATCTGCTGTTCGCGCACCGGATCGTCGATCGGTGACGGCGTGCCGAACTTCGCGGCCGCGACCTTGTCGGCGATCTGCACGCGCCGCGCGGCCAGGTCGGTCAGTTGCCAGAGTCCCGGAGACGCCGATGCCGGCGCGGGTAGCACCACGAGAAGCAGCGAAGCGGCACAGAGCACCCGAAGTCGCATGCCCGGAAACGCTACATGCGAAAATCCCCGGGTGCCCGCGTTAGCCGAAGTCATCGCCGCCTTGGAGCAGGCGTACCCGCCCGAACTCGCCGAATCGTGGGACGCCGTCGGACTCGTCTGCGGTGACCCGGCCGAGTCCGTGGACAAGGTCCTGTTCTGTGTCGACCCGGTCGACGAGACCGTCGACGAGGCGATCGACGGCGGCGCGCAGCTGATCGTCGCCCACCACCCGCTGCTGTTGCGCGGCGTCCACGGCGTCCCGGCCGACAGCACCAAGGGCCGCCTCGTGCATCGCCTCATCCGTGCCGGTGTCGCCCTCTACTGCGCGCACACCAACGCCGATTCCGCGTCGCCCGGCGTCTCCGACGCGCTCGCCGGCGCCATCGGCCTGACCGTCCTCGGCCCGCTCGATCCGCGCGAGGACGGCGTCACCGGGATCGGCCGCATCGGCGAGCTGCCCGAGCCCGAACCGTTCTCCGTCTTCGTCGAACGCGTCGCGAACGCCTTGCCGCGCACGGAGCCCGGCGTCTACGGCGCGGGCGATCCCGACCGCCCGATCCGCCGGGTCGCCGTCTCGGGCGGTTCCGGCGACAGTTACCTCAAGCGGGCCACCGCCGCCGGGGTCGACGCGTACGTCACCGCCGATCTCCGGCATCATCCCGCCGGCGAGCATCTCGCCGAGATCACCGAAGTCCCCGCCCTGGTCGGCGTCACGCACTGGGCGAGCGAATGGCCGTGGTGCGAGCAAGCCTCGGCCGTCGTCCGTGCCGCGTTTGCGGGTAACGTCGACGTTCACGTCTCCACGAGGTGCACCGACCCGTGGACGCTACGGGCCACCCGAACCGAGCACTGACAATCCAAGGAGCACCGTGAAGGCCGACCCCGCCGTCCAGCGCCAGCTGCTCGAACTCGCGAAGGTGGACGCGGAACTCTCGCGTACCGCCCACCGCCGCCGCACCCTGCCGGAGATCGCCGAGATCGACGCGGGCGAGAAGACGGTGCGCGAACGACGTGACGCGCTGGTCTCGGTCCAGACCGCTGCGTCCGACCTCGACCGCGAGATCGCGCGCCAGGAGAAGGAGATCGAGTCGGTGCGCGCCCGCGGTGACCGCGACCGCAAGCTCCTCGAATCCGGTTCCGTCGCGGCGAAGCAGATGACCGACATCGAGCACGAGCTGAACAGCCTCAACCGGCGTCAGTCCGCCCTCGAGGACGACCTGCTCGAACTGATGGAGCGCCGCGAGGCGCTCGAACTCGACGCCCAGCGCACCAGCGCCGAGGTCGCGAAGGCCGAGGGCGAGGTCGCCGAAGCCGCACGTCGCCGCGACGAGCAGTTCACCGACCTCGACACCACGAAGGCACGCCGCGACGAAGACCGCGCCAAGCTCCTGCCGCGTTTCCCGGAAGACCTGCTGAAGCTCTACGAGCGGGTCCGTGCGCACAAGGGCATCGGCGCGGCACTCCTGCGGGCCCGCCGCTGCGGCGCCTGCCAGCTCGACATCGACCGCCGCGAGATCGCCGAGATCAAGGCGGCCCCCGAGGACAACGTCATCCAGTGCGAGAACTGCGGCGCCATCCTGGTGCGCACGCTGGAGTCCGGCCTGTGACCGACCACGTGCTCGTCGAGGCCGATGGCGGTTCGCGGGGCAACCCCGGTCCCGCCGGATACGGCGCGGTCGTCAAGGACGCGGCCACCGGCGAGGTGCTCGCCGAGCGCAAGGCCTACGTCGGCATCGCGACGAACAACGTCGCCGAGTACGGCGGCCTGATCGCCGGGCTCGCCGCGGCCGCCGAGCTCGGAGCGTCCACAGTGGACGTCCGGATGGACTCGAAGCTCGTGGTGGAGCAGATGTCCGGGCGCTGGAAGGTCAAGCACCCGTCGATGCAGCCGCTGAACGCCGAGGCCAAAGAGCTGGCGGCGCGGTTCTCACGCGTGCGGTACGAGTGGATCCCGCGTGCGGAGAACTCTTACGCGGACGGGCTCGCGAACGAAGCGATGGACGCCGGGAAGCAACCGGAAGCGCCGAAGAAGACCGTGAAGCAGGACAGGGTCAGTCCGGTCGGCTGGACCGGCGCGACCGGGACGCCGACCAAGCTGCTCCTCGTGCGGCACGGCCAGACGGCGATGTCGGTCGAGAAGCGGTACTCCGGCCGCGGCGACGTGCCGCTCACCGAGCACGGCAAGCAGCAGGCGGCCGCCGCCGCGAAACGCCTCGGCGCGATGGAAGGCCTGGTCGTCGACGGCGAGGCAGCGCCGATCATCGCCTCGCCGCTGATCCGCACCCAGCAGACCGCGCAGGCGATCGCGGACGCGCTCGGCGGCCGGGCCGAGACCCATCCGGGGCTGATCGAGACCGATTTCGGCGAATGGGAAGGCCTCACCTTCAAAGAGGCCATGGACCGCGACCCCGAATTCCAGACCAGCTGGCTTTCCGACACCTCGATCGCGGCGCCGGGCGGCGAAAGCTTCGACGGCGTCCACCGGCGGGTCCGCAAGGCCCGCGACGAACTGATCGCGAAGTACGGCGGCCGGACGCTCGTGCTGGTCAGCCATGTCACGCCGATCAAGGCGCTGCTGCGGATGGGCCTGGACGCCGGGCCGTCGCTGCTGTTCCGCCTGCATCTGGACCTGGCGTCGCTCTCGATCGTCGAGTTCTACCCGGACGGCAACGCGTCGGTGCGGTTGGTGAACGACATCTCGCATCTTTCCTGATCGGGAAGGTGTGGCGCGGATCACGCCTGGATATGACGTGTCGCAGGCGGCCAATGGGGTATTGGCTACAGTTTCGGCGACGGCACGTGAGCGAAAAGGCAAAGACGGGGACATGACGGCGAGCGCACTCAGCGAAGCTTCCGAAAAAGACGTGCCCGACCCGGCGGAGACGTCGGCCCGTCGTGGCCTGGCCGCCCGCGTCGCCCCGTACCTGGCGGTGCTCGCCGGGGTGGCGGCGCTGGCCTGGCACGCCACCCTCTACGGCCACTGGATCGTCGACGACGCGGCCATCACCTTCTCCTACGCGCGCAGCTTCGCCGACGGGCTCGGCCCGGTGCTGCAGCAAGGGCAGCCGTCGGTCGAGGGCTGGTCGAATTCGACGTGGCTGGTGGCGCTGGCCCTCGGCAAGCTCGTCGGCGTCTTCGACAGCGGCATGCTGTTCGGCGTTCCGGACTACGTCCTGTTCCCGAAGCTGCTGGGGCTCCTTTTCACTGCCGGGACTCTGGCCGCGTGCCACGTCGCGGCGAAGCAGATCTTCGCGCGCTTCGCTTGGCTGGCGACGCTGGTCGTCGGTCTGACGCTGGCCGCGATCCCGTCGTTCGTCATCTGGACGATCTCCGGTCTGGAGAACTCCCTGTTCGGGATGGCCGTCGCCTGGCTCGCCGTCCTGCTGTTCGTGGCCGTGCGCAAGGACACCGTGCTCACCGCGAAGGTCGCCGTCTGGTCCGGGGTGCTGGTCGCGTTCGCCGCGCTGACCCGCCCCGAAGGCCTGATCTACGGCGGTGCGTACCCGCTCGTCGTCCTGTTCCAGCTGCGGAAGCCGCTCCTGGGCCAGAGCATCAAGCTGGTCGTGGTGTCGGTCGTCGCGTTCGCGATCCCGTTCGGGGCGTACCTCGCCTGGCGGATCGCGGAGTTCGGCAGGCTGCTGGCGAACCCGTCCATCGCGAAGGGGCAGGGCCTGCCCGGGCTTTCGGCGCTGAAGCAGCCGTTCGAGCTGGTCGGCTACGCCGGTGTCGCCGGGACGATCCTCCTGGCGCTGACCATCGGTTACGCGCTGGTCCGGGCGGAATGGCGGCGCGCGCTGATCGCGCTGCTGGTGCCGCTGGCGCTGGGCATCGTGGCGTACGGCGTGATGGTCCCGGACTGGATGGGCCAGCACCGGTTCGCGACCCCGATCTGGATTCTCGCCGTGCTGGCGGGAACGCTGGCCGCCGGTGAACTGATGCGCCGCTCGCGGGCGGTGCTGCGGACCGTCGTGGTGCTCGTGCTGGTCGCGGCCGCGATCCCGTCCGGGATGGGCTTCGCGTCGGCGTCGAAGAAGTTCCAAGAGGTCCCGACGGTGCCCGCGTGCCTCATCGCCGATCGCTTCGGCCGCGGCTTCAACACCATGGCCGACATCCTCGGCCTCCAGCAGGCGTCGCTGCTGCTGCCCGACCTCGGCGGCTCGTCGATGACCAGCCGGCTGCACCTGGTCGACATGGCCGGGCTGGTCGAGGCGGACGTCGCGGACTTCGTCAAGAACGGTGACATGCCCGGCCTGCGCGACTACGTGTTCGAGAAGGTCAAGCCGACCTTCATCCACTCGTGGGGTCCGTGGGCCGCGGGCAACGGCATCACCGTCGACCCGCGGATCGACCGCGACTACGAGCCGATCTTCGTGTACCCGGGCGGTGGGCCGCGGAACGGGGACTTCGTGCGCAAGGACGCCGTCTCCGGTCCCGAGAAACTGAAGGCCGTCCAGGAGTACGCCGCGAAGACCATGCCGGACGTCGAGAAGGCGCGTTTCGGCGGCCCGCTCAAGGACTGCGGCCCGACCATGCACCCCGGCCAGACCGTCTACCTCCCTTGAAACCCCCGCGTTTAGTCCTCTGAATGCGGTAGTTGCCCCGCGCAACGACCGCATTCAGAGGACTAAACGCGTTCGAGGTCCGCCTCCTTCTCCCGGACCACCGGGAGCACGTGCTTCCCGAAGTACTCGACGTCCTCCAGGTAGTGCAGGAAACCGAGCAGCAGCAGGTTCGCCCCGCGCTTCTTGTACTCGATGGCCCGGTCCGCGATCTGCTCCGGCGTGCCGATCAGCCCGGTGCGGAAACCGTCGTTGTACTGCACCAGATCCTTGAACTCCGAGTCGGCCCACATCCCCTTCTTGTCCGAAGTGGAGCTTCCCGCCTGCTTGACGGCGGTGCGGAAGCCCTCGACGGCCTCGGTGTTCGCCTTCTCGACGATCTCGCGCAGCACGGCCTTCGCTTCGCTCTCGGTCTCTCGCGCGATCACGAAACCGTTGAGCCCGAAGCGGACGGCGTGGTCGTTCTCGGCCGCGTAGCCGCGGACCTCCGCGACCTGCTCGCTGAACCCGTCGAAGTCCTTGCCGTTGCTGAAGTACCAGTCCGAGACCCGGCCCGCGAGCTTCCGCGCCGCGGTGGAGTTGCCGCCCTGGAAGATTTCCGGATGCGGCCGCCCGGCCGGTTTGGGTTTGATGTCGAAATCGTGGATCCGGTAGAAATCGCCGGTGAATTCGGCGTGGTCGCTGGTCCAGAGTTCCTTCACCACCCGAATGAACTCTTCCGAACGACGATACCGTTCGTCGTGTTCCAGCCACGGTTCGCCGAGATTCGTGAATTCGTCCTTGAACCATCCGCTGACCACGTTGACCGCCGCACGGCCGCCGGAGATCACGTCCGCGCTGGCGATGAACTTCGCGAGTACCCCGGGATGCCACAGTCCGGGATGGATCGCCGCGATCACCTTCAGCCGCTGCGTCGCGAGCAGCAGCGCGAGGCTGAACCCGGTCGATTCGTGCTGGTAGGCGGCACCGTAGCTGGCCGTGTAGCGGACCTGGCTCAGCGCGTACTCGAACCCGCTGTTCTCCGCGAGGACGGCGAGTTCCCGGTTGTACTCGTATCCCCAGTCGGTGCGCTGTTCGATGTCGCTGGTGACCAGACCACCGCTCACATTGGGGACCCAATAGGCGAATTTGAGTGGTTCGGATTCGATTCCCGGCATGCCGCGGAGTGAACCCGCCACCCCCGGAAACCGTCAATCGGCGTCCACGCGCTGGGACCGGCCGAGCGCGGAACTCAATTCGGTGCGGCCGGTGATCCCCAGTTTCCGGTAGGCGCCGGACAAATGGAGTTCGACGGTGCGGCGGGTCAGATGCAGTGCTTCGGCGATCTCCCGGTTGGTGAGACCTTGTGACGCCATCAGCGCGACGCGGTACTCCTGTTTGGTGAGGCCGTGTTCGTTGTCCTTCGCCGTCGTGAGGCTCGTGCGCGCGTCCCGCAGCGCCTCGGCGGCCCGTCTCGCGAGCGGCCGCGCCCCGCAGTGCTTGCTCGACTGCGTGGCCCTCCGCAGCGTGCCGATCGCCTTCTCGGCCTGCCCGTGCCGGGCCTGGAACACGCCGAGTTCGGTCAGCGCCTCGGCCAGCGCCAGTTTCGCGGTCGATCCGCCGAGAACGTCGACGGCCTTGGTGAGCAGGCGTTCGGCTTCCTCCCCGAGGCCATCGTCGCGGACGAGACCGGCGGTGGTCAGCGCGCTGCCGAGGATCCTCGGCGCCCCCCAGCGTCCTGCGGCGTCGAGGTCTTCCTCGGCGAGCCGGGCCGCCGCGTCGGTGCGCCCGAGCGCCAGCGCGGTGCGGGCGGCGTGCGCGCGCCACGGGGCGAAACCGGGGAAGCGCATGCCGTGGTGTTCGAGACGGCGGCCGCAGCCGCGCAGGTCTTCGTAGCCGAGTTCGGGTTCACCGGTGGCCGCGCGGAGCCTGCCGCGGGCGTAGAGCAGGTAATTGTGCGTGAAAAGTGCTTGTGTGGCCGCGAAATCGATTTTGCCCAGCAGCGCGTTAGCGACGTCGTGGCGGCCGAGGTCGACCGAGACCTCGATCAGCCTCGCCGCGCACAGCACCGCGATCGGGCACCGGCTGGTGACGCCGCGTTCGTCGAACTGCCGCACCAGCGATTCGTAGTGGACGCTCGCCCGCACCAGATCGCCGCCGGCTTGCAGGGCGATGCCGCGGGCGAGGGTGGCCAGGGCCCCCTTCGGCACATGGAAGTCCCAAGGCAGGCGTTTCGTGTCGAGTACCTGGCAGAGCTTGTCGGTGAGCGCGGGCTCGTCGGCGAGCGCGGCCGTCGCGAGCGTGAAGAAGTAGGGCTGTTCGAACAGTTCGGGCTGCTCGCCGGACAACGCCTCCCCGAAATGCCGGACGGCGTTCGCCGAGGACTTCCCGCTTCGCACCGTGTCGAGCGCGAGCAACCCCGACCGGCTCTGCTGTGCGGCGGGATCGTTCAGCGGTGCCCACTGCCGCTCGAAGTCGCGGAAGTCCGGTGGCGGCCCGAGCCTGCTGCCCGCCTCGGCGAGATAGGTCATGCACAGCAGCGGCCAGACGGCGTCGGGCCCGCCCGCGTCGAGCCGTGCGGCGAACTGGCCCGCCGAGTTGATCGCCAGCCGCGCGTCCGGGCCGCAGCACAGCGAAAGGATCATGGCCGTCGCGACGAAGGCCGCGGTTTCGCGGTCGTCGATGTGGTCGATGGCCTCACGCACCCTGGCCGGCGCCGAGTCCGGGTCGCAGTGGAACTCCGCGTGCGCGAGCTGAAGCAGGATCGCCATCCGCTTGCGTTCGCTGAGCCGTTCTTCCAGCGCCCGCGACAGGAACCGGACGGAGAGCTCCGGGTCGCCCTCGACCACGGAATGCCGCGCGGCCAGCCGCAGGACGTCGACCGCCCACGGGATCCTGATCGCGGTCGCCTCCAGGAGATGCGCGCCGACCCGCTCCGGCGCGGCGCCCGCGTCGTGCAGGAGCCGTGCCGCCCTGGCCTGCGTGACCGCCCTGGTGGTGAGCGGCATGTCGGCGAGCACCGAGTTGCGGACGAACCGGTAGGTCAGCGACGGCCGATGGCTGTTGGTCAGCAGGTGTACGCGGACCATGGTGTCGATGGCTTCCAGCGCGGTGCTTTCGTCGACTCCGGCCAGCTGGGCCAGCAGGTCGAAGCTCGCGTCCTCGCCCAGGATCGCGACGGCTTCGAGCATCTTCGGCGCGGCGGTGTACTCGTGCATGCGGACCCGCAGCACCTCGCCGATCATCGTCGACCCCGCGGTGTCCAGGTCCATCCCCGGGACCAGACGGCGCCCCAGCGCGCCGAGCAGGAACGGGTTGCCGCCGGTGACCTCGCGGCATTCCTCGGCGAACTGCCCGGGAGGGACACGAAGGAACGCGGCGACGTGCCGGGTGCCGAGCCCGCGCAACAGGATCGTCGCCGGAGTGCAGCCGGACATCTCCAGCAGCGCGACCTCGCCGGTCTGCAGATGGCCGATCAACGAGGTCAGCACGACCAGCACCGGCAGGTGCTCGACACGATGGCGGATGTAGGCGAGACAGCGCATCGACCACGGGTCGGCGAGGTGGATGTTGTCGATGCCGAGGAAGACCGGCCCCTGTTCGGCGGCGTGCCGGACGGCGTGGAAGAACGCGTCGAGTGCCTCGGTCTGTTCCTGTTCGGTCCGGGGAGGATGGTCCGGCAAGATTTCAGTCACATGCGGCGTGCGCGGCCGCGGTGAGCCGGGGACGGCGGGCGCGTGGGTGAGCCCCTCGATCAGCTGGCGGCCGACACCGCCGCTCAGATGCGTCTCCAGCCGGGACGCGGTGGCGATCGCGACGGTGAACCCGGCCGCTTCCGCGAGCTCAGTGGCCGCGGTGAGCACCGACGACTTGCCCATGCCGAACTCGCCGACCACCACCGCGCTGACGGCCCGGCCGTTCAGGGCGGCCCGGAACAGCCCGGTGATCGTGTCGAGTTCGCTGTCGCGGCCCAGTAGCCCGGCGGCGCGGCGCTTCGGTACCGAAGGCCCGCCGAAGGGGCTCTCGGGATTTACTTCGGTATGCACCGTAGAGACCTTCGTGTCGGGTTGCGGCAGACTACTCGAACGTGAGCGGTATCGGGAGTAATCGCTGGTCATCGAGGGGAGCAGGGGTCGAGATGCCCGCATCCGACGAGATCCGCCGAAGCCGGCGGGACGACCGTTGTGACGACATCAAGGCCGCGACGACGCACGCCAGGAAGACCACGACGAGGTTGGTCGCGATCAGCGACAGCCGCCCGCACCGCGGTGAAGCGACGGGGGACAGGTAGCGCAGGTCGGCCTTCGCCAGCGCGTCTTCCACCGAAGCGAATTCCGCGACCTGGCGGCCACAGCGCACGCAGCCCTTCAAATGTGTTTCGAAGGCGTGAGCCTCGGCCTGGTCGAGCACACCGAGTACGTACGCCGCCACATCGGTGTGTTTCACCTTTCGCTTCCTCATCGCGAACCCAGCTCTCCTAACGACCGTCGCAACGTCCTCATAGCCGCGTACAGCCGTGATTTGACAGTTCCCTCCGGGATTCCCAATATCACCGCCGCCTCCCGGACCGTATGCCCGGTCAGATACGTCTCGTAGATGACAGCCTGATATTTGCTGTCCAGATAGCGTAGCGCTTCGGAAATGACGAGTGCGGACAGTGACTGCTCGGTCTGATCCGCTATTTCGGCGTTTTCGGAACTGTCCAGCTCCACCTCCTGCGGGCGCGCGCGCCGGTTTCGCCAGCCGTCGATCACGATCCGTTTGGCGACCGTGAGCAGCCAGCCGCGCAGCATTCCCGGCTCACGGTTCAATGTGTCGGAATGCTGCCAGGCGCGAATCAGTGTTTCCTGGACGACGTCCTCCGTCCATTGTTGATCATGGCCGGTCAGGTACATCACCTGGCTGAACAGGGTTTCCCGGAAATCCTTGTACAGTAACGAAATCAGCTCGTCGGAAAGCTCGCTCGACCGAGGCTCGCCGCCGAGCCCGCATTCTCTGCCCACTGCTTCCATGAAGTTCGCAACCTCCCCAGCGGTGGAGGATTTCTCAGGTTGGTACACCGTAGCGCAGACTATCGCCGTGGACCATGTGCAGTAGTGCTCTATTTACCATTAGTCATCCGGGTACGTATGTCGATGGGAAACGGTTCTAAATGTGTCATGTGATGCACGTCACACTGACTGCGACAGTGGAGATCGAACCGGCCGCTCCGGTTCGCCGTACTCCCAGTGAGGCACTTCGAGGACGGGGACGGGTGAAATGATCTATCGGCTTCTTGGAGTGGTGATCGGCTGCATGGTGATATGGGTGGGAACGCCGGCCAACGCCTTCGCGGAAATCGACTCCCACGATCGGGAACTCCTCGTCCGGGTGCGCCAAGCCGGTTTGTGGGAAGGCCCGGTGAGCCGTCAGGTGGAACAGCGCGGGAGCGCGCAGCGGGTCCGCGAGGTCGGCCGCAAACTCGCCGACGACCACGACCGCCTCGACGCGCAGGTCCGCGCACTCGCTTCGAAGGTCCGTGTCGAACTGCCCGGCGAGCCCACCGAAGAACAGCGCTCCTGGGCCGACGAGATCACCGGTGCCGCCGGCGCCGACTTCGACCGGCTCTACGTCAACCGCGCCCGCGCCGCGCACGGGAGCATCTTCGGTCTCGCCTCGCATGTCCGGGCCGCCACCCGCGACGACGCGATGCGGTCGTTCGCCCAGACCGCCGTCGACACCGTCATGCGGCATATGACCCTGCTCGAAAGCACCGGCATCGCCGAGACCACCTCGCTGATGGTCGTTCCGGCGGGCGGCAACGAACTCGACGGCGGCGACATCGCGCTCGGCATGCTCATGGTGGGGATCGCCGGTGGAGCGACCTTCGGTCTCGTCCGGGTTCTCGGCGCGCCGGGCAGGCGAGCATGACGGCCTCGCTCCTGGCGGTGATCCCGGCGTCGTCGCCGCACGACAGCGGGGTGCGGGACATCGCCGCCCTTTCCGCCCGGCTCGCCTACGTGACGATGTGCCTGACGCTGGTGTGGGGCGTGCTGAGCGCCACCGGCTGGATCAGGCGCGTCACCGGTCACGAGGCGTTGCGCGGGGGTCACGTCGTGTTCGCGACGTTCAGTCTCGCCACCGGTGCGGTCCACGGACTGTCCTATCTGTTCCTCGACGACGACTCTTTCGGCGTGCTCGCGTTGCTGATCCCGTTCGCGGGCGGCGGGTTCGCGCGGCACGCGGCAGGTGTCGTCGGGCTGGAACTGTTCGTCGCCGTCTCGGTCACCGCCGCGATACGCCGTGGCGTGACCGATCGCCGCGGGCAGCGGTTCCATCAGGCCGGCTACTTCGCGGTCGGCCTGCTGGCGATCCACTCCTGGCTCGGCGCGGCCGCGAACGGGAATCTCGCGACGGTCTGGCTCGGCGGGATCACCGTGCTCACCCCCGCCGTCGTGCTCACCGTGCTCCGCGTGCTCCCGCCGCGGGCGCTGGTCCGGCTGGGGCTGCTCGAAGGCGGAACCGGCCGGGCCGAACCGGTCCGGATCTCCGTCGACGACAAGAAATGCCACCGCTACGCCATCTGCCAGGCCGAAGCGCCGAAGGTCTTCCAACTACAGGGCGACGGTCAGCTGCGCTACCTCCGTAAACCCGGCGCCAAACAGGTGCCGCTGGTCCAGGCCGCGGCCAGAGCATGTCCGATGCGCGCGATCCGACTGAGCGGTCCGCAGGGGGCTGGACGATGAGCGAACGGATCGTCGTGGTCGGCGGCGGGCTGGCCGGGCTGCGGTGCGCGGAACGGTTGAGGGAACTGCGGTTCGACGGCGAACTGGTGATCGTCGGCAACGAGCCGGAGCTGCCGTACCACCGGCCGGCGCTGTCCAAGCAACTGCTCACCGGCGCCACCCATCCGGCGGAAACGCTGCTCACCCGGCCCGACGAGATCGACGCCGAATGGCGCTTCAACACCCCGGCGACCCATCTTCAGCCCGGCCGTCAGGTCGTCCATCTGCCCGGGGCGGAGGAACTGCCCTACGACGGGCTGGTCATCGCCAGCGGCGTCGAACCGCGTCGTCTTTCCGGTGTGCCGCACGGACATCCGCGGGTGGTCGTCGTCAGGACACTGGCCGACGCCGCGGAACTGCGCGACAACCTCGCCGCCGGCCACGGGCCCGTCGCGGTGCTGGGCAGCGGGTTCATCGGCTGCGAGGTCGCCGCGAGCCTGCGCGAGATCGGCCGGGAGGTCACCATCATCGGCCGGTCGGCGCATCTGCTCGGCGAGGTCGTCGGCAAGCACATCGGGCAGAAGCTCTCGGCGCTGCACCGGTCGCGAGGGGTGCGGCTGGCGCTGGGCGCGTCCATCGACAGCTGGCAGACCACGGCGAACGGCCTGCGGCTGCGCTCGTCCGACGGCTGGATCCTGGACGTCTCGTGTGTGGTCGTCGCCGTCGGGACCGTGCCGTCGATCTCGTGGCTGCGCGGGGCGAAGCTGCCGCTCGACGACGGCGTCGTCTGCTCGCCGACCTGCCACGTGCTCGGGATGAGCAACATCGTCGCCGCCGGCGACGTCGCGCAATGGCCGAACCTGCGTTTCGACGAGACGCCGCGACGGGTCGAGCACTGGCTCAACGCCGTCGAAATGGGCCGGGCGGCCGCGGAGAACCTGCTCGCCGGCCCGCAGGCTTCTCGCCCGTTCGCGCCGGTGCCGCGGTTCTGGTCCGAACAGCACGGCATGCGGATCCAGGCGGGCGGCATCCCGAAGCTGGGCACCGACACCGTCGCGCTCGCTTCCCCTGTCGGCGGCGAACGGCCCGTCACCGGCTTCGTCCGCAAGGGGCGTCTCGTCGGCGTCGTAGGCCTCGACAGCCCGTCCGCCGTCCTCCACTGGACCAACCAGATCGCGGAGCAGAACCCCGTCAGCCACCCGGGAGAAACGGAGACGCCTGATGCGCCGATCGCGGTTGACCATGCTCGTCGTCATCGCGGCGCTCGTCGTGGGCGCCGCGATGTGGTGGCAGGCGGCTGAACCCGCGTCGCTGACGGCTCGGGCCCCGGTCACCGAAGCGCTCCCTAGCCCGCGGGTGCCGTCGCCCGGCACCTCGCGGCCCAGTACCCCGGAGGAGGCTCCGGCCGGGACGCGGCTCACCGCCGTCTACATGACCCGGATGGGCCAGGCCGTCCTCGACGAGACCGGCGCCGTCCTCTTCCGCTACGAACGCGACAACCCGCACAAGGCCCGCTCGGCGTGCC
The DNA here is from genome assembly GCF_056435665.1 of Amycolatopsis sp. NPDC043887. Lineage (NCBI taxonomy): Bacteria > Bacillati > Actinomycetota > Actinomycetes > Pseudonocardiales > Pseudonocardiaceae > Amycolatopsis > Amycolatopsis sp. NPDC043887. Next base: position 235,211 of record NZ_JBWKEB010000012.1, read on the forward strand.
TCGGGGACTGCGCCATCGTGTGGACGCCCGTCACGACCAGCGGCACGCCGTCGGTGACCGGCATCGACCCGGCTCTCGTCGACACCATCAAGCGTCCCGAAGGCCCCGAACAGGTGACCTTGGCGGGTTGGCCGCTCTACAAATTCGCCAACGCGCGGCCCGGCGAATGGACCGGGCAGGGCACCGACCACGTGTGGTTCGTCGTCCAGCCCGACGGGCGGCGCAACCTGAACTGCCTGCCCGGACCCGTGCAGTAGGATTCTCCGACGGACGAGTCGGCGGGGCGGCCGCGAGCCGGGAAACCGGTTCGAGGAAAGTCCGGACTCCACAGGGCAGGGTGGTTGTTAACGGCAACCCGGGGCGACCCGCGGGACAGTGCCACAGAAAACAGACCGCCTCCGTTCGCTTCGCGGGCGGAGGTAAGGGTGAAACGGTGGTGTAAGAGACCACCAGCGTCCTGGGTGACCAGGGCGGCTAGGTAAACCCCACCCGGAGCAAGGCCAAGAGGGAGCCGCGAGGCTCCTGCGCAGGCGATCGAGGGCTGCCCGCCCGAGCCCGCGGGTAGGCCGCTCGAGCCCGTCGGCGACGGCGGGCCTAGATGGATGGCCGCCACTCGCCCGGCCGCAAGGCGGGGCGAGGACAGGATCCGGCTTACACGCCGGCTCGTCCGTACTTCTTTTCTGGCCGCGGGGGTGCGGTAGGTCCGTGAAGGCCTCCTTACCTACCTTGAGGGTAAGGAAGGGGCCCTTCACGGACTTCGGTAGCGGTGAGAGGTGGGCTGGGATGGTCGTGAGTGGCGATTCGGGCTCAAGCCCGAATCGCCACTCACGACCACGCCGACCCCGTCCTTCCTGTTCCCGACCTGCGGAAGTGATAGCAAAGGTCCCCTGCTCCCGCCGCCGCCCTTTCGGACGCTGCGCCCGTCACTACTTGTCGGTAGGGTGCTCCCATGGGCGAAGCGAGTCGCGTCACGGGACGGTTCCGCGGGACGTTCGATGTACTGCATTCCCTTACCTACTTCGCCCCCGAGACGGAAGCCGCGCTCACCGGCGCGGGCCTCCGGCCGGGGCGCATGACGTACTTCGCGGGCCGCGCGGCGCCGATGGGCGCGGTGGGTCCCGGCGTGGTCGCGGCCACCTTCTACAACTTCAACCCCGAACTCGTCGCCCGCCACATCCCGCGCGCGTGGACGCTGGCCACGCCCGAAAAGATCATCGAGGCCCGGTTCGAAGCCGTCGACGCGACGCTGACCCGGCTGCTCGGCAAGGAGACGCTCGGTTCCGACGAGGTCGCCGAGGCAGCCGAGCTCGCCCGTGAGGCGACCGGCGGCTGCCAGGTCGACGGCCGTCCCCTGTACGCCGGGCACGCGGGTCTCGACTGGCCGAGCGAACCGCATCTCGTCCTCTGGCACGCCATCACCCTCTTGCGCGAGCATCGCGGCGACGGCCACATCGCCGCGCTCGTCGCCAACGGGCTCGACGGGCTCGCCGCCCTCGTCACGCACACCGCCACCGGCAAGGGGTTCCTGCCAGCCGCGGCCAAGGCATCCCGCGGTTGGAGCGACGAGCAGTGGGACAACGCCGCCGTCAAGCTTCGCGAGCAGGGCATCCTCGACGGCGAGGGTGGCCTGACCGAGGCCGGGAACGATCTTCGCGAACGGCTCGAAGTCGCCACGAACGCGGCGTCGACAGGGCCTTGGGAGCATCTCGGCGAGGAGAAGACGAAGCGGCTTCACGAGCTGTGCGGACCTTTGAGTCGCCAGGCCGTCGAAGCGGGCGCTTTTCCCGCGAATGTGTTCTCGACGGGCCGATAATCACGCTATGTAGTGAAAATATCCGCTCTGTTTTCGCTTAGGGTAACGGAAGTGTGACTTTCACTTGACCGGCGCTCAGGTTTTTTGTCGAATGCGTGCTCACCCAGCGGACTCGCGAGAAGCCACCGAACGAGTCATGTCACACTGGTCGAGGCCGGATTCTCCTCGGTCGGTCCGTACTCAGGGTGAGCAAGATGCCTCGCAAGCGAGTGAGGCCGTCAGCACACTGCGAAATACGGGTGGCCGGGGTTAATTCAGACGACCCTTGCAGCGATGATGGAGACCGAGGATGGTCGGGGTGCTGTGCCTCGCTCTGTGATCAGTAGACAAACGATATCTACAGAGCGCGCTTTGACCACTACGCCTCGTGACGCCATGATGTTCGAAGCACCACCGAGCCAGAACCGCGCGAACCCCCTCTCCGCGCACCGGGAGTAATGCGATGATGACCATGACCACCCTCGACACGCTGGCCGCCGGCGAGCTCGGCACCGGCAACGTCCGCACCTGGCTGATCGACAACATCATCCCCCTGGTGCTGCTGGCCGTCGCGCTTCTTCTGCTGTGGCTGGGCGGTGGCAAAGGGGACAACGCGGGTGTCATGCGCCGACTCGCCGGTGTCGTGATCGCGCTGGCGATCATCGGCCTCGCGGTGAGTGGCGCCGGAGTCAACGTGGGCCAGTGGATCGCCGGCCTCTTCACAGGCTGAGGGCTCGCGTTGCGTATCCGTACCGATGACGAGGTTTACCGGGTCGATGCCGTATGGCTCGGCCCGCCGAAAGCGACTTTTCCCTGGAGAGCCCGCTACGTCGCGTGGCTCGTCGGTATCCCGGTCTTCCTGCTCGTGCTCACCGTCGAACGGTGGGCGGGCTGGAGCTTCGGGTTCTTCTCGACCGCCTGGGCCTTCGTCGCCACAATTGTGATCACCAGATTGATCACGGCCAAGATCAGCCACGAGCGTCCGCTGGGCGCCGTGGCCGCGATGGCGGCGAAAGAGCTCAACACACCCAGAGAACGGACCACGGGCACAGGCGGCGCGGCCAGCGCCTCCCGTGTCCGGGTACGGGCGAACCGCCCGCTACCGAAGCACCGCAGGAGACGGCAGTACCAGCACCACGGCTACGGCGGCGGCGCCGGAGCTCAGGGAACACCACGAGCGCGTCGGAGCCGCCCTGCGGCTCGGGCCGGGAGGTAGTCGTTGTTCGGTCGCGGCGGAAGCCGAGGAAAACGTGATCGAGATCTGCAGCAAGGGGCCTGGCACGCGCCCCAGCAGGTCCGCTCCGCGCAGCCCAAGAAGGCCGGCAAGGGGAGGCGGCTGCCCGGCGAGGCGGCCATACCCTCGTATACCCCGTCGATCGCGGCGCGAAGCATCGACGGGCACCTGTTACGCACCGGTTATGAGGTGTACGCCTGGTACCGGCTCGCGCCACAGCGCTGGTCGTTCCGGTCGGACTCGCAGCGTCGCGACCTGATCGCGGCCATCGCCGGGCAGTACGCGGAGCTCCAGGGCCGCTGGCTGCACCTGCGCGTGACCAACCGGCCGTACCCGATCCGCATGTGGGCCGAGGCCCACGTGCACAACGCCGTCGGCCGTCCTCAGGACGTCCAGGGCGCACTGTCCTTCGACGACTACCTCATCGGCGAGCAGCAGCAGCTGATGGGCCGTTCGATGGCCGAAAAAGAGGTGTACCTCGGCGTCCAGGTGCAGACGAGGCGGATGATCGACCGCGCGGTCGAGAGCGCCGCCCCGGTGCTGCGCAAGATCCTGCCGGAGGCCGTCGACGCCGAGCTGGCCGCGCTCGACTCCGAGGTGGAGCACCTCGACCAGGTGATCGGCTCCGCCGGGCTCGAAGGCCGTCCGGTGCACGCCGAGGAGATGTCCTGGCTGATGCACCGTTCGTGCTCGCTGGGCCTGCCCGCGCCGCGCAACATGCCCGCGGTCCCCGGCGCGGCCTGGGAGCCCGAGGACCTCGCCAGCTTCACCGACGCGGCGGATTTCCACGCCGAGCCGTACGCGCCGACGGTGACCGTCCGCGGTCGCACGGGGTCGAACGCCGGCGTCTCGCGGCATCTCGCCGTCCTCACCGTCGGCCAGATGCACGGCCTCCAGATCCCCGAGGTCGACGACCCGTGGATCCAGCACGCGGACCGGCTGCCCGCGGCGGTCGAGGTGTCCGCGCGGATCTACGTCCGGCGGCCCGAAGAGGTCGCCGGTGAGCTGCAGCGCCAGATGAACAAGGTGCGCTCGCAGGTCAAGCACTACACCGACGAGCACGAGCTGGAGCCGCCGCAGTCGCTGGCGCGCCAGGCGGGCCGCGTGCTGGAGATCGACGACGAGATGACGTCGGGCTTCACCGCGCTGGCCACCCGGGTCCGGTCGTGGTGGCGGCTCGCGGTGTCCGGGCCGACGGAGCGGGACGCGCTGCGCCTGGCCCAGCAGCTTCTCGACCTCTACAAGCCGAAGATCGCGGTCGAGCATCCCGAAGCCCAGTACGCGCTGGCCCGGGAGTTCATCCCCGGCGAGCCGCTGGCTTCGGCGGCGTACATGCGCCGCGGTTCGGTCGTGTGGGCGGCGTCGTCCGTGCCGACGGCGACGGCCGAGGTGGGCGACCGCCGCGGCATCCTGCTCGGCGAGACCGTCACCGCGACCCGGCGCCCGGTGGCCTGGGACCCGTGGATGGCGCAGGAGATCCGCGACGGTTCCGGTCTGACGGCGATGGTCGCGGGCCTCGGTGGCGGTAAGTCGTTCCTCGGCGGCGGCATCGTCTACAAGACGCTCCGCGCGGGCGCGCACTGGACGATCCTCGACCCCTCGGGCCCGCTGTCGCGGCTCTGCGACCTGCCCGAGCTGCGCCCGTACGCCCGGCCGATCAACCTGCTCAACGCGCAGCCCGGCATCCTCAACCCGTACCGGGTGGTCGCCGAGCCGCAGCTCGAGCACTTCATGGACGAAGATGACCCCGAGCGGTCGTGGCGGCGGGAGAAGGCCCTCGCGGGCGCGACCCGCCGCCGTCTCGTGCTCGACGTCCTCACCGGCGTCCTGCCGTACGAGGTCTCGCGGATGGCGCAGACCCGGATCGTGCTGCTGCGCGCCGTCCGCGCGGTCGGCGGCCGGTTCGACGCCGACCCGGGCCAGGTCATCGACGCGCTGCGGCGCGACTCCAGTGAGCACCACGAGCACGCCGTCGTCGTCGCGGACTTCCTCGACGAGATGCGCGAGCGGATGGCGCTGCTCATCCCGGAGACCGACGCGGACCCGTACTCCGAGACCCGCGACGACCGGATGACCGTGCTGACCATGGCGGGGCTGACCCTGCCCAAGGACGGCGTCCCGCGCGAGTACTGGACGGACGCGGAATCCCTCGGCGTCGAGATGCTGAACCTCGCCGCGTGGCTGACGCAGCGGTCGGTGTACGAGAAGCCGAAGGAACTGCGCAAGGGCGTCTGGATCGACGAGGCGTTCTTCCTCTCCGAGGTCCCGACCGGTCGCGTGCTGATGAACCGCTTCGCGCGTGACTCGCGCAAGTGGAACGTCCGTGTCCTGCTGTCCTCGCAGATCCCCGCGGACTTCCTGAAGATCCAGGGTTTCGTGGCGCTGCTCGATTCGGTGTTCGTCGGCCGCCTGGACGACGACGACGCCCAGGCCGACGCGCTGCGCCTGCTGAAGGTCCCGGTCGGTGTCGGCTACGAACAGGTCGTCGCGGCGCTGGGCCGCCGCCCCGGTTCGCAACGCGATCTCCAGCGCGACGTCGAGCCGCGGCAGTTCGTCTTCGGTGACGGCGCCGGCGGCGTGGAGCGGATCCGAGTCGACTTCTCCGGCCCGCACCTGGAGCATCTGCGCCGGGTCATGGACACCACGCCGGGTTCACCCGACGCCAAACCGTCCAGGCCGGGCAACGAGCTCGCGGTCCCGGAGGAGAAGCCGTTCGTGGCTTCGCCGCCCGAGGACGACTTCGAACTCGAAGAGGACCTCGAGCTCGCGGCCGAACTCGAGGTCGGCCTCACCGACGAACAGATGCTGGGCGCCCCGGACCCGCTCGCCGCGGAGACAGGTGAGGTCCAGGGTGCCGTCCAAAATGGACACAACGGTAACGGGGGTCAAGGCGAGCACGCGCGCGCCGGCAAGGGTGGCACCGGCAGGGATGCCGCATGAACACAGTGCTGACACTGGCGTTCGTGCTCGCGTTCGCCGCCGGCTGGCACGCGCTGCGCCGCCGGCTGAAAGAGGGGCCGCGGCCCGGCAAGACCAGACCCAGCCGCCGCGCGACGATGTTCGTCGTCATGGTGATCCTGGGCCTTCAAGCCGTGGCGACCGCTCCGGCGGCGTCGGCCGCGGCCTGCGGTGAGGCGCCGAACCCGGAACGGCCGGGCGCGGGCATGGTCGGCGCGCTCGACCCGCCCGCCACCGCTCGCGGTGAAGGCGGCAGCCCGTACAACGTCTACGGGTACGCCGGACACGTCTGGGACACCTTCGAAACCGACTGCGGCCCGCTCGCGGGGATCACCTCGCCCAACTCGACGATCGACACCTGGGCGGGCAACCAGCTGTTCAACATCGGCAAGAACATCGTCGGTGCCACGAACTCGCTGCACTACACCGTGTTGCAGGGCAGCCTGCTCAGCCCGCTGTACAACGCCGTCAAGGCCGGGGCCGAGAAAGTCTACAACAACATCTATGCGCAGCTCTTCGGCCTGGCCGCGCTGATCATGTCGATCATGTTGTTCCGCAACATCTGGCGCGGTGATCTCGCGGCGGTCAGCAAACGGGCGCTGTACGGGCTGGCCGCGGTCTGGCTCGCCGCGTCTTCCTTGGCACTGCTGAGATTCCTCGATCCGATCGACAACGCGATCGTGCAGACCACGACCAACATCCAGGCCGGGTTCATCGACGAGGCCAAGACGCCGCCGCCGTCCCAGCCGCAGCCGCCCGCCGCGCAGCCGTGTCAGGCGACTCCGGAGGCCGTGGCCGCGCGCCAGCCGTGGGACCGGGTCCCGACCGAGCTGCATTGCCGGGTCGTCTACGACAACTGGCTCCGTGGAGAGTTCGGCAGCCCGGACTCGCCGCAGGCGATCCAGTACGGTCCCGCTCTCCTGGACGCGCGTGCCTTCACCTGGGGGCAGATCCAGCAGGGCGGGGACGCCGACGCCGCGCTGGTCGACTCCAAGAAGGCGGCGTTCAAGGACATCTCGACCAAACTCGGCCCGGCGACCGGGTACTTCACGGGTGAGGACGGCAGCCGCGTCGGCGCCGGTTTCCTTTCGCTGGGCCAGGGAATCTTCTACTCGTTGTTCCAGCTGCTGGCCAAGGCCACGGTGCTGCTCGCGCAGGTGCTGATCAGGATCTTCGTGCTGACGGCTCCGCTGATCGGCCTGATCGCGCTGCTCCAGCCCCAGATCATGCAGCGCATCCTGAAGGTCGTCGGCGCGGTCGCCTTCAACCTGATGGTGCTCTCGGTGCTGGCCGGTGTGCACACCCTCCTTCTGGAGGCGATCTTCACCGCGGGGAATTCGCTGTCCCTGCTGACGAAGATGGTGCTGGCCGCGATCATCACCGTCCTGCTGTTCATGGTCGGCCGTCCCGTGCGGCGGCTGTGGCAGATGGTCGAGATGTCCGTGGGCATGGTCGGCGGCGCGATGCCTTCACCGCGCGGCGGGCTCTTCTCCCGTTTCCGCAAGAAGAACAACGAGCAGACCCCGCAGGACGCTTTCTGGCAGAACGTCCGCGATACCGACGACGTCGTCGACGGCGATCTCCGCGGTCCCGTGGGCGCGACGGTCGGCGGCGGGCGGTTCCGGCCCGAGGCGACGATCTTCGCCAGCTCCCAGCGGCTCGACAACGGTTCCGGCGCGATCCGCCCCGCGGCGGCCTGGTCTGGAGCGCCGTGGCCGGGTGCCGTCGGCGGTGGCGGCGGGCTGCCCGCGCTGCCCGCCGGTGGTGGCGGAGGTGTTCCCGTGTTCGGCCAGTACAACCCGTCCGCGGGCAATCCCGGCGACTCGATGTTCACCTCCGGCGGGCGGAGCCCGATCCAGGTACCGAGCCGCCGGGTCGACACCTCGCCGGTCGCCGACCGGCGTTGGAGCGACGAACCCGAGCCGGTCGTGGTGCCGTCGCGGATGAACTCCGCGGGCGGCGGTTACACCACTCCTGACTACTCGGGTGCCGTGCCGGTGCAAGCCGGCCCGTCCACCCCGCGCCCCCGCCGCGTCGACCCCGAAGTCGTCGCGGGGAAGCCGGTCTTCGTGCTGTACCGGCCGTCGCGCGGGCTCGAAGTCCGTGAGGAAGTCCGCGACACAGACCACGCAGTGGGCCGGTGACCCATGCCGATCCGGACCAACCGCGGGCGCACCGCGGTCTACCGCAGACTGTGGGGCTGGCCGTTGCGCTCGCCCCGCCACCTCGTCGGCACGCTGGTGATCCTCGCGGTCGTGCTCACCGCCTTGGGCATCCTGCTGCCCAAGGCCATCGGAAAACCGGGAGAGACGGCCACCGGGCCGGGTTCATCGGCGACAGCCACCTCGCGTCCCGGCGTCGCGGCGCCGGTGACCGTGACGTCGACGTTGCCGCCGAGGCTCACCACCCAGCCTCCGCCGTCTTCCGCGCCACCTGACCAGGACGGTATCCGGGTCGCCAAGAATTGGGTGACGGCATGGGCGAACCATCCCGACGGTACGACGACCGAGCAGTGGCTGAGCGGCTTGCGGCCGTACACCACCGAGGAGTACCTCGCCGGGGAACTGACGACGGTGGACCCCGCGAACATCAAGGCGACCAGGGTGGCCGGGGAGCCGCAGGTGGTCTCCTCGCTCGCCGGTTCGATGGAGGTCGACGTCTCGACGGACGGGCCCAAGGTCCGGGTGACCGTCGTCAAGACGAACCCGGGATGGCGGGTCACCAAGTTCACCCAAGCGGGCTGACCCGATGAAGATCGGGCTCATCGTCGGCGTGCTGATCGCCGCGGTCTTCGCCGCGGTGGTCACCACGAGCACGGTCACCAAGGTGGTGACCGACCATGTGGAGGCGCAGTCGGGCGGGGTCGTCAAGACCTCCTGCGACGCGTCGATCGGGCCGACCCTGCCTGGACAGACCGATCGCGGTTCTTCGGACATCAACAAGCTGGACGAAGAACAGAAGGGGATCGTCGCGCTGATCATCTCGATCGGCAAGCAGCGCTCGCTGTCTCCGCGCGCGTGGCAGGTGGCGATCCAGGCCGGGATGACCGAGTCCAAGCTGCGGAACCTGACCTACGGCGACCGCGACTCGCTCGGCATCTTCCAGATGCGGCCGTCGATGGGCTGGGGCACCGTCGCCCAGGTCACCGACCCGCCGTACCAGGTCAACAAGTTCTACGACGTCCTGCTCGCGGTGCCGGACTGGGAGAACATGCGGCCCGGCGACGCCGCCCAGCGGGTCGAGCGCTCCGGCTTCCCCGACCGCTACCACAACTGGGAGCCGATGGCGGCCCTCCTCGTGCAGAACGAGGGCCAGATCGTCGACGTCGTCGGCTGCGGCACGAGCGTCGGCAGCGTGGTGCCGCCGAGCCAGGCGGCCGCGCAGGCCATCAAGTTCGCCCTCGCCGAGCAGGGAAAGCCGTACGTCTGGGGCGCCACGGGACCGAACAGCTACGACTGTTCCGGGCTGATGCTGCGGGCCTACGAGTCGGCCGGGATCATCCTGCCGCGCGTTTCCCGCGACCAGTACAAGGCGGGCGCGATGCTGCCGGTGCGGCAGGCGCAGCCGGGTGACCTGCTGTTCCTCGCCACCGTGCCGTCGAACCCGGCGACCATCCACCACGTGGCGATGTATCTGGGTGACGGCAAGATCGTCGAAGCGCAGCAGACCGGGGTGCCGGTGCACATCCGAGACTTCTCCTTCGACGAGGCCGAAGTGGTCGCGCAGGCGGTCCGCCCTGGCGTTTAGCATGGTGAGAGCGTGGTATCGCGATCGCGGGACCATCGGATTCACCCGAAGTGGCGGCCTGTCCACCGGCACGCGGCCGCACACTGGCAGAGGATGAAGAACGTGGCACGGAAATTCGGAAGGCGAGGCAAGCCCGCGGCGGGCAACGGCCCTGAGGTCGATCCCCGCGATCTTTTCGGCACCGCCCAGCCCGCGCGGCACGCGGCGCGGCCGGCGTCGAGCACGCCGTTGGCCGACCAGCTGAACCAGGGCTGGCCCGGCGTCGATCCCGGTTACGTCGTGTTGCCGCGTTCGCTGGCCGAGGGGATGTCGCTGCCCTGGCAGCAGCAGATGGCCACCCTGCTGGCCCAGTTCCACCAGGAGAACGCCAGGCTCGCCTGGCCGATCTACCGGGTGGTCCCGTCGCGCTACGAAAAGCTCGTCGATCTCGACGAGGAGCAGCTGGCGGAGGCCGGCTACCTGGTCGAGATGGACACCGAAGGCGAGATGATCTACCGCGAGCGCAGCGGCCGGAAGATCGAAGACCCGGCGAACACGACGGTGCTCGTCTCGTGTCTCGACCCGATTCCGAAGCCGTCGCAGCGTCAGGCGCCCCCGGCGCCGTCGCAGGCCGCGCCGCCCGTGACCGGGCAGCCGCCTCGCGCTCCGGCGCCGATGAACATCGGGCCCGCGCCGGTGTGGCGCACGGTCACACCTTCGGGGCCGCCGCTGCCGGGCCATCAGGGAGCGCCTGCGCCTCAGGCACCGGCCCCGCCGGCTGCCGCGCCTCAAGCACCTGCGTCCCAGGCGCCGGCCTCGCAGCCTGCTGCGCACCAACCACCTGCGTCTCAGGCCGCCGCCCCGCAGACGCCCGCGTCTCAGGCACCGTCGGCCCAACCGCCGGTGTCCCAGCCGCCGCTGCCCCAGCCCACGTGGACACAGCCGCCGTCCGGGAACCACACGTCGCCGCCTCCGCCGGTGAGCGCGCCTCCTTCCACCCTGGAAGCCCCGGCCGCCGCCGCGCCCTCCCAGGCCGAGCCGGAGCCGCCCGTGACACCGCCGTCGTCCGCGATGCCCCCGGCTCCTCCGTTGACGCAGCCGGTGTCGCCGCCGCCGGGAATTCCCGTGTCACCCGAACCGGCGACCCCGCCGCGCGGCATCCCGATGCACCGCGGCTGGTTCGACGAACTCGCGGAGAACGTGCCGGAAAGCTCGAAGGTCGACCCGCCCGAGGGCGGCGAGTTCGGCCCGACCGGCGATCCCACGGAGATCCCCTACCGCTATCGCAAGTGATGACAGGACGTCCGGGTGATGTCAGGCTTGACCCATGTCGAGCGACCCGAACCCGGATCAGGGCTGGTACTTCAACACCAAGACGAACCAGGTCGAGCACCTGGAACGAGGCCGGAGCATCGACCTACTCGGGCCGTACCCGGACGAGGCGACGGCGAGGCGCGCCCTGGAGATCGCCAAGGAACGCACCAGGCAGGCCGACGCCGAAGACGCCAAGTGGAACGGCGACTGATCACTGGTCCGTGAAGGCCTCCTTCCCTACCTTGAGAGTGGGGAAGGAGGCCTTCACGGACTCCCGGCAGCCGGTCAGGCGTCCTGCCGCGCCAACGCCGGGCCGAGCACGAACTCCGGGTCCACCTGCGCGGTGAGGTCTTCCCCGGCCCGCCCGCTGCCCCAAGCCCGCGCGTTGCGGAGGTGGAACTCGACGCCCTGTCGCTGGTAACGCGCCCAGTCCCGCTGCTCGCCGTCGACGGTCGCGAGCATCGAGCCCAGCGTCGCGAGGTTGTGCGCCTCGAGTTCGCCGATCGGGCGGGCGCGACCGCGTTCGGCGGCGCGGACGTGCCGCGAGTTCTCCATCCAGCCCAGCAGGGCGTCGCCGACCTCTTCGCGCAGGAACTCGATGTCCTCGTCTTCGGTGACCTTGTTGCCCACGACGACCAGCCGCACACCGAAGTCCCGCGCGTAGTCGGCGTACTGCCGGTACACGCCGACGCTGCGTACGGTCGGCTCGCACACCAGGAACGTCACGTCGAACCGCGTGAACAGCCCGGACGCGAACGCGTCGGCGCCGGCGGTCATGTCCATGACGACGTATTCACCCGCGTCGTCGATCATGTGGTTCAGCAGCAGCTCCGCCGCGCCGACCTTCGAGTGGTAGCAGGCGACGCCGAGGTCGTCCTCGTCGAACTGCCCGGTGACGCCGAGCCGCACGCCGCCGAACTCGCGGAAGCAGGCCTGGAAGATCGGGTTGTCCTCGAACGGCCGGACCAGCCGCGACCCGCGCCCCGGGGGCGTCGTCTTGATCATCGAGGCCGCGTCGGCGATCCGCGGGTTGTCACCGCGCAGGTACTCCTTGATCAGGCCCATGTTGTCGCCCAGCGTCGGCCACGCGATGGCCTCTTCCTCGCTCGCGCCGAGCGCGACGGCGAGGTGCTGGTTGATGTCCGCGTCGATCGCCAGAACCGGTTTCCCGCCGCCGGCCAGGTACGCGGTGAACAGCGACGCCAGCGTGGTCTTCCCGCTGCCGCCCTTCCCGACGAACGCGATCTTCACGCCACGGCCCTTCCTGTCGTTTTGAAAAGGGTATCGGTTTTCATTTCGGTCCGTAACGTACACCCGACCGGCCCGCACCCGAACGGGCGATCAACGGCGCCGGATCGGGATAGGGTTGGGTGGTGCCTCCACTCGTGATCAGGACACATGCGGCGGGAGGGGACTTCGGTCACCTTCGAGCCGAGTTCTCGCTGCCGGAGTCGTTCGGGCCCGAAGTGCTCGCCGAGGCGGAGGCGGCGGTTGTCGACCCGCTCGAGTCTGCGGGGGAACGCGAGGACGCCACCGGCCTGCCCTTCGTCACCATCGATCCGCCCGGCGCCAAGGACCTCGACCAGGCGGTGCTGATCGAGCGCGTCGAGGGCGGCGGGTTCCGGGTCCACTACGCGATCGCCGACCTGGCCGCGTTCATCCCGCCGGGTGGCGCGCTCGACAAGGAGGCGCGCCGTCGCGGGCAGACGCTCTACCTGCCCGACGGGAACGTCCCGCTCCATCCGCCGGTGTTGTCCGAGGGCGCGGCGAGCCTGCTGCCGGGGGAGACCCGGCCCGCCGTCCTGTGGACCATCGACGTCGACGCGGCCGGCGAGCCGACGGCGACCAACGTCCGCCGGGCGCTCGTCCGGTCCACCGAACAGTTCGACTACGAGACCGTCCAGGCGGCGATCGACGCGGGCGACCCGCATCCCTCGGTAGCCGCCCTGCCGGAGCTGGGCCGTCTGCGCCGCGAACTCGCGATCCGGCGCGGAGCGGTGGAGTTGCAGCTGCCGGAGCAGGAGATCGGCGGCGACCCAGACGGCGGGTGGGCGCTGATCCAGCGGCCGCGTAACGACGTCGACGCGTGGAACGCCGAGATCTCGCTGCTCACCGGCATGGCCGCGGCCAAGATCATGATCGGCTCCGGGATCGGGGTCCTGCGCACGTTGCCCCAGCCCGACGCCGAAGCGATCGAATGGCTGCGCCGGTCCGCGCAGGCGCTGAACATCGACTGGCCCGAGGGCAAGAGCGTGTCGGAGTTCCTGGCCGCGCTCGACCCCGGTCAACCCGCGTCCATGGCGCTTTTCGCCGACACCACCAGGCTTCTGCGCGGCGCCGGGTACACCGCGTTCGACGGCGAACTGCCCGCCTTGACCACGCACGCCGGGATCGGCGGCGCGTACGCCCACGTCACCGCGCCGATCCGGCGGCTGGTCGACCGGTTCGCCACCGAGATCTGCCTCGCCGTGAGCGCCGGCCGCGAGGTACCCGAGTGGGTCCGCGCGGCGCTTTCGGAGGTGCCGGAGCAGATGACCGCGTCCGACACACTGGCGGCGAAAGTCGAACGTGCCTGCATCGACCAGGTCGAGGCCTGGGTCATGGCCGAGCACATCGGCGAAGAGTTCGACGCGATCGTGCTGCGAGCCGACGACTCCAAGTCGGAGATCCTGATCGAGAATCCGCCGGTGATGGGCAAGTGCGCGGGCGAGAAGCCGCCCGAAGGCGAGCGGATCCGGGTCCGGCTCACAGCGGTGGACGTCGACAAGCGGAAACTGTCGTTCGAGCGGGCATGATCGACGACCTCGGCGAAGTGGTCCCGCTGCGCGAACCGGCGTCGCGGGTGGTGTCGCTCGTGCCGTCGCTGACCGAGGCCGTCGAGGTGAGCGCGCCGGGAAGGCTCGCGGGCGCCACGGACTACTGCACCCATCCGGTCGCTCTGGACGTCCCGAGGGTGGGCGGCTCGAAGTACCCGAACGTGGACAAGGTGCTCGAACTCGAGCCGGATCTGGTGCTGGCCAACTCCGAGGAGAACCGGCCGGAAGACGTGGAATGCTTACGCGCCAACGGGGTTCCGGTCTGGGTGATGGAGGCGTCGGCGACCGTGCCCGGCGCGCTCGCCTCGATCCGGCGGATCCTGACGCAGGCCTACGACCTCGCCGAGCCGGATTGGCTGGTCGAGGCCGAAGAAATCTGGCGGGAGACCTTGCCGGAGCGGTTCCGTGCGGTCGTGCCGGTCTGGCGGAAGCCGTGGATCGTGCTCGGCAGGGACACCTTCGGCGGCGACGTCCTGCATCGCGTCGGAATCGGCAACGTCTACGCGGACCACGAAGAGCGCTACCCGCGTCCGAAGCTCGACGAGCTCCAAGCGCGCTTCGCGGCCGGAGACGCGAACCTGCTCGTACTGCCCGACGAGCCGTACGAGTTCACTGCGGATGACGGCCCCGAAGCGTTCCCCGGCGCGAAGCACGTGCTGGTCTCCGGGCGCTTCCTGACCTGGTACGGCCCTTCGCTCGTCGAGGCCCACTCCCACCTGACGCATTTAGTCCTCTGAATGCGGTTGCAGCGCATTCAGAGGACTAAATGCGGGCAGGTCAGAGAGTCAGGCCGGTCAGGACGGTGACGCGTTCCTCGGTGAAGTCCGCCATCGCCGACGCGGGGCCCTCGCGGCCGACGCCGGAGTCCTTCACGCCGCCGTAAGGCATCTGGTCGGCGCGGAAGCTCGGCACGTCGCCGACGAGCACACCGCCGACACGCAGCTTCGCGGACACGTCGAACGCCGTCGGCAGATCGCGCGTGAACACGCCCGCCTGCAAACCGAAGCGCGAGTCGTTGATCCGGCGCACTCCGTCCTCCACCGAGTCCACGCGCGTGATCGACACGACCGGCCCGAAGACCTCGTCGGCCATCACCGACGCGTCCTCTGGCACGTTCGCGAGCACCGTCGGCTCGACGGTCGCGCCGTCGCGCTTCCCGCCGGTCAGCAGTTCGCCGCCCGCCTCGACAGCCGCCGTGATCCACGATTCCACCCGGGAAGCGGCCGCGGTGTTGATGAGCGGCCCGACGTCCACGCCGTCCGTCCGCGGGTTGCCGGTCCCGAGCGCGCGCACCTGTTCCAGCACCTTCGTCTGAAGCTCGTCGTAGACGTCGGCGTGCGCGTACACGCGCTGCACCGAGATGCACGACTGGCCCGCCTGGTACATCGCGAACGTCGCGATCCGCTGCGCCGCGAAGTCCAGGTCAGTCCAATCAGGACAGACGAGCACCGCCGCGTTGCCGCCGAGTTCGAGCGCGACGTGCTTGCGCGGCACGCTGTCCCGGATGCCCCAGCCCACCGGCACGGAACCGGTGAACGACACGACCGGCAGCCGCGGGTCCGAAACCAGCTTGGCCGATTCCTCGTTGCTCACCGGAAGAATCGACCAGCTTCCGGCGGGCAGATCGGTCTCGGCGAGGATCTCGCCGAGCAGCAACGCGGTCAGCGGTGTCGCGGGCGCGGGCTTGAGCACGATCGGCGCGCCGACCGCGATCGCCGGCGCGACCTTGTGCGCCACCAGGTTCAGCGGGAAGTTGAACGGCGTGATGCCGAGCACCGGGCCCTTCGGCACACGGCGGACCAGCGCCAGCCGTCCGGTGCCGCCCGGGTCGGTGTCGAGCCGCTGCAGGTCACCGGAGAACCGGCGCGCCTCCTCGGCGGCCCAGCGGAACGTCGACGCCGCGCGCCCGACCTCGCCGCGCGCCCACTTCAGCGGCTTGCCGGACTCGGCGGTGATCAGCCGCGCCAGCTCTTCGGACCGCTCACCCAAAACTCGGGACACGTGGTCCAACGCGCCCGCCCGGACGTGCGCGGGCAGCGTCGCGAATTCCTCCTGGGCGTCGTGCGCGGCCTGGACCGCGGTCTCGATGTCCGAAGTGGACGGAACGTGGTGCGAGCCCGCCTCGCTTCCGTCGAAGGAGTGGCGGACGACGACGGTCTCGCCGCTGGTGACCGGCTTTCCGGCTACCCAGAAAGGAAAGGTGCTCACTTGGAAGCCTCCGTGCGGACAGCGTGCTCAAGGACGGTCAGGCCCTCGTCGAGCAGTTCGGTGGACAGGGACAGCGGCGGCAGCAGGCGGACGACGTTGCCGTAGGTACCGCAGGTGAGGACGACGACACCGGCCTGGTGGCAGGCCTGCGCGACGCGCTTGGTCAGGTCGGCGCCGGGTTCCGTGGTGCCGGGCTTCACGAACTCGGCGGCCAGCATCGCGCCGCGGCCGCGGACGTCGCCGATCACGCCGGTCTCCTCGGCCAGCGCCCGCAGTCGCGGCAGCACCGTGTTCTCGATGCGCTTCGCCGACGCCGCGAGGTTCTCCTGGCGCATGACCTCGATCGAGCCGAGCGCCGCGGCACACGCGATCGGGTTACCGCCGTAGGTTCCGCCGAGCCCGCCCGGCGGGACGGCGTCGAGCAGTTCCGCGCGGCCGGTGACGGCGGCGAGCGGCAGCCCGCCCGCGATGCCCTTGGCGGTGGTGATCAGGTCGGGGACGACGTCTTCGTGCGTGGACGCGAACCACTCGCCGGTGCGGCAGAAGCCGGTCTGCACTTCGTCGGCGACGAACACGACGCCGTTTTCGGTGCACCAGCGGGAAAGCGCGGGCAGGAACCCGGGAGCGGGCTCGATGAAGCCGCCCTCACCCTGCACCGGTTCCAGCACGACGGCCGCGACCTGGTCGCCGCCGATCTGCTTCTCGATGCGGTCGATGGCGATCCGCGCCGCTTCGGGACCGGACAGCCCGTCGCGGTACGGGTACGACCCCGGCACCCGGTAGACCTCGGGCGCGAACGGGCCGAAACCGTGCTTGTAGGGGATGGACTTCGCGGTCAGCGCCATCGTCAGGTTGGTACGGCCGTGGTAGGCGTGGTCGAAGACGACGACGGCCTGGCGCCCGGTCGCGGCGCGGGCGATCTTCACCGCGTTCTCGACGGCCTCGGCGCCGGAGTTGAACAGGACCGAACGCTTCTCGTGGGTGCCCGGCGTCAGCTTGTCGAGTGCCTCGCACACCTCGACGTACCCCTCGTACGGCGTGACCATGAAACACGTGTGCGTGAACCGGCCCACCTGCTCACGGACGCGGTCCACGACGGCGGGGGCGGCGTGGCCGACGTTGGTCACCGCGATGCCGGAACCGAAGTCGATCAGGACGTTGCCGTCGGCGTCGGTGAGCAGGCCGCCTTCGGCCGAGGTGACGTAGACGGGCAGCACCGAACTCACGCCCGCGGCGACGACGGCGGCGCGTCGCTCCTGCAGGGCGCGCGAGGCGGGGCCGGGGATCTCGGTGCGCAGCCTGCGCTGGGTTTCGGTGGTGACGGTCACGGCCAGACTCCTGCGGACGCGAGGGACGGGGGCGCCCTCCAGAATGGGAGCCCGCCCGGTCCGCGTCAGCTCGACATCTTGTCGATATCGAGGCGTAGAGTTGGACAACATGGCACTGACCCTCGCCGCCCTCGTGGCCGAACGTCCGCTCGGCCTGCGGGTGCGCGCGGCCGAGTCGGGGCTCGACCGGGCGATCGGGTGGGTCCACCCCACCGAACTGACCGATCCGCAGGCCTTCCTCGAAGGCGGCGAACTGCTGCTGACCACCGGCCTCGCCCTCGATGAGACCACGTCGCCCGGGTACATCCGGCGGCTCGTCGACGCCGGCGTGGCGGGGCTCGGTTTCGGAGTCGGCCTCAGCCACGAGAGCATTCCGCGGTCCCTTGTGGACACCGCGGAAGAGGTCGGGCTGCCGGTGCTCGAAGTGCCGAGGAAGACGCCGTTCATCGCGATCACGCGGGCGGTCTCCCGCGCGGTGGCCGCCGACGAGTACGCCTCGCTCGTGCGCACCGGCAAGGGACAGCAGGAACTGACCAGGACGGCCGTCGGCAAGGGCGGGCCCGGTGGCGTGGTGCGCAAACTGGCGAAGCTGGTCGACGGCTGGGTGCTACTGCTCGACTCTTCAGGTGCCGTCACCGAAGCCTCGTCGGCATCCGCGCGGCCTTTCGCCGACGCTGTCCGGGAGGACTTGGCGCGGTTGCGAGCGGGCACACTGGTGACGGTGGCGGGGGAGCACGAGGTCATCCTGCAGACGCTCGACACCCGTGCCCGGGGCGTGCTCGCCGTCGGCACCCGCGAGCCGCTCGATGCCGCGGGGCAGCACATCGTCAACACCGCGGTGTCGTTGCTTTCCCTTGCCCTGGAACAGAACCGTGAACACGTAGGCGCGTTGCGGCGACTGAGGTCAGGGCTGTGCGACCTGCTCACCGCGGGGCACACCGAACTCGCCACGCGCACGATGAAGTCGCTCTGGGGCGGTGTTCCGGAAGCGCCGTGGTCCGTGCTGGCCGTCGCCGGTTCCGTGGGTGCGCGCCGCTCGCTCGTCGACGCGCTCGACGCCGAAGCGGCCGGAGACAAGGTGTTCTTCGGCGAGTCGGGGGCGTTCGTGGTCGCGCTCGGCGACGTGGAGACCGTCGCCCGGCAGGCTTCCCGGATCGGCGGGCTGCACGCCGGGCTGTCCGATCCGGTGTCCACAGTGGATTTCCCGGCCGGGCTCCGGCAGGCGAAACAGGCGGCGGAAGCGGCGAAGGCCGAGCGCTCGCCGTTGGTCCGGTTCGCGGAGCACGCCGGGCGAGGCTTCCTGGAGATGGTCGACCCCCAAGCGGCACAAGCGTTCGCGGACAGCCTCCTGGCGCCGCTGCGGCAGCATGACGAAACTGGCCGCGGCGAACTGGTCGCCTCACTGACCTGCTGGCTCGAACACCACGGTCATTGGGATCTGGCGTCCGCGCGGCTCGGCGTCCACCGGCACACCTTGCGCAACCGTATGCGCAAGGTCGCCGAACTGACCGGCCGTGATCTCGATTCACCCGGGGTGCGAGCCGAATTCTGGCTGGCGCTACAGGTCAGCGCCCGGACCTGACCAGGGCGATCGGCGAGTCGCCGCAGCGCCGCAGGTGGGTGCCGGTCTCCGTCGTGACCGGTTCCGCGCCGGCGGACCACCACGCGGGGACGTCGACCTCGCGGACCAGCGATCCGGTCGCCTGGCGCGCGTTGTTCGAGACGATCACCCGGCCCTGCGCGTTGACCAGCGCCGAGCGGCCGCCGAGCGCACGCAGTTTCAGCTGCAGCAGGCGCTCGACCTCGCGCACGTAGATGTCCGCGCCGACGACCCCCGCGAACGACCCGTCACGCTGGACGGGAACCGTGAAGGTCAGCGTGTACTCGTCGGTGCAGAGGTAGTCGACGTACGGGCCGTTGATGTGGCGGCGGCCGGTGTCACGCGGGACGGTGAACCACGATTGCCGGGTGTAATCCAGGAAGTTCTCGCTGTCCGGATCGAGGCTGATGACCAGTTGCACCGGCTCGGCGTCACCGGTTTCGGTCCACCATTCGAAGCCGAATTCCTGATCGGCCAGCGCGTTCGGCGCACTGATGAACCCGGCGCCGACGACCAGGCCGCCGAGGACGTCGAAGACCTGCGGCCGGAGGCGAGCCAGGTCTTCGGCGGTGGCATCGGTGGAGGCGGCCAGGAGCCCCTCGGCGCCTGCCAATAGCGGCTTCAGCCTGCCGAAGACGTCCTCGACCAGGGTGGATACCTGTTCGACGACCTCGGAACCGGCGGACGGTGTGTCGTTCACGATGCTCACCTCGGATGCGCGGATGCCGCAGCTTAAGGGGCCAGAAGGTCTAAATGCACGTCCGCCAGCCGGTCTATCGCTTCGAGGATGTGCTCCTCGGTGAGCTTTCTGGCCAGCTCGCCGTCTCCCTGCGCGATGGCGGCGGCGATCGCGCGGTGTTCGGCGTAGGCGTTCTCGCGGGTGCCGTGCGGCTCGAGCGGCAGCCACAACAATCCCCCGCGTTCGCTCTGCAACTGCACTTCTTCCCTGGTCAGCCGTGGCGATTGGGCGGCGGCGGCGACTTCGAGATGGAACTGGCGCTCGGCGCGCGACGCTTCCGCGCCGGTGGCCGTGCGGATGTCCTCGGTCGCAAGTTCGAGCCGCTCGATGTCTTCGGGCGAACTCCGCTCGGCGGCGAGTTTGGCCGCGGCGCCCGCGATGGCGAGGTAGTGATCGCCGACGTCGCGAAGCTCGGACAGCGAGACCGTGCGAAGGCGCTCTCGCCACGAAGCGGCCGAAGGGTTGACAGGCGTCTTCACGAAGCTTCCGCCGCCTCGGCCGCGTCGCGTCTCGACAAGGCCCTGCTGTCGCAAGGCCACGAGCGCTTCGCGAACCGTCACGGTGGAGACGCCGAATTGGGCGGCCAGCTCGGCTTCGCTCGGCAGCTGTTCCGAATCGGCCAGCAGCCCGAGCGTGATGGCGTCGACCAGCCGCGCGGTGACCGCTTCCGCCCGGCCGATCTGGTCGAGCGGCGCGAACATCGCTGATCGCGCGCTGTGCGACATCCCCTTACGCATGGTGGCCCTTCGCCCGTACCGCTACCCGATGGAAGCAATCTTGCCCCATCGTCTTGTCATTTAACATCTGGACTTATATGTTTTAAGACCTCGCCCCCCACAAGGGAGCAAGGGACCTTTGCTATCGCCTCACGCCCCCAGGCCCAGTAGCCAGGAGCTCTCGTGCAGCAGTTGAAGCACTTCATCGGCGGTGAGTACACCGGATCCGCGTCGGGCCAGGTCGCCGACGTCGTCGATCCCGTCACCGGCCGCCCGTATCGCACCGCGGCCGTCGCCGGCCCCGAAGACGTCGACCGCGCGCTCAAGGTCGCGGCCGCCGCTTTCGAAACCTGGCGCGAGACCACACCCGCGCAGCGCCAGCTCGCGCTGCTGAAGATCGCGGACGCCGTCGAAGCACGCGCGGAAGAGATCGTGCTCGTCGAATCGGCGAACACCGGCAAGCCGATCGCGCTCACCGCGGCCGAAGAACTGCCGATGATCGTCGACCAGTTGCGGTTCTTCGCGGGGGCCGCGCGTGTCCTCGAAGGACGGTCGGCGGGCGAGTACATGGAAGGGCATACCTCTTTCGTCCGCCGAGAACCGATCGGCGTGTGCGCGCAGGTTACGCCGTGGAACTATCCGCTCCTCATGGCGGTCTGGAAGATCGCCCCCGCGCTCGCCGCCGGGAACACCGTCGTGCTCAAACCGGCCGACACGACGCCTGCGTCGACCCTGCTCTTCGCCGAGATCTGCGCCGAATTCCTGCCGTCCGGCGTGCTCAACGTGATCTGCGGCGACCGCGACACCGGGCGCGCGCTCGTCGAGCACGAGATCCCCGCGATGGTGTCCATCACCGGCTCCGTGCGGGCAGGGATCGAGGTCGCCGCTTCGGCCGCGAAGGACGTGAAGCGCGTACACCTCGAGCTCGGCGGTAAAGCGCCCGTAGTGGTCTTCGCCGACGCCGACATCGAAGCGGCCGCTGAAGGCATCGCCGCGGCCGGGTACTTCAACGCGGGCCAGGACTGCACCGCGGCGACGCGGGTCCTGGTCGCCGACGAAGTCCACGACACCTTCGTCGCGGCTCTCACCAGGCAAGCGCAGGCGACCACCACCGGCAAGCCCGACGACAGGTCGGTCAGCTACGGACCGCTCAACAACGCCGCCCAGCTCGACCGGGTCGCCGGCTTCGTCGACCGGCTGCCCGAGCACGCGATAGTCCACTGTGGAGGTAAGCGGCATGGGGACGAGGGTTACTTCTACGAGCCGACGGTGATCTCCGGGGTCCGGCAGGACGACGAGATCAGCCAGACGGAGATCTTCGGTCCGGTCATCACCGTGCAGCGCTTCGGGACCGAAGCCGAAGCACTCGCCGCGGCCAACGGCGTCGAGTACGCGCTCGCGTCGTCGGTGTGGACCACCGACCACCAGCGGGCGATGCGGTTGGCCAGGAAGCTCGACTTCGGCTGCGTGTGGATCAACACGCATATCCCGCTGGTCGCCGAAATGCCGCACGGCGGCTTCAAGAAGTCCGGCTACGGCAAGGACCTCTCGCTCTACGGCCTCGAGGACTACACCCGCGTCAAGCACGTGATGAGCGCGCTGTGACGACCACCGAAAGGCACGCCATGCCTCATCAAGCGCCCACCTCCGCCAAGGGGGAGCAAGGGACCTTTGCTATCACTTCCGCAGGTGGAGGCGCGATTCCGGCCATCCGGCTGCGCGGGCTGCGCAAGGAGTTCGGCCAGGTCCACGCGGTCGACGGCGTCGACCTCGACATCCCGCCCGGCGAGTTCTTCTCGATGCTCGGCCCGTCCGGCTCAGGCAAGACGACCGTGCTCCGCATGATCGCCGGCTTCGAGCTCCCGACGGCGGGCACGATCGAACTGCACGGCCGCGACGTCAGCCGTCTCGCGCCGTTCGATCGCGACGTGAACACCGTCTTCCAGGACTACGCGCTCTTCCCGCACATGACCGTGCAGCAGAACGTCGAGTACGGCCTCCGGGTGAAACGCGTCCCCCGCGCGGAGCGCCGTCAGCGCGCGAAGGACGCTCTCGACACCGTCCGGCTCGGAGAGTTCGGGGAGCGCAAACCCGACCAGCTCTCCGGCGGCCAGCGGCAACGGGTGGCCCTCGCCAGGGCACTGGTCAACCGGCCGAAGGTGCTCCTGCTCGACGAACCGCTCGGCGCCCTCGACCTGAAACTGCGCCACACCATGCAGACCGAGCTGAAACAGATCCAGCGCGACGTCGGCATCACCTTCATCTTCGTCACCCACGACCAGGACGAGGCGTTGACGATGAGCGACCGCATCGCGGTGTTCAACGCCGGCCGCATCGAACAGGTCGGCTCACCGGTCGAGGTCTACGAACGGCCCGCGTCCGCGTTCGTCGCCGGCTTCGTCGGCACCTCGAACCTGCTCAGCGGCGGCGGCGCCGAGAACATCGTCGGCAAACCCGGTGTGTTCAGCATCCGCCCCGAGAAGATCCGCATCGACGCCGATCTCTCGAAATCCGCCGAGGTCGGCGAGACCAGCGCCACCGGCACCGTCACCGACACCGTCTACGCCGGCGCGACCGTGCGCTACGAGGTCACGCTCGACGCCGGAGGCCAGCTCTCCGTGGTCCGGCAGAACACCGCCGAACCCGCGGACTTCGAAGGCGGCCGGGTCCGCCTGAGCTGGCCGCACGAACACAGCTTCCGCGTCCCCGAAGCCGGTTAGTTCTCCCCCTGTACCGAAAGGTTGTTCAATGAAGAACAGGAAACTCGCGCTCGCTGGCCTGCTCGGCGCCGGCCTGCTCGTGGCCGCCTGCGGAACCTCAGGATCCAGTTCGACCGCCGCCGCGCCCGGCGGACAGGGCTTCACCCCGCCGAAGCTCGACGCGCTCGCGCAGCTCGGCCAGCCGGAAGGCCAGGTCAACGTGCTGGCCTGGCCCGGCTATGCGGAGAACGGTTCCAACGACCCGGCCGTCGACTGGGTCACCGGCTTCGAGAAGGAGACCGGCTGCAAGGTCAACGTCAAGGCGTTCGGCACCTCCGACGAGGCCGTGAGCCTGATGAAGACCGGACAATACGACGTCATCTCCGCCTCCGGTGACGCTTCGCTGCGGCTCATCGCGTCCGGAGACGTCGAACCGGTGAACACCGCGCTCGTGCCGAACTACGCAGACGTCTTCGACTTCCTCAAGAATCGCCC
This sequence comes from Amycolatopsis sp. NPDC043887, assembly GCF_056435665.1. Lineage (NCBI taxonomy): Bacteria > Bacillati > Actinomycetota > Actinomycetes > Pseudonocardiales > Pseudonocardiaceae > Amycolatopsis > Amycolatopsis sp. NPDC043887. The sequence continues at coordinate 258,836 of NZ_JBWKEB010000012.1, forward strand.
GTGGAACAGCGTCAACAACGTCTCCTACGGCGTGCCGCACGGCTGGGGCGCGAACCTGCTCACCTGGCGCACCGACAAGGTGACCCCGGCGCCGACATCGTGGTCCGTCATGTTCGACGCGAACAGCCCGTACAAGGGCAAGATCACCGCCTACGACTCGCCGATCTACATCGCCGACGCCGCGCTGTACCTGCAGACGCACAAACCCGAACTCGGCATCAAGAACCCGTACGCCTTGGACGACAAGCAGTTCCAGGCCGCCGTCGACCTGCTCAAGCAGCAACGCCCGATGGTGGCGGAGTACTGGTCGGACTATCTGAAGGAGAGCCAGGCGCTCAAGAGCGGCGACGCCGTCGTCGGCACCGCCTGGCAGGTGACGGTGAACCTGACCAAGAGCGAGGGAGCACCGGTCGAGTCCGTGCTGCCGTCCGAGGGTGCGACCGGCTGGTCGGACACCTGGATGGTGGGCGCGAAGTCGCCGCACAAGACGTGCTCCTACAAGTGGCTGAACCACATCGTCAGCCCGAAGGCGAACGCGCAGGTGGCCGAGTACTTCGGTGAATCGCCCTCGAACCCCAAGGCGTGCGCCGAAACCAAGAACAAGGTGCACTGCGAGACCTTCCACGCCGGTGACGCCGCGTACGCCTCGAAGATCCAGTACTGGACGACGCCGATCGCGCAGTGCCTCGACGGCCGCACCGACGTCAAGTGCAAGGACTACGGCGAGTGGACCCGCGCCTGGACCGAGATCAAGGGCTGACCTCCCGAACCCCGGGAGCGGCCGGTGGGCCCCCACGCCGGCCGCTCCCGGTCCCATTCCTAGGTGGAAAAAGATGACGACCACCCTCGATTCGCCGAGGCGGAGAACCTCCGCCTTCCTGTATCGCAAACCCAGGCTGCGACTGTGGATTCTGCTCTCCGCGCCTATGCTGTGGCTCGGCCTCGCCTACCTCGGCGCACTGGCCGCGTTGTTCGTGACCGCGTTCTGGAGTACCGACGTCTTCACCGGCCAGGTCGTGACCGAGTGGTCGCTGAACAACTTCGTCACCCTCTTCAGTGACGCGGTGTACCGCACGATCACCTTCCGGACGGTCGGGATCGCCGCGCTCGTCACGGTGGTCACCGCGATCATCGCCTTCCCGATGGCGTTCTACATGGCCAAATTCGCCTCGCCGAGGGCGCGACGGCTCCTGGTGATCGCCGTCATGACCCCGCTGTGGGCGAGCTACCTGGTGAAGGCCTACGCCTGGCGGACCATGTTGTCCGGCAACGGGGTCCTGCACTGGCTGCTGAACCCGTTCGGCCTCGACACCCCCGGTTACGGCGTTCTCGCGACCGTGATCACCCTGTCGTATCTCTGGCTGCCGTACATGATCCTGCCGATTTACGCGGGCCTGGAACGGCTGCCGAGCTCGCTGGTGGACGCCTCGGGCGACCTTGGTGCCCGGCCGTTCAGGACGTTCCGCTCGGTGGTGCTGCCGGTGACCTTCCCGGCCGTCGTCGCCGGCTCGATCTTCACGTTCTCGTTGTCGCTGGGCGACTACATCGCGGTGAAGATCGTCGGCGGCACGTCGCAGATGCTCGGCAACGTCGTCTACGACAACATCGGCGCGGCCAACAACCTGCCGTTCGCGGCGACCGTCGCGACCGTACCCGTGGTGATCATGCTCGCCTACCTCGCCGCCGTGCGCCGCACGGGCGCGCTGGACAACCTGTAGGAGCGCGCGATGCGGCTTTCCCGGACGACCAAATACCTGCTGCTCGCGGCGCTGGTGCTCGGCCTCGCGGTGATCTACTTCCCGCTGCTGGTGGTGCTGCTCAATTCCTTCAACGCCGACACCACCTTCGGCTGGCCGCCGTCCAGCTTCACCCTCGAATGGTGGGGCCGGGCCGCGGAGAACGAAGGCGCGCTGAACGCACTCGGCACGAGTGTCCAAGCAGGACTCGCGGCCACGGCGATCGCCTTGGTACTCGGCACGATGGCGGCCTTCGCCCTGCAGAGGTACCGCTTCTTCGGCCGCAACCAGGTGTCGCTGCTGATCATCCTGCCGATCGCGCTGCCCGGTATCGTCACCGGTATCGCGCTGAACAACGCCTTCCGCACCATTCTCGGCATCGATCTCGGCCTGTTCACCGCGATCGTCGCGCACGCGACGTTCTGCATCGTGGTGGTGTTCAACAACGTCGTCGCCCGCCTGCGGCGGATGGGCGGCAACCTCGAAGAGGCGTCGATGGACCTCGGCGCCGACGGGCTCACGACGTTCCGGCTGGTGACCTTCCCGATGCTGCGTTCGGCCCTCCTGGCAGGCGGCCTGCTGGCGTTCGCCCTGTCGTTCGACGAAATCATCGTCACGACGTTCACTCTCGGGACCGGGCTGGAGACGCTGCCGATCTGGATCCTGAACAACCTGTTCCGGCCGAACCAGGCGCCGATCGTCAACGTCGTGGCGGCGGTGCTGATCCTGGCCTCGACCGTGCCGGTGTATCTGGCGCAACGGCTGTCCGGCGACACGGCTTCGGGCGGCCGGTTGTAGTCGCTTAGCGAAAGGAATCCGTCGCGGCCCGGAGCGCCGCCGGCATCCCCGGATCCGTCACCGCGTGCCCGGCCGCCTCGACCAGCTCCAGCTTCGAATCCGGCCAGACCTGGTGCAGTTCGTAAGCCGTCGTCGGCGGGCACACCGCGTCGTACCGACCCTGCACGATCACGCCGGGAATCCCGGCCAGCTTCCCGGCTTCCCGGATCAGCTGCCCTTCCTCCAGCCACGCCCCGTGGCAGAAGTAGTGCAGCGCGAGCCGCGCGAAGGTGACCGCGAAGTCCGGGGACGCGTACTGGTTGCGGAAGGCCGGATCCGGGCGCAGGCAGACGATCGCGCCTTCCCAGGCGCTCCACGCGATGGCGGCGCGCTCCCGGATCGCCCGATCGTGGTGATAGACGAGCTCGCGGTACGCAGACAGCGGGTCGTCGCGGCGGTCTTCGGGGATCGGCGCGAGGAACGCTTCCCACTCGCGGGGGAAGAGATTCGCGGCGCCGCCGTTGTAGATCCAGTCGAGTTCACTGCGGCGGACGGTGAAGACGCCGCGCAGGATGATCTCGCTGACGCGGCTCGGGTGGGTTTCGGCGTAGGCGAGGGCGAGGGTCACGCCCCACGAGCCGCCGAAGAGCTGCCACTGGTCGAGATTCAGCCGTTCGCGCAGCTTTTCCATGTCCGAGACGAGGTGCCAGAGGGTGTTGGCCGACAGGTCGGCGTCCGGCGTGCCGATGTGCGGGGTGCTACGGCCGGCGCCGCGCTGGTCGAACAGGATGATCCGGTAGGCCTCGGGGTCGAAATGCCGCCGGGCCATCGGGGAGGTGCCGCTACCAGGGCCTCCGTGCAGGACGACCACGGGTTTGCCGTCCGGGTTCCCGGCTTCCTGGCAGTAGATCCGGTGCCCGTCGCCGACGTCGAGCATGCCCTCGGCGCGCACATGGATCGGCGGGTACAGGTCTTCCATAAGGACACTCTGCCCGAATCGGCGAGTGTCCGAAGGGTGGGGGCCCGCCCCCGCCGCCGGGCTGAGCGGGCCCCCGGTCTTCGGTCGCGTCAGCAGCCCGCCGTGGCGGCCACGTTCGCGAATCCCTTCCCGGCACCGGTCACCTTGTTGCTCGCGCAGACCTTGTTCCCGGTCGCCGCCTTCACGAGATAGAAGCCGTACGCGTAGGAGGACTGCACGTCCGCGGTGTTGCCGGAGAAGGTGTTGCCGCGGCCCCAACCGTCGAGCTGGACATGGACCTCGAAGCCGCCGTAGGTCGCGTCGTGCACGAAGACCTTGCTGCCCCGGTTGTCCGCGATCACGTAATTGTTGCCCTTCATGTCCACCCAGCTGTCGGCGAAGTGCTCGCCGCTCTGCCCGGTCCCGTCGAAGACGTTGCCGCGCAGTTCGCCGCCGGTGGTGCCTTCCTTGATGTCGATCGACTCGGCTCGCACGTTCGGGCCGATCTTGTTGTTCAACGCCTTGTTCCGGTCGCTCCGGTCGGGCGTGCCGCCGGGCCAGTTGCCCTTCGCGGAACCGAAGTAGATACCTTCGCCGTAGCCCGCGTACTCGCGGCCGGTGTCGGTCACCTCTGAGTTCTTCACGACGTTGTCGGTGCTCGTGTACTGGAAATGGATGCCCTCGTGGCCGACGCCGGTGACCTTGATGCCGTCGACGACGGTGTTCTTGACGCCTGTCGCCATCAGGCCCTTCTGGCCACCGGTGAGAGTGAAGCCGGTCAGGTTCCAGTAGCTGCCCGTCAGCTCCAGCGTGCGTCCGGCCGAGGCCTTGATGACCGCGCTTCGCGGCCCCTTCAGCGTGATACGGCTGCTGGACGTGCCGCTCTTCGCCGCCTTGAAGTTGCCCGTGAAAGTCGTGTCTGCCGCGAGTTCGATGACGGTACCCGGAGTGACCGAAGCGAGCGCCGCCGTCAATTGCTCCGCAGTCCCTACGCGGACCGTCGCGGCCTGTGCCGGGTACGCCGCAAGCGTCGACAGCAGGGCGGCACCGGTCGCAATGGCCAGAACCCGCTCACGAACACGCATCCGTGGTCCTCCTCGTCGAGGTATCGAAGCTCGGTCGTGGCGGCGACGGGCTAGACGTTAAGCCTCTTTACGAACGTGAGTCAAGGACATGATTCAAGTTCATATATGTGAACAACTAAAGGAGGGTCGCCCTGCGTGGCCCACCCGAAAAGAGAGCAAGGGACCTTTGCTACCGCCTTCCGGCGGACGGGGTGTGTGGAAATAGGGACGTTGAGCGTCCCTGTTTCCACACACCCTGTACTCCGCGTAGTGGCGCTGACTGACTGTGTGGATTTTGGGGCGTTAGATGACCAGAAATCCACACAGCCAGCCGCGAGGAGAGCAAGGGACCTCTGCTATCGCCTTCCTCAACGTTGAGAGAAGTGATAGCAAAGGTCCCTTGATCTCTTTCTGCAGGTCAGAGGCGTGTTAGTCGTGGAATGAGTGCTCCGGAGCCGGGAACTCGCCTCGCCGGACGTCCTCCGCGAACGCCGACGCGGCTCCCGTCAGCACGCCGGCGAGGTCGGCATACTTCTTCACGAAGCGAGGGGTCTTGCCGCGTCGAAGCCCGGCCATGTCCTGCCAGACGAGCACCTGCGCGTCGCAGTCCGGCCCGGCGCCGATGCCGACGGTCGGGATCTTCAGTTCGTGTGTGATCCGCTTCGCCGCTTCGGCGGGCACCATCTCCATGACGACCGCGAAGGCGCCGGCTTCCTCCAGGGCGACTGCGTCGGCGAGCAGCGCTTCGGCCGCTTCGCCGCGTCCCTGGACTCGATAGCCGCCCAGATTGTGTTCACTCTGCGGAGTGAATCCGATATGTCCCATAACCGGGACACCGGCCGAAGTCAGTGCCTCGACATGCGGAGCGAATTTCCGTCCGCCTTCGAGTTTCACCGCGTGCGCGCGGCCTTCCTTCATGAACCGCACCGAGGTTTCCAGTGCCTGCTGCGGTGAGAGCTGATACGAGCCGAACGGCAGATCAGCCACGACCAGCGCCCGCTTCACCGATCGGGTCACCGCCCGGACCAACGGGAGCAGTTCGTCCACGGTCACCGGAAGCGAAGTGTCGTAGCCGAAGACGTTGTTCGCCGCTGAATCCCCGACGAGCAGCACGGGAATGCCCACTTCGTCGAACAGTGCGGCGGTGTACATGTCGTAGGCGGTGAGCATCGGCCAGGTTTCGCCGCGCTCTTTCATGTCACGAAGGTGATGTACGCGGACCTTCTTCCCAGATGTGGCCTGGGGTGCCGCGCCGGTCCCGTACGGAGCCGCGAGCTCGCCGGAATCCTTTTCGGTGGCAGACATCCTTGTCGACCGTCCTTCCCTCGAGGCCTCGAAGAGGTCCCCGGGTCGTGGAGCTGAACAGGCCAAGCGTGACATGCCGATTTGACCGTCCCAAGGCCCTGCGACCAGGTTCACACAGCGCCGTCACACCCGCGAATGAGGAAGTTCAGACCAGAGGATGATGATCGTTGACAACCACACGGGGTTGTGTGACGTCAAGTAAGTACAGCTGTCGATCTCCTGTGTGTACCGCGAAGGACCAGAATGGCAAACCCAGTGGGCCGAGTCACGCCGTGGAAGGCGAGGGCGGGCGGGATCGTCGCCACTCTCGTGCAGCTCGCGGCCGTGTTCTCGGTGATCCTCCTGCTCGCCGGCGGTGTGAAGGGGCCGGTGCTCAGGACGGGTGACATCGCCTTCTCGGCCTTGAGCATCCCGACGAACGCGAGCCTCGTGATCGTCCTGCTGCTCGTCGTCCTCGGCGCCGCGCTCCGCCGCCGCAAACGCGCCGCGCTTTACACGCTGCTGCTGTTCCAGGTCGGTGGACTGGCGGTGACGCTGGCGTTCCAGGCCGCGCTGCTGTGGTGGCCTGAGCTGCTGAAACTCGGTCCGTGGCAGGTTCGGCACATCCCGCACCAGGTGTGGGTGCTGGCCATCGCCGACCTGATCTCCCTCGGCATGATCGCGTTCCTCTGGATTCTGCGTCCGGCGTTCCCGGCCCGGCTCGCGCCCGGCGCGTGGCGCGACGGACTCACCGTCCTGTTCGGTGGCCTGGCCGTGGTCATTCTCGTCGGCTGGGGCTTGAGCGAAGCCTTTCCCGGTCGTCTCGCCGACACCTGGGCGCGCTTCGCCTGGGTCGTCAACCACACGACCGGTGAGAACATCCAGCTCCGCCGGGTCGGTATCGGTGAAGGACCGGCCTGGCTCGACCTCGTGCTCGATCTCAGCGCGACAGCCGTCGCGACGGCCGCGTTGTACACGCTCTTCCGCGGCGTGCGTAGCCGTCGCTTGAGGACAGACGAGGAAGAACTGCGTGTACGTCGCCTTCTTGCCGAACACGGCGAAGACGACTCTTTGGGTTATTTCGCCACCAGGCGCGAGAAGAGCGTCGTCTTCTCGCTCAACGGCCGTGCCGCCGTGGCCTACCGCGTGCTCGCGGGCACCAGCGTCGCGAGCGCGGACCCCATCGGCGACCCCGACGCCTGGCCCGACGCCGTCCGCGCCTGGCTGAACGAAGCGCGCACCTACGGCTGGACTCCCGGCGTGCTCGGCGCGAGTGAACGCGGTGCGAAGGTCTACGCCGACGCGGGCCTGCGTGCGCTGGAAATCGGTGACGAAGCCGTCCTCGACGTCCGTGACTTCAGCCTCGCCGGGCCGGAACGACGCTCGGTCCGCCAAGCGGTCAAACGGATCGAACGGGCGGGATACACCACGAAAGTCCGGCGGCACAGCGAAATCCCGGCCGAGGAAATGGCCAAGCTCCTGCTGCACGCGCAGCAGTGGCGCGGGGCGGAAACCGAGCGCGGGTTCTCGATGGCGCTCGGCAGGCTCGGCGATCCGAGCGATGGTCGCAGCGTGATGGTGGAGGCGTACGACGCCAAGGGCGAACTTCGCGGCATGCTGTCGTTCGTGCCGTGGGGCCGTCGCGGCCTGTCCCTCGACCTGATGCGACGCGACCGCGACGCCGAAAACGGCCTCAACGAATACATGGTCGCGGAGGTCGTCGCGGCGAGCTCACACCTTGGCGCACAAAGGATTTCGCTGAACTTCGCGATGTTCCGCGCGGTCTTCTCCGAGGGTGAGCGGATCGGCGCGGGCCCGGTGCTGCGCGCATGGCGCGGTGTCCTCAGCATGGCGTCGCGCTTCTTCCAGTTGGAATCGCTCTACCGGTCCAACGCCAAGTACGGTCCCGACTGGGAGCCGCGTTTCCTGTGCTATTCCTCGGCTCGACGGCTGCCGAGGGTCGGCATCGTCGCAGGCGCGCTCGAAGGATTCGTCCCGACAGGACGGTCGGGACGAGCGCTGAAACTGGAGACCGTCACCGACGATTTCGTCGCCGAGGTCCACAACATCGAAGCGAACGCCGCCACTCCCGCGCCGAAACAGGTGCGACGCCCCGACCAGGTCCGGGTGCGGATGGCGAAGCTGGATCGCTTGCGGGAAGCCGGGATCGACCCCTATCCGGTCGGTTTCGCCCGGGAGGACCTGCTCGGCGACGTCGTCTCGAAGTTCGGTGATCTGGGCCCGGACACCCACACCGGTCGTCGGGTCCGGGTCGCGGGCCGGGTGCTCGCGATGCGTAATCTCGGCGGGCTGTGTTTCGCCCGGGTCAAGGATTTCAGCGGTGAGATCCAGCTGATGCTCGACGCTTCCGTGCTCGATCCCGGGGGCTGGCGGCGAGGTGTCGACCTCGGCGACCACGTCGGCGTGAGCGGGCAGGTCGTGACGTCGCGGCGCGGTGAGCTTTCCGTGCTCGTCGACGAATGGACCGTCACGGCGAAGAGCCTGCATCCGTTGCCGGACAAGCGAAAGGGCCTCACCGACCCCGAGACGCGGGTGCGGCAGCGTTACCTGGACCTCGCGGTGAACCCGGATTCGACGGCGATGCTGCGAATGCGCTCGACCGTGGTGCGTGCCGTGCGGGAAAGGCTGCACCAGGGCGATTACCTCGAAGTCGAGACGCCGATGCTGCAGACGGTCCACGGTGGCGCCAACGCCCGCCCGTTCATCACGCATATCAACGCCTACGACATGCGGATGTACCTGCGGATCGCGCCCGAGCTGTACCTGAAGCGGCTGTGCGTGGCCGGCGTCGAGCGCGTTTTCGAACTGAACCGGAACTTCCGCAACGAAGGCGTCGACGCGACGCACAACCCCGAATTCACCATGCTGGAGGCGTACCAGGCGTACGCCGACTACAACACGATGCGGACGCTGACGCGGGAACTAGTGCAGTGCGCCGCGGAAGCCGCGTACGGCGCGCAGGTCGTTCGCCGTCCGGGGCCGGACGGGACGGTCGTCGAGTACGACATCTCCGGTGACTGGCCGGTGATCCCGGTGCACGAAGCCGTCTCGGCGGCGCTGGGAGAGAAGATCGACGCGAGCACCTCGGTCGCCGAACTGCAGCGGTTCTGCCGCGCGGCGGGAGTGCCGGTGAACGAGGAGGCCGGGCACGGCGACCTCGTGCTGAAGGCCCACGAGCACCTGGTCGAAGGCGCGACCGTGCTGCCGACGTTCTACACCGACTACCCGACCGACGTCTCGCCGCTGACCCGGCAACATCGCGTGGACCCGCGGCTGGCCGAGCGCTGGGACCTGATCGCGTTCGGCTCCGAGGTCGGCACGGCCTACACAGAGCTGACCGACCCGCTCGAACAGCGGCGGCGGCTGGAGGCCCAGTCGCTGCGCGCGGCGAGCGGGGACGTCGAGGCGATGGAGCTGGACGAGGACTTCCTGCTCGCGCTCGAACACGGCATGCCGCCGACCGGCGGGCTCGGCATCGGCGTCGACCGGCTGCTGATGATGCTGACCGGGGCGTCGATCAGGCAGACGGTGCTGTTCCCATTCGTCCGGCCGCAGGGGTAGCGGGGGAGCAAGGGACCTCTGCTACCAATTCTCTCAACGTCGAGAGAAGTGGTAGCAAAGGTCCCTTGCTCTCTTCCGGGCCGAATCGCCGCAAGAAGCCGGTGCCGGATGTCATGATCCCCTTCCCAACGGAAGGAGCCGCCATGGCTGGAAACGTTCCCCCGGTCGCCGACGAACGCGAAGGTCTCCTCGCCTACCTTGAGCAGCAGCGCCACGTTCTGCGGATCGCGGCGCACGGCCTCACCGAAGAACAGGCCAGAGCCGTCCCGACCAGAAGCTCACTGAGCGTCGGCGGCCTGATCAAGCACACCGCTTTCACGGAAGACGGCTGGATCGACATCCTTCTCCAGAAGCCCTCGAAGCCGATGGACGAAGCGATGAAGGAGTACGAAGCCGGGTACGTGATGACGACGGAAGAGACGGTCGAAAGCGTCCTCGCGCGCTACGACGAGGTCGCTCGCCGCACTTCGGACGTCATCGCCGGCATCGCCGACCTCGGCCAGCCGGTCCCGGTGCCGAAGGGCGTGCCCTGGTACCCGCAGGATGTCGACGCGTGGTCGGTCCGCTGGGTGCTGCTCCACCTCATCGAAGAGACCGCGCGCCACGCCGGGCACGCCGACATCATCCGCGAGCACATCGACGGCGCGACGGCGATCCCGCTGATGGCCGCCGCGGAAGGCTGGCCGGAAACGCCCTGGCTCAAGCCCTGGTCATCGGCCCAAAACAGCTAGAACAACGTCGGTTCGTCCGCCAAAGCGCCTTCGATGACCAGCATCCGGCGCTTGGTGGCGACCCCTCCGCGCGCGGAGAAGCCGCCGTCCTTGCCACCCGCGGCGAGCACGCGGTGGCACGGCACGATGATCGGGAACGGGTTCCGGCCCATGGCCTGCCCCACGGCCTGCGCGCCGCCGGGCATACCGAGGATGTTCGCGATGTCGCCGTAGGTCAGCGTCTTGCCCGCGGGGATGGTGCGGATGAATTCGTAGACCCGGTGGTGGAAGTCCGGTACTCCTTCGTAGTCGAGGCCGACGCCGGCGAGGTCCGTGCGCTTGCCGTCCATCAACGAGACGATCCCGTCGATCGCGCGCTGGATCTCGCCCGGCGGTGTGGACTCGGTCGCCTCGGGAAGGCGCGCGGTCAGTCGCGCCCTCGTCTTCTCTTCACTGCCCTCGGGGAGCTGGACCGCGACGACCCCGCGTTCGCTCCACGCGATGCCGCAGTGGCCGATCGCGGTGCCGAACACGGAGTAGCCCGGTGCCGTCATATGTCCAGGGTACGAGAGCGGTACGACAGTTTCGGATCGACGGCCATGCCGCGGTGCCGCCGAAGCCGTGGCTGCGGTAGGAGTATGCACATGAGCGACCTCGTGCTTGACCACCTCGTCTACGCCGGGCCGGATCTCGAAGAGGCCGTCGCGCGCGTCGCCGAGCTGACCGGTGTCACGCCGGTACGCGGCGGAAGGCATGTCGGGTTCGGTACGGCCAACTACCTGGCCGACCTGGGCGCCGGTGCCTACCTCGAGGTGGTCGGCCCCGACCCGGATCAACCCGAGCACATCGGGCCGCGTCCGTTCGGCATCAACGAGCTGACCGATCCCGCGCTGATCACCTGGGCCGCGCGTGCGGACGGCATCGACGAGGCGATCGCGGAAGCACGCCAACGCGGTTACGACCCGGGCGAAGCGTCCGAGATGTCGCGGACCACCGACGACGGCGAACTGCTGACCTGGCGTCTCACCGGCGCAGGCGGTCTCGATGGGCTCGCGCCCTTCCTCATCGACTGGGGGAGCACCCCGCATCCCACGACGCGGGGACTCCCGTCGATCCCGCTGCTCATGGTCACCGGCGTCCACCCCGAGCCCGCCGCGGTCGAATCCGCGGTCCGCGCGCTCGGGATGGACATGCTCGTCCGGCGTGACAAGAAGCCCGGCCTGGTGGCCGTGCTGACGAACTCAGCGGGGAAGCAGGTCGCGCTGAACTGAGGGGGTCACGACGGTGCCCTCTCGCCAGCCGTTGGTCATCGGCAGCCGCCGGTCCCGCCCGAACGCCTTGAAGGTGATCTTGGTGCCCGGCGGGTACTGGCGGCGCTTGTATTCGGCCTTGTCGACCATCCGCACCACACGGTCGATGGTCTCCGGCTCGAAGCCCGCGTCGACCAGGTCGACATAGCCGCGGTCGCCCTCGATGTAGTCGTCGAGGATGTCGTCGAGCATCAGGTAGTCGGGCAGCGAGTCGCTGTCCAGCTGACCGGGCCGCAGCTCGGCCGACGGCGGTTTGGTGATCGAGTTCTCCGGGATCGGCGGGGTTTCGCCGTTCTTTTCGGCTTCGGCGTTGCGCCACTTGGCCAGGTGCCAGACGTGCGTCTTGAACAGGTCCTTGATCGGCGCGAAGGCTCCGACGGCGTCGCCGTAGATCGTCGAGTAGCCGACGGCGAGCTCGGTCTTGTTGCCGGTGGCGAGTACCAGGTGACCGTCCTGGTTGGACAGGGCCATCAGCAACATGCCGCGAACGCGGGCCTGGATGTTCTCCTCGGCGAGGCCGGTCAGCTGAAGCTGCTCCACGTAGACCTTGACCATGTCCGCGATCGGCTCGACGCGATAGTGCGCGCCGATCCGGCGGGCGAGGTCTTCGGCGTCGCCCTTCGAGTGCTCCGAGGAGTACTCCGAAGGCATCGAAACGCCATAGACGTTGTCGCCGCCCAGCGCGTCGGCGGCCAGCGCCGCCACGACCGCGGAGTCGATGCCGCCCGAGAAGCCGAACGTCACCGACGAGAAGCCGTTCTTGTACACGTAGTCGCGCAGGCCGACGACCAACGCGTGCCACACCTCGGCTTCGTCCGACAGCGGCTCGCTGATCGCGGACTCGGTGCGCGGGGTGTACGCCGGAACCGGCTCCTCGCTGAGCACTCGGCGCTTCACCCGCAGGCCCTCGAACTCGCCTTCGGCGGTGTGCCCGCCGGCGACGAGGTCCGTGTCGACGACGAGCAAGTGCTCGACGAACTGCGGAGCGCGAGCCAGCAGTCGTCCGTCCGCGCCGACCACGATCGAGTCGCCGTCGAAGACGAGGTCGTCCTGGCCGCCGACCTGGTTCGTGTACACCAGCGCCGCCCCGGCCTCGGCCGCGCGGCGCGCGATCAGCGGCAGGCGGATGTCGTCCTTCGCCCGCTCGTAGGGCGAAGCGTTGGGAGCGACCACGAGGTCCACTCCGGCTTTGCCGAGTGCGGAGATCGGGCCGCCGTCCTGCCAGACGTCCTCGCAGATCACCATGCCGACGTCGACGCCGTGGAAGCGGACGACCTCGAGGTCGTGGCCCGGCTTGAACCAGCGGTGCTCGTCGAAGACGCCGTAGTTGGGCAGGTGGTGCTTGAACTGGCGGGCGACCACTTCGCCGCGGTACAGCGCGGCCGCCGCGTCACGCGGGCCGGCCTCGTCCAGATCGAGGTACCCGATGTAGGTGAGGACCTCGCCGCATCCGGCGGCTTCGAGCCGCTTGGCGAGCGCTTCGACCATCTGCTTCGAGGCGGAGGCGAAGGTCGGGCGGAGGGAGAGGTCCTCGACGGGGTAGCCGGTGAGGGACATCTCCGGGAAGACGACGACGTGGGCGCCTGCTTCGGCGGCTTTGCGAGTCCACTCGACCGTGAGCTCGGCGTTGCCTTCGAGGTCCCCGACGGTGGTGTTGACCTGGGCCAGTGCGATGCGCAGTTGCGGCATGCCGACATTCTCACCCACTGGCGTCCGCGGGGACGACCGGACGTGCCGAATCGCCCACCTGGGTCCGGCCGGTGCGGAAAGAGAGCGGGGGACCTTTGCTGTCGCCCTCCAAAAGAGAGTGACAGCAAAGGTCCCCCGCTCCCCGCGCGCTACTTGCGCTTGATCATGCTCCGCACCTTCTTGATGGTCTGCTCGAAGTCGGAGTCGAACGGGTTGTCGTGCACCAGGTAGGTCCACGTCGTGTTCGCCCGCCGCACGCCCGCGTCGCCGAGGTCGATCCCGTTCTCAGTGATCTCGGCTTCCTCGAGCGTCTTCGCCGCCCGCTCTGCCGCCTCCGGGATGATCTTGTGGAACTCGGGGATCGCCGCGCGGTGGAACTCGTCGATCGGCGTCTCCCGAGCCAGCGCCCGCAGGTGGATGCTCTCTCGCACGTCGGTCAGGAACGCCAGGTGGTCGGACCACAGCTGGTCGATGTGGAACAGCAGCACCTCACGGCACAGCTGCTCGACGCGGGCCTCGTCGTCGACGGCCTCCGAAAGCTCCTTGAACTTCTCCGGGTGTGCCTTTTCCAGCACCTCCGCGGCGTGCGCTGTCCGCAGCACCTTGTCCCGGTGCTCAAGCAGCTCGCCGCGCTGCCGCTCGATCAGCCGCGTGTAGCGCCACGTGTTCCGGTGGATCTCCAGGTCGACGCCCTCGGCGACACGCTGCGCGTGGTTGATCTGCCGCAGCGCCGCCGGGTCGACGATCTCGCCGCTGCCCACGTCTGAGCTGATGCCCTCGGGGATGTCCGGCGCGTTCGACAGCACGAGCTCGTCGTTCAGACTGGCGAAGAACACCGCGCTGCCCGGGTCGCCCTGTCGCCCGGACCGGCCGCGCAGCTGGCCGTCCAGCCTGCTCGACGGGTAGCGCGCGGTGCCGATCACGTGCAGGCCGCCCAGCTCGACGACCTCGTCGCGGCCTTCGCCGTCCTTGCCGCCCAGCCGGATGTCGGTACCCCGGCCCGCCATCTGCGTTGAGACGGTGACCGCGCCCTTCTTGCCGGCGTCGGCGATGATCGCGGCTTCCTCGGCGTCGTTTCGCGCGTTGAGCACGACGCATTCGAGGTCGACCTTCGCCAGCTTCTCGGCCAGCTCTTCGGATTCGGCGACGTCCTGGGTGCCGACGAGGATCGGCCGCCCGGTCTCGTGCACCCGCCGGATCTCCTCTTCGATCGCGCGCAGCTTCTGCGACGGCGATCCGAAGATCCGGTCCTCCTGGTCCTCACGGATGTTCGGCGTGTTCGGCGGGATGACCGCGACCTCGAGCTTGTAGAACTCGCGCAGCTGCTCGGCGACCGCGACCGCGGTACCGGTCATCCCCGCGACCTCCGGGTACCGCGCGAGCAGGGCCTGCACGGTGATCGAGTCGAGGATCTCGCCGCGGTCGGTCGCCTTGACCTGCTCTTTCGCCTCGACGGCGGCCTGGAGGCCGTCCGGCCAGCGCTGCAGTTCGGCGACGCGGCCGCGCGCGGCGTTGATGAGCTGCACCTTCCCGTCGCGCACGAGGTAGTCGACGTCGCGCGTGAGCAGCGCGTGCGCGTGCAGCGCCACGTTCACCGCGGGCAGCCTGTCCGAACCCGTCTCGTCGTAGAGGTTGATGTCGTCGCCGAGGGCCTTCTCGACCACCGAAGCGCCCGCCTTGGTCAGCCAGGCGTTGCGGCCGTCGGCGTCGGTCTCGTAGTGCAGCCCGAGCCGCAGCCGCCGGACGATGTTCGCGACCTCTTCGTCGGCGTCGGTGTGGTCGATCGACCCCGCCATCACCAGTGGCACGCGGGCCTCGTCGACCAGCACGGAGTCCGCCTCGTCGACGATCGCGACTTCCGGCTCGCGCTGGACCAGGTCCTCCTCGCGGGTCACCAGCCGGTCGCGCAGCACGTCGAAGCCGATCTCGCTGACGGCGCCGTACGTGACCTCCTTCGCGTACGCCTCGCGGCGCTCGTCGCGGGAGTGCGCGGGCTCGACCCAGCCGACGGAGACACCGAGCAAGTCGTAGATCGGGCCCATCCACTCCGCGTCGCGGCGGGCGAGGTAGTCGTTCACCGTGACGACGTGGACGTGCTTCCCTCGCAGGGCGTACCCGGCGCCCGCCAGCGCGCCCGCCAGCGTCTTGCCCTCACCGGTCTCCATCTGCACGATATGCCCGCTGAGCAGGCCCATCGTGCCCAGCAGCTGGACGTCGAAGGCACGCTCGCCGAGCGCCCGCCGCGCGGCCTCGCGACCGAGCGCGCAGACCTCGATCAGCTGGTCGTTGCCGAAGGAAGCCGCGTCCCGAAGCTTGCCGGCCCGCTCTGTCAGCTCCTCGTCGGAAAGCTTCTCCAACTCGGGCTCGAGCTTCTCGATGGCCGGCAGCAGCGCTTCGTAGCGGGTCAGCTCGACGCTGCCCGGCCGCTGGATGATCCGGCGCAGCTTCTTGCCCACCCGGCTGATCAGTGCTGCCACCCCTGTGCTCCCGTCTGTTCTACTGCCGTCCGCACCCGTACCACCAACGCAGTGGTGGTGCGGCCGAGTTCCACGGCCGATGGCACGATCCAACCGTGTCCACTCATGTCAGCGCCAGGTCCCGTGCCCGTCGATTCGCCGCGATCACGCTGTCCGGCCTGTTTGCCGTCACCGTCGTCGCGTGCTCGTCGGGAGAGGGTAGAACCCAGCCGCCGCCTCCGGCCACCGAGTCGCACGCTCCGACCGGACCGGTGCCCGCCGGACTCGAGAAGTTCTACGGACAGAGCCTGACCTGGGCCGACTGTGCACCCTACGCGACATCTGATGACGCGAAAGCGGCGTTTCGAGTGAAGGACGCACAGTGCGCCCGGCTCACCGTCCCGCTCGACTACGCGAAGCCCGAAGGCGACTCGATCACGCTCGGCCTGCTGCGCCGGAAGGCGCTGGATACCGACGAAAGGATTGGGGCGCTCGTGGTCAACCCGGGCGGACCCGGCGCCTCCGGGATGCAGGCCGCGGCCGGTCTCGCCTCCCGGACGGCGACGAACGAGCTGGGCAAACGCTTCGACGTGGTCGGTTTCGACCCGCGCGGCATCGGCGCGAGCCAGCCGCAGGTCCGCTGCCTGACCGACGCCGAACGCGACGCGGACCGCGCGGACGACAGCGAGACCGACGGCTCACCCGAGGGAGTGAAAAAGCAGGAGACCGAGTCCCAGGATTTCGCGGCGAAGTGCGCCGAGCGGACCGAACACGGCGCCGCGATGCTCGCGAACCTGGGCACGCGTGACGTCGTCAAGGACATGGACATCCTGCGCTCGGTCCTCGGCGAGCCGAAGCTGAGTTACCTCGGCTACTCCTACGGGACGCGGATCGGGTCCGCCTACGCCGAGGCGTTCCCGGCGAACGTCCGCGCCTTGGTGCTCGACGGAGCCGTCGACCCGGAGCAGGACGCGGTGGAGTCGCTGGTCGCGCAGGGGCAGGGCTTCGGCAAGGCGTTCGGGGAGTTCTCGAACTGGTGCGCCGCGCGTGAGGACTGTGCCCTCGGGCGCGACGTCGCCGGCGTGACGAAGGCGTTCCAGGATCTGGTGCGCCCGCTGATCGATTTCCCGGTGCCGGTCAGCGATGGCCGAAAACTGTCGTACGAGGACGCGACGACAGGCGTGATACAGGCCCTCTACCAGGAAGATCTCTGGGAGCCGCTGAACACCGCGCTCAACGACCTGAAGCGCCAGCGCGGCGACGGCCTGGAGAAACTGGCCGATCTCTACAACGAACGCGGCGCCGACGGCCGCTACGGGACGACGCAGGACGCGTTCGTCGCGATTCGCTGCGTCGACGACCCGCGGGTCACCGATCCGGCGAAGATCCTCGACGCGCAGAAGCGGTACGCGGAGGCGGCGCCGTTCCTCGACGACGGCAAGCCGGACGGTTCCGCGCGTGACGCCTGCGCCTTCTGGCCGGTGCCGAACACGTCCGAGCCGCACCAGCCGAACGTCGAAGGGCTGCCGAAGACGCTGGTCATCTCGACGACGAACGACCCCGCGACCCCCTACCAGGCGGGCGTCAACCTGGCGAAAGCGATCAAGGGAGCTTTGCTCACGTTCGAGGGCAACCAGCACACCGTGTTCCTCCAGGGCGTGTCGTGCGTCGACCAGATCGGCATCGATTACCTGGTGAACGGCGCCCTGCCGGACGAGGGCACGCGCTGCGCCGCCAAGTAACGAGTTCGGCGCTAAGGCCCCTGAGCGGCCGGGACGCTGCGAAGATCGCGAGATGAGCCTTCGCCGCGTCCCGGCCGTGCTCGTTGCTGCCGTGCTCGTCGCCTCGTGCACGACGCAGCAGCCACAGTCGGCGCCGCCGGCGTCCCCGACCACCACGGCGTCACCCACTCCGGACCCGAAGGCGCTCGAGAAGTTCGCCGAGCAGAAGCTCGCGTGGGAAGCGTGCGCGTCCTTCACAGACAAGGCGTTCGACTGCGCGAAGCTCACCGTGCCGCTCGACTACCTGAAGCCGGACCGCGAGACGATCTCGATCGGCGTCCTCCGGCACAAGACGAAGAACACCGGCCGGCGGATCGGCTCGCTCGTGCTCAACCCGGGTGGCCCCGGTGGCTCAGGCGTCTCGGCCGCGGCGCGGATCGCGAAGTCCAGGCCCGCGGCGGCGCTGGCCGAACGTTTCGACATCGTCGGCTTCGATCCGCGTGGGGTGGGGACCAGCGAACCGAAACTCGTCTGCCTCACCGATGCCGAACGCGACGCGGACCGTGCGGAGGATTCGGAAAGCGACTCGACACCCAGCGGGATCGCGAAGCAACTCTCCGACGCCAAGACGTACGCCGCGAAGTGCGCCGAGCGCACGAAGCACGGCAAAGAGCTGCTCGCCAATATCGGGACCAGGGACGTCGTCCGCGATCTCGACGTCCTGCGTTCGGCCCTCGGCGACGAGAAGCTCAGCTACCTGGGCTTTTCCTACGGAACGCAGATCGGGACCGCCTACGCCGAGGCCTATCCGGACAAGGTTCGGGCGCTGCTCCTCGACGGCGCGGTCGACCCCGAACTCGACACCGCCGAGTCACTGGTCACGCAGATGGCCGGCTTCCAGAACACGTTCGCCGAATTCGGCAAGTGGTGCGCCGCTCGCGCGGAGTGCGCGCTCGGCCGGGACGCGGGCGCGGTGACGAAGGCGTTCCAGGACCTGGTGCGGCCGCTGATCACCGAACCGGTGCCCGCGGGGTCCCGCAAGCTGTCGTTCGAGGACGCCATCACCGGGACCAGTGCCGCGCTGTACTCGCAGGACGCGTGGAAGTTCCTCAACGACGGGCTCGCCGAGCTGAAACGGGGGAGCGGCAAAACCCTGGTCGCGCTCGCGGACAACTACTACGGCCGCGAGACGGACGGCCGGTACACCGGCATCCTCGACGTGTATTTCGCGGTCCGCTGCGTCGACAGCACGCGGATCGCCGACAGGCGTGTCATCGAAGGCGCCCACCAGCGGATGCTCCAAGGCGCGCCGTTCCTCGCCGGCGGCACCCCGGACATGAGCGAGCTCGACATCTGTTCTGTGTGGCCCGTGCCCGCCACTTCGGAGGTGCACAAGCCGGACGTCGACGGCTTGCCGAAGCCCTTGGTCATCTCGACCACGGACGACCCCGCGACCCCGTACGCGTCCGGGGTGAACCTCGCGCGGGACCTCAAGGGAGCATTGCTCACGTTCGAGGGAGCGCAGCACACCGTGTTCCTCGACGGGAACGAGTGCGTCGACAAGGTCGGCATCGCCTACCTGATCGACGGCGCACTACCCGCTCCGGACACCCGCGGCTCCTAGCGGGGGAGCAAGGGACCTTTGCTACCGCCCTGCCCCGACGACCACCGCGTTATGCCTGGTCAACGCCAGTTCCAGCATCACCGCGAACTCCTCCGGCCTCGTCGGCGGCACCTGCAGCCACACCCGCACCAGCCGCCGCGGCTCGTCCTGCGAAATCCACAGCTTCACGAACACGTCCGACTTGATCTCCGGCACGATCCCGCCGATCACCGCGGCCGGCACCTTCGCCGCGATCCGGAACGACTCGGTGTCCTGCACCCGCTCCCACCGCTCACCCCGCAGCTCGGTCGCCCCGGTCAGCAGCCGCCGAAGCCCGCCTTCAGGCCCGAGCATCGCTTCAGGCGTGTACGGCTCCGAAGCCGGAATCACGCGCTCCCCGCGAGGCCCGCTGAGGGTGATCTCCGAGCCCGACAGCCGGTACTTGACCTTCACCCGTTCGAAGTCGTCCTGCAGATCGGCATTACCGACCGCGCCACCATCCAGGCTGACGTCGCCGTCGAGTCCGCGCACCGGCAGGCCGGTGACGACGCCGTTCACCCCGAGAGTGAACCGCACGCTGCGCAACGAGACGAGGGACTCGGCCGCCGCGCTCACGTAGTCCTGGGCAGGCGGCAGCGGGGGAGACCCCGCGCAGCCGCCGATGAGCCCGATCGTGAGCAGCAGCGCCGGCACGAGGTGACGGCAGCGCATGAGCAAAGCCTATGGCTTGGCCCGAATCTTTCGCACAGTGTCCTTCCGGCCGGTTTCGCCGGGCGCCGCCGCCCATGACGCTGTACCCGTGCAATCCGAGACCCGGCTCCACCGCGCGTGGTTCGTCGCCGCCGCCGCATTCATCGCGCTGCTCGCCGCCGCCGGTTTCCGCGCGGCTCCCGGCGTGCTCATCGACCCGCTTCACAACGAGTTCGGCTGGTCGCGCGCGACGATCGCGTCGGCCGTCTCCGTGAACCTCGTCCTCTACGGCCTCTTCTCACCCTTCGCCGCAGCTCTCATGGAGCGCTTCGGCATGCGACGTGTCGCCTCGACGGCGTTGTTCGTCGTCGCGATCGGCGCGGGCGGCACGGTGTTCATGAACGCGAGCTGGCAGCTCATCCTCTGCTGGGGCGTCCTGGTCGGCGTAGGCACCGGCTCGATGGCGATGAGTTTCGCCGCGACGGTCGCCGCCCGCTGGTTCGTCCGCAGTCGCGGCGTCGTCACCGGGGTCCTCACCGCGGCAGGCGCCACCGGCCAGCTGATCTTCCTCCCGATCGTGGCGAACCTCGCCGTCGACGAGGGCTGGCGGACGGCATCGCTCGTCATCGCCATCAC
Source organism: Amycolatopsis sp. NPDC043887 (assembly GCF_056435665.1). Classification (NCBI taxonomy): domain Bacteria; kingdom Bacillati; phylum Actinomycetota; class Actinomycetes; order Pseudonocardiales; family Pseudonocardiaceae; genus Amycolatopsis; species Amycolatopsis sp. NPDC043887. The sequence continues at coordinate 279,052 of NZ_JBWKEB010000012.1, forward strand.
CGCACTGGCCGTCGTGCCCGTCGTTCTCCTGGTGGTTCGCGATCACCCGTCCGACGTCGGAACGACCGCTTATGGCGCGCAGCCTGGCGAAGCCGCTCCTGTCGCCCGCACGGGTGGTTCCGTTCGCCGCGCGCTGTCGGTACTCGGATCGGCGGCGCGCACGAGGACGTTCTGGCTGCTCGCCGTCGGCTTCGCGATCTGCGGCGCAACGACGAACGGCCTGGTCAGCACCCACTTCGTGCCTGCTGCGCACGACCACGGCATGCCGCAGACGACTGCCGCCGGACTGCTCGCCCTCGTCGGGATCTTCGACGTCGTCGGCACGATCGCCTCCGGCTGGCTCACCGACCGCGTCGATCCGCGGATCCTCCTCGGCGTCTACTACGCCCTTCGCGGCGTTTCGCTCGCCCTGCTCCCGCAACTGCTGAGCGGAACGGTGGAACCGAGCATGTGGGCGTTCATCATCTTCTACGGCCTCGACTGGGTAGCGACGGTTCCGCCCACGGTCGCGCTCTGTGTCCGGCAATACGGCGCCGCCGGGCCGATCGTCTTCGGCTGGGTCTTCGCCAGCCACCAGCTCGGGGCCGGTCTCGCGGCCTTCGGCGCGGGCGCGATCCGCGATTCATCGGGCAGCTACGCGCTCGCGTGGTACATCGCGGCGAGCCTCGCCGTGATCGCTTCGGTCGCTTCGCTGGCGATCACCAAGGCAGCCAAACCCGAACCGGTGCTCGTGGGGTGATCCACCACTTCCGGTCGATCGGCGCGTCGCGAAACATGTCGTTAACACGTTCTCGTTAGGGTGCGGCCATGGATCGCCAGCAGGAGTTCGTGCTCCGTACCTTGGAAGAGCGCGACATCCGTTTCGTCAGGCTCTGGTTCACGGATGTGCTGGGGTTTCTCAAGTCCGTCGCGGTGGCGCCCGCCGAACTCGAGGGCGCCTTCAGCGAGGGGATCGGCTTCGACGGATCGGCCATCGAAGGATTCGCCCGGGTCTACGAGTCCGACATGGTCGCGAAGCCCGACCCGGCCACGTTCCAGGTCCTCCCATGGGAGACCCCGGACGGCGGCCCGTACTCGGCGCGCATGTTCTGCGACATCGCGATGCCGGACGGCTCCCCGTCCTGGGCAGATCCCCGGCACGTCCTGCGCAGGCAGCTCTCGAAGGCGGGCGAAGCGGGTTTCACCTGCTACGTCCACCCCGAGATCGAGTTCTTCCTGCTCGCCAGCCTGCCGGACGACGGGAGCGAGCCCGAGCCCGCGGACAACGGCGGCTACTTCGACCAGGCCAGCCACGCCACGGCGACGCACTTCCGCCGCCACGCCATCGAGACGCTCGAGGCGATGGGGATCTCGGTCGAGTTCAGCCACCACGAGGGGGCGCCCGGTCAGCAGGAGATCGACCTCCGGTACGCCGACGCGCTGACCATGGCCGACAACGTGATGACCTTCCGCTACGTCGTCAAGGAGGTCGCGCTCACGCAGGGCGTCCGCGCGACTTTCATGCCGAAGCCGTTCACCGACCAGCCGGGTTCCGGGATGCACACCCACGTGAGCCTGTTCGAGGGTGACCGCAACGCCTTCTACGACGCCGAAGACCCGTACGAGTTGTCGGCGACCGGTAAAGCTTTCGTGGCGGGACTGTTGCACCACGCGAAGGAGATCTCCGCGGTCACCAACCAGTGGGTGAACTCCTACAAGCGGCTGATCAGTGGCAGCGAGGCCCCGACGACCGTTTCGTGGGGCCGTGCCAACCGCTCCGCGCTGGTCAGGGTGCCGATGTACTCGCCGGGCAAGGCGTCGTCACGCCGCGTGGAGATCCGCACGCTCGACTCCGCGTGCAACCCCTATCTGGCGTACTCGGTCATCCTGGCCGCCGGTCTCAAGGGCATCGAGAAGGGGTACGAGCTCCCGCCCCCCGCCGAGGACAACATCTGGCAGCTGTCGGACGCCGAGCGCCGCGCGGCCGGGTATGCCCAGCTCCCGCAGAACCTCGGGGAGGCGCTGGCGGAGATGGAAAAATCGGAACTTCTGCCCGAAGCACTCGGAGAGCACGTTTACGACTTCTTCCTTCGCAACAAACGTGTTGAATGGGATAACTACCGCAGCGCGGTGACCCCGTACGAGCTGCGGACCCTGCTTCCGGTTCTCTAGACGAAGGAGACCTGATGGTGCGGCGGCCGGTGTTCGGAGTTCTGACGACGTTGGTCGCCGCGACCATCGCGGCAGGTGCCGCACCAGCGGCCTCCGCCGCCGGAAAACCACTCGATCTCGACGCCGCCGACATTCCCGCGCTCCAGGCCCGGATGTCCTCCGGACGGCTGACCGCGGTCGGTCTGACCTCGGCTTATCTCGATCGCATCCACAAGCTCGACCGGAAGGTGAACGCGGTCATCGCGGTCAATCCGGCCGCGGTCGCGCAAGCCGCGGAGAGCGACGTCCGGCGTCGCGCCGGCAAGACCCGCGGACCGCTGGACGGCATCCCCGTCTTGGTGAAGGACAACGTCGACACCCGCTCCATGCAGACGACGGCGGGGTCGCGCGCGCTGCGCGGCAAGCCCGCGAAGGACGCGACCCTGATCCGCCGTCTGCGTGACGCGGGCGCGGTCGTCCTCGGCAAGGCGAACTTGTCCGAGTGGGCGAACTTCCGCGCCGCCAAACCGACTTCCGGGTGGTCGGGCGTCGGCGGGCAGACAAACAACCCGTATGTGCTCGACCGCAACCCGTGTGGGTCGTCCGCCGGATCCGCCGCGGGTGTCGCCGCGTCACTCGCCCAGGTCGCCATCGGCAGTGAGACCGACGGCTCGATCGTCTGCCCGGCCGGGATGACCGCGACGGTGGGGCACAAACCGAGCCTCGGCCTGGTCAGCCGCACCGGCGTGGTGCCGATCTCGGCCGAACAGGACACCGCCGGCCCGATGGCCAGGCATGTCGTCGACGTCGCGCTCACCCTGTCCGCTCTGCAGGGCCGTGACCCGAGCGACCCGGCCACCGGCGCGTACCCGCCGAATCAGCCGGCCGACTACGCCGCGCACCTCCGGCCCGGCGTGCTGAAGGGTTCCCGGATCGGTCTCTGGCGCCTGCCCGTCCTCGGCCCGGATGTCGACGCCGTCATGACGATGACCAGGAATTCGCTGGTCAAGGCCGGTGCCGAAGTCGTCGAGGTGACGCCGCCGTACCAGGCCAGGCTCGGTGAACTGGAGTTCCCGGCGCTGCTCACCGAGTTCCACCGGGACATCGATCGCTATCTGGCCACGCGCCCCGAAGGCCCGCGCGACCTCGCCGCGCTCATCGACTACAACCGCTCCGACCCGCTGGAGCAGACGTGCTTCGCAGGGCAGGAACTCTTCGAACAGGCGCTCGCCGCACCCGGCCCGTCCGATCCCGGCTACCAGGCCATGCGCCGCGAGCTCACCGATCTGGCGAAACGCTCGATCGACGAGACCCTCGCCAAGCACCGCCTCGACGCGCTCGCCGCGCCCACGAACCCGCCCGCCTGGAAGACCGACTGCAAGACCGGCGACAACGACGTGATCCCGTCATCGACGCCGGCCGCGGTCTCGGGCTACCCCGCGGTGACGGTGCCCGCCGGATTCGTCGGCGAGCTCCCGGTCGGTGTCTCGTTCATGGCGGGGCAGTGGACGGACGCCCGAGTGCTCGCCTACGCAGCCGACTTCGAACGCGTCGCGCCCGCCCGCAAGCCGCCCCACTACCTGAAGACCGTCGGATGACGGGGGTTCATACCGGCTGACCTGCGGCGATGTCGTTAAGTGACCCCCCTGTTTTCAGGGGGTTCCGGGGCATGTAATCTTCTCTTCGTCGCCAGGAACACCGGGCCACCGGGGCCGAAAGCCCCGAGGCCAGGCGCCAGGGCCGAGCGGGTTGACACCGCGAACCGGACCAGGTAATGTTCAGCGTCGGCCCACGAGCGGCCGCCGACCCCCTACGGCTAACAGCGTAGGATTCGGCATGCTCGACCAAAAGCTTGTGAATATCGCTTTGAAACAAAGCGTGTTGCTTGAGAACTCAACAGTGTGCTAGTGAACTAAGCCAGTAGAGCTTATGTTTTATGAACCTCGTTTTGGGGTTCCTTTGAGAGCATTAGATTGCCTCGATCAAATTTGACATTGTTGGAGAGTTTGATCCTGGCTCAGGACGAACGCTG
>NZ_JBWKEB010000013.1:0-270931 GCF_056435665.1 Amycolatopsis sp. NPDC043887
TGCGCCGGTCGATGGGCGCGACCGGAATCTGCTGGGACAACAGCCCAGCGGAGTCGTTCTGGTCGACGTTCAAACACGAGCACTACTACCGGCACACGTACGCCACGAAGACAGAACTCGTTGCCGCGATTGACAAATGGATCATCTTCCACAACAGTGTGCGGCGGCACTCCGCTATCGGGATGCTCAGTCCCGACAACTTCGAGCAGTCACTCCGAACGGCTGCCTGAACCCCTCGTAAGCCCCTGTCCACCATTCGGGGTGAACCTCATGGAGCTGGCCTCGCGTGCTCATCGACGATGCGGTGTCTCATTCACCGTCGTGCACACCGGATGGCTTCGGCTCAGGCGTTGCCGCGCGAACGATGCTCGATCCCTGGAGTTGCCAGCCAGAAGGTAACTTCGCCGGTTTACTGAACGATGACGCATCCGCTGTGGCGCCGGTGAGATCGATCTCGGGTGGCTCCCAGCCGCGCCTCTGCATCTCTTCGGCTGTGTAGCGGTCCATGTCGAATACGCAGTCGTCGAACTCGATGCCTGACTTGAACGTCGTCTGTGACAGGTCCGCCTTGCCGGCGAATTCCGACTGAGTGAAGTACGCGCCGCCCGCGAAGGTGGCGTCCTGCAGGCAAAGTTTATAGAACACGCAGCGGGTGAAGATGGCCCGGTCGAGGAAGGTCGCACCTTCCATCCTCGCGACGATGCCGAATGACGTGTCGAAGAACCACACCTCGTCGTGGAACGTCGCGTCCATGAACTTCGGCGTGGAGATGAACTGGGCATCGTGAAAGAGCGCCTTGCCGATCGCACACCCCGTGAGGTCGAACTCGATCAGGGTCGCTCCCCGGAGATCCAGGTCGTACGGTTGATCGCGGAGCAGGTTGGCGAGAAGGTGCTGGACGGTGATCCGGACCTGCCACTCCTCGTGCTGCCGCACATCGGAAGCAGCAGGAAGCCGGTATCGCCCGTTCTTGAGTTGCTCCGGGACGAGATAGGGCATCCGCAGGTAGGAACAGAGCACGTTGATCACAACCGCGCGGCGACCGACGTCATCCCGCGCCAGCCGTTCGAGTGCGTAGAGCCCGCCGAGTCGGACCGGTGCCTTGTCAGACCCGATCTGTTCCACCGCTTGGACGTAAAGGTCAGTCAGCCGCCGCTCACACGAGTCGAGTTCAGCGGCGTCCGCAGCTCTAGCACTCTCGTGCAGCTGAATCTCTGTGGACCGCTGCCTGCGGGCAGCCATCCACAGAGCGAACACCCCACCGGTTCCCACGCCGACAGTCAGCGCGGTACGGATCGCCTCCAGCTGGGCTTTCGCCTGCTCAGTGCTCGCTTGCCTGCCCAAGACGACCAGCAACAACCAAATCGTCCCGCCCGTCAGCAGAATTGCGGTGGCAGCAGCAGCCGCTACCCACCACCACTTGAGAACAGGAAGCCGGTGCCGCGCTCGTTCCACCCCATCGGTCACGTCTCATTATCGCCCATCGGGCACGCCGTAACAGATCCTGCCCCTGGCAATTCCGTGCCTATGGATCAACGAGCGCGGCCACTCCTCGCCAAACGTCCGCTCATGCCGCCGGGCGGTCGTTCAGGAACGCGGCGGCCCAACGAACCGCGTAATAACCCGTTCCACTTCTGCGCTGGGTGTCGGTGGTCCCACGACTGGCAACATGGCGGTCCCTCGGCCTTGGCAACCGACAGATCGAAGCAACTCCAGCCGACGGCCGGGCAGCTCTCCACGGGGCTACGGCCACGTCTGTCGAGAGCCACGCTGTGTAACCGGGCGCGCGGCCAGATAGCTCCCCGCTAACTGGCCGCCAGCGGGGAGTTCAAACTTGCCACAACCCAGCGGTTCCAGCATCGTTGTGAACAATCGGCGCACGTGCTGCGTTACTCGCGGTAGCTACCGCCCAAAGCTGGGGGCGTCCTCATGACCCGGGCAGCATCAGCTCGTCAAGCGGCTGAAACCGGACCGGATCATCCACGATGCCCGGCTTTCCGGGCGATCGACGGATGAAGCCTTCGACGAGAACGGCGCGGCCTGCGTTGTGCCATTCCCACGCCTCACGGTAGACCTCAAGGTGGAGCCGCACCCTGACTTCCGATGATCGACCTCGGCGTATTGTCGAAACGGCGATTTCCCCGAATGGATCATCCCGATCTTCATGTCTGAATTGGACGATGGTGCCGGAGAAAACCTGCCGAGAAGGAACGTTTTGCTGACGCAGACGTTCCGCAACGAGCTGAACAAGGTCGACTGCCTCAGCACTGATCGATACCTGGCGCGGCATGGTATCGGGAGCAGGTACCGCGGGCGCCCAATCCACGGTGGTTTCGAACTCACCAATCGCACTTTCGTCGAGAACGTTGCCCAACGCGACACAGAATTCGCGACTCACGCCTCGATACACCAGTTCGTGAAGGTTGTCGGTACTCGGCATCTTGCCAGGCCCTGAGACGAGGTCATGCACGGCCTGCATCGACTGCGCGAACGTCCGCACCACGCGACGCTCAAACGGCTCGGGCGCAGCATTGTGACGGACAGGCTCCGAGAGATCGTCGTACAGCGTCGGCTGGTTTGACGCTGGTTGCTCAGGATCCGAAACGGGCACTAGCACCGGTATGATGAACGAGCCTCGCTCGGTGTGCCCCATGAACGCCTCACGGATCACCGCATCACCGATACGTGAGTAACTGCCCGCGATCTGAGCACGTTCCCAACGAGCTGTCGTTGCTGCCGCGCGCAGCATCTTCCGTGCAGAGCTGATCAGCTTTGTCGCCGCCTCAAGGGGAATCTTGTCAACGATGCGGTCGTCGTTAACTGCCCGCAGATGCGTCACATCGAAACGCGCGTGCCGCACTGCGTTGGCAGTGACCTTGAATTCTCGACGTTCAACGAGTGCAAGTCTGGTCAGCACTGAGCCGATCAACACATCATCCGGGTCGTATGGCACTCCGATTCGGCTTTCGCCCTTCGTCCAAAGCGTTCCACCCGAGCCTGGCGGGCTGGACGACCACCCGTGGGCTTTGAGATAGCTCACCAAATCGACCAGCTTCGGCAGGGTGACGGTGTCAGACAACCACACCGCCTCCTCCCGACCCGTCGAAGCTGGCCTCGACGTCCCCAGCCCACAGTCGCAGTGTGTCGGCCGTCAATCTCTGCGCCTTCGGAACGACGATGTTCTGCCCGTCGGGAAGCGTGTCGACGCGAACCCAAAAGGCGGCAGCACGATGCAGTGTCGCCTCGTCGTTATGATGCAACCATGAGACCTGGTCGTCCGGGTCGACGATCACCAGGACGAAGTACACGGGAACCCCGGAGCGCCTCCAACGCTGGCGCCATGCCTCCTCAATCGGCCAAGTCGCGGTCGACCCACCCTTGAGCCGAAACTGGCCAGTGCATTTAACCTGAACCCGAGCTGATGCGATTTCGAAATCAACACTGCCGTCGACTGCGAGCACGTCCTCGTCGGGGCTTGTTTCCTGGAATCCGACTCCAGCCTGGCTGCACACAGCGCGAACATAGGCGACGCCGAACCTCGACTTGGCCCGGTTGGGGTCCAAGGTCGCCACACCAAGCCGCGAACGGCTCCCGCCATCAACCATGATCGCCATCGTCTTGCATCGTCAGCCCGTTTTATAGCCATCGTTTGCGTGAACTACCGCAGATCGTTGGTACATTCGGACTATCGAGTTCGACGGGCGGAGGGCAACTTCGGCTAGCGCAAGACACGTACGCCGCCGGCGTAGGCACCGACTTCAACTGCGTCGAGTCGAACTTCTGAGCCGCTTTCGGGCGCATTGATCATCTTGCCACCACCGATGAAGATGCCGACATGGTGGATGAGGCCGGGGCTATAGAAGACAAGATCACCCGGCTGCAGCCCGCCGAGACCGGCTTCTCTCGGTATGCGAGTCCCTGCCACGAATTGCGCTCGACTGTTGTGCGGCAAGGCGATACCGACCTTGGCGTAGGCGAAGAGAACAAGGCCGCTGCAGTCAAAGCCGATCTTGTTGTAGTCCCCATGCCGGTCGGCGACGCCGCCGTCCCGGATACCGCGGCTGGGTCCAGCGGCCGTACCGCCGCCCCAGGCGTACGGCACGCCGAGCTGCGACATAGCGGCGTCAATGACGATCTTCGCTGCCCCGGAAACGCTGGCGGCGGGCTGGAGTTCAACCGCGTCGTAGCGCTCGATGTTAGCGAGGACCTGAGCGACGTAAGTCTGGCTGGCGTTGTACCGGAGGAGCGCTGCGCGGAGCTGAGCCTGATCTTTCAGGTCTCGGGGACCACTCCCGCACAGGTAGACCGCCGCGCCAAGAGCGGCGTCGAAGGCGTTGTGCAGGTTGCGAACGCCGTCGTCGTTGCCGTCTTGTTCGACGCCGGCCCAGGTGGTCGTGAGGAACTGGAACGGCCCGACGGCGCGTGCGAAGGTTCCGTCGGGATTTCGGATGGGCGTGCGGTTGCCTCCAACGCCGCTGCCATCGAGAGGAGGGCCGAGGATCGGTGGGCTGATGTCCCCGTTGGGCGCGATCGTCCGGCCGGACGCATGGCGGGATTCGACTTCGGCGATGCCTGCGAGGATCGACCAGCGCATCCCAGCGCAGGCAGGGCGAATGCCGGTGATGCGCTGCGCCGCCTGCTGGTAGGCGGTGAGCATGATGTCCGGGATTCCGGGCACTTGTCCTGGCGTCGAGCTTGATCCGTCTGCTCCCCCGGCGATGACGACGATGATCAGGACGGCGACGAGCACGCAGGCAATAGCAGGCCCGAACAGGAGAAAGAGAGCGAGACAGCCCCATCGTTTCGGGTGTTCGCGGACCTCGTTGCGGACGTGCTCGGCGAGTTGGAGGGCGAGCAGCGGGTTCATGACCGGTACTCGTTCAGCCGGGTGCGCAAGCGTTGCGACCACGTCGGCGTGATCGGCAGCATCCCCGGTGGCAGCGGTGTGGGGTCCGGACTCTGGCTGCGTGGCCTTCGCGGTCCAGTGCTGTCGGGAGTGGGAGCCGCAAGGTCGGTGCCGGTGAACTCAGGAGTGGCCGAAGTCCTGGCGGGCTGAGGCGCAACCGGCGACTCGCCAGATGAACGGCGGCTACCGAGAACCGACGCGGCGGTGGTTGCGACATTCAGCAGCGGGCTTGCGGCGGCACCGAGGTTTCCGGCGTAGGTATAGGCGTAGGCCTTCACCGCACCCGCCTTGCACCCAAGTGCCGCCTTAGCGGCGGTGCCCCGTGCGGTGAGGGCGGTGTGCGCGCGGTTGGCGGCGGCGGGCCAGGACACCGGGGCGCCCAGGGTGAAGGAGACGGCCTTGCTGCCGACCTTCCCGCCCACTTTGCTCGCGGTCACCAGCCTGTTCTTCAGGTCGTTCGCCGGGGCAATGGCTTCGGTGAAGGCACCGGTGCCGGTTTTGATCGTGCGGCTGATCCGGTGCGGTCCAGGCTCGACGATGGGCGAGGGCATGGATTTCGGCCCGCTACGTGGCCTGCCGAGTCGCTGGACACCGGTGTTGACGCCGTCACGGATCCGTTGAATGTTCGCCATGAGCCTTTTGCGGAACAAGAAGCCGGAGAAGACGACGATGTCGATGACGGCGAACTTGACCAGTTGCGGACCAAGGTCTGCGAGCATGAGCGACCGCAGGAGAACGGTCATGACGGCGATGAAGAACATGCCCATCAGCAGCTTGGCGATGGTTCCGGCTATCGAGCTGATGCGGTAGGCCAGCTGGTGCTGCAGTTGCGGGATCAGGGCTGCGATCAGGGCGAGGCTGAGCAGGAGGCCTTCGAAGAGCAGGAAGTACGGGGCAAGGATCTGGATCGCGTTGAGGCAGATGGTGAGGATCGCGAACAGGATCATCGCGACGGCGTACAGCCAGGCACCGAGCATACGGTCGCCGTCAGCAACCTCGTTGTACTTGCCGTACTCGCCAGGACACCCGGCCAGCTCCCGAGCCGGCGTGCTGTCCTTGCCGGACCAGGGGCCCTGGTCGAGGATCTGTTTGATCGAGTACTGGCAGGCACCGGTGCCCTGTTTGCCGGAGACCGGCGTCCCGTAGTTGAGGGTCTCCCACGGCGCGATGAGCAGGTTGTCGATGAGGGCTTGCCCGATCGGCGCCGCGGGGTTTCCGGTGCCGCCGGGTTGCTTGCCCATGATCACGGCGCTGACGTCGGCGCCGAGGTCTCGGCTGAGGCTGAGCACTCCCTCGTCGCCGACGAGGAAGTCGACGGGATGGGTGATGATCGCGATGGCCAGGACGTTGATCGCGATCGTGGATACGGTCTCGCGCCAGGCTCGGGTGGTGAGACCGCGCATGAACAGCAGGCCGAGGTAGCAGGTCGCGACGAGCAAGGCCAGCTCTCGAAGTTTCAAGCCCCCGATGACGGTGGTCTGCCAGATTTTCTCGAGGTCCTGCGCAGGTGCTTTGATCCAGTCGACGACGCCGGCGGTCATGGACCATTCGATGAACCAGACAGAGAAGCCGAGCGCGTACTTTCCGACGGCGAAGCCCATGTTCGCCAGCCAGAGCCAGATCGTCGGCATGGGGTTACTGACCAGCCAGGGCAGGTTGGCGAAGAGGTCGTAGTTGCGCAGATCTCGGCCGTAGCCGTCGTCGATGGTGAACATGCCCTTGAGGTGGGCGGCGTGCCCAGGATCGTTCTGCAAAGGCAGTGTCGGCGCATCCGGATCGGGATGGTCCAAGGTCGGCGGAGTCGGCTGCGGAGCGCGGGGATCAGGAACGACGAGGCACAGCGGGTACGGCTGGCACGGCCGCGGTTCGTTCGGTGGCAGCGGCACGACTTGCGCAGTGGCGGGCGCGGCGTTGCCGAGCAGTAGGGCGAGCACGATGGTGACGAGCGCGAGAGGTTTCGCGGCACGCGCGTTGAGCGTCATGAACGTCTCCCGAGGTCGCGCCGGTGGTGTCCGAGACATGGCGTGTACCAGCGGGTTTGATTCAGGGGCGCTGGACGGTGGGCGTGGTGAGAACGGCTTGAGGCAGGGTCCGGTAGGGCTGGGTCAGGATCTTGACCTTGCCGACCCGGCCGGCGTGGTCGCGGACCAGGAATTCCCCTGCGCGTGCTCGGCGTTCTTCTTCGCCGCCGGCGGGGTTGAGCGGTGAGAGGTCTTTGGTGACGATCTCCTGGTACCGGGTGTCGGCGGGGTCGACGCCGAGCCACGCGAGCCCGTGTCGGGCGAGACCGCTGTCGCGGTGGCGTCCGAGCATCCGGACGGCGATCAGGCCGCGGAGGACTTCGTCACCGAGGTCGTTTTCGGAGTGCGAGCCGAAGGCGGCGTCGGCGCCGTGCTTGCGCCCATCTCGGACGAACTCCAAGGCGATCTGCTGGCCCTCTGGAGTGCCGGTGACGTTGTAAGCCTCGTCGCAGATGAATTGGCCCCACCGCTGGGTTCCGAAGCAGATCTCCTTGGCGATCGCGGCGATCAGGAGATGGAAGGCACGGCCGAAGAGTTTCCTCGGTGGGATGCGGGCAGCCATGCGTTCGTTGCTCATCTCCAGGGTGTTCGGGAGCGGGATCTCATTGGTGCAGAAGACCACCATGTCGGCGCCGAGCACGTCGACGGGGTCGAGATCGAGGTCGAAGATCGGCCGGGTGATCGGATCGCGGCGAAGGCGCCGTAGTCGGTCGGCGAGGCCTCGAGACGCTGGGTCCGCGGCGCCGTGGTCGGTGAGGACGTCGATGAGGGCGTTGCTGGACGCGGTCGGCGAGCCGCTGACCTGGTCGAGGGCGCGGCCGAGCGCGTCGCGTTCGGCCGAGTTGGATTCCAGGTCCAGCCAGGAGGCGAAGAAGGTTTCGGCGATGCCGGTGCTGGACTTCGTCTTGCCGCGGAAGACCCGCAGAGGGTCGCAGGAGTGCCGGAGTTCGGTGTTAGCGGCTCGTCGGCTGTCGAGTGTGGGATCGATGATGTCTACGACCTGGCAGTTGCCCGGGAGCGCTTTCGCGACTGGTTCCCATTCGCGGCTCCGGGTGCGGTCGATGGCGATGACGCGACCGTCGAGCATCAGCCGGACGACGGCGGCGATGTTCTTCAGTACGACCGATTTCCCGGAGCCGAGTTCGCCGATCACCGCGACGCCTCCGGACGAGTCGTGGGTGGGCCCATACGTCGGGTCGAGCAGAAACGGCGTGATCGCGCCGCCGTCCAGAACCATGCCGAACAACGCGCCGCTGGGATCACCGAACTCGGCGGACGACATCGGGAGCAGCATCGCGCAGTCGCCGGCGAGCAGGTTCTGGCTGCACTCCCGCACGACGAGCGGTGTCCGATGGCCAGGGAGCATTGCCTGATAGAGCTGCTTTTGCCCACCGAGCGGCCTCTCCCACTTGTACTCGCCGCCCAAGAACATCTGCCGCAACGTTTTGGCCCGGGCGTCGCACTCGTCGGCGTTATCGCCCCACACGCACGCGACGACGCCGACCTCGAGTTCGATCTCGGTGGTGCTTGCACCGAGGCGGACGTTCTTGTGCTGGATCTCCTCCTGAGCAGAGTGAACGTCGGCAGGTACACCTGCGGTGTCTCCGCCGTGTTCGTCGTCCTGGCTCATCAGGTCGCGGGTGCGGCGCCGGTTGGCCGCGCGGGCCTCGTCGTTCGTCTTCGCCGCGATGCGCAGGGCGTAGTCGACTCCGAAGCCGATGTTCGCCAGTCGCGACAAGATCTCGTGCCCGGGGAAGCTGAAGGCGCGGGGCATCTCCGCGAGCACGAGAAAGGCTTGGTAGCTCTCGATGAGCCCGGCATCGTCGGGCGTGACGCACTTGAGGAACCGCTTGTTCAAGACCTGCAGCGGGTTTCCAAGGCGCTTGCCTTCGTCGCTGCGGGCGCCTTCGTCGAACACGGTCCGGCGCAAAGTCACCAGCCGAGCGCGGCTTCGGCCACATGACACAGTCGCGCCGGTGTTGTGCACGGTCGAGGCGCGTTCGAGCTGAGGCTCGCGAACGCCCCGGACCGGAGCGCGGCTCAGCCACCACAGCAGTTCGGCTTCGGTCGCTGGGCGAAGAGGAATTGCGCCGCCGAGCTCGTGCTCGATGACGCGCGCCAGTTCCTGTGCCTCAGCGACGGCTTGAGGTGACGCGGGTCGCGGCGGAAGGCCGAGGCCTGCGCTCAGTGCCGCTCCCGCGGCTCGCAGCAGGGCGCGGCCTCCGTCGCGCCAGCCGTTGCCGGCGAGGGGTTTGGCGATCCAATAGCTGCGGCCGAGCACGTCGAGGTCGTCGAGCTGGTCCCAGGCGTTGTGCACCGTTTCCGCCCAGTGCGGATTCTCGTCGAGGTCGATACCGCCGAGGCAGCGCCGGATGATCGCGTGAGGCTGGACCTGTTCACACAGCGACGCCAGCATCACCTCGCCGCGCAGGGACTTCATGAACGTGACAGTGCGGTTGTAGAGCTCGTGCAGATGCTTTCCCGTCGAGCGAGCGCTTTCGCGCGGGTGTGCCCGCCACACCGCCCAAACCGACCCATCCGCGCAGAACACCAGGTTGCCGCTGATGTCCTGGATCTGGTTCTCCATCACCGGGCTCCAGCGAGCAGCCGCTGCAGGGACGACTTCGGCGCGGAGCTATCCACACGCCACTGATCCTTGTCCACAGCGTGCAGGTAGAACCGCGGCGTCCCCGACTCCGGCCGCTCCGGCCGGTAGGGCCGACCCGCTAACGTTCCCGAGGACGACGCGAGCAGATGCGCCGAGAGGCCGACGAGCCAGCTGGCTGGCGTCCGTGACTCGATCCGCGCGCGGCGGACCGCGATCGCGGACAGCGGCACTCCCCAGCGCGCCGGGCCGAGCCAGTCCAGGAGCGGCAGCTTCCACACCACCAGCAGAAGGACGAGGAAGACTACGCCTTGGGTGAACGTGTACGGGCCACCAGGCAGGTATCCGCCGTCCCGGCCCGGCATCCGCCCGAACATCCGCGGGAACCGGCGCGACCGCGTGTACGACCGCCCAATCAGGACATCACCGCGCGCGCGTTGCGCGGTCATTTGGTGAACCAAGCGCCGAACATGCCCGATACGCCATCGAGATTGAGCAAAATGCCGAGGAAGATCGCGGCGATCACGCCGTACTTGATCGAGCGGGTGAAGTTGCCTCGCGTCCCGATCAGCAGGCCGATGCCGCCCACGACGGCCGCGAGCAGGATCAGGCGGCGAACGGCCTGGTCTCCCCAGGCGAGGTTGGTGTCGATCCAGGTCTTGACGTCGGCTGCGAACACAATGGTCGACATCTCTTCTCCTATTCGCCGGGCAGTTTCGAGGAGGTTGCCGGTGTCCCGGCCAGGAGCGGTGCCGGGTCGATCCGCGTGACTTCCCAACGGCCGGCCCGTGCGGCAAGGGTCAAGGCGTAATCCACCGTGGTGACCTGTCCGATGGCGTCGTAGCCCCAAGCACGCGCAGTCGCGTGAATTTCGGTCCCGTCCAGCGGTCGTGCTGCCTGCCCGGGCTCGAACGACTCATGGGTCCGAAGCTTCAGCAACTGAACCTCGGCGTACAGCGGGGGAACGATCGCGCCAATCTGTGCACCAGGCGAGATGTAGCGTTCCAGGTCGCCTCGACCTGCGAGAAACGCAGCGAGGAAGCCATGGACCGACTGTCCGACCGGCCCATTCAGCTCAGCGGTCTCTGCGTAGCCGAGTTCGGGCGCGGCGAGAACAGGCGGGCAAGCGACCGGCGCCGGCAGCGACGCCGCGACGTAGCCTTGACGACCACCGACGAGGCTGACCTGAGCGCAGGCCGGCCTCGCTCGATGTTTTCCGTCGGGCTGCTGGGCCAGCAAGTTGGTCGCGACGATCACTGTCCACGAACCTGGCCGCGGCGACACGACCGACAACGTGCTCGTATCGACCGGGATCTGTGTCCCGACAGCCCGAGTCGACTTCATCCCCGCCGGGTAGAAGGCCTCCAGCCCAGCGGAGTCTTCACGGCTGGCCGCGAGCCATGATCGGACGTACATCTCAGCCCAGCCCTGCGGCTGCCTCGCATCGAACGGCTCCGCGGCATGCGGGAGTTCAGGCGGCGCACTCGGCTGCAGCACCGCGAGGCCCACGATCACCGCCAACGGACTTGCGATGATCACACACCAACCCGATATCCGGCCGAACCGTCGAGCTAGACCACAAAAGACCGTCTCCAGCCGGGCATCGGGGATCACCCGGGCGACGGCATTCGCTGGAGGCTTCATGACCGCGCCTCGATGCCCATCACCTGATGCAGGCGTTTGCGGAGTTCTCGATCATCGGAATCGGCGAGCGAGTCCAGTACCTCACAAGCCGGGAACCCGACCTCATCGAGGAAGCGCTGAAGCTCCTCGTACAGCTGCCGATCGACCATCGTCGCTAGGAGCCGTCGTCCCAGGTCCCTCGCTCGGACTCGAGCGTGGGCGACGAGGAGTTCACCGGGGGCGAGGTCGGGACGGGGTCCGGTCACGGAGGCTCCCTGGGGTGTCGGCGGGCTGCGGCACTCAAGGCACGCCCCGATCTACCGACCTTTGATGCACCCGCCTGGTGCACTAGCACTGTTGCTGCCATTCGCGACCAGCGGTCGCCAGCGTGTCGAGCGCCCGGTTCCTCCGGCGTGTGGCTGTCGGCTGGCTCACCCCGAACGTCGCGCCGAGTTGCCGATCGGTCGCGACGCCGTCCCGGCCCATCTGGTCGCCGAAGTATCGCGCCGTGAGAATGGCCGCTTCCTGCTTGTCCAGCCACTGTTGCTCGACTGCCCACGACAGCAGCTCCAACAGCTGTTCAGAAGCGTCCTTTTCAGTCTGTGGCTCCGCCATGGGGCAGTAGACCGCGTCGTCGTCAATGTTCACGACGTCGGCGGCGGCTTGGCTGGTGGCGACACCGAGAGCTCGAAGAGCTGATCGTTGGGTGTCGCAGACCAGGTTGGCGGCGACGTGGTGACGTCGGCGAAGGGGGTAACAGCGGATCTGCTCCCATAAATGTCCGATGACCGCGGCCTGGATATCGGCATTCGTTTCATTCAGCGAGACGCCACCTCCGGTCACCCCACGGCGAGCGCCGAAAGTCCCGACCGCGGCCCGGCTCGCGCGAATAACCCTGGCGACGATGCCGGGTACGGCGGCCACCATGGCGTTCAGTACGAGTTCCGCTGCAACGGCTCCTCCGTTGCCGTCGATAGAGGCCCGCTGCAGCAAGGCGTACAGGACTTCGTCGTGATGGTCGTAGTCACGGCTGTCCAGGACCTCGGTCAGCCGCCTATGCGAACTCACGTCGGCCAACGCCGGGTCGTCCTCCGACCAGGAGCTCAGAGCCGCATCGAACCTTTCGAGCGATTTTGGACGAGCCAGCTGTCGCTGGAGCGCAGTGAGCGGGCTGCAGGCAGATGCGGTGGCGGACATCGCGGTGGCCTTTCGAGTGGTGACAAGATCGCCACGAGGCTCGAGACCGCCCCTCGCCCTTTCCCTGGCCCAGATGCTTGCCCTGGGCTGGGGCAAGTAGGTATGTCACTCGTTCGGGCGTACAGGAGGGTGCACCGTGGCCGTCACGGCGAGAACACGACATCCTCGCGCGAGACTTGATCGCCGCACCCGAGACCAACATCGGCCGCGGTCTCGACCCTCCGGGAGCCGACGAGACACGGGTCACGCGCGGGGCTTGCGACGCGTCCAACTCAGGTTGGGCAGAATGCGGGCGAGCTCGTATGTACTTGGCACCGGAAAACCTGCTGGGCTCCATTCGACAGTCTCCCCTAGCGACTACGAGATCACGCGTTGGCCAGGGTCTCGGCGACCTCAGGCTGGCGACTAAAGCGAGACTGCTCTCGACGTCTCATCGAGATTTCATCGCGGGGCGCAAATGGCAGAGCCTCACGCCAATGAATTGTTCGGCACCGGCAAGGCACATGTCTTCAGAGACACTTCCGGCCCGGCGAGACTGGCCGCGAGACCAGCGAGACCCACTCCAGTGCAGGTCTCGCTACCGCGTTGGCCGCCGGGATCACAGTCTCGGAGGGCTGATGGGACAAGGAGCCGACGACGAGGCGACCGACCCAACATCGCCCTCCGGAGAGGCCGCGTGGTGCTACGCTCAACCGAGCAAGCGCGGCATAGATCGCACCTTTTCCGGTCACATAGACCGAGTCCACGGAACCGAAGCCAAAATGGTTCGGAAACGACTTGCCGCCGCCACCACTGATCTCTTGCGCTGGGCACGCGAAAGCGCCGACAGCGGATTACACGAGGACGGCGATCCCGCATGATTTCACCCGACGAGTTGACCGCAGCCGCACCGGCTCTGCTGTCCACACCTGATGGACGCATGACGCAGATCCCGGTATCGGGCCCCTCGGGCCTGTCGGACTACGCGGTTTCGCCGTTGGGCATGCCCACCGCGCTCCTCCGAGACGAAGTCCGTGTCGCCTTCCTCGCACGTACCTCCACCGAGGACCAGCAGGATCCCCGCCAATCCATCCTGCGCCAGCTCGGCAACTCCAAGGCCGCCATCCCCGAATCCTGGGTGATCGTCGCGCACTTCTACGACGTCGAGTCCGGGCGCATGGAGCTCGCATCCCGCGGACGCGGCGAGAACTACGAGCGGTTCGGCATCCCGATCGCCCGCGACGGCGGCATCACCGACCTCCTGACCGAGGCCGCCAGCCCCAAACGCCGGTTCGACGTCGTCATCTGCGAGAACATCGCACGCGTCGCCCGACGGGCCTTCGAAGGCTTGTCGGTCGAGCGCGAACTGGAGCGAAACGATGTGCCCTTGTTCGCTTCGAACGAGCCGATCACGGTCTCTGGGAGTCGCGCTCAGCGGATCCTGCAGCGCCGGATCAACCAGTCGGTGGCCGAGTACGAGGTCCTCAACACCCTCGAACAGTCCTGGGGCGGCCTCTGCACCCATGTGCGCGAAGGCTGGAACATCGGCAAGCCGTGCCATGGCTACAAAGCGAAAGTCTTCAAACACCCGAACCCCGCGAAGGCGGCCAAGGGCTACACGAAGTCACGACTCGAACCTGACGACCTCAAAGGCGAGACAGTCACGCAGATCGCGTTGTGGCGGTACTACGAACGCCTCGGCTGCGACACGATCGCCGACCGGCTGAACGCGGACCTGGACAAGTACCCACCTCCCGAGCCTCCGGGCAAGCGACGTGCACGCGGCGTCTGGGGCAGATCAAGCGTGTACGACATCCTGCGAAACCCCAAGTACACCGGCTACCAGGTCTTCAATCGACGCGCCACGCGATCGCGCCGAGGCAAGCACAACGACCCGATCAAGTGGGTCTGGTCGCCGGCCCCGGTGCACGAGCCGTTGATCCCGAAGTGGATGTACGACGCGATCAACGCGGGCTGGAAGACCAAACAGGGGTCACGCGGCTCAGAAGCGCCGAGCACGCATCCAGCCGCCGGCAGGACCTATCTGTTCCGAGGGCGGCTGTTCCATGGATGCGGCCGGCGTTTGGTCGGTGTACCGCGGCACGACCGGGCTTACTACCTCTGCAGGCCCAGCAACAACAACCGCGGCCGCTCGGACAGGTTCACCGACCACGAGAACGCTCTCTATCTTCGAGAGGACGCCCTCCTGGACGCTGTCGCAAAGTTCTTCGCCGACCGCGTCTTCGGCCCTGATCGTCGCAAGGTCCTCGAAGCCGACCTGGTCGGCACCGACGATAACGCCACAGTCGAGCGCAAGGAAGAACGAGCGCGGATCCAGCGACAGCTCGCCGAGATCGCCAGAAAGCAAGCATCGATCCTGAAGCAAGCGCAGCAAGGGGACCCGGACGATCCCTTTACGGCCGCATTGCGCGGCAGCTACAACGAACTAGCCAAGGACGAGAAGCAACTCCAGGCGAAGATCGCTGCCCTCGACGAGGCGGACTCTTCAACGCCTCAGAGGATGACAGCCGATGAAGTGCCTCTGATCGACGCACTTCCCTATCTCGCGACAAACCTCGCAAAGGCTCCAGAACCGTACCTGCGGGCGCTGTTCGAAGCCGTCCAGCTCGCCATCGTGGTTCACGATGACGGCGAACATGCGACAATCACGATCAAGCTCCCGGCAGACAAGCTGCCGGAGATCGCTCAGGTAGCGGAAAGGATCACCGAACCCATGAACCCTCAAGACCTCCCGGCGCAGTGCGCCGGTTCGGCTTGTGAGGTTCCTGTTGGTGCCCCCGGTGAGATTCGAACTCACACTGGACGGGTTTTGAATCCGTTGCCTCTGCCAGTTGGGCTACGGGGGCGGTGCCCCGTGAACTTTACGGGATCACGGGACCGCGCCTGACGCCGGGCCTGGAGTGTGCCGACCGTCTGACGTGGTGAACGCCATCTAGCCGTCTGGATCGTTCCCGGTAGGCTTCAGGTTCGCGGACAGACCGCGAGCCGAACTGCCCGACGACCTTCAGGAGGACCCCGGTGACCGAGCAGGCTGCCGAGGCCAATGGTGCCGTCGCCGCACCCCAGCGGCGGGTGCTCGTGGCCGAAGATGAGGCCCTCATCCGTCTGGATCTCGTCGAGATGCTCCGTGAAGAGGGTTATGAGGTGGTCGGTGAGGCCGGGGATGGCGAGCAGGCCATCAACCTGGCCACCGAGTTGAAGCCCGACCTGGTGATTCTCGACGTCAAGATGCCCAAGCTCGACGGTATCGAGGCCGCCTCCAAGATCACCGGCGACCGGATCGCGCCGGTCGTCATCCTGACCGCGTTCAGTCAGCGCGACCTCGTCGAGCGGGCCAGGGACGCGGGCACGATGGCGTACCTGGTCAAGCCGTTCGCCAAACGTGACCTGGTGCCGGCCATCGAGCTGGCCGTGAGCCGGTTCGCCGAGCTCCAGGCGCTCGAGTCCGAGGTCGCCGGCCTCACGGACCGGCTCGAGACGCGCAAGGTCATCGACCGCGCCAAGGGGCTGCTGATGAGCCGTCAGGGGCTCACCGAGCCGGACGCGTTCCGCTGGATACAGCGCACCGCGATGGACCGCCGGACCACGATGAAGGCGGTCGCCGAGGCGGTCGTCGAAAGCATCGGCTGACCCGACGCCCGTGAAGGCCATCTCCGTCGCCGGAGGTGGCCTTTTCCGGTTCAGAGGCCGCTTGCCGCCCGCATCACCCAGTGGACGTCGGTGTTCTCGACCGTGCCACCCAAACGGGTGGCGCCAGGGCCTTCGGCGGTGACCGGGGTGTCAGAGCCTGTGTGGTCGTGGGTCGTCCAGTCCACGGTGAACCGGAGCTTCGAACCCGGGACGTCGAACGGCCCGTCCTGGTCGGGATCGGTGTCGGAGGCGTCGTAGTTCTCGATGGCCAGCCCGCCGGTCTCGTGGTCGCCGCCGATGATCACCAGCGTGTCGGGATGCGTCCGGACGAACCGCATGACCTCGGCGACGGTGTCGTCGAGCGCGCGGCCGGCGTCGATCACGCCGTGCGCGTTGTTCTCGTGCGACATCCCGTCGGTTCCCTCCTCCTCCAGGAACAGGAAGAAGCCGCGCGGGTTCTTGGAGAGGGTGTCCAGCGCCTTGCGCGCCATCTGCTGGAGCGGCACCCGCGGCGCGTACTTCCCGACGCCGTCCGGGCCGTAGTCGACCATGTCCTCGTTCGCGAACAGGCCGAGGATCCGGTTCGCCCGCGTATTCCGCAGTTCGTCGCCGTCACGCACGTAGGTGTAGCCCGTCCGCTGCGCGCGCTCGACAAGGTTGCCGTACGGACTGCGACTCTCCTCCCCCGGCTTGTCCGGCCAGAGCCCGGGGTTGCCCTTCGGATACCACCAGTCCTCGCCTCCGCCGAGCAGAACGTCCGGGCGGCTGTTCTCGATGTACTGCTTCGCGATGTCGCTCTGCGAGTCCCGGCTGGGCACGTGCGCCGCGAAGGCCGCGGGCGACGCGCCGGTCACCTGCGCGGTCGTCACCAGGCCGGTCGACTTCCCCGCCCGCTTCGCCCGTTCGAGGATTGTCTCCAGCGGGCGCCCGTGGGCGTCCACGCCGACAGCGCCGTTGCGCGTCTTGTGCCCGGTCGCGAGGGCGGTGGCCGCGGCGGCCGAGTCGGTGACGATCTCGTCGGGGTCGTCCGAGGACGTCCGCACGAGGCCGGTGACCGCGAGCCCGTCCATCGCCAGCCTGCCGTTCTTGCCCTTGAGCGCCAGCCGGAGCAGGTCACGCTGGCCGAGGCCGAGGCCGTCGCCCTGAAGGTAGATGATGTTGCGCGCCGAGCGCGCCCCGGACCCAGCCACTGTCGTGTCCGCGACGGCGGCCGAACCACCGCACAGGACCGCCAGAACCGTCGCCGCCGCCAGCCCACGTCCGCGCACATCGCCTCCCGTTAGTTAGGAACCTTTCCTAGCAGAGAAGCCGCGTGAAGGCCAGAGGCCCGCTCAGCCGCGCAGGATGCCCGCGTCGTGGGCGGGGATCGCGGCCTGGACACGGTTCGCGCAGCCCAGCTTGGCGAGGATCCGGCTGACGTGGATCTTCACTCGCCCCGGCCAGGGCATGGCTTGCCGGTCCTGGTGGCGCACTGTTTCGCATAGGTGAGCAGGGGTCTTCCACCCCCTTCGCCTGCTCGACGGTGTCGGCACGCCGATCGAGATAGGTGTTGTCGACGCCGTCGAGCACCATGACGCGGATCTTCTTCTCCGTGTCGCAGCGCAGCCGCGGTTCGCTGCCGCCGATCCCCCGTGGATCGAAGCCGACCAGGTCGAACCGTTCCCGGACCGCGGCCGGCCACGTACCCGCGATGTCCTTGACCATGGCGACGCCGGACTGCCCGGGCCGCCGGCGACGAGCGTGCCGAGCGGCCCCGGCCGGGTCGCGCCGCAGGAACGACGTCAGCGCCGCCCCGCGCTCCGGTTCGTCCACTTTGGTCACCGGGCAGGACTTCCCTGCGATGTCGTACATCCGGTGCAACCCCGCCGCCGCTCCGCGCACGACCTTCGACAGGCTGAAATGACGGCACCGTCGTCGGCCGCGGGGACCAGGCCGAAAGACATACCCACGATCGGTGAGATCCAGACCACACGATCGGGTCGTGACGATCTTCGCGCGGCTGGGTCTATGGAGTGTGGAAGCGAAAGAACTTCCACCGCAGGCAACGGAATCCGAACCCGAGGAGATCGCGATGACGAACACCGCCACCACCGCCAAGCCGAACTCGAACTCCGCCGCCCCGGCCGAGAACAGCGCGCTCGTCTCCCCGCAGGGCGTGACCACGATCGCCGACACCGTCGTGCAGAAGGTCGCGGGCCTCGCGACCCGCGAGATCACCGGTGTCCACGCGCTGGGCGGCGGCGCCGTGCGGGCGTTCAACGCGCTGCGCGAGCGCATCCCCGGCGCCACCGCGTCCGCCGGTCAGGGCGTCTCCGTCGAGGTCGGCGAGCGCCAGGCCGCGGTCGACCTGCAGATCGTCGTCGAATACGGCGTCGCGATCGCGGATCTTGCCAAATCGGTGCGGCGCAACGTGATCGGCGCCGTCGAGCAGATGACCGGGCTCGAGGTCGTCGAGGTCAACATCAACGTGTCCGATGTGCACATCCCCGGCGATGACGACAGCGACGAAAGCACCGAATCCACCCGCGTCCAGTGACCATCGGCGCCGGTTCGCGCCCGACCACAAGGAGAACGTTCATGAACGCCACCCATCTCGGCCTGTTGACCGGTCTCGTGCTCGGCGTGGCCGGCGCGTTCGGCGGCTTCGGCGCCTTCCTCGTCGTGCTCGTGCTCGCCGTCCTCGGCCTGCTGGTCGGCCGGTTCCTCGACGGCAAGCTCGACCTTTCGGCCCTGTCGGGCCGCGACAGGGGCTGATCGCCATGATGACCATGACCGCCGCGCCCGGAACGGACGGGCGCGGCGCCCTGACCGTGGCCGACGGCGCCGTCGAGCGGATCGCCGCACAGGCGATCACCGAACTCGACGGTGTCGGCGGCGCGGCCTCCCGGGTGCTCGGGATCGCGGTCGGCGGGGAAGACCCCGATCAGGGCGCCAAGGTGAGCGCGCACGTCACCGGCTCGACGGCCACTTTGGACGTCCGGCTCTCGGTGAAGTATCCGCTTTCCGTGCGCGCCAGCACCGAAAGCGCGCGAGAGCATCTGATCCGCCGCGTCGGCGAGCTCTCGGGCCTGGCCGTCACGCGGGTCGACATCACCGTCACGGCCCTGCATTCCACGGAGACCGAAACGAGGAGGGTCCGATGAAACGGCGCCCCCGCCGCAGTGTCCCGGCCGTGCTGGTCGCCCTCGTGGTGCTCGCCGGATGTGTAGTGGCCGCCACCGTCGCGGTCCAGACGATCATCGGCGAGAAACCGTGGATCAGCTACGACACCGTCGCGTCCGCCCTGCACGGCACTCAGTGGAGTGACCCGCTTCCGGCGATCGCGGGCGGCGTGGTCGCGCTGCTCGGCCTGGTGCTCCTCGTGGCCGCGATCGTGCCGGGACGGCCCACCGTGCTGCCGCTCGAAGGCGGCACGGATTCCGGGGCCTCCCGGCGCAGTTACCGGTCGACGCTGCGCACCGCGGCGTCCACTGTGGATGGTGTCTCGGCGGCGAAACTGAAGGTCAAGCGGAACAAGATCGTCTCGGTGGTCACCACCGGGCGGACGAACACCGCCGGACTCGCCGACGCCGTCCGCGCTGCCATCGAGCACCGCCTCTCCCAGATCGGCCCCGCCGCCGTCCCTGCCGTGCGGGTCCGCGTCAAGGCCACGAGGAGCGCGTCATGACCGATCTCAACCGTCCCGCCCGCCTGAACCGCACCCTGCTGGTGCTGATCGGGATCGTGCTGCTCGCCGTCGGCGGGTTCGCCGTCGGCACCCATTTCGGCAGGATCCCGCTGCTCGATCCCGGCGCCACGCTCGTCCCCGGCACCGCCATGCCGCCCGGATGGGTCTGGTACGCCGTCTCCGGGGGCGCGGTGGTCGTCGGGCTGCTGGCGCTGCGCTGGCTCATCGCGCAGCCTGTCCGCAAACCGAAGTCCCACACCTGGCGTTTCGACCAGGACACCGGTCAGACCGCGCTGGCCGCGAGCACCGCGGTGGAACCGTTCGCCGCGGAGGTCGCGACCTATCCCGGCGTCCACGCCGCGCACGCCACGCTCGGCGGATCCCAGGACGCGCCGGTGCTTGCCGTGGTGCTGAGCGCCGAACAGGACGGCGATGTGGCCGCCATCCGCGAGCGGATCACCGAGGAGGGCCTGCCGCGCTTGCGTCAGGCGCTGGATCTCGCCGAGCTTCCGATGACCATCGAGTTCCGCTTCACCGCGAAGGCCGGTTCCCGCATTCAGTGACACCCGTCCGCGGCCCCGTCCGCGCCGAACACCTCGCGAGAGGTGTTCGGCGACGGGAGCTGGGTGCGGTGAACGGTGATCAGGCGGAGCTGGAAGCGGAACTCGAGCGACTGTGCCACCGGGTGGCCGACGCCGCGGAAGTCACGGTCGACCTGCGGAATCGTCCCGATCTGCGCCGTGTCCGTTCCGTGGTCGCCGACCGCATCGGCTTCGGGCGCGGCGCGGACGAGCCGGGTGAACTACGCGTCGTCCGGCAGCTTCGCGGCTTCCTGGTCGAGGTTTCCGACGACGGCCCGGATCTGGAAGGGTTGCGGTCCTTCCCCGCTTCGGCGCATTACGGGCTCCGTCTGATCGGCCGGCTCGCCGTCGACTGGGGTTTCCGAACGGAGCGGACCGGGAAATCGGTGTGGGCACTGGTCCCCCACGATCGCTGAGGAGCGCCCCTATGTCCACCGTGACCCGAGCCGCCGACACCGTGCTCGACCGGACCCTGCTCGGGTACAGCAGCATCGGGCACTTCCTGCGGCGGCACTGGTGGCCCGAGGATCCCGCGCCGGACGCGCTCGCGGGCAAGGTCGCCGTGGTGACCGGCGCGAAAGCGGGGTTGGGGAAGGCGACGGCCATCGGGTTGGCGAAGCTGGGGGCGACCGTCCGGATCGCGATCCGCGGCGACGGCGACGCCGCCCGCGCCGAGATCGAGCGCGCCGTGCCCGGCTCGCGGATCGTCGTCGACCAGTGCGATGTCAGCCTGATGTCGTCCGTACGCGACTACGCCAAGGACCTCGACGGCGAGGTCGACATCCTGGTGCACAACGCCGGGGTCATGCCCGCGGAACGCACGGAGACGGCCGAGGGCAACGAACTCATGCTCGCCACGCACGTACTCGGCCCTCATCTGCTGACCGCGTCGCTCCGCCCGAAGTTCGGCGAGGGCGCGCGGGTGATCTGGGTCAGCTCCGGTGGCATGTACGGTCAGCCGTTGCGCGCCGACGACCTGCAATACCGCCGGGACGAGTACAAGCCCGCCGCCGGATACGCGCGCACCAAGCGGATGCAGGTGGTGCTCGCCGAGCTCTGGGCGGACCGGCTGGACGGCTCCGGGGTCACCGTGCACAGCGCGCATCCCGGCTGGGCCGACACTCCCGGAGTCGCGACCTCCCTGCCGACGTTCCGGAAGCTGACGCGGCGGATCCTGCGCGACCCCGGGCAGGGCGCGGACACGTTCGTCTGGCTCGCCGCCGCCGAGGAACCGGGCCGGTACAACGGCATGTTCTGGCACGACCGCGTCCAGCGGCCGACGCACTATCTCGGCAAAACCCGGGAAACCGCCGCGCAGCGCCAGGAACTCTGGCAGGCCTGCGAGCGGTTGACCGGACGCTAGACCAGGTCCACCATGGCCACCGCCGGAACGGTCGGGGCGGGCGAACCTCCGGCGGGTTCGGCGGTGATGCCGACGCGGTCGATCCCGCCCGGCAGGTCCGCGAGGACCGGGTGGGTCCGATGTGGACCGTCCGGCGCCAGCAGCCCGGCGGAATGCACGCCGCTCGCCCCGATGAGCCAGACCTGATACGCCTTTCCGGGCGCCAAGGGCGGGAGGTCGCCGGCCACTACGACGATCTTGCCCTTGCTCCGCGAGGTCACGACCGTGGTGGTCCCGCGTTCGGCGCCCTCCTTGACCGTCGAGGCGTCGGGCGCGGTGAGCACGGCGTTCACGGAGGCCAGCTGTTGCTGTGCGGGGTCGGCTCCCGGATCGGTGGACGTGGTGACCAAGCTGAACACCAGCGCTCCGACGGCGGCCGCCGCGGCACCCCAGAGGGCGATCCTCGTCTTCGCCGGCCCACCTCGGCGCGCGACAGCGACCAGCGGAGGCCACTGACGGGTGCGGGCGACCTCCGTGAGCGTCGCTTCCCGCAGCCTCGGCGGTGGTGGCGTGGCGAGGGCTGCCCCCAGACGCGCGGCGGCCTCGCGGAGTTCCCGGACCTCCTGGCCGCACGCGGGGCAGCCCCGCAAGTGCCGTTTGAAGGCCGCGGCCTCTTCCTCCGGGACGGCGTCCACGGCGTAGGCCCCGGTCAGCGTGTGCAGCTCGGCCGTCATTGCCCGACCCCCAAGCAGTCACGCAACCGGATCAGTCCGTCGCGGATGCGGGTCTTCACCGTGCCGGGCGCGGTCTTGAGCACTTCCGCGACTTCCGGGTACGTGTAGCCGTTGTAGTAGGCCAGCACCACCGATTCCCGTTGCAGATCGGTCAACGCGGACAGGCACTGGCGCACCCGTTGCTGCTCCAGGTTGCTGATCGTCGACTCGGCGACCTCGTCGAACGGGCGGCGGAAGTCGAGCCGTCCCGCGCGATCGTCCCGGTCGAGCGCGGCCTGATGCGAACGAACTCGGTCCACCGCCCGCCGGTGCGCGATCGTGAGCACCCAGGCCAGCGTGCTCCCCTTGCCCGGTTTGAACCGGGCGGCCGTCCGCCACACCTCCACCAGGACCTCTTGGGTGACCTCTTCGGCGAACGTGCCGTTGCGGACGACCCTGTTCACCACTCCCCACACCGGTCCGGCCACGACGTCGTACAGGTCGGCGAACGCCTGTTCGTCACCTGCCGCGACCCGTTCCATCAAACTCGCCTCGACAGGCACCGCTCCGGTGCCGCCGCTTCCGCGCGGACTCGTCCGCACACCCTCGACCATCAAGCCGCCTCCACCTCACCCGACGCCCGGCTACGCGGTTCCGTGGCGTCCGGGAGGGATTCGGTGCCGAGAGCGGATCGGACTGGTCCGGGCTACCCCTGTTCTTCGAGCACGGTGTCCATTGTGGACTTCAGCTGCCGCAGGAAGGCCTCGAACCGTTCGATCTCCTCCACCGGGTACTCCGCCACCAGCGCCGCGAGCCCGGCGCTGAACGGGCCGAAGAACTCACGCGCGGGCCCCTGGATGTCCGGGCCGCTGCGCAGGGTCACCCTCCGCCGGTCGCTGTTCTCCCTGGTCCGCACCACGTAGCCGAGGGTTTCCAGCCGGTTCAGCAGATTCGTGGTCGCGCCGGAGGTCAGCGCGATGCGTTCGCCGAGCCGGGCCGGGGACAACGGCGATCCGGTGTCTTCGGCGTAGAGGATCTCCACCAGCGCGGCGGCGTCGGTGGCGTGCAGGCCGAGCCAATCCGCGAAACGCCGGGTGAACTCGGTGTAGTTCGCTCCGAAGCTCCGGAGGCCGTCCAGCAGCGACGCGCTCCGCGCCGCGACGTCGTCCTCCATCACCCCTCCTCGGATCCGTGCGCTTTGACAACCTACCGGCTCCGAATATACCTTCACTATGAAGATACTTTCCCATGAAGGAGTTTTTGTGCTCCCCGATCCATTCGCCGCGACGACCCGCGGCATCACCGAACCCGACCCTGTCCGTCCAGCGCTGCGGGCCGCCGGTCCCCTCGTCGAAGTGGCCGCCCCCGAGGGCGGAAGCGCGTGGATCGTGACCGAGGAGAAGCCGGCCCGCGAGGTGTTGGCGGACCCGCGCTTCGCGAAGGATCCCGCGCTCGCCCCCGAGGGATGGACCGGCCTCGAACAAACCGCCGCCGAACAGCCGTCCCTCACCACGCTGGACGGCCCCGACCACACGCGACTGCGGCGAGCGCACGCTCCTCTGCTGAGCGCCAAACGGATCCAGGCGCAATCCGACCGGATCCACCGGATCGCGCATGCACTGCTGACGGACCTCGGCGGCGGAACGGTCGACCTCATGGACGGGTTCTCCACCCGTTTCCCGCTCACCGTGCTGCTCGACCTGCTCGGTATCCCACTCCACCTGCTCGACGTCGCCGTCGACGCGTGCCGCCGGATGTCCGACCCCGAGCCGGGCGCCCAGGGCAAGGCCATCGCCGCGATCGCGGACCTCGCCGCCGCGGGGCTGACCCCGAACCGAAAGGGACTCGCGACGGAACTACGCGACAACCTTCCGCCCGAGACGTCCGAAGAGGACCTGCGGTATCACCTGTTCGCGTTGATCTTCGCCGGGCAGCTGACCACCGACGCCTCGATCGGCTTCCTCGTCTCGCGGCTCCTGGACGGGGACACCACCCCCGAAAGCCACCTGGTCCGGGAAACCCTCCGGATGCACCCGCCCGCACCGTTCACGCTTTGGCGGTTCACGACCTCGGAGGTCGTTCTCGCCGGGACCCGGCTCCCCGCCGGGGCCCCGGTGCTCGTCGACATCCAGGGCATCAACACCGACCCGGCCAGGAAACCGGGCCCGGACCTGACCTTCGGCGCGGGCCCGCATTTCTGCGTCGGCGCCCAGCTCGCACAGCTCGAACTGCGGGCGGTCGCGACGGTTCTCCGCACGGACTTCCCCGAAGCCCGGCTCGCGGTGCCCTATGGCGAACTGCGGCAAACGTTCCTCGGCGGCATCCAGGGAACACGGCTCACGAGCCTGCCGGTGGTCCTGCACGACTGAAAACGGGCCGGGGCGCGGAAATCCGCCGCCCCGGCCCGGAAGGAAACGCTATTTCTTGAAGGTGTCGCGGATCTTGTCCGCCGCGTCGCCGACGGCGTCCTTCACGTTCTCGACCGCGCCCTTGAGACCGGCCTTCGCCTGGTCCGCCTGGCCTTCCGCGCGCAGTTCCTCGTTGCCGGTGGCGTCGCCGGCGGCCTCCTTGGCCTTACCACCGAACTCCTCGGCCTTGTTGCTGATCTTGTCGCCCAACGACATCGGGTCCTCCTCCGTCCGTGGCGCCCGGATCGTGCGCCTTACGTCCGAAGGACAAACGAAGATCGGGATTCGTCACGCGCACGGACGGGTGATCGTCCTCACCCGAGCAGCGACGCCACAGCGGCCGCGAACGCCTCAGGGGCTTCCTGCGGGACGTTGTGGCCCACCCCCGGCAGAACCCGATGCTCATACGGCCCGGTGAAGTACTCGCGGTCGCCCTCCGCGCTCGGGCCGCCGATACCGTCGTCCCCGCTTTCCAACACGACCGTCGGCACCGTGATGGCCGGCTCCTTCGCGATCAGGTCTTCGAGCGCCTGATACCGCGGATCGCCTTCCACCAGGCCGAACCGGTGCCGGTAAGAGTGGATGACGACGTCGACGAAGTCCGGGTTGTGGAGGCTGGAGGCGCTGGCCGGGAATGCCGCCTCGGCGCCCGTCCAGGTCGGCGACCAGGTGCACCACAACAAGGCGCACAGCTCGTCGCGGTTCTCCGCCAGCCCGCGCCGTCCGCGCTCGGAGTGGAAATAAAACTGGTACCAGTACGTGCGTTCCCACTCCGGCGGAGCGGGTTCCCCGGCGTAGGCGAGATTCTGGACGTTGTAGCCGTCCACCGAGACCAGCCCGCGCACGCGCTCGGGCCGGAGCGCGGCCGCGATGCACGCCGCGCGGCCGCCCCAGTCGTATCCCGCGACGACGGCCTTCTCCAGCCCGAGCGCGTCCATGAACTCGAACAGGTCCTGCGCGAGGGCGGCCTGTTGTCCGGAGCGGGGTGTCGCCTCGTCGAGGAAGCGCGTCCCACCGAACCCACGGAGATACGGGACGTACACGGAGGCTCCGCCCGCCGCGACGAGCGCGGCGACCTCGTCGTAGGCCCGCACGTCGTACGGAAAGCCATGGAGCAGGACCACCGGCGGCCCACCCGCTTCACCGGCGTGTTCGTACTCGATCTCGAGCACCGGCGTGGTGACCCGCCTCGTCCCCATCAGCCGGACCAGCCGCTCAGCCGGGTCAGAAGCCGTTCCAGGACTTCGGGATCGGCGCCGACGGGCTCACCGGAGACGGGTTCGTCCACCAGGGTGCGACGGTCGCCCCGCCTCGGCAGCCGGACCTGTCCGGCAGACAGGCCACCAGGCAGCGGCAGCTCACACCAGAGGGTCACGCCGCCGGTCTCGCTCGGCGCCACCCCGGTCCGCTCTCCCGGAGCGGGCGTCGGCACGGGGAGTCCGTCCAGCGCGTGGTCGACCTCGATGACCAGCACGTCCGACCGCAGGCGCAATCTCAGCGTCAGGAAGGGCGGCTCCTTCGGATCGGCCGCGTCGACCAGCGTGCCCACCAATCTGGCGGCGGCGGTCTTCGCCTGATCGAGCAACGGCCGCAAGGACCAATCCGACAAGATGAGACGGACGAAGAGCTCGGAACACAACATGGCATTCGGTTGTGCCACCAGCCGGAGGTCGTCCATCTGGGAAGTGCGCGCGCTCAAACCAAGGCCTTCCTCGTCGACGTGCGAGCGTGCATCATGCCACTCCTTCCGGTGAACCCTCACGCCGCCTCACGCAACGCTTTGGTCCTGTGGAGTCACTCGTCTTTGGTCCTGTCCATCAGACCAAAAAGCGCGCACAGTGATCCAGTGAGCATCGCCTTCCTGGTCACCACGCTGGTCGTGGTCGCCACGCCCGGCTCCGGCGTGGTCTACACCCTTTCCGCCGGACTGGCCCGGGGCAGACGCGCGAGCGTCGTCGCCGCGCTGGCGTGCACCCTCGGCATCATCCCCCACATGGTCGCCGCGATCACCGGTCTCGCGGCGCTGCTGCACGCGAGCGCGGTGGCGTTCGAGATCATCAAGTACCTCGGCGTCGCCTACCTGCTCTACATGGCGTGGGCGACCCTGAAGGACCGTGAGGCGATCGTCGTGGACGGCGATCCCGAACCGGCGTCGACCCTGCGGACGATCACCTCCGGCGTGCTGATCAACGTCCTGAACCCGAAGCTGACTTTGTTCTTCTTCGCGTTCCTGCCCCAGTTCGTCCCGGCGGGCGAGCCCGGTTCGATCCCTCGGATGCTGCTGCTGAGCGGGGTGTTCATGCTGGCCACCTTCGTGGTGTTCAGCGTGTACGGCGTCCTCGCCGCCGGCGTGCGGCACCACGTCCTTTCCCGGCCGCGCGTGCTCACCTGGCTCCGGCGGATCTTCGCCGGTTCCTTCGCCGCGCTCGGCGCCAAACTCGCGTTCACCACCCAGTAGACAGGTTCAGCATGCGACTCCAGCACCACCCGGAAATCCGCGCCGCTCATCCCGCCCTCGCCGTCGGCACACTGCGGGCCACCGGCATCACCCCGGAAATGCCGGTCGACGTCGAGAAGTTCCTCGCGCGGGCGACGCGGCGGCTCGCGGACGGGCCCGAATCGGAATTCCCCGAGATCCAGGCCTGGCGGCGGGCGTTCGCCAAGATGGGCCTGAAACCGACGCAGTACCGCTGTGCGTCCGAGTCACTGCTGCGCAGGCTGCGGAAAGAAGGCACGCTTCCCCGGATCCACCCGGTGATCGATCTCTGCAACGCGGTCTCGGTCGCCTACGCCGTCCCGGTCGCGGTGCTCGACGTCGCGAAGATCAGCGGCTCGCTGGAAGTCCGCCACGCGCGGGGCGACGAGAAGTACGTGACCTTCGCCGGCACGGTCGAGCAGCCGAACCCCGGCGAGGTGATCTTCGCCGACGAGGACGGCCAAGCCCACGCGCGCCGATGGACGAACCGGCAGAGCGGGCACTCCGCGGTCTCCGCCACGACGTCCGACGTGCTGATCGTTTCCGAAGGGCTGCACGCGACAGCGGGCGAGGACGTCCGGCTGCTGATCG
Source organism: Amycolatopsis sp. NPDC043887 (assembly GCF_056435665.1). Lineage (NCBI taxonomy): Bacteria > Bacillati > Actinomycetota > Actinomycetes > Pseudonocardiales > Pseudonocardiaceae > Amycolatopsis > Amycolatopsis sp. NPDC043887. Next base: position 27,761 of record NZ_JBWKEB010000013.1, read on the forward strand.
AGGCCATCGCGCGCGAACTGGCGACGGCGGGGGTCGTCACGAGGCCTTGAGGGCCTTCTCCAGGCCCGCGCGGGTCATCCTCGACCGCCCCTTGATGTTCCGCTCCCGTGCCAGCTTGTCCAGGTCGGCTTTCGACAGCGAAGAGAGGTCCTTCTTCGCTGTCGGCTTCTTCGCCCCGGACTTCTTCTTGGCCTTCCCGCTCTCCACGCTCTTCGAAAGCGCCTCGAACAGGTCGACGACCTTCGTCGGCTCACCGGGTTCGGTCGCGGGCGTGATGGTGTCGCCCTTCTTCTTGGCCTTGATCAGGTCCCGCACGCGGTCGGTGTAGGTGTCGCGGTAGTCCTCGGGCCGCCAGTCGTCGCTCATCGCGTCGATCAGGCTGATGGCCATGTCGAGTTCCTTGCCGCGCGCCTTCGCCTTGCCCGGCAGGTCCGGCAGCTGCTCGGCGGGATCCCGCAGATCGGCCGCGAAATGGAGGGTGTTGAGCACCATCACGCCGTCACCGGAGCGCACCAGCGCCAGGTACTCGCGGTTGCGCATGACGAACTTGGCGATCCCGGCCTTGCCCGACGAGTCCATCGCCTCGAGCAGCAACGCGTACGGGCGCTCGAACTCGTCCTTCGCGGGCGCGAGCCAGTACGTCTTGTCGAAGAACATCGGGTCGATCGCGTCCAGCTCGACGAAGCTCTCGATTTCGAGCGACTTCGACCGGCCGGGGGCGATCTCGTCGAGCTCCTCGGGTTCGACGACCACGTACTCGCCGTTTTCGAGCTCGTAACCCTTGACGATGTCTTCGTAGCCGACTTCCTTGCCGGTGCGCTCGTTCACCCGCCGGTACCGGATGCGGTCCTCGGTTCCGCGCTGGAACTGGCGGAAGTGCACCGTATGGTCCTCGACCGCGCTGTAAAGCCGGACCGGCACCGTCACCAGACCGAGCGAAAGCGAACCGCTCCAGACCGGACGCATGGGCACACTCCTCTCCTCCAGCGGGCTGGTACCCGGAATCCCGGCGGATCACACCTGGTCAGAGGCTGAACGCGAGGGACTGCAGGAGAACGACCCCGAGGAACACGAGGGTGAAGGCGAGGTCGAACGCGACCCCGCCCGCCCGCACCGGGCGCACCACGCGGCGGACCGGCGCCAGCACGGGCTCGGTCAGCCGATGGGCGATCCCGCGAGCCCGGAAGGCCCAGCCGGGCGGACGGGTGGCGAGGTTGACGACCCAGTCGAGCACCATCCGGACGATGAGCACGATCAGGAACAGGGTGAGCAGGAAGCCCAGCAGATCACCTAGAGCACTCATGGCGGCACACTCCTCTTCGGTCCAGTGTGCCGCGCTTTGCTGGGAGCAACCTGTGACAGGCAGAAAGGGCTACCAGGGCGGTTGGCCACCCCCAGTTCGAAGGCCAACCGCCGCGGAGCCCCTACACACGGTTCGGCGCGCTGCCCCGTCGCGCCGACCCGCCAGCTGATGTCTTCAGCTTTCCAAGGCCCTGCATCGGAATTACATCGGCACTCCACCGCCGGGCATCCGCGCAGTTCAGGGGCGGCCGGGCGTAGAATCGAACCGGTTTCAGGGCAGGCCCGCGCGCGCCCGTTAGGCCGAATGCCGTAGTGCGTCGCCCGCGCTGATCTGGCTGGAGGCCGAAGCGGTGGGTTAGGGTGCCGGTCAGCCGGCGAACGGACTGGAGGTAGTGCGTGAGCACGCTCACGGCCTCGGACGACATAGTCGCATATGACCGCTGATCGTTTACCCGATTCGGCGGGATCGCCCACCGGCCGGCCCTCCCAGCTCAGCTTCTCCGTTCTCGGCCCGCTCGAAGCCGAGGTCGACGGTGTCCCCGTCCGGCTGGGCGGACGCCGCGAACAGCGTCTCCTCGCCGCCTTGCTGATCAACGCGGGCAGGCTGGTCCCGGTGTCGTACCTGATCGGCACGATGTGGCCGGAGAATCCGCCGAAGACCGCGGTCCGCCAGGTCAGCAACGCGATCGCGCGGCTGCGGCACGACCTCGGCGTGGCCAGGTCCGCCGTGGTCACCACCGGCTCGGCGTACCGCGTCGTCATCAGCAGCGCCTCGCTCGACTCGGTCCGCTTCGAAGCGGACTACAACCAGGGCGCCGAACTCCTTTCGGCCGGGCTGATCTCCCAGGCGGCCGCCAAGCTGGCGGACGCGCTCTCGCTCTGGCGCGGGCCGGCGTTCGACGGTCTCGAAGGCGACGCCATCGAACAGACCGCGCGACGGCTCGACGAAGAACGCCTGGCCGCCTGTGAGCTCTTGATCGGCGCCAGGCTCCGGCTCGGCGAAACCGAAGCGTCGGCTCGCGAGGCCTTCGACCTCGCCGCCTGGCATCCCACGCGCGAGACCCTGCAGTGCCTCACCATGCTGGCGCTCTACCGGGCGGGCCGCGGCGCCGACGCGCTCCGGACGTTCGACCGGACCAGGGTCGCGCTCGCCGAGGAGCTCGGCGTCGACCCGAGCGCCGAACTGAGCGCGCTCCACCAGCAGATCCTGCGCGCCGACGCCGAGCTGATGACCGACAGCGCCCTCGTCCGGTACGGCGTCGGCGGGCTCCGGGCCGGAATGGACACCGGCGGACGTCGCGAGGACGCGGACGCGCAGAAGGCGCTGTTCCCCCGCCCCGCGCAGCTTCCCGCGGACCTCCCCGCGTTCGGTGGCCGTGCCGCGGAACTGCGGACCGTCCTCGAGATCGGCCAGGCAGGCTCCCCGGCGGGGCCGAGGCTGATCGCGATCGACGGGATGCCCGGTGTCGGCAAGACCGCGCTGGCCGTCCACGCCGCACACCGGCTCGCGCCGCTGTTCCCCGACGGGCAGCTCTTCGTGAACCTCGAAGGGTTCTCGCCCGCGGGCGACCCGGTCGACCCTGGGGCCGCACTCGAGGCGCTGCTGCGATCGCTCGGCATCCAGGGTTCGGACATTCCCACCGGGACCGAACAGCGCGCGGCGCTCTTCCGGAGCTGCCTCGCCGGCAAACGCGTGCTTCTGGTGCTGGACAACGCCATCGGGGCGACGCAGGTGAACCCGCTGCTGCCCGGTTCGGCGAGCTGCTGCGTGCTGATCACCAGCCGCACCCGGCTCGTGGACCTCGACGGCGCCGAACTGCTCTCGCTGGAACCGTTCAGCCGGGCCGACGCCGTGGAACTGCTCGGCCGGATCGTCGGGCCTTCGCGGTTGAGAAGGGAATCCCCGGACGCGGCCGACCAGGTCGCCAGCCTGTGCGGTGATCTCCCGCTCGCGCTGGCCGTCACGGCGAGCAGACTGCGCGCGCGGGCATCGTGGACGCTCGACTTCGTCGCCAGGCAGCTGCGCGACGAACGGAACCGGTTCGGCGAGCTCACCGCCGGGGAACGCGACGTCGCGGGCGCGTTCCGGGTGTCCTATCTGAACTTGACCGAGACCGAGCGCCGGGTGTTCCGCCGGCTGAGCCATCACCCCGGCGCCGCTTTCGATCTCCACTCGACGGCGGCCTTGGCGGAAGTGAGCCTCGGCGAGGCCCGCCGCCTCGCCGAACGCCTCGTCGACGTGAACCTCCTGCGCCAGCCGTCGATGGACCGGTACGAGATGCACGACCTGCTCCGCAGCTACGGTCGCGAACTCCTGCTCGCCGAAGAGCCCGAGCACCAGCGCGAGGCGATGATGCGGCGGCTGTTCGACTACTACCGCAGCACCGTCGCGGCCGCGATGGAGTTCATCGACCCGGACTCCGAAGACGAGCCGGGGGGCCTCGAGGTCCCGAAGAGCGAGTTCGGACAGTCCTTCGCCGACTACGACCAGGCTGCGCACTGGATGGACGCGCAATGGCAGAACGTGCTGCCGGTGGCCGTCGCGATGAACAACCACCAGCAGTACTCCGACCTCGTGCCCTTCTGTTCGGCGGTGTGGCGCTACTTCGACAACCGCGGCTACTACCGGCAGGCCAGGGAGCTGGAAACCCTCGCCCTGTCCGCGGCGCGGGTCACCGGGAACGTGGTCCTCGAGTACCAGGCCCTGCACATGTACGCGCTGACCCTGTGGCGGCTCAACGAGTTCACCGAAGCGAACCGGCTGTTCAACGAGGTGTTCGAACTGGCCGCGACCACCGGCGACATCCGGATGCAGTGCCGGGCCAGGGGCAACTCGGGGGTCACCCACTGGCTCAAGGGCGAGTCGGACGAGGCCATCGAACACCTCGGCTGGGTCCGCGAGACCGCCCACGCCCATGGCAGTGTCCTCATCGAAGCCCGCGCCAGGCACCGGATCGGGCTGATCCACACCGAGAACAGGCGCTATCCCGAAGCCGCCGAGGAACTCGACCAGGCACTGAGGCTGGCCCAGGAGAACGAATCACCTGATCTCGAGGCGGAATGCTTTCTCGCCCTCGGTATCAATTCGCGCGGACTCGGTGACGGCGCGCTCGCGGTCAGTCAGTTGACGACCGCGGTCGAAGTGCTCGAATCGACCGGGAATCGCAGCATGCTGCCCATCGCCCACAAGGAGATGGCGTTCGCGTTCGACATTCTCGGTGAGCGAATGAATGCGGACCGTCATCGCCGGTTCGCATTGCGCCTCTACACCGATCTCGGCATTTCGGAGTTGCCAGAGGTTCGCGAACTCAAACAGCGCCTGAGCGATTACTCGGCGTAATTCTCCGTTTCGCTCCGGTACTCTGTTGGCGTAGGTATATTCGCTTGACCGGAGTAACCGCTCACGGAGAGGATCGGCGACATGCACGATGAAGACGACGACGAGTTCTTGTACGAGCTCGAAGCGGAGTACAAGGCGCAGAGCACCTGGGGCGGGTTCGAGCCGCCGCCGCACGGCGGGCCTCCTTTCCGCTCGCGACACTGAATGACCAGACGTATTCGGAAAGTATTACTGGGGACTGGGGCACAAGACATTCGATGCTGGTCAGGGTTTCCTCATGCGGAACGCTTTATTGGTCCGATGGTGACGTCGTCTGGGACGACCACCTCGGCCATCGCCAGCTGAAACTCGCCGAAGGAACCGAACGCGTCCTGCGCTGGTTCAGTTCTTGGCGAGAACCGGAATCGATCCGCACCGCGGACGAGAATCCCGAGACCGGGGAAAGGCTCGTCCGCATCGCGCGAGCGATGATCCGGTACGACGTGCTGGTGGTCAAAGGTTCTTCCCGGCAACAACGGGAAGAGGAGATCCTTCGGGATTGGGGGCCTTGGGGAACGTCCGCGCGGGCGTTTCACTTCGGTACCCGCTCCTTGCGGGAGACCGAGTTCACGACCAGCGAAATGACGGCGAAAACCTTGCTGGAGAAGGCGAAGGCCAGTCCTCCGCCCTCTCCGGTGAGGCCTTCCGGCGAGCACGACGCGATAGCGCTGCCCGAACCGTCACCGGAACCCTTGAACGCGATCGCATTGGGCGACGCGCTGAACCAACGCAGAAGTGTCCGCGAGTTCGGCGAAGAACCCTTGCGGCTGCGCGATTTGAGCGCACTCCTCACCGCGGCCCGGCCGACGAGGCCGGAAACGCATTCCGACATCCCCGCCACCGGGAACGTCTTCAAGACGAGCCCGTCGGGCGGAGCCCGGCATCCGACAGAGGTGTACGTCTACGCGAGGAACGTCGAGGGCCTGGATCGGGGGGCCTACCACTACGACGGTTTCCGGCACAGCCTCACGCCACTGGACGCCAAGATCGACGACGACGAACTCACCGCGCTCGCCGGCGACCAGCAGTGGACCCGGAAGGCCGGCGCGCTGCTGATCTACACCAGCGTCATCGAGCGGAACCAGTGGAAGTACCCGGTGAGCCGCACCTATCGGGTGCTGCTGATGGACGTCGGCCACCTGAGCCAGACCGTGTACCTGATGGCGACCGCGCTGGGACTGAGCGTCACGTTCACCGCGGCGCTTCGCGACGAACTGGTCGAGGATCTTCTCGGCTGCGATCCGGCCAACGAACTGGTGCTGGGCATGTCCGTGCTGGGCACTCGTTTGTGAGTACCTGAAGGGCTTTGCCACATTTCGGCGACGGCGCTTCGGGGGTACTGCCGGCGACAGTCGCCGCTGCGAACGTCGCCGTGTCGCGGCCGCAGTCGCACTGAGATCCCGGGTCCTGCACACACGCGGCCGAGCCGTGGCCGAATTTCGGCGACGCCGCTGGACCGCACAGCCACCTAGCGAGCGCTGCGACCACAGTCGCCTTGAGATCCCGGGGCCTGCACACACCGCCAAGCCGTGGCCGAATTTCGGCGACCGCACCGGCACCGTGGCCGTTTTCGGCGACGGCCTCAGAACGGTGGCGGTTCCTCGTCGAGCGGTGTGCGGGGTTCGTGTAGTGGTGGTGGTGTGCTGTCGTAGCTGTGTCCGGTGGGTGTGGTGATGGTGAGGGTGCCGTCGGCGGCGAGCCGATAGACCCAGCCGGGTTCGTCTTTCAAGCGGTGGTCGCGGCGGCAGAGGTCGATCAGTTCGGTGTCACTGGTGTGGCCACCGAATTGCCAGGGCACCGAGTGGTCGAGGTCGCAGGCTTGGGCGATGCGGTGGCAGCCGGGTCTTCGGCATTCCCGGTCTCGCACCCGCACGAACTCGCCCAACCCGGCGCTGGGCCGATACCGGTCCCGGCCCAAATCCAAGACCTGCCCGGACAAGGGGTCGGTGATGATCCGCCGCAACACCGTGTCCGGGCCGGACGCGATGTGCCGGGCCAGCGACGCCGGGATGTGCCCGTGCCCGGCCAGCTCGGCCGGGTCCTCGTTCAGTCCCAGGTAAGTGTTGAGGTCCATGTAGAGGAACACTTCGGATCGTTCGGTTTTGCCGCCTTGGCCACCGAGGAGGAGGTCGAGGGCGACGTCGGCGCGCAGCTGGTCCAGGGTGCGGTTCTCGCCGCAGGTCTTGAGCGCGCGTGCCTCGCGGTCGATCCGGGCGTAGGCGGCGGCGACCTTCTCCACGGGGCCGTCCTCGACATCGATCGAGGCGACCCCGGTCTCGCCGTGCCGGATCGACAACCGACGCCCGGCGCGGTGCCGCTCCGCCCGGCGGGCGGCGCCGTCACGGTCGGCCATCATCGCCGCGTGGTTCGCCGCCTTCCGGATCTGTTCGGAGTTCCGGCCCGGTAGCCGGTCCTCCAGCACCGCGTCCACCGCACGGGCATCCTCGTCCGACAGCCACGCCGTCGCGGTAGCGACCTTCATCGCCCCATAACCGCCCACCTGTCCGCGATCCAGCAGCCCCAGCGTGCGCGGCAGCCGGGTGGTCAACGCCGCCGCCGTCGACACCAACCCGGCCGCGTGACCGTCCACAACAGACAACGCGAACGCGACCTCCTGCACCACACTCGACGCACCGTCACGGTGGCGGTTCAGCTGCGCGAGTGCACGGAATCGGACGGCCTCCAGCCGTGCGATTCCTTCTGATGCCGCGACAGCGGTGTCAACAGCATCCTTGTCCTCCAACGAATCCAGTGCGGCAGTGACCTCCTGCAAAGCATCAGGTGAGGTGATTTCCTTGAGTAGCGCCACAGTGGCGTTGCGGGTATCCACGCACAGAAGCTACATCCGACCACCGACAGTTTCCGGGCCAGCGCAAGTTTTCGTTACACGGCAACGAAGAACTGCGTCGCGCCGCAGTAGGCGCCGCGCTGGTCGGACCGGATCGTCTCGACCTCGGTGCCGCCGACGAGCCGCGTGATCCGCAGCGCGCCGGACAGCAGGAGATAGAAGCAGGTGGCCGGTTCACCCTCGCGGATGACCGTCTCGCCGCCGGTGTAGTGCTCCAGCACGGCGTGCTCGTCGATCCAGTCGAGCTGTTCCTCGCCGAGGTGCTCGAAGAGGAAGAGCCCGCGCAGTTCCTCCCTGGGCAGAACGCTCATTGCTCCTCCAGATAACGGTGGACGAGGGTGACCGCCATGGCGCCTTCGCCGACGGCCGACGCGACGCGCTTCACCGACGCCGCCCGGACGTCACCCGCCACGAACACGCCCGGGATGGACGACTCCAGGTAGTGCGGGTCGCGGTCCAACGGCCAGCCGGGCGGCGGGCCGCCCTCGGTGAGCAGATCGGGGCCGGTGCGCACGAAACCGTGGTCGTCACGCTGGATCTCCGTGCCGAGCCAGTCGGTGCGCGGGGCCGCGCCGATGAAGATGAACAGGTGCCCGGTGGGCACGGTCTCGGTCGCGCCGCCGTTCTCGCACAGGGTCAGCCGTTCGAGATGATCGTCGCCGCGCGCCTCGACCACCGTGGTCCGGGTGCGGACGTGGACGATTCGAGCGACTGGCCGCGGACGAGGATGGTGCCGTCGGCGGCGTGCTTGGAGAAGAACACCGCCGCCTGATAACGACATCAGTCGCCGTTTCTCGGCGACGATCACCTCACACCACCCCGGAAGCCAAGAACTGCGGCACGACGACATCACCGGCCTGATCCGCCAGCCAAATCTCCCCTTCCACCAAGGAAACCGCCCCGCCCCGGACAGCAACGTCCACCAGCCCGCGCAGGAACGACTCCCCACCGAGGAACCCGATCACTCCCTCGACCGACAGCTCACGAAACCCGCTCGCGTCGAGCAGCCGCCGGATATGAAGAATCGATCACCAGCGCCTCCCCAGTCGGGACCGGACAACACGATCCGTCCACCAGGGACCAGAACCCGCCGAGCCTCCGCGAGTTCATGGAACACCTTGTCCGCCCGATAACCCGCGAATCCACCGTCGACCGGCAAGGCGTACGCGTCCCCGATCAGGAAATCGCGATCGGGTGAGCGCCGCCGGACCTCTTCCACCATCTCGGCCGAAAGGTCGACACCGACAGCGCGGAAACCCGGCGACGACAACTCGGATACGGCCGGCCCGGCACCACAGCCGACGTCGATCACCGCGGAACCAGGTTCGAGCCGGAGCAGTTCGTAGGTCCGGGCCCGAAGTTCGGCGGCTCCCGGCAGGACTTCGGCGGCGTCGAGCCGCTGCAACATGGACATACCGCAGATCGTCCGGCTTAGTGTCGACATGAGGTCAAGCACCTTGAGCGTCGGCGAGGTCGCGGAGCGCTTCGGCCTGGCCACGCATGTCTTGCGCCATTGGGAGTCCGTCGGCCTCCTCGAGCCGGCGCGGGCGGGCGACCGGCGGCGGTACGACGACAACGACCTCTACCGGATCGCGATCATCCTGCGCTCGAAGGAGGCGGACCTGAGCCTCGATGGCATCCGTGAGATGTTCCGCAGACCCAGCGAGCGCGAAGCGATCCTCAAGCGCCACAAGAAAGAACTCGAGCAACGCATCGCGGCCGCGCAGGCCTCGCTCGCGATCGTCGACTGCGCCCTCGGGTGCGAGCATGACGACTTCACTCAGTGCGCGCACTTCCGGGCGGCGGTGGCGCGAGCCGGATGACCCCGGCCCGCGCCACCGTCCCCGGCTCAGCCGAGCAGCGCGCGCATCTCGGTGATCTCGGCCTGCTGACCATCGATCACCTTCTGCGCCAACGCCTTCACCTCGGCGTTGCTGCCCTGCTGCAAGGCGGTCTTAGCCATCTCGAGCGCACCTTCGTGATGTTTGACCATCATTTCGAGCCACTGCTTGTCGAACGCGGCGTCCTTGGCTTTGCCGAGTTTCGCGAGATCGTCCTCGGTCATCATGCCGGACGCCGAGCCGTGTCCGGAGTGCTCGCCCGACGGCGCGACTCCCCAGCCTTTCAGCAACCCGGTCAGCTGCTGGATCTCCGGATCCTGCGCCTTCTGGATCCGCGCGGCGAGGTCGACGACCTTCGCGTTCTTGGTACGGCCGTCGACGAGTTTCGCCATCGCGAGCGCCTGTTCGTGGTGCGGGATCATCCCTTGCGCGAACGTGACGTCGGCCTGGTTGTGGCCGGCCTGCTGGGGATCCGGCGCCTTCACCGTGGACATGCCGTGTCCGGTGGAAGCGGTGTCGGAGCCGGCACAGCCGGTGAGCACGGCGAAGGAGGCCAGGGCGGCGAGCGCGGCCCCGACCAGTTTCCTGCTGGTCATGATTCTTCCTCTGATCGGTTTCGGGCAGGGCGGGACGAACCCGCCTGTCACACCCGCAACACGCAAAGAAGCGACAATCTTTCGGGTACCGGTCTCCAGCGCGGCGGATCACGGCCCGACGCCGAGCCGCCGCGCGGGCGCGACTTCCAGGTCGCCACCGTCCGTCCATTCCGGATGAGCAGCCAGGAGACGATCAGGAGCACGGCCGCGGCGAGTATCGCGAGACACAGGTGCAGTCCACTGTGTCCACCGTCGTCGTGCGAAGACGTGTCCGCGCAGCACGGATCCGCCATCGCGACGGCGGAGTGCCCCGCGTCGTGGCCGGACTCGGCGACGACGTGGTGCATACCCACCAGACCCAGCGCCACCACGCACAACAACAGCCACCGCAGGGCGGCCGGGTACGAGGTCTGGGTCACGGCTCCACCGTAGCCCGATTCAGCGCGCCGCCGGACGGTGGGGTTTCCCCGCCGGAAGCAGTGCCGGGAGCCTTCCCTGCATATCTGCATGCCTGCGCAGGCCAGGAGGCGACACCGAGCCGGCGCACGCCCGTGAGATCGTCAGCGGGTGACGCTGTCCGACGACGACCTCCGTGCCGTCCGCGCCCACGCGCAATTGCTGACCGCGCCGGCCGCGGACGTGCTCGCCGTGGTCGGCTCCGTCGCCGCGGTCCAGGCACAGTCGACGCCCGCCGCCCGCCTCGCGATCCGGGCCCGGAGCCGGGGTCTGACCGCTCCGGACACCGAGGCGTCCCACGCGGTCACGCGCACCTGGCTGATGCGCAAGACGCTCCATCTCGTGCCGACGGCGGATCTCCGGTGGCTGAACCGGCTGTTCGGCCCGCGCAACGCCCAGGCGGGGCAGGGACGGCGCAGGCAACTGGACCTCACCGACGAACTCTGCGAACGCGCGCTCGGGAAACTCCAGGATCTCTTGCCGGGCAAGGCACTCACTCGGCGGGAGATCCTGGACGGCCTGGCCGCCGAGGGTATCGCGCTCGACGCGAAATCTCAGGCACCGGCCCATCTCCTGGCGTACGCGGCCAACCGCGGACTGCTGTGCCGAGGCCACGACGCCGGGACGGAGCCGACGTACGTGCTCCTCGACGAACGGGTCACCGAGAGCCGCACGCCGGACGAACCGCATACAGAACTCGCCCACCGCTACCTGACCGCCTATGGCGTCGCGACCGCCGAGGACTTCAGCGCTTGGTCCGGGCTCCCGATCGGCCTCTGCCGCAAGGCTTTCACCGCGCTGGACCTCGTTCCCGCCGGCAAACGCTTCGCCCTCTCGGAGACCGAACTGTCCGCTCCCCCGTGCCCCCCGCGCCTGCTCGGCGCTTTCGACACTTATCTGCTGGGCTACCGCGACCGCGATCTGCTCCTCGACCCGGCCGAGGCGAAACGCGTCAACTCCGGCGGCGGGATGATCGCGCCGACCGTGCTGATCGACGGCCGGACAGCCGGAACGTGGCACACCAAGCGGACCGCGAAGCTGACGAAGGTCGTCGTGGAGCCCTTCGCCACGCTCCCGCGGTCCGCCATCGCCGGACTGGAGTCCGAAGTGGACGATTACGGCCGCTTCCTCGGGGAGACGGCCGTCCTCGTCAGTTGAGGGACCGGAAGAACTCCCGCACGTCCGCGACCAGGATCTCGGGCTCTTCCAACGCCGCGAAGTGCCCGCCGCGATCGACGTCGGTCCACCGCACGATCGTGTGGGCGTCCTCGGCGTACCGCCGGATCCCGACGTCGTGCGCGAAGATCAGCGCCGCCGTCGGCACGCCGGAGTTCTTCTCGACGGCTCCCCAGGTTTCCGCCTGCGCGTAGCCGACGTACGCGGACGAAGCCGCCGTGCCGGTGAGCCAGGTGAACATCACGTTGGTCAGCAACCGGTCCTTGCCGATGATCTCTTCCGGCAACGTCGGGCGCGGATGCGTCCACTCACGGAACTTGTCCATGATCCAGGCCAGCTGCGCGACCGGGGAGTCCACGAGTCCGTAGCCGAGCGTCTGCGGCCGCGTCGACTGGATCGCGATGTAGCCGAACTCCTCCTGCATGAAGGCCCCGATCCGCTTGACGCGATCGCGTTCGACGTCGGTGAGCGAGGCGAGTTCCTCCTCCGGCATGGACATCGGCGGCATCGGGGTCAACCCGCCGTTGACGTGCACGCCGATCACCTTGTCCGGCGCGGACCTGGCCACCTCCGGCGACACGGAAGCGCCGAGGTCGCCGCCCTGCACGCCGTAGCGTTCGTACCCGAGCCGTCGCATCAGTTCCGCCCATGCCCGGCCGATCCGCGGCATGGTCCAGCCGGAATCCGAGACAGGGCCCGAAAAACCGAAACCGGGCAGCGACGGGATCACGACGTGGAACGCGTCCGCCGGGTCGCCGCCGTACGCCTTCGGATCCGTGAGCGGGCCGATGACGTCGAGGAACTCCACCACCGAACCCGGCCAGCCGTGCGTGAGGATCAGCGGTGTCGCGCCGGCTTCGGTCGAGCGGACGTGCAGGAAGTGGATCCGCTGGCCGTCGATGACCGTGGTGAACTGCGGATGGCGGTTGATCTCCCGTTCGGCGGCACGCCAGTCGTAGCCGTCGCGCCAGTATTCGGCGAGTCCGCGCAGCCACGCCACCGGCACTCCGGTGTCCCAGCCGTCGCCGGGAAGCGGAGCGGGCCAGCGCGCGCTGTCGAGCTTCGCGTGCAGCTCGTCCAGCTGCTCCTGCGGGATGTCGAGGCGGAAGGGGCGGATCTCGGTGTTTTCCATGAAGCCCAAGTTACGAGGCATTGCGGACAGTTTCGGTCCTCAATCAAGGGCGCATCTCAGGTACGGGAAGATGCGCTCGTGACGGACAAGTACTTGGCCTACGGCAGGCTCATCCGCGACGGGAAGATCCTGTTCATCCGGCGGCGGCCGGGGTCCTTCCTGGGCGGCCGCTGGGAATTGCCGGGCGGGACCGTCGAGCCGGGCGAGCGGCCCGACGAGACCGTGGTCCGCGAGTTCGCCGAGGAGACCGGGCTGGCCGTCCACGTGACCGGCGAACGCGGCACCCACAGCTGGGACGACGTCGCGGGCAGGCCGATGCGGATCCACGCCACGGTGTACGCGCTCTCCGAAGAGACCGCGGGCGAGGTCGTGCTCGATCCCGGGGAACACGACGCTTTCACCTGGTACACCCGCGAAGAGGCCGCGGGACTCGAACTCGCCGATCACTTCCGGCGAGCGCTCGAAGGCTGATGCCAGGACCCGTCCCGGCCGGGCTTCCCTACGCTCCTGGCATGCTCCGACGCCTTTTGCCGGCTCCGGCAGCGCTCGCTTTCGTGGCGGGCTGCGTTCGGACTCACCCGAGCCGCCAAAGCCCGCGGACGGCGGGGACCTCGCCGCCTGCTCCGACGGCGTCCGCGAGGTCGGCGCGCCGCCGGGCGGCAGGATGACCTTTCCCGAGGAGACGAGGGTCGAGTCCCTGACCGTCCGATCCGTCGAGGAGAGCACAGTCGTCCTGGTCGCCCGCGGCATCGGCTCCCGGAGCGGCGGCACCTGCACCGGCAAGAGGTGCGAGGCGTCGGCCAACGGTCTCGACTTCACGGCCACGCTCGGGCCGGACAGCACCGTCACCTACAACGACCTCTCCATCGACCTGCTCGGCGTGAGCGACGGCGCCGCCGTCCTCCGGTACGGCGCGATGTTCAGTCCACATGCGACGGTCACTGTGGACCGGGTCGTGGCCGCCCGGCTGTCATGAAAGGGTCGTTCAGGACACTTTCCGTCTTGAACGACCCTTTCATGACATCCGGGCGCCGCGGGACGCCGGAAACTGTCGTACCCCGGTGGTCTCCTCTTCACAGGCGACAGCGGGCCCGGCCGGGTCCGCGCGCGGACCCGAGGAGGAAAGCCCCATGGCCGGAGAAACGGTGCTCACGGTGATCGGCAACCTGACGACCGACCCGGAGCTGAAGTTCACCCCGTCCGGAGCGGCGGTCGCGAACTTCACGGTCGCGTCGACACCACGCGTCCTGGACCGCGCGAGCGGGGAATGGCGCGACGGAGACCCGCTGTTCCTGCGCTGCGCACTGTGGAAGCAGGCCGCGGAGAACCTGGCCGAATCCCTCACCAGAGGGACGAGGGTCATCGTGCAGGGCAGGCTGAAACAGCGATCGTTCGAAACCAAGGAAGGCGAGAAGCGCACGGTGGTGGAGCTCGACGTCGACGAGATCGGCCCGTCGCTGCGGTATGCCACGGCGAAGGTGAACAAGGCGGGCCGGAGTTCGGGCGGCACGCCGTCGGACGGGGCCTGGGAGCGAACGCCGGTGCCCGCAGGAAACCCGGAGCCGCCCTTCTGACCCGGCGGTTTCCCTCTCGGGAGGGAGCGATCTCCCTCCCGGGCGCCATGCGGCCGCGAACCTCCGGCTCGGATGCTGGAGGTCGTGAACACGACCACGATCGTCACGGAACTCGGCCTGGACCCGGCCGTCGAGCGGCACGTGGAGTTCGCCGCCGAACTCCGCACCGGGCTCGCCCGGGTCGAAGAGAGACTTCAGGAGGTGTTGCGCAGCCCCGGTCATCCGGAACTCACCGAAGCCGCCACCCACCTCGTCCGCGCGGGTGGGAAGAGGTTGCGTCCGTTGATGGCGTTGGCCGCGGCGGCGTTCGGCGACGGGCGAGGCGACGCGATCTCGGCGGCCGCCCTCGTCGAACTCGTGCACGTCGCGACGCTCTATCACGACGACGTTATGGACGAGGCGCCGATGCGGCACGGGGTCACCAGTGCGAACTCCTTGTGGGGCAACAAGAAAGCCGTCCTGATCGGAGACTACGTGCTCGCCTGCGCGGCACGGGTCGGCGCCGGCCTCGGCGACTACGCGTTGCGGTCGCAGGCGAAGACGTTCGGCAGGCTCGTGCGCGGCCAGTTCCTCGAGACGACCGGGCCGTTCGAGGACTGTGGCCGTCACGCGCCATACGAACACCACATCCAGGTGATGGCCGACAAGTCCGCGTCATTGATCGCGATGGCGGGCAGGCTCGGCGCACAGGTGTCGGGCGCGGATGAGCGGACCATCGAAACGTTGGGCCAATACGGCGAACTGATCGGGGTGGCGTTCCAGATCTCCGACGACGTCCTCGACATCTCCGCGTCCACCACCGACCTCGGCAAGTCCGCGGGCACGGACCTCCGTGAAGGCGTCGTCACCTTGCCGATGCTCCACGCGGTCGACGACGAGGGGCCCGGGGCCGCTCGCTTGCGCGAGATCATCGGTCACGGACCGGTTTCCGATCCGGTGGTCCGCCAAGAGGCGCTCGGGCTCCTGCGCGAATCCGCCGGTGTCGTGCGCGCACTCGCCGAAGCGCACGGATACGCCGCCAAGGCGAGGGACCTCGCGCTCAGCCTCCCCGACCGGCCCGCCAGGGCGCTGCTCGTCGGCCTTTCGGCATTCGTCGTCGACCGCGGCGAGTAGGCCACGGCACCCGTGACCAGGGCTACAGTGGCGGAATGACCATCGAAACCCTGGGAAATGTCGAAGGCCGCGACATCGGCTCCGGAGTCTCGATCATCCGCGAGCGGACCGACGTCGACGGTTCCGGACCGAGGCTGCACCAGCACCCGTACCGCGAGACGTTCGTCGTCATCCGCGGCCGGGCCAGGTTCACCATCGGGGACACCGAACGCGAAGGAGGGGCGGGTGACGTCCTGGTCGTGCCCGCGGAGACCCCGCACAAGTTCGCCGTGATCGGGCCGGAAATCTACGAAGCCGTCCACATCCACGAGAGCGACCACTTCATCACCGAGTGGCTCGAGTAATTCTGTCGGGCGCAAGAAAACCCTTTCCCGGGCTAGAATCCGACGACGTGCTCGCGGACGGCGGGCACCCGAGGCGACGGGAACCGGGAACTGTGACCGACGTGGCGGGCCGCAGCGGGGACGAGACCCGCACGGTGGACAGGTTCGGCCAACGGCGTGCGCAGCTGGCGAGGTCGGCGCTGGTCACGTTGTCCGAGCTGGGCTACGCGCGCACGAGCCTTCGGGAGATCGCGCAGAACTCCGAGTTCTCCCACGGGGTCCTGCACTACTACTTCCGTGACAAGGCCGAGCTGATCACCTACTGCGTCAAGCAGTACAAGGCCGAATGCGTCACCCGGTACGACCGGATAGTCGAAACCGCGGAAACGGCCGAAGAACTGAGAACGGCCTTCGGTGCCGCGACGGCGGCCACGCTGCGGGAAAACGCGCGGCTGCACCGGCTCTGGTACGACCTGCGCAACCAGAGCCTGTTCGAGAAGCTGTTCCAGGCCGACGTTCTCGCCATCGACGAGACCCTCGAACTGATGATCTGGCGGGTCGTCTCCCGGTACGCGGAACTATTGGGCAAGCCGACGGATTTCTCCCCGTCGACGACGTATGCGCTCTTCGACGGCCTGTTCCAGCAAGGCCTGCTGAAACACCTCGCCGGCCGGGAGGACGCGGCGAGGTGCCTTCAGGATTCGGTGGAGCAGGTACTGGCCCGGCTCTTCACCACTTGATCGTCGGGTACCAGATGACGCCCGTCCGGCCCAGCACGCGCAGATCCCAGTACAGCAGCGTGAACGTGCCGGCGACCAGCAACGCGGCACCGGTCACCACGGCGATCCTGGTGGGCTTCGCGAGCATCCATCGCTGCAGCCGCCCGCCCGTGCCGTGCGTGAGCAGAAGGAACAACAGCGCCATCACCAGGATGTTGCCGACCGACTGCAGGGCGAAGGCAGCGGCGCCGTAGAACACGTTGTGACTTTCGGCCGCGCTGCGGAACATCATCCGGAACAGCGGGAACGGCCTGCCGATCAGGAACCCGCCGATGAGCGCGCCCATCAGCACGAGCGGCGTGTGCGGGAACCGGCGGGTGAGCCCGGCGATCGGGTTGCGGACGATACCGACGGAAGCCAGGCCCAGCACGATGAACACGATCCCGATCACGCCGTAGACGATCATCGACTGGATGTTCCGCGGGGTGAGCCCACCGGATGACGAAGCCGTCGAGAACTGCGGCATCCGTGTGCCGACCAGCGCGACGATGACGCCGTACACCACGGAAACCGTCAGCATTCCCGCGGCGATCCAGCCCAGTGGCTTCAGTGTGTCCGTGAACTTCGGCCGCCCGGTGGTTCGTCCGCCGACGAGCGGGGCGACGGCGCCGAAAGCGGCGATGTTGCACGCGGTGAACGTTCCGGCCAGCCCCGAGACGAACGCGAAGAAGGTTCCGGCCAGCACTCCGCCGATCGGGGTCGCCTTGGCGTCGTGTCCCAGCAGGGTGTCGGCGACGCTGTCACCGATCACACTGTCCACAAAGGGCGCCGACCAGACCACGGTCAGCGCGAATCCCGCCAGGACGGACCAGAGGACCACCCGCCATCGGTGTTCCGGATACGGTCCGGAACCGAGGAAACCCGCCTGCGGTGAGACGGGAACGTGTTCGGTGACGGACATTCGGTGCCTCCAGCGGCCGATGGCTTCCCCTGATCCCATCGTTGTTCCGCCATCGGGAGGAAGCCACCTCCAAAGTGCCGATCTTGCGTTGGTCCGACCGGCTCCGGGCAATCCGGATTCACCGGTCCGGCGGGTGCCGCCGAAACGCCCGATCCGCTAGGCGGCCGAATAGCTCCGAAAAGGTGAAAGCTCCGGAATCTCGTGGGATCATCATCGGAGGTGTACGGCAGCATGGCCACCCGATCCGGCCTTGACCGGCCACTGACCCTGCGGAGGGCGATGGACTTCGACGAGGTCGCGGACGAGCTCTACGCCGGCGATCCGGCCGAGTTCGTGTCGGTGCGCAACCAACGGGCGAAAGAGGCCAAGGCAGCGGGGGACCCCGCCTTGGCCGAGCGCATCCGCGCCCTGCGGAAGCCCACGCTCGCGGCCTCGATCCTCAACCGCCGGGCCGGCTCCCCTGAGCTGGCGGAACTGGCCAGGCTCGGTGACGATCTGCGCAAGGCGCATTCGGCGCTGGCAGGCGAGGACCTGCGCAAACTCGCCCGGCGGCGGCAGGAGCTGGTGAACCGGATCCTGCGGGACGAACGTTCGATGAGCGAGCCGGTCGCCCGTGAGGTCGAAGCCACCCTCGAAGCCGTCGTGGCCGATCCCGAGGTCGCGGCGCTCGCACTCGCCGGACGGCTGAGCAGCGGGGCGGACAGCACGGGCGACCAGTGGCTGACCAGCGGGTTCACCCCGCAACCGAAGCGGAAGCCCGCGCCGGAGCGGGAGAAACCCGCCACAGTGTCGCATTTGGACGATCGGCGGAAGGCGAAGCGGCAAGCCGCCGAGAAGGCCGAGCAGGAGCGGATCGACAAGGCCCGCGAGGAGGCCGAACGCGAACAGAAGCGGGTGGCGGAGTTCAACCGGCTCCGGCGCGAGGCCGCCGAGCTCGCGAAGGCCTGCAAACAGGCCGAGATCGACGTGGCCCGCGCCGAACGCCGGGCGGAAAAGGCCACGGAGAGGGCGAACGACCTCCGGCGGCGGCTCGCCGACGCCGAACTCGAGGAAGAGACGGCGAACGGGGAGACCACGGCCGCGCAGACCGTCTTGGACGATCTGCGCGCCGAAGCCGAGCGGATCGGCGAAGCCCTCGAGGAGTTCTAAGCGGGCTGCCGGTCACGAACCCGCGTGGCGGTCACCCGGCGTCCGTACGGGGTCTTGCCGCCCGGCTTGTACACCGACAGCACGGTCATGGTCACGTACATCGTCGTGGACACGATGATCGGGTAGAACCCGTCCACGCGCCGTCCCGCCTCCACGAACACACCGTCCAAAGTGGACTCTGCGGCGGCCGCCAGTTCCCGGATGCCCGGCAGCAGCGAGAACAGCGTCAGCCCGGTGGCGATCAGGGTCAGGACCAGTTTGATCGCGACCCACTTGTACCGGATCAGGCCCCATTTCGTGCCGAGGCTGAGCACGACCCCGCTGACCAGGGCGGCCATGCTGACCGGCAGCAGGAGATAGCCGCCGATCTGCTCCATCATCAGGATGGCCGCGTGCTGGCGGCGGGGGTCGTCGGTGAACACGGAGGTGATGGTCAGGACCGCGTTCACCATGGTGATCCCGAGCCAGCCGAGTGACGAAACGACATGGACGACGAGGACGAGTTTCCGCCACCGCGGGGTGAGCGTCATCGGCGGTCGCCGCACTGTGGAAGTACTCATGCGACCAGTGTTTCCGCGGGCGGCGTTCCCGTCGTCCGTCGTGGAGCGGCACCTCGCCTACGTATCGCGGAGTACGAGCCCTCGGACGTACGCCGCCTGCCCGGCGTGCTGGAGGTCCTCGGAAAGCACGCTGACCAGGCGAACCCCGAGAGTGACGGGCGGATCCCAGGCCTCGTCGACGATACGGTCGAGGTCGGCTTCGCCGAGTCCGGCGGCCCATGCCGTCGTCGCTTCGTGCACCGCGTCGTAGTAGCCGGTCAGCAGGTCGGCGGAGCCGGCACGAACGGCCTCCACGTCCTCGGGGCGATGCCCGTAACCGATGTCCGACGCCGGGAAAGGCAGCGAGAAGCGGCCCATCCAGTCCTGCGCGGTCCAGATCTGCTCGGTACCCATCAGGTCGGCGACGTGATCGTCCTGCACCCGGGTCAGATGCCAGACCAGCCAGGCGATCGTGTTCGCGCCCGGCGCCGGGCTCGCGGTCAGCTGGTCGGCGCTCAACCCCTCGACGGCGTCGTGCACGACTTCTTGGACGCGGCCGAACCCGTCGGCCACCACTTCGGCCAGTTTCATCGAATCCCCTTCCTGCGTCCCCGCCCACGATGCCACCGCAAGGTGACCCCTGCCTTACAACCTTGACTTATATAAGCCCACGCCGTGATAGTTGCCGGATGCACGCGTTCGACGTCCTCGGGGATCCGGTACGCCGCCGGATCCTGGAACTGCTGGCGGGCGGGGAGCAGAGTTCCGGCGACGTGACCGCGGTGGTCCGCGCCGAGTTCGGGATCTCGCAACCCGCGGTCTCCCAGCATCTGCGCGTCCTGCGCGAGAACGGCTTCACCACTGTCCGCGCCGAGGGCGCGCGACGGCTGTACTCGGTCGATCCGGGCCCGCTCAAGGAGATCGACGGCTGGCTGGACCAGTACCGGCGGTTCTGGACCGGTCCGCTCGACGCGCTCGCCACCGAGATCGCGCGCGGCCGCCGTGAACGCCGGAAGGCCGCCGAAGACGGCGACTAGGGTCGCCCCCATGCGCAAGGGGTGGGGGCGTGCCGTCGTGATCGCCGTAGCGAGTGTCGTCATCGTGCTGGGGCTCGTTTTCGCGGTCACGGTGCGTGGCGGGCAGGACAAGGGAGCGCAGTGGTACCCGGCGGCCCCGCCGACGACACCACGTACGCCGTCCTACTCGACCGCCGCGCCCGCGCCCACGACCCGGCCGACGCTCACCGTCGACAGCGGCTGCCGCCTGGGACAGGGCCCGGCCGCGCTCGATCCGGTCCCCGAGGCGACCACCCGCCGGGTGAACGCCGCCTGGGAGCGCGTCGAGCGGTGGCTCAAGGCCCACGCGCCGACGACGGCGGCGAGCCTCCGCCCGCCCGCGACGCTCGCACGGATCGCCCAGGCACAACGGGAGACCGGCATCCCCTTGCCCGCCGAACTCGTCGCCTTCCTACTGCGGCACGACGGTGTTTCGGGCATCGGCGATAGCTTCGCCCTGCCCCCGTTCCACCACCTCGCTTCCACCGAAACCATCGCGAGCCAAGCGAAGGTCATGTGCGACGTGCTGATCTCGAGCGGGTGGGACGACAGCGTCGGCTCGTGGTGGCACGGGCGATTCGTGCCCGTCGCCGTCGACGGCGGTGGTGACGGGCTGTTCCTCGACCAGCGCACCGGAACCGGGCGGCTCGGCGACTGGAACCACGAGGGTTCGGTGAGCTTCGATCACCGGCCCGCGACCCTGACCGAACTGCTGGAGCAGACCGCGACCGCGCTCGAGACCGGCGGGCCCGTCGACAGCGGCTACCGGCCGGTCGTCACCGGAAACCGGGCGCTGGACTGGGAGTTCCCGCGCTGAGGTGCGCGGGCGCGTCGACTGTCGGACCCCGCCCCTAGAATCGTCCGGGTGGCAGTCCCCGACATCGGTACCTCGGAAGCCCTCGAAACGCTGAACCGCGTCTTCGGCTACGACGACTTCCGCGGCGACCAGCACGCCATCGTCGAACACGTCATCGCAGGCGGTGACGCGCTCGTCCTCATGCCCACCGGCGGCGGCAAGTCGCTGTGTTACCAGATCCCGGCGCTGGTGCGGCCGGGCGTCGGCGTGGTGATCTCCCCCTTGATCGCGCTGATGCAGGACCAGGTCGACGCGCTGCGCAACCTCGGCGTCCGCGCGGGTTTCCTCAACTCGACGCAGGACTACGCCGAGCGGAACAGGGTCGAGGCCGCGTTCGTCGCCGGCGAGCTGGACCTGCTGTACCTGGCACCCGAGCGGCTCTCGGTGGAGTCGACGGTGCGGCTGCTCGACCGCGGCAAGATCTCGCTGTTCGCGATCGACGAGGCGCACTGCGTCTCCCAGTGGGGTCACGACTTCCGCCCCGACTACCTGATGCTGTCCGCGGTGCACGAGCGCTGGCCGGACGTGCCGAGGATCGCGCTCACCGCCACCGCCACCAAGGCGACGCACGCCGAGATCGCGTCCCGGCTCAATCTGGAGGACGCGCGGCATTTCGTCGCGAGCTTCGACCGGCCGAACATCCAGTACCGGATCGTCGGCAAGAACTCGCCGCAGCGGCAGCTGCTGGAGCTGCTGCGCACCGAGCACAAGGGTGACGCGGGGATCGTCTACTGCCTGTCGCGGAACTCGGTCGAGAAGACCGCGGATTTCCTGGTGGAGAACGGGATTCCGGCGGTGCCGTATCACGCCGGGCTGGACGCGCGGACCCGCGCGAAGCACCAGTCGCGGTTCCTGCGCGAGGACGGGCTGATCGTCGTCGCGACGATCGCGTTCGGCATGGGCATCGACAAGCCCGACGTACGGTTCGTCGCGCATCTGGACCTGCCGAAGTCCGTCGAGGGCTACTACCAGGAGACCGGCCGCGCGGGCCGTGACGGGCTGCCGTCGACGGCGTGGCTGGCGTACGGCCTCCAGGATGTCGTCCAGCAGCGCAAGATGATCGACATGTCGGAGGGGTCCGAGGCGCACAAGCGGCAGCTGAGCGCCCACCTCAACGCGATGCTGGCGCTGTGCGAGACGGTCGAATGCCGTCGTGTGCAGGTGCTGAACTATTTCGGGCAGCGGAGCGAGCCCTGCGGCAACTGCGACACCTGCCTGGCGCCGCCGGAGACCTGGGACGGCACGATCCCGGCGCAGAAGATCCTGTCGACCATCGTCCGGCTGCAGAACGAGCGGCGCCAGAAGTTCGGCGCGGGGCAGATCATCGACATCCTGCTCGGCAAGTCGACGCCGAAGGTGACCCAGCACCGGCACGACTCCCTGAAGGTCTTCGGGATCGGCACGGAGCTGAAGGAGCCCGAGTGGCGGGCCGTGGTGCGGCAACTGCTGGCGCAGGGGCTCGCGGCGGTCGAGGGCGACTACGGCTCGCTCGTGCTGACCGAGGGCAGTGCCGAGGTGCTGAACGGGGAGCGGAGGGTCCAGCTGCGGCGCGAGCCGGAGCGGGTGGCGAAGGCGGCGGCCCGGTCCAGCGCGAAGAAGGCCGCGGCCGCCGACATGCCCGCCGAGGCGGCGCCGGTGTTCGAGATGCTGCGGTCGTGGCGGGCCGCGGCGGCGAAGGAGCAGGGAGTGCCCGCGTACGTGATCTTCCACGACGCGACCCTGCGCCAGATCGCCACCAAACGGCCCACCACGCTGCAGGAGCTGGGTACCGTCAGCGGCGTCGGCGAGAACAAGCTCGCCAAATACGGCGAGCAGATCCTCGAGACGCTCGCTGAAGCTTAGGGCTGGTAGGGGCGTCGCGGCCGCCCGGTCATCCCGTCGACCTTGCGCACCGCGCCGTCGATCTGGCTGTGGTACTTGCCCTTGGTCTTGTGGTCGACGAAGGTCGCGGCCTTGTTCACGACTTTGGAGACCTTCTCGGGGTTCTTCCGCACGTAGGCGCGCACGGCCCCGGCGGTGCCGGCCAGGGCGGTCAACTTCCGCAGTAGAGGCACTGTGGTCCCTTTCCTCGGGGTCGTCTGGTGTCCTGCTCAACGTCCGGTGGTGCCCCGAGGGTTCCCCGCGGCGAGCCGAATCACTCATTTCGGATATCCGGCCGCCGGAAAACCGGGCGCGAGACGAGGGCCGTGACCACTAACTTGGTGCTCATGCGGGATCTTTCTCTGCTGCCCAAGGCGCATCTGCACGTCCACCTGGAAAGCACCATCCGGCCGGACACGCTCCGTGACCTCGGCGAGACGAACGGCGTCGCGGTACCCGCGGAACAACCCGTGTTCGACGGCTTCCGTGCGTTCGGTGACTACAACGGGCTGCTGCGGTCCTGCCTGCGGAGGTCCGAGGACTTCGAACGGGTGGCGCGCGAGTTCTGCGAAGACCAGGTCGCGGACGGCGTCCGCTACGCCGAGGTCACCTTCACGGCGGCTTCGCACGGCGAACGGCTGGGAGAGCCGGACATGCCGCTGGCGTCCGTCCTCAAAGGACTCTCGGTGGGGGCGGCCGAATACGGCCTCCACTGGCGGGTGCTGCTGGACCACTCGCGCCGCCGGTCGGTCGAACGTGCCCGGCTCACCCTCGACCTGGCACGCCGGTACGCGCCGGACGGGGTGTTCGCGATCGGGCTCGCCGGGGAGGAGAAGTACCCGCTCGCGCCGTTCGCCGGGATCTGCGACGAGGCCGAAGAGGCGGGGCTGCACCTGATCCACCACGCGGGCGAGGACGCCGGCCCGGCGAGCATCCGCGAGGCCTTGGAGGTCGGCCACAGCGAACGGATCGGCCACGGCATCCGGATCCTGGAGGACGTCGCGCTGGTCGCCGAGGTGCGGGAACGCGGTATCGCGCTGGAGGTCTGCCCGTCGTCGAACGTGACGCTCGGGCTGGTTCCCTCGTTCGAGGAGCACCCGCTCCCCCGGCTGGTCGACGCCGGGCTCGTGGTCACGCTCAGCACCGATGTCCCTTCGGTCACCGGGACGACGCTGACCGACGAGTTCCTGCGCACTCGCGAAGCGTTCGCCTACGACGACCTCGCGCTCGCGGGCCTCGCCAGGGCGTCCGTCGACGCGTCCTTCGCACCCGCCGAACTCAAACGTTCGATCCACCAAGAGATCGACGCCTGGCTCTCCTGACGCAATTAGTCCTCTGGATGCGGTCCTTGCGCGTGCAAGTACCGCATCCAGAGGACGAAACGCGAGGGGATCAGCCGGTCGGGAAGTCGTCCGGCGTGCGGATGCGGTCCCGCACCCAGACACCGGCGGGCTTCAGCATCGAAGTGCCGGTGAAGGAGTTCCCGGCGCAGGTTCCGGTCTTGAACACGGCACCGGAGCGGAAGTCGTCGGAGAAGTTCCAGTTCGTCCAGCCGATCTTCTTGGCGGCCAGCAGATCCAGGTACTTCTGCGAGTACGTGAAGTCGTTCCCGCCGTCGCCCGTGTAGGTCTGGGTGCCGAATTCCGTGACGAACACCGGGAGCCGGTCGGCCGTCCGCGCCAGGGCGTCGTAGTGCTCGTCCTGGTGCGACGCCGCGTAGAAGTGGAACGTGTACATGATGTTGGTGGCGTTGACCGGGTTGTTCAGGATGTCGGTCTCGTCGCGCTGGTCGGAGATGCCGAAGGTCGACCAGCCGTGCGTGCCGAGGAACACGACGCTGTCCGGGTCCTGGGCGCGGATCACCGGGATGACCTCTTCGGCGTACCGCTTCACGTCCGCCCAGCTGACGCCGTTCGGTTCGTTCGCGACGTCGTAGATGATGTTGACCTTGTCCTTGTGCCGCTGGGCGATCTCGGTGAAGAACGTCTTCGCGAGATGTGTGTTCGCGTTCGGGTCGCCCGGGTCGAGCTGATGCCAGTCGACGAGGACGTACATGCCGCGTTTCGTCGCCTCTTCGATGTAGTTGTGCATCATGTCGGTGAACTTGCGCGGGTTGCTCTCGTAGCCGTCGTCCTGGATGTACATGGCGACGCGCAGGATGTCGGCCTTCCAGTCGTTGGCCAGCGCGTCCAGCGAGGCGGTCTTCACGCATTGGCTGTACCACTGGATCCCGTGCGTGCTCATCCCCCTCAGCTGGATGGGCTTGCCGTACTGGTTGCACAGTTTGACACCGCACACGTGGAGCTTTCCGTTGATGGACACCGGTGTCCCGGTACCGCACGCCGGCGTGGTGGCGGAGACGGTGGCGCTCGGCGCGGACGTGTTCCCCGCCGCGTCGTAGGCGACCACCGTGAACGAGTAGGCCGTCGACGCGGCGAGACCGGTCACCGTCGCGGGCGGATTCGCCGTCGTGGCAACGGTTTGCCCGTTCCGCAGGACGCGGTACCCGGCGACGCCGACGTTGTCGGACGACGCCTGCCAGGTCAGGGTCACGCTGCCACAGCTCACGTTCGACGTGGTGGGCGAGCCCGGCGCCGACGGCGCTTCGGTGTCGTTGGAACCGCCGCCGGCCTCGACCGACAGCGAGTCCGCGTTGGGGCCGCCGTTCGCCGTGACGGCGGTGGTGCGGATCTTGTTGGCGCCCGCGGCGAGGTTCACCGTCGTGGTGACGGTGCGCCAGGTCGTCCACGCGCCGGTGCCGGCGAACCCGAGGTCGTCGACGGCGATCGAGCCGTTGACCGTGATGTCGAGCGGGCGGTTGGCGGTGGTGCCGTTGGCGTAGCGGAAGGTCAGCGTGTGCTGTCCGGCCTGCGCCGCGTTGACGGTGTACTCGACGTAGCTACCGGTGACGTTGTCGTAGTTGACGAAGCCGGATCCGGTGAAGCCCGTGTGATTGGATTCGACCACGCCGCGCGAGATCGTCGCGTTCTCGGCTTCGTAGCGGACTGGAGCCGCGGAAACGGCCTGGGCGGAGATCGGGACCGAGGCGGTCGCGAGCACCGTGACCAGCGCCGCCCGCCATCTTGGGCGTACCACTTTGTGCCTCCTTCAGAAGCGTCGTTGCGTTCCGTGAAGCAGGGGGCGCGGCGAGCCCTCGTTAAGAAACCTTCCTAACGCGGACTAGTCTCACCATCCGACCGAAGCGCTGTCAACCGGTCAAAGGGGGCGATCGCACCCCGCGTTCAGTCCTCTACTTGCGGTAGTTGCACGCGCAAGGACCGCATTCAGAGGACGAAATGCGGAGGTGGGCCGGGTCACCCGGACGGCGGGCCACACAAGTTCTCCACAATCGTCACGTACCGTGGAGCGGGTGACCGCTTCGTCCCCTTCGGCACTGGACCTCATGGACCAGTGGGAACAGCCGCCCAGGAGACGCGGCCCGCGTGGCTGCGTGATGCTCGCGCTCCTGGTCGTGGGCGCCTTGGTGGCCGCCGCCGTCTGGGTCGTGGTGAGCCTCACCGACCGCAAGCCGGTTCCGGTGAAACCGGAATTCGTCGTCCCCGCGCTCAAACCCGCCCCCCGGTCGGCAATCCCTGGCGAAGCCGGATCGCTGCCCGCGGAGCCCGCGAAGGACGCCTGGATCGCGAAGGTGGCGGAGAATACGGACATCCCCTCGCGCGCGCTGCGGGCCTACGTGAACGCCGCCGAAAAGACCGCGAAGACCACTCCACGCTGCGAAATCACCTGGGCGACCATCGCCGGGATCGGCCGGACCGAGTCCCAGCACGCCCGGCACGACGGTTCCCGCGCCGGTGAGGACGGTGTCGTGACGCCGCCGATCATCGGCATCCCGCTCGACGGCTCCCCCGGCGTGCTGGCGATCGTCGACACGGACAAGGGCGCCCTCGACGGCGATCCGAAGTGGGATCGCGCGGTCGGGCCGATGCAGTTCCTGCCCGCCACCTGGAAGCGGTACGGCGTCCGCGCGAGCGGCGACGGCGCCGCGCCGGACCCGCAGAACATCGACGACGCGGCCATGACGACCGCGCGGTACATGTGCGCGCGGGGCGGCGACCTCGGAGACCCCGCCGGCTGGTGGACCGCGGTGCTGACCTACAACAACTCCACCACGTACGGGCAGGAAGTGTTCAGCAACGCCGACGCCTACGGCAAGGCCGCGCTCAAACCCTGAACCTCGTGAGCGGTAAGGACGGTTCTAACCGTCCTTACCACTCACGAGACCAGACGAGCCACCAGCCGCGTCAACTGGTGCACGTTCCGGCATTCGTGCATTTCGACGACCTGGGCGTACGCGTGCGCTTCGGAGTCCCCGGTGGACCACAGCGCGGTCCGCTCGGGATTGAGCCAGTACGTATGCCTCGCGGCGGCGGCCATTCCGCGCACCGCCTCCAGGTTCGGGTCGCCGCCGTTGGTCCTGGCGTCCCCGAGGATGAGCAGGGATGTCCTGGGCCCCACGGCGTCCGAGTAGCGCTCGGCGAACTCGCCGAGCGCGTGCCCGTAGTCGCTGTGCCCGTCCCAGCGGGTCAGTTCCGCGTCGGCGAGGATGCGCGCGCCGAGGTCCTCCGGATCGGCGGCACCGGTGTCGACGAGGTGGGTGATCTCGTCGCACGCGTCGATGAACGCGAACACCCGCACCTTGCTGAACTGGTCGCGCAAGGCCTGCACCAGCAGCATGGTGAAGTTCGCGAATCCGGCCACCGAGCCCGACATGTCGCACAGCAGCACGATTTCCGGCCTCCCCGGCCGGTGCCGCCGGTACGACGGCCGCATCGGGACGCCACCGGTGGACAGCGAGCGCCGCAGCGTCCGGCGCAGGTCGATCTGCCCGCGCGCGTGCCGCCGTCGCCGGGCGGCAAGCCGGGTGGCGAGTTTGCGCGACAACGGCTGGACGACGCGGCGGAGTTCGGCGAGTTGCGCGCGGCTGGCGAGCAGGAAGTCGACGCGGTCGGCCGCCGGCGGGACGGCGTGCCGCGAAACCCGTTCCCTGCCACGGACTTCCGCCACCCGGCGGCGAGCTTCGGTCCGCACCAGCCCACGGAAACCCTCGACCCGACGCCGGACGTCGTCGCGGTCCAGTCTGTCGGTGAAATCGTCCGAAGCTCCCGCGCGGATCGCTTCGAGCACGCGGACCACGAGCGTCTGCGGCTGAAGCCGTTCCAGGGTCTGGTGCGCCGACCACCCGCCGGTGCCCGCCGTACCGCCGTACTCCCCCAGCATGTCGACGGCGAGCCCGGCCAGTTGCGTCAGTTCGGTCTGGTCGTTGGCCGCGAGCGCCGAGGCGAGCCGGTCCCGCAACGCGGCCAGGTCTTCGACGGGGTCCTGCGAGGGCGCGCCGACGCCGAGCGGGAAGTAGATGTCGAACGTCGCGTCGAACACCGCGCGCTGGCCGCCGCGCCGGACCAGAGCCGCCGCGAGCCCTTCGCGCATCTGCTCACGGGAGGCGAGGCCCAGTACTTCCAGTGCCGCGGCGGCGTCGACCGTCTCACTGGGACCCGCAGGGATCCCGTGCTCCCGCAACGCTTCGACGAACTCGACGAGCCTGCCCGGCACACCGCTCACGAGTCGAGGACCTTGCCGAGTTCCAGCCGCGCTTCCGCCTTCACGACGTCGTCCTGGTGTTTGAGGATGACGCCGAGACTCGCGCGGACGACGTCCTCGCCGAGACTGTCCGCGCCGAGCGCCAGCAGAGTGCGGGCCCAGTCGATGGTTTCGGCGACCGACGGCGCCTTCCGCAGTTCCATCGCCCGCAGCGCGGTGATCACCTTGACGACGGACGCGGCGAGCGCGTCGTCGACGCCCGGCACCTTGAGCCGCACGATGCGCTGTTCCAGTGCCGCGTCGGGGAAATCGATGTGCAGGAACAGGCAACGCCGTCGCAGCGCCTCGGAAAGCTCGCGGGTCGCGTTGGAGGTCAGCACCACGAACGGCTTGCGCCCGGCGGTGATCGTGCCGAGTTCCGGGACGGTGATCTGGAAGTCGCCGAGCACCTCCAGCAGCAGCCCCTCGATCTCGACGTCGGCCTTGTCGGTCTCGTCGATGAGCAGGACGGTCGGTTCGTCGCCCTTGATCGCCGTCAGCAGCGGCCTGGCCAACAGGAACTCTTCACCGAAGATGTCGTTGCGGGCTTCGTCCCAGGTCTCGTCCTTACCGGCCGTGATCCGGAGAAGCTGCTTCGCGTGGTTCCACTCGTACAGCGCCCGCGACTCGTCGACGCCTTCGTAGCACTGCAACCGCACGAGCCGGGAGCCGCTGGCCTGCGCGACCGCCTTCGCCAGCTCGGTCTTGCCCACCCCCGCGGGGCCCTCGATCAGCAACGGCTTGCCGAGGGCGTCCGCGAGGAACACCGTGGTGGCGACGGCCGCGGAGGCCAGGTAGCCGGTGTCGGCGAGCTTCGCCGTCACGTCTTCGACGGATGTGAAGTACCCGGTCCCAGCCACGCGGCCTCCCAGCTCGATCGCCTACCCGGCCGACTCTACGTCGCGAATCCGCTTCGGCAGGAGGAACCCGACCGCGAACGTGAGCATCACCATCACCGCGACCACCCAGAACGTCCGCTGGGCAGCGCCGGTCGGATCCGCGGTCCCGGCGTCGAAGAACACCGTGCCCAGCAACGCCAGCCCCAGCGCGCCACCGACCTGCTGGAGCGACGTCAACGCGCCTGACGCCGATCCGGCCTCGGACGGTTCCACTCCGGACAGCGCGATCTCGAAGTACGGCCCCATGATCAGGCCGGAGCCGATCCCGACCACCAGCAACGCGGGCGCGAGCTGCCACGGACCCGTCTCGGGGCCGAGGAGCAGCAGCAACGCGACCACGCCGGCGGTCATGATGAGCGCACCGGTGTGCAGCACCTTGCGGCCGTGCTTGCGCACCGCCTGCACCAGGCCCATCCCGACGATCATCCCCAGCGACATCGGCACCCCGGTCAGCCCCGCCTTCAGCGGGGAGAATCCCAACCCGAGCTGCAGGTACAGCGTGAAGACGAGGCCGAAGCCGGAGAACGCGGCGAAGTAGATCGTCCCGGTCGCCATCCCGGCGAGGAAGCTGCGCTTGCGGAACAGGCTCGGCTCCACCAGCGGATCACCGCCGCGGCCGCTCTTGCGCTTCTCGAACCACGCGAAGACCCCGAACACCACGACCGCGGCGGCCATCATCGCGAACGTCCACAGCGGCCAGCCGTACTCGCGGCCCTGCACCAGCGGGAAGACGATCAGCAGCGCTCCGGTCGTGGCGAGCAGCGCACCGGGGATGTCGAGGGTGAGCGAACCGCCGGGCCGGGATTCGGGGAGGAACTTCAGCGCGGCGAGCACGGCCAGCGCGCCGATCGGGAGGTTGATCAGGAAGATCATCCGCCAGCCGGTGCCGAAGAAATCGGCGTCGACCAGCCAGCCCGCGAGGATCGGGCCACCGACCGCGGCGAGCCCCATCACCGGGCCGAACATGCCGAACGCGGACTGAAGCTCCTTCCCGGTGAACATCTCCTTCATCATGCCGAGGCCCTGCGGGACCATCGCGGCGCCGAACAGGCCCTGCACGACCCGCGCGGTGATGATCATTTCCGGGTTCACCGCGATCGCGCAGAACAGCGAGCCGACGACGAAACCGATCGCACCGATGAGGAACATGCGCTTGCGGCCGAAGATGTCGCCGAGCCGCCCGCCGGTGAGCAGGCCGGACACCATCGCGAGGGTGTAGGCGACGCCGAGCCACTGGATCATCGCCGTGCCGCCACCGAGCGACTCCCGCATGACCGGTCCGGCGATGCTCGTGACGGTCATGTCGAGCAGTTCCATCACCGAGCCGGTCAGGATCACGAACAGCGCGGGCCAGCGCCAGCGGTAGGACTTCTCCACGTTTTCCGTGGTCACACCGCTCGGGGTGTCCAGTGTCATCGTCATGGGACCAACGCTAAGATCATTTCCGGCCACTTTCTGACCGGAATCGGAGCGAACCTGGATTCATGGCGAATACGAGTGCGCGGATGCTGCGGCTGCTGTCGCTGCTGCAGACACACCGCTTCTGGTCGGGGACCGAACTGAGCGACAAACTCGAGGTGAGCGAGCGGACGCTGCGGCGCGACGTCGAGCGGCTGCGCGAGCTGGGTTATCCGGTCAACGCGAGCCGCGGCGTCGCGGGCGGCTATCAGCTGCGATCGGGCACGGTCATGCCGCCGTTGCTGCTGGACGACGAGGAGGCCGTGGCGATCGCGGTCGGCCTGCGGACGGCGGCGAGCGGTTCGGTGGAAGGCATCGAGGAGACCTCGGTCCGGGCGCTGACGAAGGTCGTCCAGGTGATGCCGCCCCGGCTGCGCAGACGTGTCGACGCGCTCCAGGCGTACACGACGCCGGCGGCCGTCACCGGCCCCCGGGTCAACGCGGCCAGCCTGACGGTGATCGCTCAGGCGTGCCGGGACGACGAGCGGCTGAAGTTCGACTACGCGGCACGCGGCGGCGAGGAGTCCGCGCGGCTGGTCGAGCCGCATCGGCTCGTCTCGCTCGGACGGCGCTGGTATCTGGTGGCGTGGGACCTCGACCGGGTGGATTGGCGCACGTTCCGCGTCGACAGGCTCAGCGATCCTCGCACGACCGGCGCGCGCTACCGGCCGCGCGAGCTCCCCGGCGGCGACGCGGTCAAGTTCGTCGAGGCGCGGATCAAGGCCAGGCCGACCACCCACACCTTGGTCGTCCGGGTCGACGCGCCGAAGGACCGGGTCGAATCGGCGGTGCGGTACCTCGGTGGCGCGCTCGAAGCGATCGACGAGACGTCCTGCCGTCTGACGATGAACGTCGACACCTTCGACTGGCCCGTCCTGATCCTCGCCGCCATCGGCGCGCCCTTCCAGGTCGAGAGCCCTTCGGCGTTCAAAGATCACCTCGGCGCCGTCGCCACCCTCTTCTCCCGCGCTTCCGGCGACTAGCATCGGCCCGGTGAGCACCTATGTCGCGGCCGAGGGCCGATACGAGAGCATCCCTTACCGCCGCACCGGGCGCAGCGGCCTGAAGCTGCCCGCGATCTCGCTGGGCCTGTGGCACAACTTCGGCGACGACAAGCCACTGGGCACCCAGCGGGACATCGCGCGGCGCGCGTTCGACCTGGGCATCACCCATTTCGACCTCGCCAACAACTACGGCCCGCCCTACGGTTCGGCCGAGCAGAACTTCGGCAGGCTGCTGGCTTCGGACTTCAAGCCCTACCGTGACGAACTGGTCGTCTCGACCAAGGCCGGTTACGACATGTGGCCAGGCCCGTACGGCGAATGGGGCTCGCGCAAGTACCTGCTGTCCTCTTTGGACCAGTCGCTCGGCAGGATGGGCCTGGACTACGTCGACATCTTCTACTCGCACCGCTTCGACCCCGAGACGCCGCTCGAGGAGACGGTCGGCGCGCTCGACACCGCCGTCCGCTCCGGACGCGCGCTGTACGTCGGCATATCGTCGTACTCGTCGGAGAAGACCGCCGAGGCCGCGCGACTTCTGCGCGAGCTGGGCACCCCGCTGCTCATCCACCAGCCGTCGTACTCGATGTTCAACCGCTGGCTCGAAGGCGACAAGCTGCTCGACACGCTCGAAGCCGAAGGCGCGGGATGCATCGCCTTCTCGCCGCTGGCGCAGGGACTGCTGACCAGCCGCTACCTCGACGGCGTCCCCGAGAATTCCCGTGCGGCGCAAGGGAAGTCCCTCAACCCGGACACTATCACCGAGAGCACCCTCGGCAAGATCCGGGCGCTGAACGAGATCGCCCGGCGGCGCGGGCAGACGCTGGCGCAGCTCGCGCTCGCGTGGGGCCTGCGTGACCCGCGGATGACGTCGGTGCTGATCGGCGCGAGCAGCGTCGCCCAGCTGGAGGACAACGTCGGCGCGCTGAAGAACCTGCACTTCACCCACGAAGAGCTGGCCGAGATCGACCGCTACGCCACCGAGGCCGACATCAACCTCTGGAAGCGCTCGACCGACGCCGGATAGCACCCGAAATCGCGTTGCCCCGCCAAGCCGGGGAGCCGAGACTGCGGGCATGACTTTCGAAGAGCTGCTCGCCGAGGGAGAGGCCGTCCCGGTCGAAGGCTGGGACTTCTCGTGGTTCGAGGGCCGGGCCACGGAGGAACGGCCACCGTGGGGTTACTCGCGGCTGCTCGGCGAGCGGATGGCGGCGGCCGCCGCCGGGCTGGATCTGCAGACCGGCGGCGGCGAGGTGCTCGCGGGCATCCCGAAACCGCCACCGGTCCTCGCCGCCACCGAAGGCTGGCCGCCGAACGTCGAGGTCGCCCGGAGGACCCTCTCGCCGTTGGGCGGCGAGGTGGTCGAGGCCGAGTACGACGCGCCTTTGCCGTTCCCCGACGAGTCCTTCGATCTGGTGAGCAGCCGTCATCCGATCGAGAACCCGTGGCGGGAGATCGCCCGCGTGCTACGTCCGGGCGGAACCTTTCTGTCGCAACAGATCGGTGCCGGCACCGTGCGGGAGCTGAAGGAGTTCTTCCTCGGCCCGCAGGACTACGGCGGCTGGACGCCCGACGTGCTGCGCGTCGAGGCGGAGGCCGTCGGGCTGCGGGTCGAGCGCCTCGAACCGGCGAAACTGCGGATGGAGTTCTTCGACCTCGCCGCGGTGGTCCACTTCCTCCGGAAGGTGATCTGGATCGTGCCGGGGTTCGAAGTGGAGAAGTACCGCGACAGGCTCGCGGAACTCCATCGGATGATCGAGGCCGATGGGAAGTTCGTCGCGCACTCGCGGCGGGTGCTCGTGGAGGCCGTCAAACCCTCGTGAGTGGTAAGGACGGGGTGGATTCATGCGATCGTCGCAACATGCTCCTGTTAGGACAGTAGCTTGTTGAGTCGTTCGGCTGGGGTGTCCCAGTTGAGGGTTCTGCGGGGGCGGCCGTTGAGTTCGGCGGCCACCCTCGCAAGGTCTTCCCGGCTGTGTGTGGCGAGGTCGGTGCCTTTGGGGAAGTACTGACGGAGCAGGCCGTTGGTGTTCTCGTTCGAGCCTCGTTGCCAGGGTGAGTGCGGGTCGCAGAAGTAGATGTCGAGGTCGGTGGCCAGGGTGATCTGGGCGTGCTGGGCCATCTCGGTTCCTTGGTCCCAGGCCAGTGACCGGCGCAGCTCGGCGGGCAACCGCTGAATCGTCTTGATCATCTCGTCGGCGACGGTGGCGGCGTCTTTCCCGCCGGGCAGGTGCAGCAGCAGGCAGAACCGGGTCGAGCGTTCGACCAGGGTCCCGATCGCCGAACGATTGTCCTTGCCCATGATCAGATCGCCTTCCCAATGCCCCGGGATCGCCCGGTCTGCGGCTTCGGCGGGGCGTTCGGAGATCGGGACCATCCCGGCGATCTTGCCCTGACGGGTCCGGCGTCCATCGGGCATCCGATGCGGCCGGCGGATCGCTCGCCCGGTCCGCAAGCACTGCGCCAGCTCACGCCGCAGCGCGCCCCGGCCTTGGACGTAGATGGCCTGGTAGATCGTCTCGTGACTCACGTGCATCCTCGGCTGGTCGGGAAAGTCCCGGACCAGCCTGGCAGTGATCTGTTCCGGCGACCACCGCGCCCGCAGATCCGCCTGCACTCTGTCCCGCAGCACCGGGTCCACGGCCAGCTTCGCCGGTTTCGGCCGTTTCGCCCGCAGCTCGGACAACTGCTGGGCACTGCTGGCCCGATAGCCCTGCCCGGTGCTGTTACGGTCCAGCTCCCGCCCGATCGTGGAGCGATCCCGGCCCAGCCGGCGCGCGATCTCCGCTCTCGGTACTTCCTGGGCCCACAGGATCATGATCTCCTCCCGCTCGGCCAGCGAGAGATAGCGGCCCGACCCCGCCTTCGGCGCATTACTGATCACACCGCCAGCCTCGTCGAACCACCGTCTCCCGCTGGCCCGCGACACGCCCACGGCCACCGCCGCCCGCTCCACCGGCAACCCGGCCCGAACCCGGTCCCAGAACGCCACCCGAACATCCCGCGGCAACCAACGACGACGTATCCCAGCCATCACAACACCTCCACATCAGATGCTGCGACGACCACTAGAACCCAAGCGGTTCTAACCGTCCTTACCACTCACGAGCCCAAGCGCTCCAGCTGCTCAGCGGTCAGCTTGACGTCGGCGGCGGCGAAGTTCTCCTCCAGGTGTGCGAGGCTCGCCGTCCCCGGGATCGGCAGGATCACCGGCGACCGCGCGAGCAGCCACGCGAGCCCGGCCTGCGCCGTGGTCACCCCGAGTTCCGAAGCGACGGCCGCGAGCGCGGCGGTGGCGGAAGACGCGGCGCCGTGCACCGGACGCCATGGCAGGAAAGCGATCCCGGCCGCCTCGCACGCGTCCAGCACCGATTCGTGCTCGCGGTCGAGCAGGCTGTAGCGGTTCTGCACGCTCGCGATGTCCACGATCTCCCGTGCCCGCGCGAGTTCGTCCACGGTGACCTCGGACAGCCCGATCCGGCCGATCTTGCCCTCGTCGCGCAGGTCCCGCAGCGCGCCGAGCTGATCGGCCAGGGGCGTCTCCGGGTCGAGGCGGTGCAACTGCAGCAGCTCGATTCGCTCGACACGCAGCCGCCGCAGCCCTTCGTCGATCTGCACCCGTAGCGATTCCGGCCGTGCGTCGTACTTCCAGTCGTCGCCGGTCCGCACGACGCCGACCTTGGTGGTGACCACCAGATCGCCGGGGTACGGATGGAGCGCTTCGGCGAGCAGTTCCTCGTTCGCGCCCCCGCCGTAGAGATGCGCGGTGTCGATCAGCGTGATGCCGAGTTCGACCGCGCGCCGCGCGACGGCGATCGCGTTGTCGCGTCCGGGTCCTGCTTCGGTCGGCAGGTGCATGGCGCCGAAACCGAGACGGTGTACGGGCAGGTCTCCGCCGATGGCGAACTGTTCCATGCCGCGAACCTAGCGCAGCGGATCCCTCGGCGAGGGCAAATGCGAGGTGTCCGGGAACATGTGGAGCGCGCGCAGGGCGGCACCGAGTTCGGCTATGTCGGCCGGGTCGGTCAGCGAACGCCCCAGTTCCTCGGAAATCCGCTTCAGCCGGTGCCGGATCGTGTTGGGATGACAGAACATCCGCTCGGACGTCAGTTTCGTGGAGCCCTGGCATTCGAACCACGCCCGCAACGTCAGCAGGAGCACGTTCCGGTCGTCGCCGGGCAGGTCCAGGATCGGCCGCAGCACATGGTGCGCGAGCTGGACCGACGCCTCGGGCGCGCTGGCGACGAGACCGGCCAGCGGGGATTCGTTGAACTGCACCATTCCCGTCGACCCCGGCATCATGCTGGAGAGCGCGACTCGGGCGAGGTGCAGTGCGCGGGAGGTGTTCCCGAGTCCGGTGAACACCGGGCTGACCCCGATCCGGCCGGTCTGGTTCTCCCGCAACAGCTCGATGATCACCTGGGACGCCGCCGGATCCCGCATCGAGACCACGCCCACCTGCAGGTCCGGAGTGAGCCGCCAGGCGGACGCGTGATGCCGTTCGCGGAGCCGGTTTTCGATCTGGGGCAACGGTTCGTGCCCGACGCGCGGGGTCTCGGCGGCGACGACCACATACGTCCCGTCGAGCGAGAGCTCCAGCACGCGCGCGATGTCCCACAGCGTGCCCTCGGTGGCCGCGCCACCGGCGAACAGCGCCTCGACCAACGCCGAGCGTCTGCTTTGGTGCGCCAGCATGACTTCGGCGGTGGTGTCGCGGTAGGTCGTCGTCAGCGCCTCGGCGTAGTCGTCGATCAGCGCCCAGATCGCCGACGTCGCGGCGACGAGGCCGCGGAGGTCCTGATGCTCACCCGAAGCGGTCAGGTCGACGAACCGGTTCCACACCTCGGTGAGCCCGATCCGGTAGGCCCGCAGGAGTTCCGGCAGCGGCGCGCCCTGCAGCGCGCGGGCGCGCCCGGTCGCCCTGGCCTGGGTGAGGTCGGGTTCCTCCGTGCCACGGAGGGTCCGCATGACGAACTCGAGGTTGTTCCGCACCGACGTCCGCAGTTCGGCGGGGCCGACGAACTGCGCGTCGCGGTACACCGGCATCTCGGCACGGATCTGCCCGACAGTGCTGTCGATGAGCGCCGGCAGCTGCTTTTCGACCTCCACGGCCAGTTCGGCGACGACGGCGGCCGAACCTTCGCGGAGCACAGTTCGGTAGTGCATGGACGTCCTCCGGGCAGGGACTCCTCGTCGAGTCCCTGGGGACGTCATCTAACACGACTTGCCCGGAAGTGGCCTGTCGAAACCGCGAGGCGCCGCCGGTGCGGCGGAAAATCGGGATTTCCACCGCACCGGCGGGGTTTCACAGCTTCGCGGCCGCGCTCTTGATGGCTTCGCGGATCCGGAAGTAGGTGCCGCACCGGCAGACGTTCTGGATCGCGTCGATCTCGGCGTCGGTCGGGTTCTTCGTCTTCTTCAGCAGCGCCACCGCCGCCATGATCTGACCCGGCTGGCAGTAGCCGCACTGCGCGACGTCCTGCTCCAGCCAGGCCTCCTGCACCGGGTGCAGGTCGTCACCGTCGGCGAGACCTTCGATCGTGGTGACCTCCTTGCCCGCGCAGTCGGACACCGGCGTCACGCACGGGTTGAACGCCTCGCCGTCGAGGTGGCTGGTGCAGGCCTTGCAGACGTTGATCCCGCAGCCGTACTTCGGGCCGCGGACGCCGAGCTTGTCCCGCAGCGCCCACAGCATGGGCAGATCCGCGGGAGCGTCGACGGTGACGGTCTTCCCGTTCACCGTGAAGGTGTAATTGGGCATCGAAAACTCCTTGGCGGGGAAGGAAAGTCAGCGGGGGAAGGGTTCGAAGTCGATCGGGAAGTTGATCGGGAAGCTGCGCGGTTTGATCCCGGTGGCCCGCGCGTAGGCGTTCCCGATCGCGCCGACCGGCGCGGGCACGCCGAGCTCCCCGGCGCCGCCGATCTCGCCCGTCTCCGGCATCACGTGGATCTTGACGTCCGTCGGCGAGTTCTTCTGCCGCGCGTAATGGAACTGCGAGTAGCTGCCCTCCAGCGGCAGACCCTTGTCGATGTGCAGACCCGCGGTCAGCGTCGTGGCGATGCCATCGGTCAGGCCGCCGAGCATCTGCGCCTCGATCCCGCGCGGGTTGATCGGCTTGCCGACGTCGACCGCGATGGTCGCCTTGGTGACACGCGGTTTCTTAGGGTCACGGGCGTCCATTTCAACGAGGCAGGCGGTGTACGACTTGTACTCGCCGTGCACGGCGACACCCTGCGCGAAGCCCTTGGGCATCTTCTTGCCCCACTCGCCGAGTTCGGCGACCTTGTCCAGCACCGCGCGCTGCCGGTCGTCCTTGATGAACTCACGCCGGAACTCGACCGGGTCCTTGCCGAGCTTCGCGGCGATCTCGTCGACCATGATCTCTTCCGCACCGCGCGTGCTCGACGAGTACACCGACCGCCAGGCACCGGTGTGGAAGTCCACCGGGACCTCGTTGAGCAGCTGCGTCGTGACGCCGAAGTTGTACGGCGACTTCACCGTCAGCAGGAACACCGTCTGCGCGAAGCTCAGGTTGCCGCCGACGGGCAGTTCGGAGGCGAACGCCGTGAGGACCTCGCCGAGCCCGTGGCTCCAGTCGGTTTCCACGCTGGCGACCCGGTGTTCGAAGGTGAGCACCTGGCCGAGTGCGAAGGTGGCGCGGATCTTGTGGTGGCTCGCGGCCCGCGCGCGGCCGTGGCGCATGTCGTCGATGCGGCTCCACATCAGCCGCACCGGCCGCTTGAACGCCTTGGACGCACGCGCGGCCTCGATGGCGCCGTCGGAGAACAGCCGCCGGCCGAAGGAACCGCCCGCCTGCTGGACGTGCACGGTCACCTTGTTCTCCGGCAGCCCGAGTTCCTGCGCGATGTTCTGCTTCGCGAGGATCGGCACCTTCATCCCGGACCAGATGGTCGCGCTGTCCTCCCGGACGTCGGCGACGGCCGAGTTGGTCTCCAGCGGGGCGTGGCTGGCGAAGGCGAAGTCGAACTCGCCGTCGACGTACTGGGTCAGCAGCGGCGGCACGATGAACGGGAGCGCGGCGGCCTGCAGCTTCTTCTTGATCGTCGCGTTGTTCTCGCCGTCGACGGTGCCGCCGTTCCAGGTGACGTCGAGGGCGTTCTTGCCGTCGAGCGCCTGGCCGAAGGTCTCGGCCATCACCGCGACCCCGGTCTTGATCACGGCGATGTCGATGATGCCGGGCATCGCGCGGACGGCGGCCTCGTTGTTGACCTGCTTGACCGTGCCGTTGATCGTCGGCGGGCGGCGGACCATGACCGGCTTCGCGCCGGGGATGTCCAGGTCGAGGGTGTACTGCAGCTGTCCGGTGACCATCGCGCGGGCGTCCTTGCGCGATTGCGGCGTGCCGACCAGCTTGTGCGCGGACTCCGCCTTCGGGGCCGCGGTGAGCTTGCCGAGGTCGGCGCGGGCGGCGGGCTTGGCCAGTGCGCCGTAGTCCGCGCGGCGTCCGTCGGGGGCGATCACCGAACCGTCCCTTGTGGACAGCCGGTCGGCCTTGGCGCCCCATTGCTGGGCGGCGGTCGCGACCAGGCGGGCGCGCGCTGCGGCCGCCGCGGTCCGCACCGGGGTGTAGAGCGAGCGCATCGTGTTGGAACCGCCGGTCAGCTGGTTGAACAGCAGCTCGGAGCGGGCGTCGGAGAGGACGACGTCGACGCGGTCGAGCGGCAGGTCCATCTCTTCGGCGACCAGCATCGCGTTCGCCGTGGTGATGCCCTGCCCGACCTCGGTCCGCGGCAGTTCCAGCCGCACGCGGCCGTCTTCGCGGACTTCGAGCACGAGAAGACCGGCGGTGGGGGCGTTCGACAGGATCAGCACGTCGCCGAGGTCGAGGATCTCGGCCGGCCCGGGCGGGGTCGGGATGACGGCTTCGGCCTCTTCGGGCGCGACGGTGTCGATACCGATCTTCGTGGCGATCGTGAGCGTGGGCGCGGCGACGAGAAAGGTCAGGAACCGGCGACGGCCGAGGCCTCCGGGGTCCGGGGCCTCGCCTGGGGTTCCAGTGGTGGGACTGGCCATCGGGAAGATCCCTTCGAGAGCGCGCGGAGAAGGCGGGGACCCTCGCGCGGCCTGGGGTCGGATGGCGACACGCTAGGCATCGGCATTCGGCCTAGTCAACGCGGAGTAGTCGGGTCGGCTCATCTGTGTGACAAGATGACAACGAACGGCCCCGAATGTGTGGCGCGCCACAGCACGCGGGGCAATTCGTCCTCTGAATGCGGTAGTTGGCAGCGCGAACTACCGCATTCAGAGGACTAAACGCGTCAGATGGAGTCGCGCTCCCGGCCCGCTTCGAGCAGGTCCTCGCGGGCACGCGCGACACGCGAACGCACGGTGCCGACCGGGCAGCCGCAGATCTCGGCGGCCTCGGCGTACGAAAGCCCGAGCACCTGGGTGAGGACGAGGACCTCGCGCCGCTCCGGGTCGAGCCCGTCGAGCAGCATCCGCAGCTCCACCAGGTCCTCGAAGCCGGCGACACCCTCCGCCTGACGGGCGCCACGTCGCTCGGCGGTGGCCTCCCAGTCGACATCGGCGAGCTTCGGACGCGCCGAAGCCGCCCGGATGCGGTCGACGACGACGCGGCGCGCGATCGACAGGAGCCAGGTCCGCGAAGAGGACCGGCCGGCGAACCGCCGCAGGCTGCCGAACGCGCGCAGGTACGTCTCCTGGGTGAGATCGTCCGCGGCGCCGACGTCGGCGAGGTGCGCGACGAAGCGCCAGACGTCGGCCTGGGTGGCACGCACCCAGTCCTCGAGCGCCCGCCGGTCGCCGCGGGCGGCGGCGAGAGCGAGCTCGGTCACCCGCTCGTCGTCGTGGTTGCGCGGCCCGGCCATACGAGAAACGTAGCAGCGTCCCGGGAACCGGGGCAGGCCCGCGCCCGACAAGTGAGACGTGAAGTGCGAGACCTGCCGCGAGGCCCTGTCGGCCCGGCTCGACGGCGAAACCGAACCCGCCCCGCCCGAGGTGGTCGACCGGCACGTGGCGGGCTGCCCCGCATGCCGGTCGTGGCTCTCTCGCGCCGAGCGGATGCACCGGGCGATGCTGGTGCGGCCCGCTCCCCCGGTCCCGGACCTCACCGCCGTCATCCTCGAACGCACCCCAGCCCCGCCGAGCGAGGGCTGGCCTGCCAGGATCGCGCTCGCGCTGGTCGCGATCGCGCAGCTCGGCCTCGCTTTCGCCCAGCTGCTGGGCGTCGAAGACCACACCGCGGGGCACGGCACGGAATCCCTGATCGGGCACCTTTCGCATGAAAGCAGCGCGTGGAACCTCGCCGTCGGTGTCGGACTCGGCTGGGCGGCCGTCCGCACGAAGGCGGCGTCCGGGCAGCTGCCCGCGCTGACCGGTTTCGTCGCGCTCCTCCTGGCGCTGTCGGCGGGTGACCTCGTCACCGGGCAGGTGACCGCCGGACGCGTGCTCACCCACGGGTTGGTCGTCGCCGGACTGCTGTTGCTGTACGTGGTGAACCGGCAGCACCGGCTGCGCAACCGCCCCAGCCCGGCGACGACGGCCGACCATCCGGGTTCCCACAGCGCGGAAACGGACCACGAGACCGGTGAAGCCCCCGAACGACCCCGGCAGCACAGGGGATTCCGGAGGCCTGCGAGCCGCCACGTCGCTTGAAGCCATCTGGTCTAGACCATTACCGGTCACTGGGAGCACGCGCCCGGATACCGGGTGAATCACGGTTTTTCGCGCGCGGCGTGCGCGATTCGCGGCGCGGACACGTTTATCGTCGCCTGGAACCACCGAATGTAAACCTTCTTGCCCATTTCGGGCCGGAGGCGGATAACTTTGGTGGAACACCTTGGTTCGACAGGAGGCGAAGCTCGTGGTTGGCGCAGAAAACCCACCCGTCGGCACCCCCGCCGGGATGCGGAAGATCAATCAGCGCGCCGTGCTGGACCTCCTACGCCGCAGCGGCCCGGCGACGCGACCCCAAGTCGCCAAGGACACCGGTCTTTCGAAACCCACGGTGAGCCAAGCGTTACTGGCGCTCGAAGCGGCGGGTCTCGCCAGGGCGACCGGGCACACCTCGACCGGCACCGGCCGGTCCGCCGTCCTCTACGAAGCGGATCCCACGGCGGGCTACGTCCTCGGTGTCGACATCGGACGCGAGCACCTCCGCGTCGCCGTCTCGGATCTCGGCCATACCGTGGTCGCCCGCCGTGACGAGCGGAACACCTCACGTTCGGGCACCGCGCTCGTCAGCGCGGTGGGCGCCCTCGCCGCGGCGACCGTGCGCGAAGCGGGGCTGAGCCAGGCCGACATCGTCGTGCGGGTCCTCGGCTCCCCCGGCGTCGCCGACCCGGACAAACGCTGCTTCCGGCACGCGCCGAACCTGCCCGGCTGGGGCAAGGCGGGCCTGCTCGACGAACTCGAAGCCGTCCTCGGCCCGGATCTCATGGTCGAGAACGACGCGAACCTCACCGCCGTCGGCGAATGGGAACGCGGCGCCGCGCGCGGGGCGTCGGTGTTCGGCTGCATCACCATCGGCACCGGCGTCGGGATGGGCGTGATGGTCAACGGCCAGGTCTTCCGCGGCGCGACGGGCGCGGCGGGCGAGATCGGCTACCTGCCGTACGGGCAGTCGGACGCGGCGGGCGAAGGCGAGGACTCGCCGCCGGTCCGCGGCCACCTCGAAGAGGCGACGGCGGCGCAGTCCGTCGTCCGCGGCGCGCGCGAACTCGGCCTCGGCACGGCG
Source organism: Amycolatopsis sp. NPDC043887 (assembly GCF_056435665.1). NCBI lineage: Bacteria > Bacillati > Actinomycetota > Actinomycetes > Pseudonocardiales > Pseudonocardiaceae > Amycolatopsis > Amycolatopsis sp. NPDC043887. The sequence continues at coordinate 70,314 of NZ_JBWKEB010000013.1, forward strand.
AAATCGGCCCGCGAGGTCTTCCGGCTCGCCCGGGACGGCGACGAACTCGCCCTGCGTGCCGTCGAGGCGGAGGCCGACAGGCTCGCGTACACCGTGGCGTCCGTGGCCGCGGTGATCGATCCCGAACTGATCGTGCTCGGCGGCGGGATCGGCACCGCGGCCGATCTGCTGCTCGACCCGATCGACCGCGCCCTGCGCTCGTTCACTCCCTTGGTCCCGTCGGTCGTCCAGGGCGAACTGGGCGACGACGGGGTGCTGACCGGCGCGATCAGCGTCGGGTTGCGCGCCGCCGAAGGCCTGGTCTTCGAACGCAAGGTCGGCGCGGCCTGAGCGGCCGGGTCGGAAGTTCGCGTCGGCTTGCACCTGGGGAGGTGGTCGTCCCGCCACGTTCCGGCGCGCTCGCCGTCGTGGGGCTTTACCTCCGCGGTAATCGACGGCTGCGGAGCCCGCGCGGAACGATGTCCGTATGACCACAGCCAAGAAGATCGTCCTCGACTGTTTCGAGAACTTGTTCGTGCGCAAGGACTTCGCCGCCGCGGGCACGAACGTACACCCGGATTTCGTCACGCACAGCCCGGGATTTCCCTCCGGCCGTGACGCTTTCGTGGAAGCGATGCGGAATTCGCCGATGGCGGGCGCGGACGTCTCGGTGAAACGCGTGATCGCCGACGACGAGCACGTCGTCGTGCACCTGCACGTCGTCCGCCCGGGCGAGGAACCCGGAGCGGCCGTCGTCGACATCGTGCGCGTGGAGGACGGGCTCATCGTGGAGCACTGGGACGTCAAACAGCCGGTGCCGCCCGGCGCGAAAATGTTCTAGGGCTTGATGATCAGGCAGGTGCTCGACGCCGTCGCGAGCACCTTGCCCTGACCGTCGCGGATGTCGCCCTCGGCGAACGCGACGCGCGAACCGGCCTTCACGACCCAGCCGTGGGCGCGGATCTCCCCCACCGAGCCGGAAATGGCGCGCAGGTAGTTCACCTTCAGCTCCACCGAGGTGTAGCCGATCCCGGCGGGCAGGGTCGAGTGCACCGCGCACGCCACCGCCGAATCGAGCAGGGTCGCCGCGACCCCGCCGTGCACGGTCCCGATGGGGTTGTACAGCGACTCGTCCGGCGTCGCGGCGATCACGACGTCGCCTTCGGCCACGCTCACCCAGCGCATGCCGAAATGCGCCGAGATCGGTGCCGGCGGGATCCGCCCCTCGGCGATGCCGGTGAGGTAGTCGAGGCCGGACATTTCCCGGCCGAGCCGGGCGGTGGGCAGCGGATCCTGCCAGGTCACGGTCTTCTGCCTGGTCTGCCCGGTGACATCGGTGGTCATGGCCGCCTCCTAAGACGATCGTCCTAGAGTTTCCTAAGACGGTCGTCCTAGTCAAGGGCTATGCTGAGCGACGTGTCCGACACCACCACTCGCGAGCGGATGATCTCGACCGCGATGACGCTCTTCCGCCGCGAGGGCTACCAGGCCACCTCGTGGCGGCGGCTGGTCGAGCAGGCCGGGACGCCGTGGGGGTCGGCGTACCACCACTTCCCCGGCGGCAAAGAGCAACTCGCGGTCGCCGCCATCGAACTCGGCACCGCCGTCGTGGCGAAGACGGTCCGCCGTGCCTTCGAGCGCACCGAGACCGTCGAAGACGCCGTGGCCTGGTGGTATCGCAAGGCGGGTGAGGCGTTGGCCGCCGACGACTACCGCGGTGGCTGCCCGCTCGCCACGATCACCCTGGAGATGGCGCACGCCTCGCCCGCCATCACCAAGGCGTGCCAGGACGCGTTCGCCGCCTGGCATGCCCTGCTCGTCGAACTGCTCAGTGATGTCAAGGATCCCGAAGACGTCGCGACGGCCATCATGAACAACCTCGAAGGAGCCCTGCTGGTCAGCCGGGTCCACCGGTCGTCCGACCCGCTGGACCGGGCCGCGCGGCATGTCGCGCTCGTGATCCGCAACGCCTGACGAAGCCGAGCGAGCACCAGCCGGCGCGGGTAGCGTGGCCAGACATGATCGGTCTGCCCGACACCATCACGGCCTGTCTCTTCGACCTCGACGGCGTGCTGACCGGAACCGCGGCCCAGCATCGCGAAGCGTGGAAACGCACGTTCGACGAGTTCCTGCGCGCCCGCGACGGTGACGCGTTCTCGCCGTTCACCGACACCGATTACGCGGCCTACGTCGACGGACGGCCGAGGGCCGACGGCGTCCGCACGTTCCTCACCTCGCGCGGGATCGAACTGCCAGAGGGAAGCCCGGGCGACGACATCGAGGCCGCCACCGTCAACGGGATCGGGAACCGGAAGAACCAGCTGGTGCTGAAGATCATCGACGAAGAGGGCGTGACTCCGTATCCGGGTTCCGTCCGGTATCTGGAGGCCGCCAAGGCAGCGGGGCTGCGCATCGGCGTCGTCACCTCGTCGGCCAACGGCGCGAAGGTGCTCGACGCCGCCGACCTGACCAAGTTCGTCGAAGCGCGGATCGACGGGATCGTGATCGCCGAGAAGAACCTGCGCGGCAAGCCCGCCCCCGACTCGTTCCTCGCCGGCGCCGAGGCGTTCGGTGTCGCACCGGCGAACGCGGCCGTCTTCGAGGACGCCCTCGCGGGCGTGCAGGCGGGCAAGGACGGCGGTTTCGGTTACGTGGTAGGGGTGAACCGCGCGCATCAGTCGGGCGAGCTGCTCGCGCACGGCGCCGACGTCGTGGTGGAGGACCTCGCCGAACTCCTGGAGGATCGCAAGTGACCGAATCGCTTCTCCGCGGCTACGAGGTCGCGCCCTGGGAGCTGCGCTGGCACGGAATGGACGTCGACGCGTTGCAGCGCACCGAATCGGCGTTCGCGGTGTCCAACGGGCACATCGGCCTGCGCGGCACGCTTGAGGAGGCCGAGCCACGCGGCCTTCCGGGCACCTACCTGAACGGTTTCTACGAACAGCACGATCTTCCTTACGCGGAAAGCGGTTACGGCTATCCCGAAGAGGGACAGACCGTCGTCAACGTGACCGACGGCAAGGTCATCCGGCTGCTCGTCGAGGACGAACCGCTCGACATGCGGTACGGCCAGGCGACCGAACACGACCGCGTGCTCGACTTCCGGAAGGGCACCCTCGCGCGCGACACCGTCTGGTCTTCGCCGACCGGCCGCCGGGTCCGAGTGAAGACCGAACGCCTGGTCTCCTTCACGCAGCGGGCCGTCGCGGCGATCAGGTATGAGGTCGAACCGCTCGACGACGACCTCCAGCTGGTGGTGCAATCGGATCTGCTGGCGAACGAACCGATCGAGTCCGACACGCGTGACCCCCGGGTCGCGGCGGCGCTGGAGTCGCCGCTGATCGGGGAATACCACCACGCGGAGGCGTATCACGCGGTGCTGGTGCACCAGACCCGCCGATCCGGTTTGCGGATGGCCGCCGCGATGGACCACAAGATCGACGTCTCCGACGGCGTGCGCACGCATATCGAGGCCGAGGAAGACCTGGCGCGGCTCACCATCGCCGTCGACGTGCCCCAGGGCGGACGGCTGCGGATCACCAAGTTCCTCGCCTACGGCTGGTCCGCGCAGCGTTCGGTGCCCGCCGTGCGCGCGCAGGTCGAGGCCGCGCTGGCCGGGGCCCGGCAGACCGGCTGGAAGGGGCTGCTCGCCGAACAGAAGGAGTTCCTCGACGACTTCTGGGAGACGTCGGACATCGAGATCGACGGCGACCCGGAACTCCAGCAGGCCGTGCGGTTCGCGCTCTTCCACCTCCTGCAGGCCGGAGCCCGCGGCGAGACGAGGGCGCTGGCGGGCAAGGGGTTGACCGGCCCCGGCTACGACGGGCACGCGTTCTGGGACACCGAGACGTTCGTCCTGCCCGTGCTCACCTACAGCATCCCGGACGCCGCCCGCGACGCACTGCGCTGGCGTCACTCCACTTTGGACAAAGCACGGGAAAGGGCGGCACAGCTGGGTTTGCGCGGCGCGGCGTTCCCCTGGCGGTCCATCAACGGCGCGGAATGCTCCGCGTACTGGCCGGCGGGCACGGCGGCGTTCCACGTCAGCGCGGACATCTCCGACGCCGTCGTGCGCTATCTCAACGCCACCGGCGACGACGAGTTCATGCGGACCTGCGGCGCCGAACTGCTCCTCGAAACCGCGCGATTGTGGTTGTCACTCGGGCATTTCGACCGGCGGGGCCGGTTCCGGATCGACGGCGTCACCGGGCCGGACGAGTACTCCGCGGTGGCGGACAACAACGTCTACACGAACCTCATGGCCCGCCGGAACCTGTTCTACGCCGCCGAGATCGTCGGCCAGCACGACGACGTCGCCCGCCGGTTCGAGGTCGGCGCGGACGAGGTCGCGTCGTGGCGCAAGGCCGCCGACGCGATGCTGGTGCCCTACGACGAGGATCTCGGCGTACACCCGCAGTCCGAAGGGTTCCTGGAGCACGACGAGTGGGATTTCGAGGCGACGGACCCGGATTTCTACCCGCTGCTGCTGAACTACCCGTACTTCGACCTGTACCGCAAACAGGTGGTCAAGCAGGCGGATCTCGTGCTCGCGCTGCATCTATGCGGGGATTCCTTCACCCCCGAGGAAAAAGCGCGCGACTTCGCCTACTACGAGGCGCGAACCGTACGGGATTCCTCGCTGTCGGCGGGAACGCAGGCGGTGGTGGCGGCCGAGGTCGGGCATCTCGAACTGGCTTACGACTACCTCGCCGAGGCGGCGCTCACCGACCTGCACGACGTGCACAACAACGTCCGCAACGGTCTGCACCTGGCGTCGCTGGCGGGCGCGTGGCAGGGCACCGTCGCCGGTTTCGGCGGGCTGCGCGACTACGGCGGCCGGCTGAGCTTCGCGCCGAGGCTGCCGCCGCAACTCCGGCGGATCGCGTTCCGGCTGACCTTCCGCGGCACCCGGTTCCAGGTCGAGATCGACGGCGAGGGCGCGACGTACCACGTGATCACCGGGGCACCGCTGGAACTGGTGCACCACGGCGACACGTTCACGGTGACCGCCGAGCCGGTGCGGCTGCCGATCCCGGCGCTCGACCCGGGGCCGGCGCCGGTGCAGCCCGCGGGCCGCGCACCGGCGCGGAGGCAGCCGAAGGACGCGTGACCGGTCCCTTCGTGTGCTATGAAAGGTCCTTTCCTTGCAAATTTTGCAAGGAAAGGACCTTTCATAGCACACGCGGCGAGCTCAGTCCGGGGGTTCGACGGGCACTTCGCCGCCGCCCGGCACGTCGTCGACCTCCTTGGTGCCGTGCGGCCCGACGTCACGATTGGGCACGCCGGGCACGTCGGTCTTCGGCTGGATTCCGCGAAGGTCGTCGAGGTCTTCTTCGTCGTCCTGCCCGAAGCTCTTCTTGCTTTCCCTCATGTGTCCGGGGTACCCGCTCGCGGCCGGATGCGCCAGTCTTCAGGCGGCTTTGGCCGATTCACCCTCCGGGGTGACCAGCCCGTCGAGCATGCCGAGCAGCAGCCCGTCCCGGGTGGACCACGGGCAGATGGCGACCTGGCCACCGGCCAGCGTCAGCAGCGCCTCGGCGACGATCGCGCCCGCGAGAGCCTGGTGGGAGCGCTGCCGCGAGATACCCGGCAGTTCGGCGCGGCGTTTGGCGGGCAGCTTCGCCAGCCGAGGGATCCACGCGCGCAGGTCGTCGAGGTGCAGTTCCCGGGAGCGGGACGGCCGGTCCCCGGCGAGCCGGGCGAGCTGCCGCAGCACCTTGGAGCAGCCGACGGCGCGATGGTCGCGGATCCGCGGGAGGACGTCCTGCATCGCGTCGCGGAACTCGTCGAGCACGTGTTCCCGCATCGCCCGCACGACCTTGGGCGACGGGCATTCGGTGGCGAACCAGTCCCGGGTCAGTGACCGGGCGCCGAGCGGCAGGGAGTGCGCGAACCCGGCCTCCTCGCCGTCCCCCGCGGCTAGTTCGACGGTCCCGCCGCCGATATCGAGCACCAGCAGCCCGCCGGCGGAAGCGCCGTACCACCGGCGCGCGCCGACGTAGGCCAGTTCGGCCTCGCGGCGGCCGGTGAGGAACCGCAGTTTGACCCCGGTGGCCTTCTGGACGTCGCGGACGACCTGCTTGACGTTGCTCGCGTCGCGGATCGACGACGTGGCGAGCGGATACACGTCTTCGACGCCGTGCTTGGCGGCCATCGTCATCCCCGCTTCGACCGCGGACGACACCGCGTCGATACCGCGCCGGGTCAGGTTCCCGTCATCGTCGAGTTCCCTGTCCAGCCGCAGCCGCGTCTGGTGGCTCAGCGCGGGGTCGAGCGGCGAACCGCCCTTGGCCAGAACCACCAGCCGCGCACTGAACGACCCGACGTCCAGGACCGCGGCGGACGGCTCGCCGATCTGCTTGCGCACGCGAGGCACCTCACCTTCGTCGCGAACGTATTCCCCCGAGGTCTCGCTTTCACTCCTGATAATGGCGTATTTTCTCGCCGTTCAGGCGTGGTTTACGTTCCCTTTCCACCGGGAGGCCGTTTTTTGACCACGAAGGGGGTACGCCAGCGCAGGTCAAGTATACCGGATCGATACAGATGAGAGGTTCGCCTCCCCGCCGCGTGCCTAGCCGACCAGTTCGCGCAGCTTCGAAACCTGCGCCACGCGCGCCTCCCGGCCGGGCAGCATCGGGTTGACCACCAACGTGGTCGCGCCGGCCTCACGGAAGGCGGCGAGGCGCTCCTTGACGTAGCCCTCCGGCCCGATCAGCGAGATCGCCCTGATCAGTTCCTTCGGCACCGCCGCGGCGGCCTCGTCCTTCTTGCCGTCCAGGTAGCGGTCCTGGATGAGCTTCGCTTCGGCCTCGTAGCCGTACCGCTGAGCGAGACTGTTGTAGAAGTTCTTGCCGCGCGCACCCATGCCGCCGATGTAGAGCGCCAGCATGCCGCGCAGGTGGTCCAGCAGCCCTTCGACGTCGTCACCGATCGCCAGCGCGGCGCCGACGAAGGTGTCCAGCTCGCCCAGCGACGGGTCACGCTTCGCCTTGCCCTCGGCCAGCGACGCGCCCCAGACCTCGGCGGCCTTCTCGGGGTGGAAGAAGATCGGCTCCCAGCCCTCGGCGAGTTCGGCGGTGAGCGCGACGTTCTTCGGGCCGATCGAGGCCAGCAGGATCGGGATCCGCTCGCGCACCGGGTGGTTGATCAGCTTCAGCGGCTTGCCGAGGCCGGTGCCCTGCTCGGGTGGCAGCGGGATCGAGTAGTGCGTGCCGGAGTGCACCACCTTCTCCCGCCGCCACACCTGACGGCAGATGTCGATGATCTCGCGGGTCCTGCCGAGCGGCGCGTCGTACTTCACGCCGTGGAAACCCTCGATGACCTGCGGACCCGACGCGCCGATGCCGAGCGTGAACCGGCCGTCGGACACGAAGTCGAGCCCGGCGGCGGTCATCGCGGTCAGCGTCGGCGTCCGCGTGTAGATCTGGAAGATGCCCGAGGCGATCTGGACCCGTTCGGTCTTCGCCGCGACGTAGCCGAGCTGGCTGACCGCGTCGAACGAGTAGGCCTCGGGAACGAAGACGATGTCCAGCCCGGCCTTCTCCAGCTCGACGATGTCCGCCACGCTGTCGGCGAAACCACCGGCGTAGCTGATCGCGGTCCCGATCCTCATCGGCATCTCCCTCGTAGGTTACTGAGCGCTCGCTTAGCGACAGTATGCGCCGGGACGCCGCCTTTCGCCTGTGTCCCGGCTCACTGCGCGGCCACCCAGGCCTTCACCACGTCGTCCAGCACCCGCAGCGGGAGGATCCCGTTGCTCAGCACGACCTCGTGGAAGCCCTTGATGTCGAACCGGTCGCCCAGCGCGGCCTCGGCCTCGGCACGGATCCGCTCGATCTCGAGCCGCCCGACCATGTACGACAGCGCCTGCCCGGGAACGGCGGCGTAGCGGTCGATCTCGGCCTCGATCTCCACCCTCGCCATGGGCGTGTTCTCGGCCAGGTAGTCGACGGCCTGCTGACGGCTCCAGCCGAGCGCGTGCATCCCGGTGTCGACGACGAGCCGCCCGGCGCGCATCGAATCCTGGGTGAGCATGCCGAACCTGGTCAGGTCGCTGGAGTACAGGCCCATCTCGTCGGCGAGGCGCTCCGAGTAGAGCCCCCAGCCCTCGACGTAGGCGTTGACGTCCGCGTGCCCGCGCAACATCGGCAGGCCCTTGAGCTTGTGCGCGATGCAGATCTGGAAGTGGTGCCCCGGAACGGCTTCGTGGAAGGCGATCGCCTCGCTCGTGTGCTTCGGGCGCTGCTCGGCCTCGTGGGTGTTCGCGTAGTAGGTGCCCGGCCGCGAGCCGTCGAGCGACGCCTCGATGTAGTACGCCAGCGTGCCGCCGGGCGCCTCGGCCGGCGGGACCGGCTCGACCTGGCACCGCTCCTCGGGCACGGTCGAGAACCACTGCGGGGCGACGGCTTCGGCGCGGGTGATGGCGTCACGCGCGGCGTCGAGCAGTTCTTCACCGTCCCGCCAGCGCAGGGCAGGGTCGGTGCGCAGCCGCTCGAAGATCGCGTCGAGATCCTTGGTACCGAAGATCTTCTCGCCCAGCTCGCGATACTGGTCGGCCAGTTTCGCGATCATGTCGAGGCCGGTGTCGTGCAGCTCCCGCGCGCTGCGCTCGGTGGATGTATGCGCCCGGATCAGCGCGGCGTACTTCTCCTGCCCGCCAGGGAGCGCGCAGAGACCCGGCTCGGTTTCGGGCTTCGCCACGGGACGCAGCTCGTCGGCGAGGAAGTCGCGGTACCGCGTGTAAGCGGGCCGGACGACCTCGGCCAGCAGCCGGTCACGTTCGGTTTCGTAGCCCTCCACGGAAACGGACGCGGTGAGCGCCAGCGGATCCCCCGCCTCGTCACCGAGATAACGCTCCACGTAGGCGATCCCGCCTTCGACGAGGAAGCCGGGCGGGACCAGCCCGTCGGCCGCCGCCGCGCGCTGGCGCACGATCAGGGCGTCGAGATAGGCGCCCATGCCTTCCAGCCGCTTCAGGTAGCCGCGGACCTTTTCCTCGTCGTTCAGCGACAGCACCGAGAGTTCGTTGAGCATGAACAGCGCGGGCGACGCCAGCCCATCGCTGACCGAGAACTCCGCGGCCCGCGAATCGAGGACGTCGACCATCGCCTTCGCCTGCTGGATCACGACCTCGCGGGTGACCACCTCGGTGGGGGAAAGCCCTTCGGTGTCTAGGGCTTCGGCGCGCTCGGCGATGGCGACCGCCGTCGCGCGCTGCGCGGCCGCGGCCTCCGCGCTCGGATCGGGCAGCGCGCCTTCGTCGCCGGGGAGCCCGAGCAGCGAGCGCCACAGCGGAAGCTCCTCGAACTTGAGCTCCATCAGCTCGTCGGCGAGACCGTTCGGGGTGTCGCCGTGGCCGGCGACCCAGTCGCGGACCACGCCGTCCAGCACCGAGAGCGGCAGCGCACCGCCGCCGAGCACGACGTCGTGGAAGGCCTTGATGTCGAACCGGCTGCCCAGTGTCAGCTCGGCCTCGGCACGGATGCGCTGGATCTCCAGCCGTCCCACCATGTACGACAGCGCCTGGCCGGGGAAGGCGATGTACCGGTCCACTTCGGACTCGATCTCCACCGGCGCCATCGGCGTGTTCTCGGTGAGGAAGTCGATCGCCTGGCGGCGGCTCCAGCCCAGCGCGTGCAGCCCGGTGTCGACGACCAGCCGTCCGGCGCGCATCGAATCCATGGTCAGCATGCCGAGCTTCGCGACGTCGTCGGAGTACAGGCCCATCTCGTCGGCGAGGCGCTCGGTGTACAGGCCCCAGCCCTCGGCGTACGCGGTGAAGTCGCCGATTCGGCGCAGCAGCGGGAGTTCGGTGAGTCCCTGCGCGAGGCTCAGCTGGAAGTGGTGGCCGGGAATGGCCTCGTGGAACGCCGTCGCCTCCGCCGCGTGCCGGAACCGCTCCTCCGCCTTGTGGGTGTTGGCGAAGTAGATGCCGGGCCGGGAGCCGTCGACCGCGGGCCACATGTAGTACGCGGCGGGCGCGCCGGGCGCGGATTCGGCGGGAACCGGCTCGACCGTCCACGGCTGCGGCGGGATCCGGCCGAACCACTTCGGCGCCTCGGCCTCGGCCCTGGTGATGGCCGCGCGGGCGGAGTCGAGCATCTCGTCGGCACCGGACCAGCGCAGAGCCGGGTCGGAGCGGAGCTTGGTGAAGATCTCCTGGAGGTCGCTGGTGCCGAAGACCCGCGAGCCGTACTCGCGGTACTCGTCGGCGAGGCCCGCGATCACGTCGAGCCCGGTCTGGTGCAGCTCACGCGGGGTGCGGTCGGTCGTCGTGTGCATCTCGGCGAGCAGGGCGTAGATTCGCTCGCCGTCGGGCAGCCAGCAGACGCCGGGCTTGTCCTCGGGACGGCCGTGCGGCGCGATCTCCTTCGCGAGCACCTCGCGGTACTCCGCGATCGCGGGCCGGACGACGTCACGCAGCAGGGCGGCGCGGCGGGTCTCGAAGTCGTCGTCGGGCGCGGGCTGGCGCAGCAGCGGATCGGCCGAGGGCTCGGCGAGGTGCCGGTCGAGGTACGCGACGGCGGCGTCGACGAGGTACGCGACCGGGACCAGCCCGCGGGCGACGCCGTCACGGTGCCGCTGCGCGGCCTGCCGCAGGTACTCCGGGATCGCGGCGATCCGCCCGAGGTGCGCCTCGGCCTGCGCGCCCGTCCCGACCGACATCATCGGCAGCACGGTGAGCACCTCGGCGGCGGGCGAGATGAACAGGTCACTGACGGTGAACTCGACGAACCGGGAGTCCAGCAGCGCGATCCTCGCCCGCGCCATCGCGATCAGGACGTCACGGGTGGTCTTCTCCTCCGCGCTCAAACCGTCGGAGGCGAGTGCCTCGGCCCGCTCGGCCAACCCGGCCAGCCGCGCGCGGAAGGCGTCCCCCGCGGCCTCGCTGAGATCGCTGAGCCCGGTCGATTCCGGACGGAAGCCCTGCAAAGCGGGCATGACCGGCTCGGCGTCGAAGAGGGCTTCGACGAACTCGTCGGCGAGGGCGGAGACTTCGCTCATGTTTTCTTTCCCCAGAGGTCGATGGAGGCGGTATCCCCGACCCTAATGGAGACCGCGTACTACCGAAGCCGGGTTTTGCCGCACTCGGACGGCCTCTCCCCGCGGCGCCGGGAGCGAGACGGTAGCGTTCCCGGACGTGGCCGTGACCGATCCCGTGGACATCCGCCTGCTCGCCGCCCTCGCGGACCTGGGCAAGGCGGCCGTACACGAACTCGCGGCCAAGGTCGGGATGGACCCGCGCGAGGTCGCGTACCGCCTGGTCGCCCTCTCCGGCAGCGGGTTGCCGCTGCTCGTGGGCGTGGAGAGCGACCCGAACGGGTTACGGGCCGCCATCGCGAGCGCGCCGCCTTCCTGGGCTCAGCAGCCCCAGCAACCTCCGCAGCCCCAGCGTCCGCCGGGGCATTCGGGACCGCACAACGTCCAGGGCACCCCCTCCGGGCCGTACAACGTCCAGGGGACGCCGTCGGGCGCGTACAACGTGCACGGCACGCCGTCGGGCCGCTACCCCGGCCCGCCTTCGGCCCCGGTACGCCAGCCGATGGCGCCGCCTCCGCGACCGCCCGCCCCGCCGCAGCAGCAGTTCGCGCCACCCCCGATGGCGCCCGCCGACCCGGTGATGAGCACCTGGGGCGTCCCGCAGACCGCGTCCTGGGCACGCGGCGACGAACAGCAGGTCACGCCGCAGCCCGCCCCGGAGGGCAAGAAGGGCCGGACCGGTGACGTGATGGAGACCCAGGGCCTGGAGGGCGAGCAGCTCACCGTCCAGCTGCTCGAGGTCCAGGACCCGGCGGACTACCTGTTCAGCGCCGCGGGCTACTCGCTGGAAGCCGGGGAACGGTCGGTCGTGGTGCACACCGAGATCACCAACCGCGGGAACATCCCGTTCGTGTCGCTCCCGGACAACTACCTCGAACTGCTCACCGCGGACGGCAAGCCGATCGCGAAGGCGCCGGTCTCGCTGACGTCGCGGCCGCCGCACAAGATCGGCGTCCGGCCCGGGGAGACCCTGGGCGGGCACACCGTCTACGTGCTGCCGGACTCGACGCGCGTGGTCGCCGTGCGCTGGTCACCGCGGCCCGAGCCGGACGAGCGCACGCTGACCTGGTCGATCGACGATTAGCTCGCGACGGCTCCCGGTGCCTTCGTGACTTGTGGTCCGTGAAGGCCTCCTTGCCTACTCTCAAGGTAGGGAAGGAGGCCTTCACGGACAGGAGACTCGCGCCTAGTTCTCGTCCTGCAGGATCCGCAGCGCGTTGGCCAGGTCGTCCGGGTACTCCGACTCGAACTCGACCCAGCGCCCGTCGGCCGGGTGGGCGAAGCCGAGCGTCTTCGCGTGCAGCCACTGCCGGGAGAGCCCGAGCTTGCGCGCCAGCACCGGGTCGGCACCGTAGGTCAGGTCGCCGACGCACGGGTGCTTGAGCGCCGAGAAGTGCACGCGGATCTGGTGCGTGCGCCCGGTCTCCAGTTTGATCTGGGCCAGCGACGCGGCGCGGAAGGCCTCGACGACCTCGTAGTGCGTGACGCTGGGCCGCCCACCCTGGACGACGGCGAACTTGTAGTCGTGCCGGGGGTGCCGGTCGATCGGCGCGTCGATGGTGCCGCGTGTCGGGTCCGGGTGGCCCTGCACGATGGCGTGGTAGCCCTTGTCGACGGTGCGTTCCTTGAACGCCCGCTTCAGCACGGTGTACGCGTGCTCGCTCTTCGCCACGACCATGACGCCGGTGGTGCCGGCGTCCAGCCGGTGCACGACGCCCTGGCGTTCGGCGGCGCCCGAGGTCGCGATGCGCAGCCCGGCGGCGGCGAGCCCGCCGACGACGGTCGGCCCGGCCCAGCCGGGGCTCGGGTGCACGGCGACACCGACCGGCTTTGAGATCACCACGATGTCGTCATCGTCGTGCAGGATCTTCATGCCTTCGACGGGTTCCGCGACGACCTCGACGGCCGAGGCCGGATCGGGCAGCGTCACTTCGAGCAGTCCGCCGGCGGTCAGCCGGTCCGATTTCCCGGCGGGCCTGCCGTCGAGGAGGATCTCACCGGATTCGGCCAGCTCCGCCACGACCGTGCGGGAAAGTCCCAGTAGTTTCGCCAGCCCCGCGTCGACGCGCATGCCGTCGAGCCCGTCGGGAACGGGCAACATCCGCGCGCTCATTCGCTCGCCGCCTTCTTTTTGTCCTTTGTAGACGTTCCATCGTAGTCCTTGCCCAGCAAGGAAAGGATCACGATGAGCACGCCGCCGACGCAGATCGCCGAGTCGGCGACGTTGAAGATCGCCCAGCCCTGCCCGTTCGGCGCGAACGCGGAGATCATGTCGACCACGTGCCCTTGCAGCGGGCCGGGCGCGCGGAAGATCCGGTCGGTCAGGTTGCCGAGCGCGCCCGCCAGCACCAGGCCGAGGCCGATGGCCCAGCCGACCGAGCGCAGCCGCCGGGACAGCCAGACGATGGCGATCACGACGGCGATCGCGACCAGCGCGAGCACCCAGGTCAGCCCGGTCGCCATCGAGAAGGCGGCACCGGGGTTGCGCACCAGCTGGAAGTACACGAGCCCGCCGAGGAACTCGACCGGCTGCTTGCCCTCCAGCGTGGACACGGCGATCTGCTTGGTGAGGAGGTCGATCCCCCACAGCACCGCGGCGACGGCGAACACCACGGCGACGCGCTTCTTGGGCAGCGGTGGCGACGGTGGCGCCGTTTCGGGCTCAGTACTCACAGCCCCATTGTCCACTGAGCGTGTTCAGGACTCCTCGGCGGCCGTCTTCGGCCTGCTCAGCAGGGCCGCGAACGCCCCGGCGAGCACGACCAGCGACGAAAGCACCAGCGCGAGCTGTCCCTGCGCGAGCACGACCGCGCAGAGCACGAACGCCGCGGCCACGACCAGCACCAGCACGCTGCGCTCCAGCCAGGCGAGCCCGACGAGGCCCAGCGTCAGCAGGATCGCGCTCCGGGTGTCACCGTCGAGATCGAATTCCCAGTAGCCGACCAGATCCGCCAGCACGATGGCGACCAGTCCGCCGAGCGCGATCGCGGCGACCTTCCACCAGCGCATGGTCTTTGTCCGGATGGCGTAGAACAGCACCGTGCCGAGGTAGACCACGAGGACGGCGAACAGCCAGTCGTCGTTCCGGCCGGCGATGTCGAACGACGTGTCCAGCGCGGCGGCGGTCTCGCGGCTCATCTCGACCCCGCGCAAGGATCCGAAAACCCCACCATCACCGACACCGTAAAGATTCTGGGTCAGGAACTGCTGTTCACCGGCGGGCGCGTAGGCGAACCAGCCCCCGGACCACATCCCGCCGAAGGCCACCACGATCAGCTGAGCGAAACCCAGCAACGCCAGCGGAAACCAGTAACGCGGTCGCTCGTTCCCCATGCGGGGAGAGGATAGTGGGTCAGGCGCAGAACGGGGGAAGTTCGCGCGGATCGTTCTCCGGCACCCAGCGGCCCTCCGGCTTCTCGTACTGCCAGCGCGCGCCACGGGCGACGATCTGGCGCAGCGCCAGGACGATCCGGTCCACGTGCTCGGTGGTGCTGCCGAGGCCGAGGCTGACCCGCACGGCCTGCTGCCCCGTCGCACCGGCCACGGCGATCAGCCGCTTCGTCGCCACGTGCGCGCAGAACGCGCCGTCCCGCACGCCGATGCCGTACTCCGCGGACAGCACCGCGGCGAGCCAGCCCGGGTCGAAGCCGTCGACGACGAAGCTGAGCGTGCCGACCCGGTCGACCGGCGCGTCGAACAGCCGCAGTTCGGCGAAACCGGGGACGGCGGCGAGGCCGCGACGCAGCCGCGCCAGCAGTTCCTCCTCGTGGGCGACGATCCCGTCCCAGTTCGCGGCCAGGGTCTCGCAGGCGACACCGAGCGCGTAGACGCCGACAGTGTTGGGCGAACCGGCTTCGTGCCGCTCGGCGCCGGAATTCCAGACCACGCCGAGGTTTTCGGAGTCACGGGTGACAAGCTTCGTCGCGCCGCCACCGGCGAGGTACGGCTGAGCCGCGCGCAGCCAGTCGGCGCGGCCGATCAGCGCGCCGGCACCGAAAGGCGCGTACAGCTTGTGCCCCGACAGCGCGACGTAGTCGACGTCGAGATCGCGGATCGAGATCTTGCGGTGCGGCGCGAGCTGCGCCGCGTCGAGCGCGATCCGGGCGCCGTGCCGCCGCGCGACGGCCGCGATCTCCTTGACCGGCAACAGTTCCCCGGTCACGTTGGACGCTCCGGTGAGCACCACCAGGCGCGGGCCCTGCGGGCAGTCCGCGAGCGCTTCGTCCACGGCGGACACCGCGGCGAGGCGGGTCCGAGGGGTTTCGATCCGGCGGACGTTCGGTCCCTTCCACGGCAGCAGCGCGGCGTGATGCTCGGTGTCGAACACGACGACCGACGTGTGCTTCGGCAGGCTGCGCGCGAGAAGGTTGAAGGAATCGGTGGTGTTGCGGGTGAACACGACGGTGTCGGTCGACCGCGCGTCGACGAAGCCGCGCAGGATTCCGCGCGTGCGCTCGTAAAGCTTGGTCGAGACCTGCGAGGCGAACCCGGCGCCGCGGTGCACACTGGCGTACCAGGGCAGGAATTCGTCGACCGCGGCACGCACCTTGTCCAGGCAGGGGGCGCTCGCCGCGTGATCGAGGTTGGCGTAGCCGATGTCGCCGCCGGTGACCAGCGGGACCCGCAGATCGGCGCACGCGACCGTCGGGTTTTGGTGCGTGGCAACGGTTTCAGCGACTTCAGCGGGAGCGCTGGTGCGTTCGAGTGCGAGAGTCATCGTCATCCTCCGGGTCAGGGGACCCGACGAGGATCCCGCGCTTGCCCGTCGCACCACGCGACGAGCCAGGTCCTCACCCGGGGCACCCCACCGCGGTAGGAGGGTTGCCGGTCAGCTAGCCGGGGCTTGACGCTGACACTCGTGACCTAGGAACGAAGTTAGCGGATGGGCGGGCGATCGAGCCAGCCCTCGTCCGCATCTTGAGACGCCGCTCACGTGCTCCGCAAGCGGGAAGAACCGCTGCCCGGCGCCGCGCCGCGCCGGGCAACGGCCGGTCAGACCCGGAATCGGCCGGGCAGCGGGACGGTCGCGCGGGAGGAGACCTCAGTCGCTGTGCCGGAGTACTGATCGGTGCCCGCGGTGAACCGCCAGCCGCCGAAGGTCTTGCCGTCGACGGCTTCGCCGTAGGCCTCGGCGACCTTGGTCGAGACCT
Organism: Amycolatopsis sp. NPDC043887; assembly: GCF_056435665.1. NCBI lineage: Bacteria > Bacillati > Actinomycetota > Actinomycetes > Pseudonocardiales > Pseudonocardiaceae > Amycolatopsis > Amycolatopsis sp. NPDC043887. The sequence continues at coordinate 86,483 of NZ_JBWKEB010000013.1, forward strand.
CGTCGTAGGACAGGCCGTTCCAGTTGCCCGCGCCGACCCCGAAGTCGCGCGAGTCGCCGCCCTGCGCGGCCGCCGTGGGCAGGGTCCACAGGGTGAAGTGCACATGGGCGCCGGTGCTGCTGCCACCACAGGGCAGCGCGTTACCGGTCCGGCCGAGTGCGTCGCCGGGGGCGACCTTCTGGCCGTCGGTGACCGCGATGTTCTCCAGGTGGTAGTACCCGGTCCGCCAGCCGCCGTCGTGGTCGACGGTCACCCAGTCGCCACCGGAGCAGTGCTGGATCCGGACCGTGCCCGCCAGCGGGGCGCGAACGGTCTTGTCCCCGGGGCTGAAGTCGATGGCGTTCTTCACTCCGGACGTCCCGTTGTCCGAGTGGATCCCCGCCGAGTAGACCGACTGGCCCGTGTCGAAGGGGAGCCCGAACGCGGGAAAGGCCCCGGCCGCCGTCGCAGTCGGGGCGGCGAGAACCACTCCGACGAGCGCCACAGCGGCCCCCAGACCGGCGAACCACACAGGAAGTTTCGTCACCTTGCGTACTCCTTACCCCGTGACACTCACCCATTCGATGGAGTCAGTTGCGGGGAAAGTAATTCAAAGGAAGTACGAAAGGGAAGAATTTTCTGAGATCAACCGACGAACAGCTGGTGCCGGTTCGTGACCTACTGGCCGGATTCGCCCTTCCACCTGGCGAGGCGGCCGGCGCGGTCGACGGCCCGAAGGCGTCGTTCGGCCGCGTCACGGGCTTCGGCGGTCGTCACGACGAGTAACTGGTCGCGTTCCTGGAGCCTGGTGTTCTTGTTCGGCGTGAAGCCGGAGCCGTCTCGGACGAGGAGGCTGATCGTCGCCCCCACCGGCAGCCGCAGTTCGGCCAGGTACACGCCGTGCATCTTCGATCCCGCGTGGATCCGGACCTGCAGGAGTTCCGCGCCCATCTCGTCGAGCGGCGCGGAGTCGACGTCGATCTCGTGCGCCTCGGCGTGCTGGGCCAGCCCGAGGATTCTCGCGAGCGGGGTCAGCGTCGCCCCTTGGAGCAGTGTCAGCACGATGACCAGCACGAACACCGCGTCGACCAGCTGCTGCGCGCCCGGCACCCCGGACGACAGCGGGATCAGCGCGAGCACGATCGGGACCGCACCGCGCAGCCCGGCCCAGGACAGGAACACCTGTTCTCGCCAGGGGATCTTGAACGGCAGCGCCGACAGCAGCACCGACAGCGGGCGGGCGAGCAGTAGCACGACCGCACCCGCGACCAGGCCCTGGACCAGGCTTTCGAAGATCCTGCTCGGCGAGGCGAACAGGCCGAGCAGCACGAACAGGCCGATCTGCGCGAGCCAGCCGAGCCCTTCGGCGAAGGACAGCGTGTCCGACCGGTGCGGCAGCTTCGAGTTCCCCAGCACCAGGGCCGCCACGTAGGTGGCGAGCAGGCCCGACGCGTGGGCGAGCTGCCCGCTCGAGTACGCCACGACGCACACCGCGACCGTGGCCAGCGGGTACAGACCGGTGGCGGGAAGCGCCGCCCGGCGCAGCGCGAACGCCCCGCCCCAGCCGAAGGCCAGGCCGATCACCAGCCCGGCGGCGAGTTCGTAGACCACCAGCAGCGGCAGCGACCAGTCGATGGTCGTCCCCTCGGCGAGGACGACGACGGCGATGTAGGCCGGGGCGTCGTTGATCCCCGACTCGATCTCCAGCGCGCCGACGAGCCGCTTGCCGATCCCCGCGGATCTCAGCACCGAGAAGACCGCGGCGGCGTCGGTCGAGGCGAGTACCGCGCCCCACAACAACGCCATCCGCCAGTCCAGGCCCAGTAACCAGTGCAGGGCGGCGCCGGTGACCGCGATGCTCACCACCACGGCCACTGTGGACAGTGCGATTCCGATGCCCAGCGAGGGTTTCACGGCCGACCACCTGGTGGTGAGGCCACCTTCGGACAGGATCATCACCAGCGCGGCGAGGCCGAGCGACTGGGTCAGCTCGGGGTTGTCGTACTGGATGCCGAACCCGGCTTCGCCGAGCAGGACCCCCATGCCCAGGTACAACAGCAGCGAAGGAAGGCCGACCCGGATCGACACCCGGACGGCGATCACGGCGACGAGCAGCACGGCCCCGCCGGTGCCGAGAATGAGCGGGAGTTGCTCCATGTCGCCTCCCGTTCCGGTCGCCGTGAGGGCTCCAGAATAGTGAGGCGGTGCTCGTCACTCGTCCGTGTACCGGCCGAAATCCGTCCGGACAGCCTGTGTTACAGACTGTCCATTACGGACTGCGCAGGGCCACCAGGTCGACGCCGAGTTCCGCGAACGGTTCTTCCGCCGCGGGCAGGACTTTCACCGCGCGGTCGCCCTCACGGGACAACCAGCCGGCGCTCACTCCGTGAGACAGTAACGCCGCGGGGGCCCGGCCCGCCAAATGATCACGCCGGACCGTCCAATCCAGACAGTCACGCAGCATCGGGCGGCGGCCGCCGTCGATCTCCACCCCGAGTGCGCCGAGCACCTCGCGGCCGCGATCGGTCAGCGTCAGGCCGCCGGCGTCGTCGATCAGCCCAGTGGCGAGCATCCCGTCCCGCAGCGCGACGCCGACCGTTCCGGCGAGGTGGTCGTAGCAGGTCCTGGCGAACCCGAGCCGCTTCACCCGCACGGACGACCGCAGCCCCTTCACCGGCCGATGCTCGGCGTGCTGCGCCAGATGCTCGATCAGTTCCGCCACCCGGGGGCCGGCTATCCGGACGTAACTGTGCCTCCCCTGCTTGACCCGCACGACGAAGCCTGCCTCGGTCAGCTTCTTCACGTGCTCGCTCGCCGTCGACGCGGCCACTTCGGCCGCGCCCGCCAGCTCGGTCACCGTCCAGGCACGCCCGTCGAGCAGCGCGAGGCACATCGACGCGCGGCTCGGATCGGCGAGCACGGCCGCGACCTCGGCCAGGGCGATCGTCTCCATGCGTCCACCGTAGAAGACCCACGGTTCGGCGACCGCCGAAGCGTCAGCCTGCCAGGAACTTCGCCGCCAGCTGCACCGCGGGTTTGGAGTCGTTGGAACCTTCGAGCATGACGGCGAAAGCGACGTCCCCGCGATAGCCGACGAACCAGCCGTTGGCGTCCGCGCCCGACCCGAACTGCGCCGTCCCCGTCTTGCCGAAGACCGCTCCGCTGCCCTTCAGCGCCTTCGCGGTCCCAGTCGTGCAGACCTCACGCATCATCGCGCGGACCTGGTTCAACACCCCGGCCGGCGGGGCCTGGTAGCCGACGTTGACCTTGGTCTCCAGGCCCTGCCACAGCTTCGGGACCACCGGCTTCCCCGTGGCGACCGTCGCGGCCATGAGCGCCGCGCCCAGCGGGCTGACCTGCACCCTGCCCTGCCCGATCCCGGCTTCGACCTGCTCGTCACCGCTGCCGGACGGCTCCACCCTCCCGGTCTCCGTGGCGAGTCCGGGGATCTCGAAGTCGGCGTTGAGGCCGAACTGGCTTGCGGCCCTCGCGAGTCCGTCCGCGGGCAGCTGCTTGGCGAGTCGCCCGAAGGTCGTGTTGCACGACGCGGCGAACGCCGTCTTCAGCGGGACGGTCCCCAGGTCGAACCCGTTGTCGTTCTTGAGCGTGCGGGTCCCGATCTGCTCACTGCCCGGGCAGGCCAACGGGGAGTCGGCGGTGACCCCGCCCTGCTGCAACGCCGCGGTCGCCGTGGCGATCTTGAAAGCCGAACCCGGCGAGTACAGGCCGTTGAGCGCATCCGGCCGGTTCCCGGCCGCGCCGTTCTGCGCGACCGCCAGGAGTTCGCCCGAAGTCTTCATCGCGACGATGATCGCCGGCCCTCCGAAGCCGTCGACGGCTTTCTGGGCGGCTGCCTGAGAAGCCACGCTCAAGGTCGAGGTCAACGGTTTGCCGGTCTCGGCGGTCTGCCCGAAGAGCGTTTCGACCGGCTTCCCGGAGGCGTCGACGCGCGACACGGTGACGGTGGCCGGGGTTCCGCTGCCGCCGTTCTGCTCGGAGGCGACCTTGGCCAAGGCCCCCTGCAGGATCGGCGCGACGCCCGCCGCGTCGCCGCCGACGAGGGCCTTGCCGTCGCGGTCGGCCACGACCGGTTTGGCCGAAACCGGGGCGACGGCGAGCCGCTGCCCGGCTTCGAGCTTCGGGTGGATCACCGACATCGCCCAGCGGACGACCCATTTCCCGGCGTTGCGCACCAGGTCAAGCTTGCCTTCGTATTTCCAGACGCTGCCGCCGGCGAACGTCCACGCGGCGTGGAAGGTGGCCGACGTCGAGGGCGCGTCACCCGGCGTCGTCGGGACCTCGCCGAGAGACGTCTTGACGGACGCCCCGTTGAGCGTGTTGCGCGTACCCGTCAGGGCTGTCGTGGCCGCCGCTGGATCGTCGACCGGGGCGGTGGTCAGGTCACCCATGTCGAACAACCGCAGGAACCGGCCGGCGACCTGCGCCGGGCTGTCCTGCGTGTTCGCGGTGGACTCCCCCGGGCCGACGGCGGCCGCAGGCGCCCGGTCCTCCTTGACCAGCAGCACCACCGCGGCCACCACGATGGCGACGACCGCCAGCGCGGCGCCGATCAGGATCCCTCTTTTCCGGGCAGGACTCATGGATTCGCTCTCCCCCATACGGCGCGCCCCTCGCGCGCCCCCGGGCGCCAGCCTGCCGATTTCCCCCGCGCAAGGCGCGCTTCCGGCGGGAAAGCGGCTATACCGAATCCTTTTCGTGATCCCGGTGATCGGGACCTCACGACTGCAATGAAAGGCCCCTTCATCGCAAAATTAGCAATGAAGGGGCCTTTCATGTCACTTGCGAGAGTCAGGCCTTGGCGACCGCCACGGTCACCTTGGTGCCCTCCCCGACCGTCCCGGCCGAGCCGTCGGCGACATCGCCGTAGGCGACCGAAGTCGCCAACGTCTCCGAAGCGATGAACTCCTCGTGCGTCTTCGCGGCCGTGACCACCTCTTCCGGCGCGTCGACCGTCAGCGCGATCCGGTCGGCGACGTCGAGCCCGGCGTCACGGCGGGCCTGCTGCACGACCCGGACCAGGTCACGGGCGAGGCCTTCGGCCGCCAGTTCGTCGGTCACCTCGGTGTCGAGCAGCACCAGTCCGGCGCCGCCGGGCAGTTCCGCGGCCGCGCCGCCGCCCTTGGCGACCAGACGCCGGTCGTACTCGCCTTCGACGAGCTCGATCCCGGCGGCCACGACGGCGCCGCTCTCCGAGGTCGTCCACTCACCGGCCTTGACGGCCTTGATCACCGTCTGGACGTCCTTGCCCAGCCGCGGCCCGGCGGCGCGGGCGTTCACCGCGACCTCGAAACCGCCGTGCGCGGCGACATCCGTGGTCAGCTCGACGGACTTGACGTTGACCTCGTCGCGCAGGATGTCGGTGAAGTCGCGCAGCGAGTCGGCCTCGTGCGCGGCGACGACCAGCTTGGCCAGCGGAAGCCGCACCCGCAGCTTGTTCGACTTCCGCAGCGAGAGCGCCGAAGACGCCACCTGGCGCACCCGGTCCATCGCCGTCACCAGCGCCGCGTCGGCGGGCAGGTCGAGCGCGTTCGGCCAGTCGGTCAGGTGCACCGAACGGCCGCCGGTCAGCCCGCGCCAGACGACCTCGGTGGTCAGCGGCAGCAGCGGTGCCACCACCCGCGACGTCACCTCCAGCACGGTGTGCAGGGTGTCGATCGCGTCCTGCTCGCCCGCCCAGAACCGGTCGCGCGACCGGCGCACGTACCAGTTCGTCAGCACCTCGAGGAAGTCACGAACGGTCGAGCAGGCACCGGCGACGTCGTAGGTGTCGAGCGCGTGCTCGACATCGGTCACCAGCTCGTGCGTCTTCGCCAGCACGTACCGGTCGAGGATGTGCTTCGAATCCGTGCGCCACTGGCCTTCCACACCCTCGGCGTTCGCGTAGAGCGCGAGGAAGTAGTACGAGTTCCACAGCGGCAGCACGGCCTGGCGGACGGCGTCGCGGATGCCCTTGTCGGTGACGACCAGGTTCCCGCCGCGCAGGATCGGGCTCGCCATCAGGTACCAGCGCATCGCGTCGGAACCGTCGCGGTCGAAGACCTCGTTGACGTCCGGGTAGTTGCGCAGCGACTTGGACATCTTCTGGCCGTCCGAGCCGAGCACGATCCCGTGCGAGATGCAGGTGCGGAACGCCGGCCGGTCGAACAACGCGGTCGCCAGCACGTGCAGGACGTAGAACCAGCCGCGGGTCTGGCCGATGTACTCGACGATGAAGTCACCCGGGTAGTGGTGCTCGAACCACTCGGTGTTCTCGAACGGGTAGTGCACCTGCGCGTAGGGCATCGAACCCGAATCGAACCAGACGTCCAGCACGTCCTCGATCCGGCGCATGGTGGACTTCCCGGTCGGGTCGTCCGGGTTGGGCCGGGTCAGCTCGTCGATGAACGGCCGGTGCAGGTTCTCCAGCCGCACGCCGAAGTCGCGCTCGATCTCGTCGAGCGAGCCGTAGACGTCCGTGCGCGGGTACGCCGGGTCGTCCGACTGCCACACCGGGATCGGCGTGCCGAAGTACCGGTTGCGGGAGACCGACCAGTCGCGGGCGTTCTCCAGCCACTTGCCGAACTGGCCGTCCTTGACGTTCTCCGGGTACCAGGTGATCTGCTGGTTCAGCTCGACCATCCGGTCCTTGAACTCGGTCACCGCGACGAACCACGACGAGACGGCGCGGTAGATCAGCGGATTGCGGCAGCGCCAGCAGTGCGGGTACGGGTGCTCGTAGGTCTCGTGGCGCAGCAGGACCGCGCCCTGACGGCCGGCGGAACCGGTGCCGTTCTTGAGATCCTTGATGATGTTCGGGTTGGCGTCGAACACCTGCTGGCCCGCGTAGTCCGAGACGGTCGCGTCGAACTTGCCCTGCGCGTCCACCGGGGTGACCGGCACGATGCCGGCCGCGTCGGTGACGACCTTGTCCTCTTCACCATAGGCGGGCGCGATGTGGACGACACCGGTGCCGTCCTCGGTGGTGACGTAGTCCGCGGACAGCACGCGGTGCGCGTTCTCGTGTCCGGTGAAGTACGGGAACGGTGGGGCGTAACGGGTTCCGAGCAGTTCGGTGCCGGTGTAGTGCCCGACGACGGTCGGCTCTTCACCGAGCTCGCGGGCGTACGAGGCGACGCGCGCTTCGGCGAGCAGGAACCGCTTGCCGTCGCTTTCCACCACGACGTACCGCACGTCCGGGTGCACCGCGGTCGCAAGGTTGGACGGCAGCGTCCACGGGGTCGTGGTCCAGATCAGGAGGTAGGTGCCGTCGAGCTCGTTGTCATTGCCCTCCAAGCGGAAACCGACCGTGACGGCCGGGTCCTGGCGGCTGGCGTAGACGTCGTCGTCCATGCGGAGCTCGTGGTTGGACAGCGGGGTCTCGTCGCGCCAGCAGTAGGGCAGGACGCGGTAGCCCTCGTAGACCAGGCCCTTGTCCCACAGCTGCTTGAACGCCCAGATGACCGACTCCATGTAGGACAGGTCGAGCGTCTTGTAGTCGTTGCCGAAGTCGACCCAGCGGGCCTGGCGGGTGACGTAGTCCTGCCATTCGCCGGTGTAGCGCAGCACGGACTCGCGGCACGCCTCGTTGAAGACGTCGATGCCCATCGCGTCGATCTCGGACTTCTCGGTGATCCCGAGCTGGCGCATGGCCTCGAGTTCGGCGGGCAGGCCGTGGGTGTCCCAGCCGAAGCGGCGCTCGACGCGCTTGCCCTTCATGGTCTGGTAACGGGGAACCAGGTCCTTCACGTACCCGGTGAGCAGGTGACCGTAGTGCGGGAGACCGTTGGCGAACGGCGGGCCGTCGTAGAAGACGTACTCGTTCGAACCGTTGACGCCGGGGTCGCGGGCGTCGATCGAAGCCTGGAAGGTCCGATCGGCTTCCCAGTACGCGAGGACGCGCTTTTCCGACTCGGGGAACGAAGGCTGGGACGGGACGCCGGTCTCGCCGTCCATCTGTGCCTTGGGATACATCTTCGGTGCTCCTCGCGGTTCGTCTCTCTCGTACGGGCTCGCGCCCACACGGGGACGAGACGGCCGTTTCCGGCGCGTTCCGCGGTACCACCCCGCTTGCCCGGCCGGTGGTGTTCCGGCTGGGCCGCTCATTCGACGGCTGTGACGGGCCGTACCCGTCCGGTTCTACTGAGGGCTCGTCTGTTGAGGACACGGGCCCTGTTCTTCCGGAGGCTCCCCGGTGATGGCCGGATCGGTGCCAGTTGATTCAAGGGTAGCGCGCGGGGGCAAGCGGGTTGTCCGGGGCCCGGATCGCGCAGCGCCCGTTCTCGATCTCGACGTACTCCTGCTCCGCCTCAGCGCCATACTGCGGACATGGGGCGAGCCGAGTGGTTGACCCGGCAGTCGGGGAGTTCAACGGCGTTGACCGGTGAACACATCGAGGCCTGGGTCGGCGTGGAAATGGCTCTGCGGGAGGACGTGGCGGGAACCAGCCCGCAGTTCGCCGACCCCGACATTCCTTGCCTCCAGCTGTACTGGCTTCAAGCTTGGCCGGCCGACGGCGGCGCGATGGGGATCGGCACTTACCAGGACGACGACGGATTCGGCCTCCGCAGCAGCTCATCGAGCAGGTGACCGTCCTCCGGCACGAAGAAATCCTGTCCGGATCCCTTGGCGCGCGGGCGTGCAGGTCGTTATACAGGCGCCGTTGATGAAGGAATCGGGACGTTGAGTGTCCCGATTCCTTCATCAACGCACGGTCATCCGCTCTCGGACCTTGATCAAGGCGCCACTGCAACCACCGAGCAGTCCCGCAAAAGGCCCGACTTGCCGTCCCCGCCACCGCATCTAGGTTGACGGGTATGTCGTTCTGCGAGGCCCGGTGAAAGGGCCCGGACTCCTCATCGTCCTGCTGGTGGTCCTCGGCGGTGTCAGCGGGCTCGGGTTCGCCCTGGGACTGGGCAACGCGGCCGTCCTGGCGGCCCTCACCGCGCTCTTCTGTCTCCTGGCGGCGGTGGGCGGGCCACTTTGGGCGGATCTGCGGTTGCTGGCGTGGTTCGCGCCCGCGCTGATCCTCGCGGTCGGGGTGCCGCGGTTGCTGGGCGAGGTGTCGCAGTGGGCGGCGATCGGGCTGCTGGTGGCGATCGTGGTCGTCGCCGGGCTGTTGCCCGTGCTCGGGGCACGGTTCGTCACGGTCGGGCTGGGGCTCGGGATGGCGTCACTGTTCGGGTACGGCTTCCAGCTGACGGGGACGGCGTCGGCGGGGCAGATCGTGGGCGCGCCCACGCTCGCGGCGGGCGTCGTGACCCTGTTGCGGGCGTTGATGGGCGCGAAGGATCCGGCCAAGCCGACCCGTGAGGCGCTGGCCGACGCGCTCACGGCGGGCTCGTCGGAAACGCAGGAGCGCGCGGCGAGGCTTTGGCTCGCGGACCGGCCTCGTCGCTGGACCGGCCGGGTCCTCGGCGGCATGTTCCGCTATCGCGCGGCCACCGGGTTGCTGGAGATCCGCCGGAGACGACTGAACAGCGAAGAAATCGTCCAAACGCTCGACGCCGCCAAGGAAGAAGCCGCCAGGCTCGCCGACGCCGTTCGGGGCCCGGCGGCACCGGACGAAGTCGAACCGGTGCGGCGCAAGGAACCCAGCGGACTTCCCGGTGCCACGGCGAGGCTCGTCACCGCGCTCTGGGAGGCTCTCGAATCCATCCGGACCGCAGCGGCCGAACGGGACGAGTCGCGTGTGGACGTGCCGAAAGGACTCCGCAAGGAACTGCGCCGGATCGAGTTGAGCGGCGCGTTTTCCTGGCGGTCGGCACAGTTCCGGCACGCGCTCCGCTGCGGGCTCGGCGTCGGGGTGGCGCTGGTGGTCGCGAGTTTCCGGCCCGGCGACCCGCTCACCGTGTCGTTCCTGCTCGGCACTTTCGCCATCATGCAACCGGAATGGCGGGACAGCCTCAGCAAGGCCAGGCAGCGGATCGGCGGCTCACTCGGCGGCGCCGTCGTGCTCACTTTCGTTCTTTGGCTTCTGCCACAAGGGTTTCTGCTGCCGGTCGGGCTCGTCGCGGTGCTCGGCGGGTTCTCGTTCATGCGGACGCGTCCGTCGATCTTCAACGGCTGCATGGTGCTGATGTCGGTCGGCATGAACGCGACCACCCGACATCTCGACCCGCGCTACGTACTCGTCGAGTACCTGCTCCTGATGGTCCTCGCCGGCGCCATCGCCCTGCTGTTCGGTTTCGCCGCGATCCCCGGCGTGCCGAAACCCGGCCCTGCGGAACGGTTCGAAAGCGCCGTCGGCGCCACCCGCGCACTGCTCGGTTCGGTGGCGCGGAAACTACGCGGCGAGGACGTCGACCCGCGGACGCTCGGCCGCGAGTTCCGTACCGCCGCGGTCGCGCACCACGGCCTGCTCGCCGCGGAGCCGGGTACCAAGGAACCCGCGCCCGGCCAGCGGGACGCGCTGGAGAACGCGGCCGAAGCCTTGCGAGGTCTGTCCGTCACGGCGTCGTCGCTCTTGCTGCGGCCTGGTTCGGCCGGAGCGGCGGACGCCGTCGCCGAGGCGGCGCGCACGCTCGGGACCGAGGAGGCGGCGGAGATCCCCGCGCCACACGACGCGGACGAGGAGCTGCGCCTGGTGCTCGACACGATCGCCGCCGACGTCGTGGCTGTCGGCGAAGCGGCCCAGAAGCTCTAGGCCTTCTCGCGGTGTTGTCCGGCGATCTCGGCGTCGGGCGTGCATAGCGCGCACGGCGTGAAGCCGAGCTGCCGCGCCTCGCCGATGCCGAGCGGGATCGTGTCCCGGGTTTCGAGCCACTCGCACGATGTCACGTGATAGCGCGGGTACTCGTCGACGACGACGACCTCGATCTCGAGTTCGGAGACGACCGCCACATCCGCGGGGTCGCTCTTCTCCTCGCCGGGGTCGCCCCCACGCTGAGGCTCCGGGGTGTCTTCCGCGTCGCCCAGTTCACCGGTGGCGGGCATCAAGACGGTCTGCTCGACGTCCTCGGGTTTCTTTTCCTCACCCTCGGCGGACTCGTCGTCGGAAGCGTCTTCGGCCGAATCATCCGCCTCTTCCTCCGCGGGAGCGCGCTTCTTCCGGCGGCGCAGCAGGTCGAAGAGGAGCAGCAACCCCGCGACGACGGAGACGCCGATGGAGATCCAAGCCCACAGGGAGTTCGCGGTGATGAGCGCCGCGACGAGCAGCCCCAGAGCCGCCAGTACCAGTACCAGGACGATGTAGAGCACGGTGAATTACAACACGAGGGCCAAGCGAAACGGCCCCGACCCTCCGGAGAGTGCCGAGGCCGTTCCACTGTGTAGAAACAAACCGGGTGGAACCGGATCAGCCCGCTTCGGCCCGCGGGCCGAACGAGTAACCCTGTCCGCTACCGGAGGACGAGGACTGCCCCGAGGTCGACGAAGACGCCGACGCGGGAGCGGCCGAACCACGGTCGTCGAGCTCACGCAGCTGGGACTCGAGGAACCCGCGCAGCCTCGTGCGGTACTCCCGCTCGATCGTGCGCAGCTCCTCGATCTTCTTGCCCAGCGAGCCCTTCTCCGCGTTCATGTTGTTCATGGTCTCGGTGTACTTGCGCTGAGCCTCGCGCTCCATGGTCGTCGCCTTGTCGCGCGCCTGGCGCTCCAAGGTCTCGGCACGGGTTCGCGCGTCGTTCAGCATCGTCTCGGCGCGCGTGCGCGCCTCGTTCACCATCGAGTCCGACTTGGACCGCGCGTCCGACAACAGCTGCTCGGACTTGGTCCGGGCTTCGGCGAGCATGCCGTCCGACTCGGTCTTGGCCTCGGCGGTGAGCCGGTCGGCCATTTCCTGCGCCAGCCCGAGCACCTTAGCGGCCTGGACGTTGGGCTCCCCGTTGTCCGGCACCATCGAGTGGGCCTGGGTCTGCTCCATCGCCGACTGCGGCGGCACCGGCGCCAGGCGGCGCGACGGCTCGTCGCGTACCTGCGGCGGCGGGCCGACGGCGCCGGCCTTGGCGTTCTCGAGCTCACCACGGGTGGTCTCGAGCTCGTTGTCGAGCTGTTCGACCTGCTGCCGCAGCTCGTTGTTGTCCTCGATCAACCGGGCAAGCTCGGTCTCCACCAGGTCGAGGAACGCGTCCACCTCGTCCTCGTTGTAGCCCCTTTTGCCAATGGGCGGCTTGCTGAACGCGACGTTATGCACGTCAGCGGGGGTCAACGACATCAGATCACCTCACGCACTCCATGGCCTGCAGGTCCACCGGGGCTTCCCCGAAAATCACCCTGGCGTTGCCAGCTGCATCGCGAAGAACACAACCAACAGCAGCACCATAATCGATAAGTCCAGTCCGACGCCGCCGATTCGTACGGTCGGGATGATTCGTCTGAACAGACGAACCGGTGGGTCGGTCACTGTGTAGATGGTCTCGAGCGTTACCGCAACCCCTCCGGCAGGACGCCACTCGCGAGCGAAAGCACGCACGAGCTCGACGACGATCCGTGCCGTCAGCAGGAGCCAGAAAGCGAACAGCACGTACCAGACGACCAGCAACACAGCATTCACGTAACCACTCTGCCATGCCTCGCGTCAAAAGACGCAGTTGACGGGCCGCGGATGGCGATGAGTCGACAAAATCACATCCGGCTGCGCTCAGCGGTCACCGGGTGATCAGCCGCGCAGGAACAATCCGCCTTCGGCAATCCGTCGGCGGTCCTCCGCGGTGACATCCACATCGGGCGGTGAGAGAAGGAACACCTTGTTGGTGACCTTGTCCATCGATCCGCGCAACGCGAACGCGAGCCCCGCGGCGAAGTCGACGAGACGTTTCGCGTCCGCGTTCTCCATCTCCGTGAGGTTCATGATCACCGGGATGCCTTCCCGGTAGTGCTCCCCGATCGCCCGCGCTTCCGCGTAGCTCGTCGGGTGCAGCGTCGTGATCCGGCTCAACGGGTCGCGGACCGCCGGACGGACCGGCTCCGTGACCGGCCGCAGCCGCGCGACCGGCTCCGGCTGACGGTCCATCGCCAGTGCTCCGTGGACGGCAGGCTCCGGACTGGCCACGGAGCGTGACCGAGGCCGCGGCGCGGGCTCGTCATAAGTGTCATCGACATCCCGGTAACGTCCCCCCCGTGACCGGGCCGGTGGCTCGTCGTCGTAGTCGTACTCGTCGTCGGCATATTCCTTTGGGGCGTAGCCTCGCCGGTAGTCATCCTCGACGTCATAGCCGTCTTCGTCCGCGGGCACCATCCCGAAGTAGGCCTTCAGCTTCTGCAGCGCGCTCATGCCTCTCCCTAGCCTTAGCCGCGTCCCGCACCGTACTCCCCCGCCCTCGCCACCACTCCCCGTAACGACGAGACGGTATTCCCTAGGGCGAGGCTAAACCGCGCCCACCGAGCAACGCGGTTCCGACACGCACACAGGTCGAGCCGTGCGTGATCGCCTGCTCGAGATCATTGCTCATTCCGGCGGAGATCTCACGGGCATTTGGGTGTTCTTCCCGCAGACGCTCCGACGCGCGAGCGAGTTTCCCGAACGCCTCCGCGGGATCAGTACCCAACGGCGCCACCGCCATAAGCCCTCGGAGGCGAATATCACCCACATGGGCTATCCGCGCCGCCAAATGGCTCACTTCGCTCAACCGAATGCCCCCGCGCTTCGGATCGTCATCGAGACTTACTTGAATGAGGACGTCCAGCGGGTGCTCGCGTTGCCCGGAATCCAGCGCCGACTTGGTCGCCTTCGCGAGCGCGTCGGCGAGCCGCTCGGAGTCGACGGACTGGACCTCGTCCGCCCAGCGCACGACCGATTTGGCCTTGTTCCGCTGCAGGCTGCCGACCATATGCCAGCGGATCCGGGCGTCCGGGCGGAGAGCGGCGACCTCTTCGGCCTTCGCGCCCGCCTCCTGATCGCGGTTCTCGGCGAGGTCGAGTGCGCCGAGGTCGGCGAGCAGCGCGGCGTCGAGCGCCGGAAAGGTCTTGGTGACCGCGAGCAATTTGACCTCGTCGCGGGCCCGGCCGGCGGCCTTGCACGCGGCGGCGATCCGCTCTTCCACTTCGGCGAGGGACGCGGCCAATTCCTCCCGGCGGGTGTCACTCACGACGCGTCCAGCCACGTGATGCCCGCGATCCGGCCGGTGGTGCCGTCGCGGCGGAAGCTGAAGAGAGTTTTGTCTTCGTTGGTACAGCGCGGATCGACGCCGATCTTGCCGACGCCGAGGTCGGCCAGCTGCCGCCAGAGCCCGGCGCGCAGGTCGAGCCCCGGCGTGCCCTTGCGGGTTTTGCAGGCGCTGCCCGGTACGTGCTTTTCGACGTCGGCGGCCATGTCGGCGGGGACTTCGTAACAGTCGCCGCAGATCGCGGGACCGAGCAGCGCTTCGGTACGGGCCGGTTCGGCGCCGACCGAACGCATCGCCTCGATCGCCGCGGGGACGACGCCGACCCTGGCGCCGACCCGGCCCGCGTGGACGGCGGCGACGACACCGGCTTCGGCGTCTGCCAGCAGAAGCGGGACGCAGTCGGCGACGAGCACCACGAGCGCGAGGCCGGGCTCCGCGGTCACGAGCGCGTCGGTCGCTTCGGCGGCGGAGGTCTCCGAACCGTCGACGACGGTGGCGGTCCGGCCGTGGACCTGCTCCATCCACGCCAGCCTGTCCTCGGCGAGGCCGAGTTCGGTGGCGAGGCGTTTGCGGTTGGCGTAGACGTCGCCCGCGTCGTCACCGACGTGATCACCGAGGTTGAAGGTGTCGTAAGGCGGCCGGGAAGCCCCGCCCGCCCTTGTCGTGACAACCCGCCGTACCCGCACGCGTTTCCTCCTAGACCTGAGTGAAGGCCCCCTCGACTGTAGTCAAGGAGGCCTTCACGGAACGTACTGGCGAGTGCTATCGACGCATGAACGGGGGAACGTCGACCTCGTCGTCCGACGGGTCGTCGTGCACCGGGGTGGCGCGGCCGGGCAGGCTGCCGTGGTTCGAGTTCGACCCGATCGGCGAGTAGCCGCGCGAACCGCCGCCGGGCTGCGGGAGCCCGCCGGTCATCGAGCCGTTGCCCTCGTTACGGGCGGACGGCATCGGCGTGTGCGTACGCGGCGGCGCGACCGGGTAGCCGTTCGAACCGGTTGACGGCACCGGCGTGGCACCCGAAGGCGGGCTCTGCACCGGGGTCGCCCCGCCGCCGTTGACCTGACCGGCCTGTGCGGACGCGGTCGAGTTCGACCGGGAGCCGAACGCCGGCGGGTCGAGCTTCTTGTGGGTCGGGGTGCCGGCGTCGAAACCGGCCGCGATCACGGTGACCCGGACCTCGTCGCCGAGCGAGTCGTCGATGATCGTCCCGAAGATGATGTTGGCGTCGGGGTGCGCGGATTCCTGCACCAGCGACGCGGCCTCGTTGATCTCGAACAGGCCGAGGTCCGACCCGCCCGCGATCGACAGCAGCGCGCCGTGCGCCCCGTCCATCGACGCTTCCAGCAGCGGCGAGTTGATCGCCTTCTCCGCCGCCTGGATCGCCCGGCCCTCGCCGCGCGCCGAGCCGATGCCCATCAGCGCGGAGCCCGCGCCGGACATGACGCTCTTGACGTCGGCGAAGTCCAGGTTGATCAGACCCGGCGTGGTGATCAGGTCGGTGATGCCCTGGACACCCGAAAGGAGGACCTCGTCCGCCGAGCGGAAGGCGTCCATCAGCGAGACGCCGATGTCGCCCAGCTGCAGCAGCCGGTCGTTCGGGATGACGATGAGGGTGTCGCATTCGTTGCGCAGCTGCTGGATGCCCTCTTCGGCCTGCTTGCTGCGGCGCTTGCCCTCGAAGGTGAACGGGCGGGTGACGACGCCGATGGTCAGCGCGCCGAGCTTGCGGGCGATCTGGGCGACGACCGGCGCGCCACCGGTGCCGGTGCCACCGCCCTCACCCGCGGTCACGAACACCATGTCGGCGCCCTTGATGACCTCTTCGATCTCTTCGCGGTGGTCCTCGGCGGCCTTCTGCCCCACCTCGGGGGCGGCGCCGGCACCGAGGCCGCGGGTCAGTTCCCGGCCGATGTCGAGCTTGACATCGGCGTCGGACATGAGCAGTGCCTGAGCGTCGGTGTTCACCGCGATGAACTCGACACCCTTGAGGCCGACCTCGATCATGCGGTTCACGGCGTTCACTCCGCCGCCGCCGATACCGACGACCTTGATCACCGCAAGGTAGTTGTGCGGGGGCGTCATCGGAGCCGCCTTCCTGATCGTGTGTGCTCGTGCTGCCCGCCGGTCGCTGAGCCTGTCCCGAACCCTCGAGCTGAAGTTCAGATTGAGAGTTATGTCAACTGCCGACGTTGAAGCAGGACGGTATGCACCAGGCTGGCTCGAATCCAGTAGCCACGCCGTGTGTCGCAAAGGTGTTTTGCCACAACATGTTCGCTGGCGCAAGAGCGAGACCCGGTCGCGGCGGCGAACGGCGGCCTGGTAAGGAGGCCATTGGCGGAGCTGAGGACGTACTGTGAAATGGACATAACGCGTGAACCCGCCCGCCGAAGGCCCCGCTATCGCGGTGGCAGGGCGCCTTACCCACAGACGTGAGAGGTTCGACCAAGCAGCGCCCTGCCGACGTCGATCGCGGACGCGGGTTCACTGACAGACGGTAAGGGCGGAGATCAGGTGGGCATGGACATGACCATGACGACGTCCTTCGACGGCGATCCCGTCGGCGATCCGCCCGCCTGTTCGACGCTGAGCGCGAACTTCTCGGCCCCGCCGAGACCGTCGGCGACCAGCAGTGCACCGTCCTGACCACCGGAAATGAGCCCGGCGGGTTTGGGCGCGGTGCCCGGGTACATCAGCCAGGCCTGGTAGATCCGGCCCGGTTCGTTCTTCGGCAGCTGCGCCGCCATGAACACCAGCCGGTCCTTCGCGCGCGACATCATCACGGTCCCGCCGCCGCCCGCCGAGGTCTCGGCGTGCCCGGTCCGGAGGTCGACGGCCGAAAGGACGTCGGCGACCGGGGCGTACCGGTTCGCGTACTCCGCCGCCCGCTCCCGCGCGGCGGTCAGCTGCGAGTGGTTGTCGTAGGCGATCCCGCCGAACACGGCGGTGCCCGCCAGCCCGACGACCGCCGCCGCGACCGCGGCGATCGCCCAGCGCGGGGCGCGCCGCCGGTCCTTGACGCGCTCCCCGGCGGCTAACCGCGTCTTCGGCGGCTGCTGCCTGGTCGCCATCGCCTCGGCGAGCACGCGGCGCTTGAGCTCGGGCGGCGGGTCCTCGGCCAGCGCGGCACCGAGCCGGGTCGCGGTCATCTGCAGTTCGAGGACCTCTTGTGCGCACGACGCGCACTCGGCGAGGTGCCGCTGGAACTGGGCACGCTCCACTTCGGACAGCGCGTCGACGGCGTAGGCGCCGGTGAGCGTGTGCATCTCGGGCATGGTCATGCCGTCACCCCCAAACAGTCCCGGAGCCTGATCAGGCCGTCCCGGAGCCGGGTCTTGATGGTTCCGTGCGGGGTCTGCAGCACCTCTGAGACCTCGCGATAGGTATAGCCCTGGTAGTACGCGAGCAACACGGATTCCCGTTGCAGCTCGGTCAAGGTCGTGAGACAGCGGCGCACCTGCGACTGTTCCCAGCGGGCCGCGACGGCCTCGGCCACCTCGTCGAAGGGCCGGGCGCGGGCGGCCTCGAAGGTCGCCTTGACCTCGCGATCCGAACTGGCGCGCGCCGAGCGGACGCGGTCGACCGCACGGCGATGCGCGAGCGTCATGGCCCAGTTCAGCGCGCTCCCCCGCTCCGGGGAGTAGCGCGTGGCCGTGCGCCACAGCTCCACCATGACCTCCTGGGTGACCTCTTCGGACTGCGCGGCGTCACGGAGGATCCGCCGCACCAGGCCGAGGACCGGGCCGGCGAGCCGGTCGTACAGGGCGTCGAAAGCGCGCTCGTCGCCCTTCGCGACCCGGACGAGCAGATCCTCGGCCGTCGGTCCGGCCGGTTCGCCGTCACCGGGTACGGGCGCCATCCGGCGCGGACGTGCCGTTTCATCGATCAAGTCTGCCTCCGGCCGTCTGCGGCGTCCGCGTGGTCATCGGCGCCTTCTTCAACCACAGTTTGACCCCATGCCGCCGGATCAGCGCGGAGACCCGGTGCGGCATGAGCGGGCGGGTGATCAGCATGTGCGCCAGCCATTTCGTAGTGGCGGGCCGCCGCACGCCGCGCAGCGACGCGGTCAGCGGCGTCCGCCCGTCCCGGCGGAGGGCGATCTTGACCGAGAGCAGCGACTCCGGCCTTGGCACCTCCATCCGGTACTCGCCGTCCATCGACTGGAACGGCGAAACGTAGAACTCCTTGTCCGCGAAGGCGTTCCCGTCCGCGTCGGGCCGCAGGAGGTACGCGTGCCTGCCGCCGTAGGTGTTGTGGACCTCGGCGACGACGCATTCGAGTATCCCGTCGGGCCGGTAGCACCAGTACAGGGTGATCGGGTTGAAGTTGTGGCCCAGCATCCGCGCGCCGGCCAGCATCAGCACCCGCCCGCCGCGGAGGTCGACGCCGCGCGCCGCGAGCCAGCGGTCCAATTTGGACCTGATGCTGGAAGTGTCCTCGGGCGCGAAGTGGTCTCGCGGGTCGAAGCGCGCGAAAGGGCGCAGCCACCACGGCAGCTTCGGCGGCACGTCGAGGTCGACGAACCACAGGTAGATCCGGTGGGCGAACGAGATCGGCGGGGCGTCGCGCCGGACATGAGCCACCGTGGAGTCGTAGAGCACGGCCATGACGGTCACCAGCGCACCCCGAAGTTCTCGGCCGCGCGGACACCGGACGCGCAGCCGTCCTCGTGGAACCCCCAGCCGTGGTACGCGCCGGCGAAGGCGACCGTGTCGTCGTTCAATTCGGGCAGACGACGCTGGGCGGCCACGGATTCCGGGGTGTAGACGGGGTGTTCGTAGGTCATCTTGGCCAGGACCGAACCGGCGTCGGGCGCGGTGCCGGGGTTGAGCGTGACGACGTAGCCGGTCGGTTCGTCGAGCCGCATCAGGCGGTTCATGTCGTAGGACACCTGGACCGCGCCTTGGCCGGCACCGCAGGACGGCGTGGCGTAGTTCCAGCCCGCCCGCGCCGATTCCGCCGTCGGGAGCACGCCGGTGTCGGTGTGGAGCCACGCCTCGTTGCTGGAGTACCGGAACGAGCCGAGAACCTCGCGCTCGGCCTCGGTCGGTGAAGCGAGCAGCTTCAGCGCCTGGTCCGCGTGCGTGGCCAGGACGACCTTGTCGAGCCGGTGGCGCGTGTCGGCGTCGTCGCGGACCTCGATCCCTCGCGCGGTGCGCTTGACCGAGCGGACCGGCGTCGACAGATGCACGGCGGTCAGCTGCTTGGCGGCCAGTTCGACGTATTCGCGCGAGCCCCCGACGACGGTGCGCCACCTCGGGGATCCGCCGACCGACAGCATCCCGTGGTTGCGCAGGAACTCGAACAGGTACCGCGCGGGGTACTTCAGGGTGTCGGTGCGGTCCGCGGACCAGACGGTCGAGACGACCGGGAGCATGAAGTGGTCGACGAAGTACTTCGTGTACCCGCCGATCGCGAGGAAGGCGCCGAGGGTGACGTCTCCGGCCTCGGGCGCTTCGAGCACGCGCTTCGCGTGCCGGTGGAAGCGCTTGACGTCGGCGAGCATCCGCAGATAGCTGCCGCGCGCGACGTTGCGTGGCTGGGCGAACAGGCCCTTCAGGCCCTTGGCACCGGCGTACTCGAGACCGCAGCCGTCGCAGCGGATGCTCATCGACATCTCGGTGTCACGGGTGGCGACGCCCAGTTCGGCGAACAGGCGGAGCAGATTCGGGTAGGTACGCTCGTTGTGCACGATGAACCCGGAGTCGACGCCGACGGTGCCGCCGTGCGCGCTCGGGACGTCGTGGGTGTGCGCGTGGCCTCCCAGCCTGTCGTCGGCTTCGAACAGCAGTACCTCGTAACGGCGTTGCAGCAGGTATGCCGCCGTGAGGCCGGCGACGCCGCTGCCGATGACTCCGATGCGTTGACCCTTGGTGTGCACATGAGGCATTCGGAGCCGGATCGGGCGAGGATTGGATCTCGTGAACCGGCTGAGCATCCGACCCATCCCTTTCCGGTCCGGGAGCGAATGACGACTATGCCGAACAGTCCCGCGTCCCGCCTAGTCCCGTTCGCCGAGCGGCTCCTCGGCGGCTCCCTGCCGGTCGGTCTGCGTACCTGGGATGGCGTACGTGCCGGTCCGCCGGATGCGCCGACCGTGGTACTCCGCAACCGGCGTGCCCTGCGCCGTCTCCTCTACGCCCCCGGCGAATTGGGCCTGGCCAGGGCCTACGTCTCCGGTGATCTCGATGTCGAAGGCGACCTCGCCGACGGATTCCGCCGGATCTGGGCGCTGACCCGATCGGGTGCCGTGCGTGGTGCGAAGCTCGGTCCGCGCGAATGGGCGGAGGCGCTGCGGATCGCGGTGGGTCTCGGCGTCGTCGGGCCGCCGCCCAAACCGCCCGCCGAAGAGGCCCGGCTGTCCGGGAAGCTGCACACACTGCTCCGCGACAAGTCGGCCATCGCGCACCACTACGACCTGAGCAATGCCTTCTACCAGCTGCTTCTCGACGAATCGATGGCCTACTCGTCCGGCTACTGGACCTCCGACGAGGACGGGTACGGCGTAGAGCAGGCACAGTGGGACAAACTCGAGCTGATCTGCCGGAAGCTCGGCCTGCGGCCGGGGATGCGGCTGCTCGACGTCGGCTGCGGCTGGGGCTCGCTGCTGGTGCACGCCGCGAAGCACCACGGCGTCCAGGCCATCGGGATCACGCTGTCGGCGCAGCAGCAGCAACACATCCGCGGCCGCCTCGTCCAGCACGACCTGGAGGAACGGGTCGAGGTCCGGCGGCAGGACTATCGCGAGCTGACCGACGAGCCGTTCGACGCGGTCGCGTCCATCGAAATGGGTGAACACGTCGGCGAGGAGAACTACCCCGAGTACACGCGGACGCTGTACCGGATGCTCAAGCCCACCGGACGGCTGGTCTTGCAGCAGATGTCCCGCGGCGCGGTGGCCCCCGGCGGCGGCGCGTTCATCGAGCGCTACATCGCCCCCGACATGACGATGCGGCCGCTGAGCCGCACGCTCGGGCATCTGGAGAGCGCCGGGTTCGAGATCCGCGACGTCCACGCGCTGCGCGAGCACTACGTGCGTACGGTCAGGGCATGGGAACGGACGCTCGAGGACAACTGGGACGACGTCGTGGCGCTGATCGGTGAATCCGGCGCGCGGGTCTGGCGGCTGTACCTGGTCGGTGGGGCCCTCGCGTTCGAGGAGAACCGGATGGGTGTGGACCAGATCCTCGCGGTCCGTTCGTCGGACGAGGGCTTGAGCGCGATGCCCGC
The DNA here is from genome assembly GCF_056435665.1 of Amycolatopsis sp. NPDC043887. Taxonomy (NCBI): domain Bacteria; kingdom Bacillati; phylum Actinomycetota; class Actinomycetes; order Pseudonocardiales; family Pseudonocardiaceae; genus Amycolatopsis; species Amycolatopsis sp. NPDC043887. The sequence goes on from NZ_JBWKEB010000013.1 coordinate 107,734, forward strand.
CACCCGGGAGTGGTCCTGATGCCCCTTGGCGGGACACTCGCGATCACGGCGGGCGCGACGCTGCTGGCCTTCGTCGTCACCTTCGGCATCGCACGGTGGCGCAAGCGGTACGACACCGTCGACACGTTCTGGGGGCCGGGCTTCGCGCTCGTCGCGCTGGTCGCGGCGCCGCTCGGGGACGGGTCGGTGGCGCTGCGCGTGGTCACCGCGCTGCTGACCACGATCTGGGGTGTGCGCCTCGGCGTCCACCTCCACCTGCGCAACCACAAGCTGCCCGAAGACCCGCGCTACGTGCGAATGGCGGAGAACGCCGGGGAGAATCCGGCGCTCAAGCTCTTCGTCCGTGTGTACCTGGTCCAGGCGGTGGTGCTCTGGTTCGTCTCGCTGCCGGTCCAGTTCGCGATGTACGGCGACACCTTCGGGGTGACGGCGTGGCTCGGTGTCGCGCTGTGGCTGGTCGGCTTCGGATTCGAGACGATCGGCGACGAACAGCTGCGGCGTTTCAAGGCCGACCCGGCCACCAAGGGGAAGGTCCTCGACAGCGGGCTGTGGCGCTACACCCGGCATCCGAACTACTTCGGCGACGCGTGCGTGTGGTGGGGCCTGTACCTGCTGGCGTGTACGAGCTGGGTGGGGGCGGCGACGATCCTGTCACCGATCGCGATGACGTACACGCTGGCCAAGGGAACCGGAAAACCTTTGCTGGAGAAGGGTTTGCGGCGTTCCCGGCCGGGATACGCGGCGTACGTCGAGCGGACCAGCGGGTTCTTCCCGCTGCCCCCTCGCCGAGGGGGTGCCTCCTGACACCTGCGTCGGACGGGCACCGATGCAGCGGTCATGTCGCGAAAGCCACTTTCAGGACATCTGACGTCGCGAAAGTGGCTTTCGCGACACCCCTCGATGCCATGGGGTCCAGTCCGCCTCACTCCCCGGTGAGACCGTCGGTCAGCTCACGCAACAGGTCGAGGTGGCCGGCGTGCCTGCCGGTCTCCTCGATCATATGCGTGACCACGAACCGGACGTTGACCTTGCGATCGCCGCGGAAGGGGACCTCGTCGTCCAGCCCCATCGCGGCGACGATCTTGCGGCTCCGCTCGCACTCGGCCTCGTAGGCGGCGATCAGCTGCTCGATCGGGGTCTGCATGGCGACCCGGAACTCGGCGTCCGGATCGGCCTCCAGCGCCTCCTTCCAGACGTCCTCCTGCCCGTTGAGCACGACGTTGAACCAGTACTGCTCGACGAGGGTCAGATGCCCGAGCAGGCCGGCGACGGTGGTCAGTTCGCTGGGCACGAGCGGACGGCGGGCCTGCTCGTCGGTGAGGCCGGAGCACTTCCACACGACAGTGGCGCGGAGGAAGTCGAGGAAGCCGTTCAGCTGCGTGCGCTCGTCGCCGGTGAGCGGCGGTTCGGGGCGCTTCGGTTCGTCGGTCATGGTGGTGCAGTCTGCCGGTTTCCTCGGATGATCCGCTAACGAGTTACCCCAGGACGCACTGTCCACCATCTGCCGCACAGCCGTGGTCCATGTCCGAACGTGATCCCATCGTTCGAGTGAAACCAGCGGTAGTTAGCGCCCCTGAAACATGACGACCACCCGCTCGTCATGTCAGGCTGGTGCAGTTGTGCCCATCGCCGCCGGTTCCGAGAAAGGTCACTGATGTCAGGCCCCCAGCTGAGCGCACTCGATGTCGCTTTCCTTTGCCTGGAAAGCGAAACGACGCCCATGCACATGGGCGCGGTGGTCACCTTCCGGCCGCACGGGCAGGTGCACGCGCGTAAGCTGACCGCGCTGCTGGCCGAGCGGGCCGCACGGCTCCCGAAGCTGCGTCAGCGCCCCCGCACCGCGCTGTTCCCGCCCGGCGCCGCCATCTGGGCCGAGGACCCGGATTTCGTTGCCAGTGAACATATTTCACATCATCACCTGAGTTCCCTGTACGAACCGGACCCGCTCTCCGCCTACGCCTCGCGCTGGATGGGGCGGCCGCTCGACACCGGAAAACCCTTGTGGGACTTGCATCTCGTCACCGGCCTGCCGGACGGCGAGTTCGCGTTGCTGCTGAAACTGCACCACGCGCTCACCGATGGGGCGGGCGCGTACGCCGTCGCCGTGGGCCTGCTCGACGAACTCCCCCGCGCGCCAAGGCGTCCGCACGGCGGGTCCGGGCCGCCCGCACCTCGGTCCCCTGTGGACGCTGTCAAGGAAGCCGTCGGCTCGACGCTGACCCAGGCCGGGATCGCGTCTTCGGTCGTCCGCGCGACCCGTTCGCCGCTGTCGCCGATCAGCGCGCCGCCGTCGACCGAACGACGGCTCGGCCTCGTCCGGCTGGACACCGCCGAGATCCGGCGGATCCGCCGGGCCCACGGCGGGACCGCCAACGACGTCGTGCTGGCGATCCTCAGCGGCGCGCTGCGCGACTGGATGATCAACCGCGGCCAGCGCGCCGACGACCGGACGCTGCGGGCGCTCATCCCGGTCAGCGTGCGCGGACGCTCCGCCGAGCAACTCGGCGGGAACAAGCTGTCCGGCTATCTCTGCGACCTGCCGATCGGCCTCGACGATCCGGTGGAGCGGCTGCTGGCCGTCCAACGCGAAATGAGCCGGAACAAGGCGGCGGGCCCGGCACGGGGCGCGGGCGCGTTCCCGCTGCTCGCCGACCGGATGCCGCCGATGCTGCACCGGCTCGGTTCGAAGGCCGCCGGCCTGGCCGCGCCACTGCTGTTCGACCTCGTCATCACCACGGTGCCGGTGCCGCCCAACCGGCTCACCCTCGACGGGACGAAGGTCGTCGGCGTGTACCCGTTCGTGCCGCTGGCGCCGCGGCAGGCGGTCGGGATCGCGGTGGCGACCTATCGCGACTCGGTCCACATCGGACTTCAGGCGAACGGGGCGGCGGTCTCGGACATGGGTTCGCTGCGAGACGGGGTACTCAAGTCGGCAGCGCGACTGCTGGACACCGCCTAGCGAACGCTATGAAAGGTCCTTTCCTTGCAAAATTTGCAAGGAAAGGACCTTTCATAGCGCGCGTAAGGGGGCAGGTCAGCCGCGCAGCATCTCCGCGACCAGGAACGCCAGCTCCAGCGACTGCTGTGTGTTCAGGCGCGGGTCGCACGCGGTCTCGTAGCGGCCCGAAAGGTCCAGATCCGAGATCTCCTGCGCGCCGCCGAGGCATTCGGTGACGTCCTCACCGGTCAGCTCGACGTGGATGCCGCCCGGGTACGTGCCGAGTTTGCGGTGCACCTCGAAGAAGCCCTGCACCTCGTCCACGATCCGGTCGAAGTGCCGGGTCTTGTAGCCCGTCGACGACTCGTGCGTGTTGCCGTGCATCGGGTCGCACTGCCAGATGACCTTGTGCCCGGACGCCTCGACCTTCTCGACGATCGCGGGCAGCACCTCGCGGACCTTGGCGTTGCCCATCCGGGCGATCAGCGTCAGGCGGCCGGGCTCGTTGCGCGGGTCGAGGCGGCGGACGTACTCGACGGCCTGCTCCGGCGTGGTCGTCGGGCCGATCTTGAGCCCGATCGGGTTGGCCAGCAGTTCGGCGAAGGCGATGTGCGCGCCGTCGAGCTGCCTGGTCCGCTCGCCCACCCACAGGAAGTGCGAGGACAGGTTGTACAGCTTGGGGTTCGCCGCGTCCGCGCGGTCCATCCGCAGCATCGAGCGCTCGTAGTCCAGGAGCAGCGCCTCGTGGCTGGCGAAGATCTCGGTGGACTGGAGCGAGGCGTCCGTGACGCCGCAGGCCGACATGAACCGCAGGCCGCGGTCGATCTCCGAGGCCAGCGCCTCGTAGCGCTCGCTGGCGGGCGAGGACTTCACGAAGTCCTTGTTCCAGTCGTGCACCTGGTGCAGGTCCGCCATGCCGGCGCCGGTGAGCGCGCGGACGAGGTTCATCGCGGCGCCCGCGTTCGCGTAGGCGCGGATCATCCGGCCCGGGTCGGGCACGCGGAGTTCGGGCTTGGCGACGAGCGAGTTGATGATGTCGCCGCGGTACACCGGCAGGCCGAGCGCGTCGGTGGACGCCGAACGCGGCTTCGCGTACTGGCCCGCGATCCGGCCGACCTTCACCACCGGCAGGCTGGCGCCGTACGTGAGGACGACGGCCATCTGCAGCAGGGTGCGCAGGTTGGCGCGGATGTGCGGTTCGGTGTTCGATTCGAACGTCTCCGCGCAGTCACCGCCCTGGAGCAGGAACGCCTCGCCGCGGGCGACCATGGCGAGCCGGTCGGAGAGGCGGTCGATCTCGGCGGGAACCGTGATCGGCGGCACGCTCTCCAGCACGCCACGCACACGCTTCGTCAGCTCGGCGTCCGGCCATTCGGGCTGCTGCGCCGCGGGCCGGGAAAGCGCGTCGTCGAGCCGATCACGCAGCTCGGGAGGCAGAGGAGGCAGTTCGGGGAGCGTGTCGACGGGAACGTCCACTGTCCAGTTCACCGGACCAGGATATGCCGCGCCGAAAGCCGCCCGCCCACCGGGACGAAAGTCCCAAAAGGTGGACGGGCGGCGGGCTGATCAAGCGGCCTGCGCCTTGGTGTAGAGGTTCTGCGCGTCCGTGCCGAAGTACGGGCCGAACATGTAACCCGGCAGGAAGTTGTAGCCGAAGCTGTTCACCGAGGCCTGGACACCCGCGCCGGTCGCCTCACTGAAGTTGAGGAACCACGGGCCGCCGCTCGAACCACCGGTCATGTTGCAGTTCATCCCGTGGTCCTTGGTGAGCAGGAAGTCGGTGATCGTGCTCCCGCTGCAGTAGATCAGCTTCGAGCCGTCGTACGGCGCCGCCGCCGGATACCCGAACGTGTACATCGACTGGTTGCGCGCCTGGTTGAACGCGATCCCCTGCGCGCCGACGACGTCGGTCAGCTTCTGCCCGTTGAGCGGGTTGACCACGGCCGCGCCGATGTCGTAGTTCATGTCCTCGCTCGCTTCCCACTGCGGAGTGGTCAGCGTGCTCTTCGCGGCCCAGGTGCCGTAGGGCGTGTTGCCGTTGTTGTAGCCGGGCGCGAAGGTCCAGTTCGTGTGCCAGGCGCCCTGGTACTTCACGCAGTGCCCGGCGGTGATCACGACACTGCCGTTCGTGCTGGTGACCGCGTCACCGGAGCACGACGCGTTCCGCCCGCCCATGGTGAAGAACACCCGGCCCGCGGTCTGGACGACCTTGCCCGCCCCGGTCCACGCGCCGCCACCGTTGGGAATGCTCTGGATGACCGTGCTCTTGCCCTTCGCGACGTCCTTCGGGGTGAAAGCGGGCGCCTGGACCAGCTGTTCGATCGGCACCGCCGATCGCATCCGCTCGGGCGTCCAGTAGGCCGCCACCGCCTGTGCGTCGGTCGCTGCCTGATGCTGGACCGGTCCGGCGTGAGCGGGACTCGCGACGGCTGTCAGCCCCGTCACCGCCAGCCCGACGAGCGCCGCCAGGATCCCCGTCCGGGAAGCCGTCCTCTTCATGGCGTACCACCTTTCGCCACCGGTGAATTGCCGTATGACTTGCACGACATTTCGAAAGTATTTGTCCTGCTGCCGGGCGTACAAGCGGCCGTTCGGCCGCATCCGAGGTGGCGTATGGGCCGTTCGGCCCAGATACGGCGAAACGGGGCGGGTTAGCCTTGCTCGTGGGGATATCCGTGAACGGCTTCGCCCGGCTGGGCACGCACGTTGTGGCTCCGATCGCCTGGACACTCCTGACACCGATCGTGGTCGTCCTCGGTGATGCCAGTGGCCTCGTCTGGCCGTCGCTTCTGGCGGTGACCGGATCGGCGCTCGTGACTCTCGCCGTGGGGTGGTCGGTCAAGCGCCGATCCGGCTTCGGGATCTCCCTGTACACGTCGCCCGAATCCGCTGCGGTCACCGTGCTGGTGTTCACCCTCGGGCCGGTGATGCTGCTCGGCGGACTGCTGGTGGCCTGGATGGGCTGGGCACGCGTGAGGCTGGGCGAAGACACCTTCGCCGAAGCCGCCGCCGGGGTCCTGCTGGGGATGCTGGTCGGCGGCCTCGGCTGGATCGGTTTGATCGTCTTCCTGTTCTCCTGATCAAGCCGGGCAGTGCGTATCGGCGGCCGGACGGACGCCGTCCCGCAGATACCGCACGACGGCGTCGTTCCCGCAGGCGTTCCCCATGGTGAAGACGCCATGTCCGCCGGCGTCCACGGTGACGAACTTCGCCCGCGCGCCCAGTGCCGATCGCATTTCGCGGGCGCCGACGAGCGGAGTCGCCGGGTCGCGGAGGTTCTGCACCAGCAGGATGTTCGACGGTCCGCGGTCGTGGATCCGCACGGGCGGTTCGCGGCGCTCGACCGGCCAGAACGCGCAGGGGGTGATGTTGGCGGCGGCCTGGCCGAAAATCGGGTGCGTCACGAGGGCAGGCTCGACCGCCTTCTGGCAGTAGCGCACGCTTTCCGGCCAGTCGGAGTCGTTGCAGAGCACCTGGAGCCGGAGCGCGGCGTGATTGTCGGCGTCGAGCGGCCCACCCTGTGCCTTCGTTGCCGGAGCCGACCATAGCTCGGCGAGACCGGGGAAGCTCGCGTCGTCGTAAAGGGCTCCCCAGGTGGCGGTCCGGATTTCCCGCGCCGACGCCCAAGCCGTGAAGTCGCCGAAGCGGTCATCGAAGCCGTCCGCGAAACGTTGGTCTTGGGCCTCGTGAGTGGTGAGGACGGTTCTAACCGTCCTCACCACTCACGAGACGCTACGCTGTCCGGGCTCAGACCACCGCGAGCGGCAGCGCCGTCGGGTGCACCGGAGCGGGCAGGTCCGAAGCACCGGTCAGGTACGCGTCCACCGCGCTCGCCACCGAGCGTCCCTCGGCGATCGCCCAGACCACCAGCGACGCACCGCGGTGCGCGTCACCGCAGACGAACACGCCGGGCGACTCCGTCTGCCAGTCCGCGCCGCACGAGAGCGTGCCGCGTTTGGTGAGGGAGAGCCCGAGCCCGTCCAGCAGCGGCATGTGCTCGACACCCTCGAAGCCGATCGCGAGCAGCACGAGGTCGGCGGGCAGTTCCTCGACCTCGTCGTTGACCGGGGTCACCATGCGCTTGCCGGTCTCCGGGTCCTTGACCACGCGGACCTGACGGAGCTCGACCGCGCGCACGTTGCCCTCGTCGTCACCGATGAACCGCGTGACCGCGACGGCGAACTTGCGCTCGCCCGCCTCTTCGTGCGCGGGATAGGTGCGCAGGATGTACGGCCAGGTCGGCCACGGCGACCGCTCGTCGTCCCTTGTGGACGGTGGCGTCGGGTACTGGTCCAGCTGGGTCACCGAAAGCGCGCCCTGACGGGTCGCGGTGCCATAGGAGTCGGCCCCGGTGTCGCCGCCGCCGATGATGACGACGTGCTTGCCCGCCGCGTCCACCGCCGACGGGCCGTCGCCCTCGACGTACTTGTTGGCCGGGACCAGATGTTCCATCGCCAGGTGGATCCCGGCCAGCTCACGTCCGGGCGTGGTCTTGTCGTCGCGGCCGCGCAGCGCGCCCACGGCGAGGACCACCGCGTCGTAGCCCGCCCGCAGTTCCTCGACGGTGAGGTCGACGCCGACCTCGCAGCCGGTGACGAACTTCGTGCCCTCCTTGCGGAGTTGCGCGAGCCGCCGGTCGAGGACCTTCTTCTCCATTTTGAACTCGGGGATGCCGTACCGCAGCAGGCCACCGAGGCGATCGTCCCGTTCGTAGACGGTCACTTCGTGGCCGGCGCGGGTCAGCTGCTGCGCGGCGGCGAGCCCGGCGGGGCCGGAGCCGACGACCGCGACCCGCTGCCCCGACGAAACGGCCGAGACCTGCGGCTGCACGTAGCCCGCTTCCCAGGACTGGTCGGCGATCGTCTGCTCGACCCGCTTGATCGCCACCGGGCCGCCGGACAGCGGCGAGACCGACAGGACACAGCCCGCCTCGCACGGCGCGGGGCACAGCTTCCCGGTGAATTCGGGGAAGTTGTTGGTGGCGTGGAGCCGGTCGCTCGCCGCGGCCCAGTCGCCGCGGCGCACGAGGTCGTTCCACTCCGGGATCAGGTTGCCCAGCGGGCAGCCGGAACCACTGGAATGGCAGAACGGGATGCCGCAGTCCATGCACCGCGAAGCCTGCTTGCGCACCTGTTCGTTGCGCTCGGCGGGCTCCACGTCGGCGTACACCTCGCCCCAGGTGGCGAGACGGTCCTCTTTGGACTTCTTCTTCGGCTCTTCACGGTCGTACTTCAGGAAACCCGTCGGATCAGCCACGAGCGGCCTCCATGATCGCTTCGTCGACGTCGCGGCCCGCGGCACGCGCCGCCTTCGCCGCGTCAAGGACACGCTGGTAGTCGCGGGGCATCACCTTGGTGAACGCCGCCGAGCGACGCGGCCAGTCGCCGAGCAGCGACGCGGCCACGGCCGAACGCGTGAGGTCGTAATGCTTCTGCACGGTCTTCTTGAGCCAGGCGAGGTCTTCCGAGGACGGAGCCAGGAGGTTGACCATCTCCTCGTTGACCTTGCCCCGATCGAGGTCGAGCACATAGGCCTCGCCGCCGGACATGCCCGCCGCGAGGTTGCGCCCGGTCGGGCCGAGCACCACGGCCTGCCCGCCGGTCATGTACTCGAAAGCGTGGTCGCCGACGCCCTCGGCGACGACCACCGCGCCGGAGTTCCGCACGCAGAACCGTTCGCCGACCTGGCCGCGCAGGAACATCTCGCCACCGGTGGCGCCGTAGGCGAGCGTGTTCCCGGCGATGGTCTGGCCTTCCGCGGCGAATTTCGCGTCCGGATGGGGGCGCACGATGATCCGCCCGCCCGAAAGGCCCTTGCCGACGTAGTCGTTCGCGTCGCCGACCATGTCGAGCGTGATGCCGCGCGGCAGGAACGCCCCGAGCGACTGCCCGGCGGAACCGGTCAGCAGCACGTGGATCGTGTCCTCCGGCAGCCCCTCACCGCCGTAGCGGCGAGTGATCTCGGAACCGAGCAGCGTGCCGACGGTCCGGTTCACGTTCCGCACCGGCAGTTCGAGCCGGACCGGATGCGCGTCCTCCAGCGCCGCCTCGGCGAGCTGGATCAGCGTCCGGTCGAGCGCGTGCTCCAGGCCGTGGTCCTGGTTCCGGGTGCGCCGCTTCGCCCCGCCGTAAGGAGTCTCGGCCGGCATCTCGAAGATCGGCGCGAGGTCGAGGCCGGAGGCCTTCCAGTGCTCGACCGCCTCGTCGGTGTTCAGCATCTCGGCGTGCCCGATGGCCTCGTCGAGGGTGCGGAAACCGAGCGCCGCCAACGTTTCCCGGACCTCTTCGGCGACGAACCGGAAGTAGTTCACGACGTGGTCGGCCTGGCCGGTGTACCGCTTGCGCAGATCCGGGCTCTGGGTCGCGACGCCGACCGGGCAGGTGTCGAGGTGGCAGACGCGCATCATGACGCAGCCCTCGACGATCAGCGGCGCCGTCGCGAAGCCGTACTCCTCCGCGCCGAGCAGCGCGGCGATGACGACGTCCTTGCCGGTCTTCATCGCGCCGTCGACCTGCACGGTGATCCGGTCTCGCAAACCGTTGAGCAGCAACGTCTGCTGCGTTTCGGCGAGCCCGATCTCCCACGGGGTGCCCGCGTGCTTGAGCGAGTTCATCGGGGAGGCGCCGGTGCCGCCGTCGTGGCCGGAGATCAGCACGACGTCGGCGTGCGCCTTGGACACGCCCGCCGCCACCGTGCCGACGCCGAGCGAGGACACCAGCTTCACGTGGATGCGGGCGTTCTCGTTGGCGTTCTTGAGGTCGTGGATCAGCTGCGCCAGATCCTCGATCGAGTAGATGTCGTGGTGCGGCGGCGGCGAGATCAGCCCGACGCCGGGCGTCGAATGCCGCGTGCGCGCGATCCACGGGTAGACCTTGTTCGGCGGCAGCTGCCCGCCCTCGCCCGGCTTCGCGCCCTGCGCCATCTTGATCTGGATGTCGTCGGCGTTGACCAGGTATTCGCTCGTGACCCCGAACCGGCCACTCGCGACCTGCTTGATCGCGCTGCGGCGCGCCGGGTCGTAGAGCCGCTCGGGGTCTTCCCCGCCTTCACCGGTGTTGGACCGGCCGCCGATGCGGTTCATCGCGATGGCGAGCGTTTCGTGCGCCTCGGCCGAAATCGAGCCGTAGGACATCGCGCCGGTGTTGAAGCGCTTGAAGATCGCCTCCACGGGCTCGACCTCGTCCAGCGGGACGGGCTCACGCGCGCCCTCACGGAAGGAGAACAGCCCGCGCAGCGCGCCGCCCTGCCGGTACAGGCGGTGCACCTCGTCGGAGTACTTCTTGTACACCTCTTCCCGGCCGGTCTTCGTCGCGTGCTGCAACAGGAAGACGGTCTCCGGGGTGAACAGGTGCAGTTCGCCCTCGCGGCGGTACGCGTATTCGCCGCCGGTCTCGAGTCCACGGTGGACCCGGTCGGTCGGGTTGTCCGGGTACGCCCGGCGGTGGCGCGTGGCGACCTCTTCGGCGAGCACGCCCAGCCCGACGCCGCCGAGCTTCGACGACGTCCCGGTGAAGTACTCGTCGAGCAGGTCCTGGCTCAACCCGAAGGACTCGAAGACCTGCGCCGCGGTGTACGCGCCGACGGTCGAGATGCCCATCTTCGACATGATCTTCAGGACGCCCTTCACGAGCGCCTTGACGTAGTTGCGGATCGCCTTGGCGGGCTCGATGCCGGTGACGGCACCGGTCGAGATCATGTCTTCGATGGTCTCGAAGGCCAGGTACGGGTTCACCGCCGCGGCGCCGTAGCCGAGCAGCAGCGCGATGTGGTGGACCTCGCGGGCGTCACCGGTCTCGACGACCAGCGCGACGCGGAGCCTTTCTTTGGTACGCACCAGATGGTGGTGCACCGCGGAAACGAGCAGCAGCGACGGGATCGGCGCCATGCGGTGGTCGGAGTCGCGATCGGACAGCACGAGCGTGCGCGCGCCGGCCGCGATCGCCTCGGAGGCCTCGCGCCGGACCCGCTCGATCGCGGACGCCAGTGCCTCGGCTCCACCGTCCACTTCGTACAGTCCGGAAAGGACACTGCACGCGAAGCCGGGAAGGTCGCCGTCGTCGTTGATGTGGATCAGCTTGGCGAGTTCGTCGTTGTCGATCACCGGATACGGCAGCTGCACGTGGCGGCAGGAGGCCGGGCCGGGGGCGAGCAGATTGCGCTCGGGGCCCATGATCCGGCTCATCGACGTGACGAGCTCTTCGCGGATCGCGTCCAGCGGCGGATTGGTGACCTGCGCGAAGTTCTGCTTGAAGTAGTCGTAGAGCAGCCGGGAACGCTGCGACAGCACGGCGGGCGGGGTGTCGGAACCCATCGAACCGATCGGCTCGGCGGCCTTGACCGCCATCGGCGCGAGGAGGATCTTCAGCTCTTCTTCGGTGTAGCCGAAGGAAAGCTGGCGCCGCAGCACGGAATCGTGACTCTGCACGATGTGGTCGCGGTCCGGGAGGTCGGCGATCTGCAGGAGACCGGCGTGCAGCCAGCCCTCGTACGGGAGTTGCTTCGCCAGCTCCGACTTGACCTCTTCGTCGTCGACGATCCGGCCCGCCTCGGTGTCCACCAGGAACATGCGGCCGGGCTTGAGGCGCCCCTTGGCCACGACGTCCGCGGGGGCGACGTCGAGCACGCCCGCCTCGCTGGCCAGCACGACACGGTCGTCGGCGGTGCGCCACCAGCGGGCGGGGCGCAGGCCGTTCCGGTCCAGCACCGCGCCGACGAGGGTGCCGTCGGTGAAGGTGACACAGGCCGGGCCGTCCCACGGCTCCATGAGGCTGGCGTGGAACTGGTAGAACGCACGACGCTGTGCGTCCATCCCGGCGTGGTTCTCCCACGCTTCGGGGATCATCATCAGCACCGCGTGCGGCAGCGACCGGCCGCCGAGGTGCAGCAGCTCCAGCACCTCGTCGAAGGAGGCGGAGTCCGACGCGTCGGCCGAGCAGATCGGGTACAGGCGGGTCAGGTCGCCGGGGATGAGGTCCGATTCGAGCAGCGCCTCACGGGCGCGCATCCGGTTGCGGTTGCCCCGGATGGTGTTGATCTCGCCGTTGTGCGCGACGAACCGGAACGGATGCGCCAGCGGCCACGACGGGAAGGTGTTGGTGGAGAACCGGGAGTGCACGAGCGCGATGGCGCTGGTGAGCCGGGTGTCGGTCAGGTCGGCGAAGAAGAGCGGGAGCTGCTCGGGGGTCAGCATTCCCTTGTAGACGATGGTCCGCGAGGACAGCGACGGGAAGTAGGTGCCGCAGCCCGCGGTCACGCTCTCGTTCTCGACGCGTTTGCGGAGACAGAAGGCAAGGCGGTCCAGCTCGAGCCCGGAGGGACATCGTCCGTCGGCCTCGGCGCCCGCGACGAACAGCATCGCGAAATGCGGCATCACCGAACGCGCCGTCGGGCCGATGTCGGCGCGGTCGGCGTCGACCGGGACCTCACGCCAGCCGAGGACGTCGAGGCCCTCTTCACCGGCGATCCGCTCGATCAGGGCGATGGCCTTGGTCCGCTCCTCGATGTCCGAGGGCAGGAAACCGATCCCGGTCGCGTAGGTCTGCCGGCCGCCGGCGTCCGCCTCGGGCAGAGTGAAGTCCACTTCGGCCCGCAGCAGCTCGTCCGGGAGCTGCAGCAGGATGCCCGCACCGTCACCACTGGTCGGCTCCGCGCCGGCGGCGCCGCGGTGGTCGAGGTTCGTCAGCGCGGACAGGCCGTCGGTGACGATGCCGTGCGAACGCCGCCCGCGGACGTCGGCCACCATGGCCACACCGCAGGAGTCCTGTTCGGATTCGGGATCGTAGAGACCCTGTTTGCCTGGAATGGCGGAGAAGATCATGAAGGGACCTCCTTCGTCGTCTGTGCTCAGCGGCCGGGCGGGGCCGGCCGGGGGAATGCGCACGGGACGACGATGGCCCGTTCGTTAGCGCGACTTTAACACCTGTGAAACACGTCGGCATCAGTTCGGCGGTCGCGAAAGCCCGCCGATGGGTAACGATCTGGACGCCCGGAACGACACAGTTCCTGATGAGGGCACAGTACTTCGTTCCGCTAAGTATATGTCCCGTTCCGGGATGTCACGAGACGCGGTGAGGCGACCCTAGTCACTCCGGGCGCCCGGCGCGAACCCTGGGCCGATTAGGCCGTCCGGCCCAATCCTGAGCTTCACGGCAACCTGACACCGCTCTAGATCGACCTAGAGGTGAAATCACTTCACCTCTGGGGGCTTGATGCTCAAGTTGATCCGAAGAACCGCTGTGCTCGGCGCGGCCGCGCTCACGTTCTCCGCCCTGCTCTCGGCCACGCCCGCGCTGGCCACCTCCGAGACGGCCACTTCGGCGCCGGCCGTCTACATCGACCTCAAGGCGCCGACGAAGTCCTTCACCGCCACCGGGAATGACGTTCCGGTCGGCGCCTGGACCGACCGCGGGTTCCACGCTTCGAAGGCGTACTTCACCTTCGACCTGCGCCCCTATCGTGGGGCCACGATCGGCTACGCCGAGGCGTACGCGACCGAAACCGCCGCCAACGACTGCACCAAGCCGCGTGCGACCGAACTGTGGGTCACCGACCCGGCGACGGCGCCGACCTGGCTGCGTCAGCCGAAGGAGCGAACCAAGCTTCCCGGCCCGGGCGCCCAGGGCGGCTGCCTGTGGAACCGCGTCGAATGGGACGCGGGACAGGCGATCACGGCCGCGCTCGCCGCGGGCAAGGAGTCTGTGACCTTCGCGCTGCGGATGCCGGACGACCGGCAGTTCGACCCGGCCTACGGCAGGCGCGTCGAGAACCGCCTGCATCTCTACGTCGACTACAACCGGCCGCCGACCGTGCCGACTGACCTGCACGTCGGGCTCAAGCCGTGCGCCGCGGATCCGGTGTACACGGCGGATAACCCCATCGAGGTCTACGGCCGGGTCGACGACCCCGACCGGTCCTCGGTCTCCGGCCGCGTGACGGTCTGGCCCGCCGACGACCCCGCGAACCGGCGTGAAGTGGGCCCTGACTTCCCGACCGGGTCACCGCACGGTGTCCGGCTTCCGCTCCCGGCCGACTTCATCACCGAAGGCCGGGTCTACCAGTGGACGATGCAGGGCATCGACGGCGACCTGACCGGCCCCGTCAGCGCTCCGTGTTCGTTCGTCGTCGACCGCGTCGCGCCCGCCACCGAACCGGTGGTGACGTCCGCGGAGTACCCGCCCGGCGGTGAACGCCATGGCGCCGTTGGCATCCCTGGCACTTTCACGATCGACGCCAAGGGTGATCAGGACATCGTCGGCTTCAGCACCAGCAGTGGCTACGTGGCCGCGGACCGTCCCGGCGGCGTGGCGACCGTCCAATACGCACCGAAGCGAGAATTCGACTCCTTCAGTGCTTGGGGCCAGGACAAGGCGGGCAACCGCGGCCCCGGCGCGACGTACGGCATCGTCGCGACACCGTCGGAGCCGGGTGTCACCTTCGATGCCCAGGCCGTCGCCGTGGGCAAGCCGCTGCGCCTCGACTTCACTCCCGGCGCGATGCCGGGGGTCGTCGAGTACGTCTACGACTTCGGCTGGACCGGTGAGGTCGTGGTCCCGGCCGGGCCGGACGGCATGGCGACGACCACGGTGACCCCGCGGGAGCCGATGACCTACCTGGTCGTGTCGAGCCGTACCAAGGAAGGCTGGACATCCCAGCGCTGGGAGGATCGGATCGAGCAGAACACCGCCCCGGTCGTCACCAGTTCCACCTATCCGGCCGGCCGGCCGGGCGGCGGGGTCGGCGTACCGGGCGAGTTCGTCTTCTCCTCGGCGGTCCCCGGTGTCACCGATTTCCTCTACACCGTGGACAACGGAGCGCCCCAGTGGGTCGCGGCGACCGGTGGGACGGCGACGATCACGGTCACCCCGGCCAGTGCCGGACCACACCAGCTCGAAGTCCAGGCGATCCTGGCCGACGGCAATTTCGGTGATCCGCGGTACTACTCGTTCATCGTGAACGGCTAGCCGGAGCCGGTCCCGCTCCGCGCGAGCGGGACCGGCAACCACTAGAACGTGTTACAGTTCCGCGCATGATCCTGGACCGTTTCCGGCTCACCGACCAGGTCGCCGTGGTCACCGGCGCCGGACGCGGGATCGGCGCGGCGACGGCCGTGGCGCTCGCCGAGGCCGGTGCCGACGTGATGATCTCGTCCCGCACCGAAACCCAGCTCGACGACGTGGCGGCCCTGGTCGCCGCCACCGGCCGGCGCGCGCACGTGGTGCCCGCCGACCTGAGCGACCCGGCCGCCGCGGGCGAGCTGGCTCGGATCGCGACGGCGGAATTCGGGCGGCTGGACCTGGTGGTCAACAACGTCGGCGGAACCTATCCCCGGCCGCTGCTGGAAACCACCGCCGAATTCCTCGAAGAAGCCTTTCGTTTCAACGTCTCCACCGCACACGCACTGACCGTCGCGGCGGCCCCGTCCCTGCTGGAGACGGGCGGATCGGTCGTCAACATCTCGTCGGTCATGGGCCGCGTGACCGGCCGTGGCTTCGCCGCGTACGGGACGGCGAAGGCCGCGCTGGCGCACTACACCCGGCTCGCGGCGGCTGATCTCGCGCCTAAGGTGCGGGTGAACGCGATCTCGGTCGGCTCGGTGGCGACTTCCGCGCTCGAAGTGGTGGTGGGCAACGATGAACTGCGCGGCCGGATGGAGGCCGCCACTCCCCTGCGCCGGATCGGCGAGGCCGAGGACATCGCGGCCACCGTCGTGTTCCTGGCGTCGGGCGCGGGCCGGTACGTCACCGGCAAGATCATCGAAGTCGACGGTGGATTGCAGGCCCCGAACCTCGAGCTGGGCCTGCCCGATCTGTAGGAGACTGTCGGCGGAGCTGAGAGATATCGGGAAAATGACCATACGCGTGAACCCGCCCTGGCCGAAGGCCCCGCTATCGCGGTGGCAGGACGCCCTGCTCGTCAACCGTGACGTGGTCTCCCAGGCAGCGTCCTGCCGACGTCGATCGCGGACGCGGGTTCACCAACCAGACATCAGGAGGCGAACGCCGTGCGCGTGGTCCAGTGGAGTACCGGGAACGTCGGCCGCCACGCGCTGGCGGGGATAGCCGCGCGGCCGGATCTCGAACTCGCCGGAGTCTGGGTTTCGAGCGACGCCAAGGTGGGCGTGGACGCTGGGGATCTGGCCGGGCTCGGTCGCCCGCTGGGTGTCACCGCGACGACCGACGCGGACGCGCTCATCGCTCTGAAGCCCGATTGCGTGCTCTACACGGCGATGGCCGACGACCGGCTGCCGGAGGCCGTCGAAGACCTGAAACGCTTCCTGCGCGCGGGGATCAACGTGGTTTCCAGCAGCCCGGTGTTCCTCCAGTATCCCGAAGGCGTCGTCCCGCCGGAGATGATCGAGCCGATCCGGAAGGCCGCTCGCGAAGGCGGTGCTTCGCTGTGGGTCAACGGTGTCGACCCCGGCTTCGCCAACGACTGGCTGCCACTGGTGCTCACCGGCGTGTGCGAACGGATCGACGAGGTGCGCTGCCTGGAGATCCTCGACTATTCGACGTACGACAACGGCAAGGTGCTGTTCGAGATCATGGGCTTCGGCCGGGAGATGGACGATCTGCCCTTGCTGTTGCAGCCCGGTGTGCTGTCGCTGGCCTGGGGCAGCGTCGTGCGGCAGCTCGCGGCCGGGCTGGACGTCGAACTCGATGCCGTCGAGGAGGTCTACGAACGGCTTCCTGCTCCGGAGACGTTCGACATCGCTTCGGGGACGATCAAGGAAGGCACGGCGGCGGCGCTGCGGTTCGAGGTGCGCGGCATGCGCGGCGGGCGGGCGGTGTGCGTGCTGGAGCACATCACGCGCCTGCGCGGCGACCTCGGGCCGGACTGGCCGCAGCCGACCGGGCAGGGCTGCTACCGCGTCCAGGTGACCGGGGAGCCCGACTACGTGCTGGACCTGCGTCTGGTCGGCAGCGACGGTGACCACAACACGGCCGGGCTGAAGGCGACCGCGATGCGGCTGGTGAACGCGATCCCGGCGGTGGTGGCGGCTCCGCCGGGGCTGCTGACGGCGCTGGACCTGCCCTTGGTGACGGGGCGAGGCCTGGTCTCTCGCTGACGCCGCGACGTCCGTGAAGGCCTCCTTGCCTACCCTCAAGGTAGGCAAGGAGGCCTTCACGGACTTGCGGCGCTACTTCTCGGGGTCCGGCTTCGGGTCCTCGGTCGCCTTGTCCGCGGCCGAGTCCCGGACGGTGTCCGGAGCCGCCGCGACGTCCGCGTGCGTCTCCTCATCGGACGGCTCGGAGGAGGAAGAGGTACCGGAGTCCTCTCGCGGCACGTCCTTGCTCCACAACGTTTCCGGCGCTTCCCGCGGTCCACGCTTGGCGGCGAGGACGAAGTACGCGATCGCCGCGGCGAACAGCAGGATCGAGGTCCACACGTTGACCCGCAGGCCGAGGATGTGGTTCGCGGTGTCGGTCCGCATCATCTCGATCCAGAACCGGCCCGCGGTGTACCCGGCGACGTACAGCGCGAACACGCGGCCGTGGCCGAGGCGGAACTTCTTGTCCGCCCAGATGACCAGCAGCGCGACACCGAGGTTCCAGATCAGCTCGTAGAGGAACGTCGGGTGCACCGGGCTGTCCGGCAGCGGGACGTGCCCGAGCGCGACGCCGTTCAGGAAGTCGTCCGGGTTGGCCGGGTTGTAGCGCTGGTAGATCTCCAGGCCCCACGGCAGGTCGGTGTGCGCGCCGTAGAGTTCCTGGTTGAAGTAGTTGCCGAGCCGCCCGATCGCCTGCGCGATCACGATCCCCGGCGCGAGCGCGTCCGCCATCGCGGGCAGCGGGATCCCCCGGCGGCGGCAGGCGATCAGCGCGCCGACCGCGCCGAGCGCGATCGCGCCCCAGATACCGAGCCCGCCGTCCCAGATCTTCAGCGCGTTGAGCGGGTTCTTGCCCTCGCCGAAGTACAGCTGGTTGTCGGTGATGACGTGGTACAACCGCCCGCCGACCAGGCCGAACGGCACCGCGAAGACCGCGACGTCGATGACCGTGCCCTTCGTGCCGCCGCGGTTGACCCAGCGCCGCTCGCCCAGCCAGATCGCCACGATGATGCCGGCGATGATGCAGAGCGCGTAGGCCCGGATCGGGACCGGCCCGATATGCCAGACGCCCTGGTCGGGGCTGGGGATGGTCGCGAGGAACGCTGCCGAGGCGGTATTCACGTCGGCCACCGTAGCGCTTCGTCCACTTCTTGGGGGCGTCAGCCCTCGACGGCGGCCAAATAGCCCGCGATCAGCGCGGACGCGACGTGCCCGATGGCGGCGTCGGGCGGCAGGAACACCTCGTCGTGGAGGCTGGGCGCGCCCGCGGTGTCGCCGAGGCCGACGAACATCATCAGCCCGCGGGTCATCCCGCAGTAGTGCGCGAAGTCGTCGGCGCCGAACGACCGGAAGTCGGTGTCCACGACTGCCCCCGTCCGGACGAGTCGCCGGTGCGCGCGCTGGGTGAGCCCGGCGTCGTTGTGCAGCACCGGTTCGCACGGGCTGATCTCCAGTTCCGCCCGGCAGCCGTGCGCCTGTGCGGTGCCGTGGACGACCTCGGCGAGCCCCTCCAGGGCGAGGTCGCGGTCTTCGGCGCGCATCAGCCGCAGCGAGCCCGACAGGCGGGCCTCGTTCGGCACGACGTTCGCCGTCGTCCCGGCTTCGATCCGCCCGACCGAGCAGACCGCGCCGAACACCGGGTCGACCCGGCGGCTCGCGAGCTGCTGCAGGCTCACCACGATCTGGCTGAGCGCGAGGATCGGGTCCCGCAGCAGATGCGGGTAGCCGGCGTGCCCGCCCTGACCGCGGACGACGACGTCGAACTCGTCGGTGGAGGCGTTGACCGGTCCCGGCACCGCCGAAACCACCCCCGCCGCGAGCCTGGGCTGCACGTGCGCGCCGATGACCGACTCGACGCCGTACTCGGTGAGCACGCCGGAGTCGACGATGTCCAGCGCGCCGGACGGCGACGTCTCCTCACGCGGCTGCAGGAGCGCGAGGAGCGGCCGGGGCACCCCGACCACGGAGGCCGCGCGGCAGGTGGCGACGAGCGCGGCCATGTGGACGTCGTGCCCGCACGCGTGCATCAGCGGTGTCTCCGAGGCCCACGGGATCCCGGTGCGTTCGGTGACCGGCAGCGCGTCCAGCTCGGTGCGCAGCGCCACGGCCGATCCCGGCGAGGTACCGGGAAGCAGCACGGCGCGCCCGGTCTTGGCGACCCGGACCCCTTCGTCGATGCCCAGCGCCTCGACGACGACCCGCGCGGTGTCCTCCTCGTCCCCCGACGCGCGCGGATCGGCGTGCACCCGGTGCCGCAGTTCGATCGCGGACGGCAGTTCCGCCTCGACGGCGGCCTCCCACCGGTCCTGCAGTTCGTCCAGTTCCGTCATGTCCCCTCCAGCCCGTACACCCGTTCGGCGTTGCGGTGCCCCACCAGCGCCGCTATCCGATGCGCGTCCACTTCGGACAGTACGTCCGAAGTGAGCCCCGCGTACAGGAAGTCGGACAGTCCCTGTCGGAACAGCGCGGTGCCGAGGTGGTGCAGCTCGGCCAGCCCGAACGCGTCCGTGGAGAACAGCAGCTTCCCGAACGGCACGATCTCCATTGTCTCCGCGATGATCGCGGGCGCACGATGACCGGCGTTGTGCGTCGCGAGTCCCACGTCGATGAACACGTGCTCGAAGACCTGCGCCAGATACGCGGCGTTCCGGTGGAAGGGATAGTTGTGCAGCAGCATGATCGGCACCCCGTGTGACCGGGTGGCCCGCAACAGCCCGGTGAGCAGCAGCGGATCGCAGCGGTGCAGGTCCACGTCCGCGTCGCCGAAGCCGACGTGGAACTGGATCGGCAGGGCCAGGTCGATCCCGGTCCAGAACAGGAACCGGTGCAGGACCTCGTCCGCGAGCCGGACCGGTCCGCCCGCCTCGATCCGCGCGAGCCAGCGGCCCGCCGCTTCGGTGACTTCGGTGTCCGTCGGCCGCTCCCCCGCCAGGTCGAGGCCGACGCGGTAGGCGGCGATGGACTTGAACCCGACCGCGGTCGTGGCGCGTTTCGCCAACTCCGAGGCGAAGGCCGGCGCGAATCCGGCCGCGGTGGTGGAGCCGATCACCGTTTCGGCGACCTGTTCGAGGCGGACGATGTCCCGCGCGCGGGCGCCGGACAGGGCCGCGAACTGCTCGGTCGTGGTCAGCGTGTCCGGCAGGAAGCCGCCGTCGAGCAGGAATTCGGTCGTGCCGGTGGCGCGCAGGAACCGCGCGTTGACCTCGGTGGCGCCCAGTTCGGCGCGGCGGGCCAGATAGTCCTCGGCCGGGACGTGCGGCGGCAGGTCGAGCACCGGGGCGCAGCGGGCCCGCACCGCGAGCCCGATCAGCGAGTCGAACAGGGTCGTGCCCAGTGACGAGACGGTGTCGGCCTCGGTGAGCAGCTGTTCGAACTCGATCCGGCCCAGATCACCGGTGACGACGCCGTGGCAGTGGTGGTCCACGAGCCTCGTCCGTGCGACGAACGGCAGGATCTGGGTTCCCGGCATGAGCGCGTCCCTTCTCGTGGTCGACGAGTGCGGCCTCACCCTATGACCGGATCCAGGCGTGGCAAGGGACTCCGGTCGAGGCCAGGATGAGGAACCATGGTGAACCGGGAAGCACTGACCGCCCGCGCGACCGCCCTCACCGGGGAACTCCGGGCCCGGGGTGTCGAGCTTGTGGCGCTGACCTTCGTGGACAACGCCGGGATCGCGCGGGTCAAGGCGGTACCGCTGCGGAAGTTGCCGTCCGCGGCCGCTTGGGGTGTCGGCGCTTCGAAGTCCTTCGACTTCTTCGGCTCGGACGACGTCATCAGCGGCGGCGAGTATTCCCTCGGCCCGGTCGGTGACCTGCGGCTGCATCCGGACCTCGACGCGTTGACCGTGCTCGCCGGGCAGCCTGGCTGGGCCTGGGCTCCGGTGACGAAACTCGACCAGGAGGGCGAGCCGCACCCGCAGGACGCGCGGGCCCTGCTGGCGACGGCGGTGGACCGGCTCGCCGCGCGCGGTCACCGGGCGCGGATGAGTTTCGAAATCGAATGGGTGATCACCGGCGCCGACGCGCCGGACGATCCGACCTCGGCCACCGCGGGCCCGGCGTACGGCTACGCGAGACTTTCCGAGCACGCGGACTATCTCCGCGCCCTGGTGTCCACTTTGGACCAACAGGGGGTCGGCGTGGAACAGATCCACCCCGAGTACGCCGACGGCCAGTTCGAGCTGTCGGTCGCGGCGGCGGACCCGGTGCGCGCGGCCGACATCGCCGTCCTGACGAAGGAGACGATCCGCGCGCTCAGCCACCGGCACGGGCTGAAGGCGTCCTTCACCCCGAAGTTCGCGCCCGCCGGCGTCGGCAACGGCGGGCATGTGCATCTGAGTGTCTGTGACGGCGCGCGGAACCTTTTCTTCGGCGGGGAAAGGGTTTTCGGGCTGACGCCGGTCGCGGAGTCGTTCAGCGCGGGCATCCTGCGGCGGCTGCCCGCGCTGCTCGCGATCGGGGCACCGTCGGTGGTCAGCTATCTGCGACTGGAGCCGCACCACTGGGCGGGCGTGTACGCCGCGTGGGGGCTGGAGAACCGGGAGACGCCGCTGCGGCTGGTACGCGGCGTCGCCGGGAACCGTGACTCGGCGGCGAACCTCGAGGTCAAATGCTTCGACCTGACCGCGAATCCGTATCTGCTGGCGGCCGCCCTGCTGTTCGCCGGGATGGCCGGAACCGACGAGGAGGCGGTGCTGCCGGAGCCGCTCGACGTCGACCCCGGGATCTTGACCGACGAGGCGCGCGCCGCCCGCGGGATCGAGCGGCTGCCGCTGCGGTTGGAGGACGCCGTCGCGGCGTTCGAGGCGGACAAGGCCCTCACTGCCGCGTTCGGCGCTCCGCTGGCGACGACGATCGTGGGCCTGCGGCGGGCGGAGATCGAGCGGTTCGCGCTCGCGACCCCGGAGGAGATCACCGAAGCGCAGCGGTGGCGGCACTGAGCGGCCGGTCCAGCTGGTCGTGAGTGGCGATTCGGGTTAGAACCCGAATCGCCACTCACGACCAGCGTGAGGATCAAGCGGGGGCGACGGTCTTCCGCACACCCGCGGCCAGCTCGGCCGAAAGCTCCCGAACCGCGTCCAGTCCGCTCGCGGCGGCGGTCACCAGCGCGGAGCCGACGATGACACCGTCCGCGAAACCGGCGACCTGCGCAGCCTGCTCGCCGGACCGGACGCCGAGCCCGACGCCGATCGGCAGGTCCGTATGCGCGCGGGTGCGCGCGACCAGATCCTCGGCGTGCACGCCGACCTGGTCACGAGCGCCTGTCACGCCCATCACCGCGGTGGCGTACACGAAACCGGATGCGGCCTCGACGGTCTTCGCGATCCGCTCCTCCGAGGAGGACGGCGCGACCAGGAAGATCCGGTCCAGACCATGCTGCTCGGAGGCGGCCATCCACTCGTCGGCCTCGTCCGGGATCAGGTCCGGGGTGATCATGCCGAGCCCGCCCGCGGCGGCGAGGTCCCGCGCGAAGCGGTCGACGCCGTAGCGGTGCACCGGGTTCCAGTAGGTCATCACGACGGCCTTGCCGCCGCGCGACGACACCGACTCGACGACCTCGAACAGGTGCTTGAGCCTGAAGCCGCCGGAAAGCGCGCTCACCGACGCGGCCTGGATGGTCGGGCCGTCCATGACCGGGTCCGAGTAGGGCACGCCCACCTCGACCAGGTCGGCGCCGCCGTCGACCACCGCGGCCAGCAGGTCCTTCGACCCGTCGACCGTCGGGAAACCTGCCGGGAGATACCCGATCAGCGCTCCACGCCCCTCCGCGCGCGTCGCCGCGAAGAGCTCCTTCAACCCGCTCATGCGTTCTCCACCAGGCCGAAGTACTTCGCGGCCGTGTCCATGTCCTTGTCGCCACGACCGGACAGGTTCACGATGATCAGCCCCTCGGGACCGAGTTCGCGGCCGAGCACCAGCGCGCCCGCCAGCGCGTGCGCCGACTCGATCGCCGGGATGATGCCCTCGGTGCGCGAAAGCAGCTTGAACGCGTCCATCGCCTCGGCGTCGGTCACCGGCCGGTACTCGGCGCGGCCGCTGTCCTTGAGCCACGAGTGCTCCGGGCCGACACCCGGGTAGTCGAGGCCCGCGGAGATCGAGTGCGACTCGACGGTCTGGCCGTCCTCGTCCTGCAGCAGGTACGTCATCGCGCCGTGCAGGTTGCCCGGTGTGCCCTTGGTCAGCGTGGCGCCGTGGCGGTTGCCCTCGATGCCCTCGCCGCCCGGCTCGAGACCGACGAGACGGACTTCCGGGTCGTCGATGAAGCCGTGGAAGATGCCGATCGCGTTCGACCCGCCGCCGACGCAGGCCGCGACGGCGTCCGGCAGGCGCCCGGCCTGCTCCAGGATCTGGACGCGGGCCTCCTCGCCGATGATCTTGTGGAAGTTCCGCACCATCATCGGGAACGGGTACGGGCCCGCCGCCGTGCCGAACAGGTAGTGCGTGGTGTCGGCGTTGGTGACCCAGTCGCGCAGGGCCTCGTTGATCGCGTCCTTGAGCGTGCGCGAACCGGTCTTCACCGGGACGACCTCGGCGCCGAGCAGCTTCATGCGCGCCACGTTCAGCGCCTGCCGCTCGGTGTCGACCTCACCCATGTAGACGATGCATTCCAGGTCCAGCAGCGCGCAGGCGGTGGCGGTGGCCACGCCGTGCTGCCCGGCCCCGGTCTCGGCGATGACCCGCTTCTTGCCCATCCGCTTGGTGAGCAACGCCTGGCCCAGCACGTTGTTGATCTTGTGCGAACCGGTGTGGTTCAGATCCTCGCGCTTGAGGAAGATCCGGGCGCCGCCGGCGTGCTCACCGAAGCGCTTGGCCTCGGTGAGCAGCGACGGGCGACCGGCGTAGTCACGCAGCAGACGCCGGAACTCGTTGACGAAGTCCGGGTCGTTCCGCGCCTTGTCGTACTCGGCCGCGACCTCGTCGACGACGCCGATCAGGGCCTCCGGCATGAACCGGCCGCCGTACGGGCCGTAGTAGCCCCGGTCGTCCGGATCGTGCTTGCCGTGGGGTTCTTCGTGGTACTCAATGGTCATCGGGAAGGCCTCGGGCAGGCAGGGTGCGATCCGGCGGTGACGAGCTTGACCAGCGCACCCTTGGGGTCGCCCGAAGCTACGAGCCCTTCGCCCACCAGGACGGCGTCGGCACCGTGACCCGCGTAAGACATCAGGTCGCCGGGGCCGCGCACACCGGACTCGGCGATCTTGAAGACGTCCATCGGCAGACCGGGGGCCAGCCGCGAGAAGACGTCCCGGTCGACCTCGAGGGTGTGCAGGTTGCGGGCGTTGACGCCGATCACCTTCGCGCCGGCTTCGAGGGCCTTGTCGGCCTCTTCGGCGTTGTGGATCTCGACCAGCGCGGTCATCCCGAGGGATTCGACCCGGTCCAGCAACGCGATCAGGGCGTTCTGCTCCAGGGCCGCCACGATCAGCAGGACCATGTCCGCGCCGTGCAGCCGCGCCTCGTGGACCTGGTACGGGCTGACGATGAAGTCCTTGCGCAGCACCGGGATGTCGACAGCCGCGCGGACCGCGTCGAGGTCGGCGAGCGAACCGCCGAACCGGCGCTGCTCGGTCAGCACGCTGATCACCCTGGCGCCGCCGTCGGCGTAGTCCTTCGCCAGCGCGGCCGGATCGGGGATCTCGGCCAGGTCACCCTTGGAGGGGCTGCGCCGCTTCACCTCGGCGATGACGCCGATACCGGACTCACGCAGGGCCGCGAGCACGTCACGTGGGGGCGCGACCTGGGTCGCGCGCTTCTTCAGTTCGTCGAACGGCAGAACCGCCTCGCGCTCGGCGAGATCGGCACGGACGCCGGCGACGATGTCATCGAGCACGCTCACCGGAGTTCCTCACCGGCCGTCGTACTCACGGATTCCTTCGCAAGGTCGCTCACAAAAACCTTCCCCTTCCCGCCGAAACGATGCTAACCCCCGCACGGATACGGCCTGGTTCCGGGTATGTCCGTTACTCCGAATGCCAACCGTGTCATCTTTCGCGGCGTAGATCTCGAAAACGCGCGTTTTCCGCGGCCATCACCGGGTCGCGGTGGGATCTTCGCCTTCGGACAGCGCCTCCCACAGCTCGGTTTCCGGATCCTTGGCGGCCTTCTTCTTCGCCCCCGGCGCCGAGTACTTCGCGCCGAGACGAGGCATCCGGCCCGCACCCTTGATGGCTGCCAACCCGCCCGCCGTCACGAGAATTCCCCCGAGGATCGCGAGACCGCGGGCTCCCACCAGCTGAGCGACGGGCAGACCGTCGGCGAAGCCACTGAACGAGCCGCCCGCCACGCCGATCCACACCGCGGCGACACCGGCCACGGCGAGTACCACGCCGAGCACCCGGCGTGGCCAGCCGCCGGTGGCGATCAGCCCGGCCGTGCCGGCGAGCGCCAGCAACGCGAGCGGAATCAGCGCGACGGCACGCTGTGAACCGGTTTCCGTGTACAGCACCGTGCCGCGCACACCGCCGTCGCGGAACTCCGCGAACCACACGAGCTGCGAAGAACCCCACAGCGCGACCGCCCCCAGCAGCAGCCCCACCACGGCGATCCACAGTGGACGCTTGGCCTTCTTCGCCGGGGCCTCAGACACGAGTGCGGTCACCCGCCGGGTCGAGTTCGTCCGCTGCGATCATCGTCTGCGCCGCCGCCACGGCGGACAGCACGGTGCGGGCCTTGTTGAGCGACTCGTTGTCCTCGTAGTCGGCCACCGAATCGGCGACGACTCCCCCGCCCGCCTGGACGTACGCGGTGCCGTCCTTCATCAGCGCGGTGCGGATCGCGATCGCGGTGTCGGCGTCCCCGGCGAAGTCGAGATATCCGACGACGCCGCCGTAGAGCGCCCTGCGGGTCGGCTCCAGTTCCTCGATCAGCTGCATCGCGCGGACCTTCGGCGCACCCGAGAGCGTCCCTGCCGGGAAACAGGCGGCGACGGCGTCGAAAGCCGTCTTGTCGTCGAGGAGTTCGCCGGTGACCGTGGAGACGATGTGCATGACGTGGCTGTAGCGCTCGACGTCGAAGAAGTCGACGACGCGCACGGTGCCGGGCTTGCAGACCTTGCCGAGGTCGTTGCGGCCGAGGTCGACGAGCATCAGGTGCTCGGCGCGTTCCTTCTCGTCCGCCAGCAGGTCCTTGGCCAGCTGCGCGTCCTCCTCCGGGTCGGCGCCGCGCCAGCGGGTACCCGCGATCGGATGCGTGGTCGCGCGGCCGTCCCGCACGGTGACCAGCGACTCCGGGCTGGACCCGACGATGTCGAAGCCGTCCAGGCGCAGCAGGTACATGTACGGGCTCGGATTGGACGTGCGCAGGACACGGTAGACGTCCAGCGCGTCGGCCTGGGTCTCGATCTCGAATCGTTGCGACGGCACGATTTGGAACGCTTCGCCCGCCTTGATCGCCTCGACCGCCTTCTCGACGGCCGCGTGGAAGTCCGGCTTGGAGCGGCGGCGGGTGAATTCGGGCGCGGGACGGTCGAAGACGGCGGCCGTGGCCGGGGCCGCGACGTGCAGCTGCTTGGTCATCGCGTTCAAACGCGCGACGGCGTCGTCGTACGCCGCGTCGACGCGCTCGGCCGAGTCGTCCCAGTTGACCGCGTTGGCGATCAGCGTGACGGTGCCCTCGTGGTGGTCGAAGGCGGCCAAGTCGGTCGCCAGGAGCATGGTGAGCTCGGGGATGTCGAGGTCGCGTTCGGCGAGTTCGGGGAGCCGTTCGAGCCAGCGGACGGCGTCGTAGCCGATGTAGCCGACCATGCCGCCGGTGAGCGGCGGCATCCCGGGCAGCTGCTCGGTGTGGAGCGCGGCGACGGTCTCACGCAGCACGGTGAGCGGGTCGCCTCCGGTCGGCAGGCCGACCGGCGGGGTGCCGGTCCAGACGGCCTGGCCGTCACGCACGGTCAGCGCGGCGGGGCTGTCCACGCCGATGAACGACCATCGGCTCCAGGAAGCGCCGTTCTCCGCCGATTCGAAGAGGAACGTCCCCGGCCGGTCGGCGGCGAGCTTGCGGTAGACCCCGATGGGGGTCTCACCGTCGGCGAGCACGCGGCGGACAACGGGGATGACGCGACGGCCCTCGGCGAGCGCGCGGAACTCGTCGCGCGAAGGGCTGACCGAGCCGAGCCCCGACGGGCTGGCGTTTGCGGCGCTGACCATGTCGCTCATTGTGCTGCAACGCCCGTGGGAGGCGGGACGCGGGGATGAATTCAAGGAATGTTGAATTCAGGGCCGGGTCCGTCCATGATGACGCCATGGCTGGTGAAGACACTACCGCTCGGCGCCGGGGACGGCGGCCCGGCGGACAGGACACCCGCACCGCGCTGCTCGAGGCGGCCCGCGCGGTGTTCGGCGAGAGCGGCTTCGACGGCGCGACGGTGCGCGCGATCGCGACGCGCGCCGGGGTCGACGCGGCGATGGTGAACCACTGGTTCGGCAGCAAGGAAGGACTGTTCGCCCAGGCCGTGCTGAAACTGCCGTTCGAGCCGCACGAACTCCTCGCGGAACTTCGGGACGGGCCAGACGAGGAGTTCGGCCGCCGGATCGTGCGCACCTTCCTCACCCGGTGGGACGGCGCGGGCGGTGACGTGTTCCAGGCGCTCGTCCGCAGCGTCGCCGGGCACGAGCAGGCCGCGCTGGTGCTGCGCGGGTTCTTCCAGAACTTCTTCACGAAGGTCATCGGTGAGCTGGGCTCGGACCGAGTCGAACTGCGGACGACCCTGTGCGCGTCACAGCTGGTCGGGATGGGGATGATCCGGTACGTCGCGAGGTTCGAGCCGATGGCTTCGAGCGAGATCGAGCCGTTGGTGACCGCGATCGCGCCGACGATGCAGCGGTATCTGACCGGAAAGGTCGACTGAGCCCGCCCGTGAAGGCCTCCTTGCCTACCCTGAAGGTAGCGAAGGAGGCCTTCACTACCCGCCGGGCGAATGGCGACGAATCCTGCGAGGCGGACGACACGCGTGCTTGGAGGCGCGACACGCGTGACCAGAGGCGCGACTCGCGTGCTTGGAGGCGGAACTCGCGGGCCGAGTGTCATCCGGCCCGATCGGTGTCGTCGGATCAGGCCGTGTCCGGCTCGATCTCCTTGACGGGAACGGTGTGGAGCCGGTCCTTGAAGAACCGTCCGCGCGGGAAGAGCACGATCATGTCCGTTTCCTCGCCGCCGACGAAGACGGGGACTTTCTCGAGTCCCTCGAAGCGAGGAGCGATCCGCAGCGACCGTCGCGTCTGAAGCAGCTTGTAACCGCGCTCGGGATAGACGTCGATCCTGGGGAACAACCAGCCAGGCCGCACCGTCGCCGTGGCCTCGCGCAAGCCGGCCTTCAAGGCCGAGCGATACCGGCCCCGCCAGAGCCAGGCGGCGTACAGGCACGCCGGGAAGCCGAAGAAGCCCGCCGTGGACAACGGCATCAGCAACTCGTATCCGGTCCCGTCGGCGACTATCCGGCAGGAGATGAAGAAGACCATCCAGAACACCGACAACGCCAGGGCGCGCACCTTGAAACGCGTCAGGTTCTCGATCAGGGGGACGGCCACATCGTCATGGATCGTCAGCGGGGCAACGCCTTCGACGGCATCACCATCCGAAGTGGACCGAGGTCGCCCTGCGACGCGCGGTCGTCGTCTCGGACGGTCACGCTCGGCCGGTCTTCGCCTTCCCACCGCCGGTCAGCCCGCGGCCAGCACCGCGATCAGCGCCAGCGTGCCGGGGACCACCTGCACGAAGAAGATCTTCTTGCTCGCCGTCGCCGTCCCGTAGAGCCCCGCCACGATCACGCAGGCGAGGCCGAAGATCTTGAACTGCCAGGCGGTGCTGCCGGTCGCGATCAGGCCCCAGATCAGCGCGGCGGCCAGGAAACCGTTGTACAGCCCCTGATTGGCCGCCAGCGTCGTGGTCTCCTTCGCGAACTCCTCGGTCGTGCCGAAGGAGGCGCGGGCGCGCGGGGTGGTCCACAGGAACATCTCCAGCACGACGATGTACAGGTGGATCAGGGCGACGATGCCGACCAGCACGTTGGCGACGATATTCACGGGTTCTCGCTCTCGTCGGCCAGCAGCAGCCGTTCGTCGGTGTCGAAACAGGTGTGCGTGCCGGTGTGACAGGCCGGGCCGGTCTGGTCGACGCGCAGGAGGACGGTATCGCCGTCGCAGTCGATCCGCACCTCGCGCACGTGCTGGACATGGCCGGATGTCTCGCCCTTGACCCACAGTTCCTTGCGGCTGCGCGAATAATAGGTGCCGCGCCGCGTCGTGAGGGTGCGTTCGAGCGCCTCGTCGTCCATCCACGCCATCATCAGGACGTCCGATGTGGAGTGTTCGACGACGACGGCGGCGATCAGCCCGTCGGCGTTGCGCTTCAAGCGATCCGAGAGGGCGGGGTCAAGCGTCATTCGTGGCTCCGAGAAGGTGCCGTTTCACCGGCATCGAGTTGAGCAGGACCGCCGTGTAGATGTACCCGGCGAACAGCAGCCCGGAGACGATCTTCACCCAGAAGAGTTCCGCCGCCAGCATGGACAACGCGTGCAGCAACCCGAACAGGAAGCTGACGCCGAAACCGGCGAACCGCGCCGAAGACATCTTCAGCACCAATCCCGCCACGACGAGTCCGCCGAGGACCAGCGACGTCCCCGGCAGCAGGAACGTCCGCGCGGTGGAGTACGGCGCGAACATGAGGATCGCGGCCATCGCGAGGTAGGCGAGGGCGAGCCCGAGCAGCAGCGCGCAGACGACCTTGACCTCGGTGGAGGCCTTCCATTTGGCCAAGATCACCGGACCACGACTCCCCCGGCGCGCAGCGCGCTCTTGACCTCGCCGATCTTCAACTGTCCGAAGTGGAACACACTGGCCGCGAGCACCGCGTCCGCGCCTGCCTCGACGGCGGGCAGGAAGTGCTCGAGCGCGCCGGCGCCACCGCTGGCGATCACCGGGACCCGGACCGCCGCCCGCACCTGGCTCAGGAGTTCGAGGTCGAAGCCGTTCTTGGTGCCGTCGGCGTCCATCGAGTTGAGCAGGATCTCGCCGACGCCCAGTTCCTCGCCGCGCGCGGCCCACTCGACGGCGTCGATCCCGGTGCCGCGGCGCCCGCCGTGCGTGGTCACCTCGAAACCGGACGGGGTCGGTTCGGTCCCCTCGGGGACCCGGCGCGCGTCCACCGACAGGACGACGCACTGCGCGCCGAACCGGCGGGACGCCTCGCGCAGGAACTCCGGCCGCGCGATGGCGGCGGTGTTGATGCTCACCTTGTCCGCGCCGGTGCGCAGCAACCGGTTGACGTCGTCGTTCGTGCGCACGCCCCCGCCGACGGTGAGCGGGATGAACACCTGTTCCGCGGTCCGGCGGACGACGTCGAAGGTGGTCTCACGGTCCCCGGAGGACGCCGTGACGTCGAGGAACGTGAGCTCGTCCGCGCCCTCGGCGTCGTACAGCCTGGCGAGTTCGACGGGGTCGCCGGCGTCGCGCAGGTCGGCGAAGTTGACGCCCTTCACCACACGGCCCGCGTCGACGTCGAGACACGGGATGACCCTGACTGCGACTGACATGGGGACAAGCGTAGTCAAGACCCGTTCTAAGCTCGCGGGATGGCACAGGCGGGGCGGCGGCCGGGGCAGACCGAGACGCGGGAGGAGATCCTCGACGCGGCGAGGCGCAGGTTCGCCGAACAGGGCTACGACGGGGCGACCGTCCGCGCCATCGCGGCCGACGCCGGGGTCAACGCGGCCCTGCTGCACCATTTCTTCGGCACCAAGCAACGGCTCTTCGCCGCGTCGATGAATCTGCCGGTGGACCCTGGCGAGCTGGTCCCCCGGATCCTCGAAGGCCCCGAAGATGAGATCGGCGAGCGCCTCGTCCGCGCGTTCCTCGGCCTCTGGCAGGCCCCGGACGGCCGCGCGCCGTTCCTGGCGATGATCCGCTCCGCGACCACCAACGAGCAGGTCGCGACCATGATGCGGCAGTTCCTGGAGCGGGCGGTACTGGCGCGGGTCGCCGAAGCGCGCGGCGTGCCGAAGGTGCGGGTGGCCGGGATCGCCGCGCAGATGATCGGGTTCGCGCTGCTGCGCTACGTCATCGGGCTCCCGCCGCTGGTCAACGCCTCGGAGGAGGAGATCGTCGCGATGCTGGCCCCGGTCGCGCAGTACTACCTGACCCCCGGCGCCGAGAAAGTTCGGCTCCCGATGCATCAGCGGGGTGGTCTCGCGCGTCACTAGTAGCGAGACCACCGGCTGAGGGGGACACGTGCCTGCGACCTTCGACGAGTTCGTCGCGGATCGCCTGGACGGCCTCCTGCGCTACGCGACCGTCCTGACCGACGATCCGTACCTGGCGCAGGACATCGTCCAGGAGGTGCTGCTGCGTGCTCAGGAACGCTGGCCGAAGATCGACTCGCCGCCGACGTACGTCCGCCGGATGGTGACCAACGAGTACCTCTCGTGGCGGAGGCGGCTGGCGGTCCGCCGGGTGACGCCGTCGTCACCGGAAGCGCTCGACCTGATGAGCCCGCCGGTCTCCGATCACGCCATCGAGTACGACGAACGCGACGCGATGCTGGACCGGCTCGCGAAGCTCCCGCGCAAGCAACGCGCCGCGATCGTGCTCCGCTACTACGAGAACTACTCCGACGAGGAGATCGGCGCGGTACTCCGCTGCGCGACGTCGACCGTGCGCAGCCAGATTTCGCGCGCGCTCGCGACGCTGCGGGAAACCGGGCAGTCCTCGTCCGTGCAGCCCACGGGAGCCCGCAAATGACCCGACTGAGTGACGAGCACACCGAGGACCTGATCCGGGAGAGCCTCGAACACCTGGCGACGCGGGCGCCCGACGGGGCCGAGATCCGCGACGCGCTGGCCCAACGGTCGCGAAGCCGTCCCAAGATGGCTTTGGCGCTGGTCGCGGCGGCGGTCGCGATCATCGCGCTCGGCGTGCCACTCGGCCTGCGGGCCTACACAACGGTCACGCCCGCCTCGCCACGCGACGCGGACTGGGCGGTGCTGCCGTACAAACCGGGCTGGCTTCCCGACGGTTTCAAGGAGATGAGCCGCTCCGCGAAGCCTTATCCGGCGCCTCAGACCAGGACGTGGAGTGGCGGCGAGGCGGGCCAGGTCCAGCTGACCACCACTCCGCTGGACGAGCGGCGCGGGCCGTGGACGATCGCGCCCGCCCCGAACCAGATCATCGTGCACGGCAGGGTCGGCATGGTCTCGGAGGTCTACGGCGACGCGACGATGCTGACCTGGTCACCCGACGACGCGTACGTGCTGAACTTGACCCTGCACGGTGTGCGGGACGCGCGCGGCGTGGGTCAGCGGATCGCGGACGAGATGGTCGGGGACGGCCGTGCCCGGGTGTCGGGCGAACTGCGGTTCGGCAGGTTGCCCGCCGGCCTGGAGCTGTCCGGGGTGAACCTGGCCATGATGGTCGACGGGGGCACGACCGAGCTCGAAGCCACCCGTGCCGGGCAGCCCAGCGCGGCGGCGGTGGTCACGGCGAGCCTCGGCGGCCAACGGCCGGACGCGGGCGATGCCGCGCCCGTGCCGCTCAAGATCAGGGGCCTCGACGGTTTCGCCCTCCCCGCGCGGAACGGGCGGGGAGGGCAGCTGGACGAAACGGTCGCCGTCCAGGTCGAAGGCGGGCGCTGGCTCACCGTGTCGGGCAAACGGGACCGGGCCACACTGGCCGACATCGCCGAGGGCCTGCAGATCATCCCCGGTGACTACAGCTGGTTCGGGAATCCGCCGGAATAGTGACGGGCGGGCGGCGGTTGTCGACGGCATGACGGACACCTACCGCTCCATCGCGTTCACCGAGTACGGCGACTCCGGGGTCCTGCGCGTCCTCGAACGCGAGCTTCCCGCGCCGAGGCCCGGCCAGGTCCGGGTCGCCGTCCGGGCCGCGGGCGTGAACCCGATCGACTGGAAGATCCGGTCCGGGCTGATGGCGGAGGTGTACCCCGCGAAGTTCCCCGCCGTGCCCGGTGGGGACATCTCGGGCGTGATCGACGCGGTCGGCGAGGGAGTGTCCGGGTTCGCGGCCGGCGACGAGGTCATGGGGTCCGGCGCCGGCGGGTACGCGGAATACGTCCTCGCGGATCCGGCGAACCTGATCCGCAAGCCCGGGGCACTCTCCTGGGAGCTGGCCGCGGCGCTGCCGGCGGTCGTCAACACCGCCTACCGCGCCCTCAACCTTCTGGATCTCCAGAAGGGCGAGACGCTGCTCATCGACGGCGCGGCGGGCGGCGTCGGCACCATCGCCGTCCAGCTCGCCGTCGCGCGCGGGCTCACCGTCGTGGGCACCGCGAGCGAAGCGAACCACGATTACCTGCGCTCGCTGGGTGCCGTCCCAGTGCAGTACGGCGAAGGCCTCGCCGAGCGCGTACGCGACGTCGCGCCGCAGGGCGTCGACGCGTCCTTCGACGCCTCCGGACGCGGCTCGCTCGCCACCCTCGTCGAGCTGACCGGTGGCCCGAAGCGGGTCATCACCATCGCCGCGCCGGACGCGGCAGACCACGGCGTCCGCTTCACGTCGGGTTCTCCGGCCGAGCAGGTCCCCGGCTCGCTGGCCGAAGGCGCCGCGCTCGCCGCCGAAGGCAAGCTCGACCTGCCGATCGCCCGTGTGTACCCGCTCGCCGAAGCGGCCGCGGCCCAGGACGAAAGCGAAGGGGGCCACGTCCGGGGCAAGCTCGTCCTGGTCCCGTGAGCCTTCCCGCGACGGCGAGCTGGCTGCATCGGGACGCGAGGACCGGCCTCGAGGTCGCGTTCTTCCAAGAACACGAAGGCGGCTGGAGGATCAGCGGAGCAACGACAGCGGTCGAGGACGGCGAATCCTGGTTCGTCGAGTACGCGATCACCGTCGACGCCGCCTGGCATACGAGGTCGGCGGAGATCTCCGGCCGGTCGGCGAGCGGCGCCCGGCGGACGGTTCTCGAATCCGGCGGTGACGGACGCTGGCGGGTGGACGGGGTCGCGGATCCGCGGCTCGACGGCTGTTTCGACGTGGACCTCGAGTCGTCGTCGATGACGAACACGCTGCCAGTGCACCGGCTCGGCCTCGCTCCGGGCGCCGCCGCCGAGGCGCCCGCCGTGTACGTCCGTGCGGGCGACCTCGCCGTGGAGCGGCTCGAGCAGCGCTACGAGCGGATCGGTGACCGCGATTTCGCCTACGCGGCACCGGTCTTCGACTTCTCATGCGTACTGCGCTACGACCGGCACCTGCTGGTGCACGACTATCCGGGCATCGCCGTCCGGCTGTCCTGAAACACGCACCCCTTGACTCACGCTTCTCAACGAGCGCAGAATTAAACACATGGCTAATTCGGCGATCTCCGTGACAGGACTGAGGGTCGTCCGCGGCGGTCGCGAGGTCGTCAAGGACATCGCGTTCCGGACGCCGCGCGGGCGCGTCACCGGCCTGCTCGGGCCGAGCGGCTGCGGCAAGACGACGCTGATGCGTTCGATCGTCGGCGTGCAGATCGTCGCCGCGGGCGAGGTCACCGTGCTCGGCCATCCCGCGGGCAGCCCGCCGCTGCGGCGCCTGATCGGCTACGCCACCCAGAACCCGGCGATCTACGCCGACCTCACCATCACGGAAGCGTTGCGCTACTTCGCCTCCGTCCTCCGCGCGCCGATGTCCGATGTGGACAGGGTGATCGCCGAAGTCGGGCTGACCGACCACGCGGGCAAGCTGGTCGGCTCCTTGTCGGGCGGACAGCACAGCCGCGCCAACCTCGCCGTCGCACTGCTCGGAAAACCCGAACTGCTCGTCCTCGACGAACCGACCGTCGGCCTCGATCCCGTACTCCGCGACGAACTCTGGGCGCTGTTCCGCCGCCTCGCCGAGGGCGGGACGACGCTGCTCGTGTCCAGCCATGTCATGGACGAGGCAGCGCGATGCGACCGGCTGCTGCTCATGCGCGAAGGCCGCGTCCTCGCCGACGACACCCCGGCCGGGCTGCGCGAACGCACCGGCACGACCGATCTGGAACAGGCGTTCCTGCGGCTCGTCCGGGAGACGGAGATGACCTCGTGAACCCCACGCTGACACTCGCCACGGCCCGCCGCATCCTCCTTCAGCTACGGCACGATCCGCGCACCGTCGCGATGCTGATCGTCGTCCCGTCGCTGCTGATGGTGCTGCTGCGCTTCGTCTTCAACTCCGAAGCGGTGTTCAGCCGGGTCGCTCCGGCGCTGCTCGGCGTCTTCCCGTTCCTGATCATGTTCCTGATCACCTCGATCACCACGCTGCGCGAGCGCACCACGGCGACACTGGAAAGACTGATGACCCTGCCGATCGGCAGGATGGACCTCCTCTTCGGCTACGCGATCGCGTTCGGTTCGATCGCGATCGTGCAGGTCGGCGTCGCCGCCGGGATTTCGCTCGCCTGGCTGGGCCTCGACATCGCGGGCTCGATCGGGATGCTGCTGCTCATCGCCGTCCTCGACGCCCTCCTCGGGATGGCGCTCGGCCTGTTCGTGAGCGCGTTCGCGCGGACGGAGTTCCAGGCGGTGCAGTTCATGCCGCTGTTCGTGCTGCCGCAGATCCTGCTGTGCGGGCTGTTCGTGCCGCGCGGGGAAATGGGCTGGCTCCTGAACTGGCTTTCGAACGTGATGCCGCTTTCGTACGCCGTCGAAGCGCTCACGCGGGTCACCACGTCGGGCACCGTGGACGCGACACTCCTCTGGAACCTGATCATCGTCGGGGCGTGCGCACTGGCCGCGCTGGTGCTCGGCGCGGCGACCTTGCGCAGGCGGACAGCCTAGACTTTCCACATGGGATCGGAGTTCGAGCGGATCGCCGCCGAGAAGTACGTCGTCCTGACCACCTTCCGCAAGAACGGCACCCCGGTGCCGACCCCGGTCTGGGCGGCGGGCGACGGCGGCGAGCTGGTGCTCTGGTCCGAGCGGAAGGCGGGCAAGGTCAAGCGCATCCGCAACAGCGGCCGGGTCGAGGTCCAGGCCTGCGACTTCCGCGGTGCCAAGACCCATGGCGACGTCGTCGCGGGTGAGGCTCGGCTGCTGGACCTCGACGAGACCGAACGGGTGCGCAAGGTGATCGCGCGGAAGTACGGGATCACCGGGCGGGTCACGATGTTCTTCAGCAGGCTGCGGGGGCCGAAGGACCGGACCGTGGGCATCGCGATCAAGCTGGCGGAGTAGCCCTGGGTCTCGTGAGTGGTGAGGACGGTTAGAACCGTCCTCACCACTCACGAGGCCTGCAGCGCCCGCAGCGAGGCCGCCAGCGCCGCCGAGTCGTGGTCCGGCCCGCATCCCTCCACCAGGATCAGATCGCCGGGGATGTGGTCGGCCCGCAGCGGCAGGATCTCCCGGTACGCGGGCGAGTCGTACCACTCCCGCGCGGCGTCGAGGCTCGGGAACTCGATGAGCACGAGCGCCCCCGACCACTCCCCCTCGACGACGTGGACCCCGGCTCCGTGCACGAGGAACCTGCCGCCGAAGGGATCGAGCGTGGCCTGGATCCGTTCCATGTACTCGAAGACCTCTTCGGCCAGCACAGCGGCGGGGCGAAGGTGGGCGAGTCCGTAGGCGGTCATGATGTCCCTCCAGGTTTCGTTGTCTTGGAAGGAATCCTGACCGAGCCGCCGCGTGGCGTCGATTACCCGGGAGGTAAAGCTCAGAACTCCGCGACGGCCGCGAGCGCCTCGGGCAGGGTGAACGCGCCGGCGTAGAGCGCCTTGCCGACGATGGATCCCTCGACACCGTCGCGGGCCAGCGCGGCCAGCGCGCGGAGATCGTCCACACTGGACACACCACCGGAGGCGATGACCGGCGCGTCGGTGCGG
The DNA here is from genome assembly GCF_056435665.1 of Amycolatopsis sp. NPDC043887. Lineage (NCBI taxonomy): Bacteria > Bacillati > Actinomycetota > Actinomycetes > Pseudonocardiales > Pseudonocardiaceae > Amycolatopsis > Amycolatopsis sp. NPDC043887. The sequence goes on from NZ_JBWKEB010000013.1 coordinate 144,494, forward strand.
GCGGCGACCTCGCGGAGCAGGTCGATGTTCGGCCCCTGGAGGGTGCCGTCCTTGCTCACGTCGGTGACGACGTAGCGCTGCGCGCCGTCGCGGTCGAGCCGGTCGAGGACCTCCCAGAGGTCACCGCCGTCCTGCGTCCAGCCGCGGGCGGACAGCCGGTGCCCGGCCTCGGTGATCCGCACGTCCAGCCCGATGGCGACGCGGTCGCCGTAGGAGGAGACGACCTTCGCGGTCCACTCCGGGTCCTCCAGCGCCGCGGTGCCGAGGTTGACGCGGCGGGCGCCGGTGGCCAGCGCGGCCTCCAGCGAGGCGTCGTCGCGGATGCCACCGGACAGCTCCACCTGGACGTCGAGCTTGGCCACGACGTCGGCGAGCAGTTCGCGGTTGGAACCCTTGCCGAACGCGGCGTCGAGGTCCACCAGATGGATCCACTCCGCACCGTCGCGCTGCCAGGCGAGCGCCGCCTCCAGCGGGCTGCCATAGGAGGTTTCGGTGCCGGCCTCGCCCTGGACGAGTCGCACGGCCTGGCCATCGGCCACATCAACGGCGGGAAGGAGCGTGAAAGTCACGCGCCCACTCTAAGACAGGGTGTTCAGCCAGTTGCGCAGCAGGTGCGCCCCGGCGTCCCCGGACTTCTCGGGGTGGAACTGGGTCGCCCAGAGCGGCCCGTTCTCGACGGCGGCGACGAAGTCCTGGCCGTGGTTCGCCCAGGTCACCTTGGGTTGCTGTCCGGCGAGGCCGGAGTCCAGTTCCCAGGTCCGCGCGGCGTAGGAGTGCACGAAGTAGAACCGCGTGTCCGCGTCCAGACCGGCGAACAACTGCGAGTCCTCGGGGGCGCGGACGGTGTTCCAACCCATGTGGGGCAGGACGTCGGCCTCCAGCTTGTCGACCGTGCCCGGCCACTCACCGGCGCCCTCGGCCTCCACGCCGTGCTCGACACCGCGTTCGAACAGGATCTGCATGCCGACGCAGATGCCCAGCACCGGACGGCCGCCGGCGAGGCGTTTGCCGATGATCTTCTCCCCCGACACCGACCGCAGCCCCTCCATACAGGCGGAGAAGGCGCCGACACCGGGGACGACCAGGCCGTCGGCCTCGAGGGCGGCATGCGGGTCGGCGGTGACCTCGACGTCGGCGCCGGCGCGCTGAAAAGCGCGTTCGGCGGACCGGAGGTTGCCGGACCCGTAGTCCAGGATCACCACGCGAGGAGTAGCCACGCGTCCCAGGTTAGCGGACCGGATTTTCTCCGGATTTCCTGTTTCGACGTTCACTCTTCTGGGTAATAACGCCTCCAAGTGAAAGGCCGGCGCAGGACCGCCCTGCACTTTTGGAGGAACGATGCAGGACGCCGACGACCTGACCCGCCTGCTCAGCGCCTGGCGCGAAGACATCGACAGCGTGCCTTTCCCTACCTTCGCGGAGCTGCTGATCCCGGCGCAGAAGCGGCGCTCCGCCCCGGCTCGGACGGCCACGGCATCGGTTCAGGTGACGAAGACCACCGGATGGCGGGATCGCTGACACTCGACTCCGGTCGCGTGTGTGGTTTTCTTCATAGGAAGACGCCCCACCGAGCCGACCAGGAGTGACCGCATGAGCAGCAGTCCGGATCCGCGCGACTTCCTCGATCTCGACGCCGAGCTCACCGCCGAGGACCGGGCCATGCGTGACGCAGTGCGCTCCTACGCCCAGGACCAGCTCCTGCCGAACGTCGCCGAGTGGTACGAGTCGGGCGCTCTGCCCGCCGCCGAGCTCGCCAAGGGGTTCGGGCAGCTCGGACTGCTCGGCATGCACCTGGAGGGTTACGGCTGCGCCGGGACCAGCGCCGTCGCCTACGGCATCGCCTGCCGCGAGCTGGAGGCCGTCGACTCCGGGTTGCGCAGCTTCGTCTCGGTGCAGGGCTCGCTGGCGATGTACGCGATCCACAAATGGGGCACCGAGGAGCAGAAACAGGAGTGGCTGCCCCGGATGGCCGCCGGTGAGGCGCTCGGCTGTTTCGGCCTGACCGAACCGGACGCCGGCAGCGACCCCGGCAGCATGCGGACCCGCGCGGTGCGCGACGGCTCGGACTGGGTGCTGAGCGGCACGAAGATGTGGATCACCAACGGAACCGTGGCCGACGTCGCGGTCGTCTGGGCGCGGACCGACGAAGGTGTGCGCGGTTTCGTCGTCCCCACGAACACGCCGGGCTTCACCGCGAACGAGGTCAAGCACAAGCTGTCACTGCGCGCCTCGCTGACCGCGGAACTCGTGCTCGACGGCGTCCGCCTGCCGGATTCCGCCGCGTTCCCCGAGGTCAGGGGTCTGCGCGGGCCGCTGTCCTGCCTGAACGAAGCGCGCTACGGGATCCTGTTCGGCGTCGTCGGCGCCGCTCGCTCCTGCTACGAATCCGCGCTGGAGTACACGCTGAGCCGGGAACAGTTCGGCAAACCGCTGGCCGGGTTCCAGCTCACCCAGCGCAAGCTCGCCGATCTCGTCGTCGAGGTCAATCGCGCCGGTCTGGTCGCGCTGCGAATCGGGCGGCTCAAGGACGCCGGGACGCTGCACCACAACCACGTCAGCTTCGGCAAGCTCGCCAACGTCCGCTCCGCGCTGGAGGTCGCCAGGACCGCGCGCGCCATGCTCGGCGCCAACGGGATTTCGCTGGAATACCCCGTGATGCGGCATATGTCGAACCTGGAAACCGTGCTGACCTACGAAGGCACCGAAGAGATGCACGCGCTCTCGCTCGGCCAGTCGGTCACCGGTCTGGCCGCCTTCCGCTGAGCCGCCGGAAACTGTCGGTGCGGACCTCTATGGTCCGCGTATGACCGTTTCCCCCGAGTTCCAGTCCGTCGTCGAACTGCGCCGGTACACGCTGCACCCCGGCCGCCGGGACGGGCTGATCGAGCTCTTCGAGCGCGAGTTCGTGGAGAGCCAGGAAGCCTGCGGCATGCGCCTGTTCGGCCTCTTCCACGAGCCTGCGGAGCCGGACAAGTTCGTGTGGCTGCGCGGTTTCCGGGACATGGAGACCAGGCGTGCTGCGCTCGAATCGTTCTACCACGGGCCCGTGTGGCGAGAGCACGGCCCGGCGGCGAACGAGACGATGATCGACGCATCGGACGTCCTGTTGCTGCGCCCGTCCGGGCCGGGGTTCCCCGCTCCGGGCGGCGCTGGGGATTCCCGGATTCTGGTGACGGTGTGCCATCCTGCCGTCCCGGTCAAGGAGTTCTCCGAGTACTTCGCGGACAACGTGGCGCCCGCCTTGCGGGAATCAGGCGTGGACACGTTCGGCCACTTCGAAACAGAGCCCGCGGAGAACACCTTTCCCCGTCTTCCCGTGCGGGAGAACGAGACGGTGTTCGTCTGGTTCTCCAAGTTCACGGAAGAACACCGCGAACTCCTGGACCGGACAGGCACCGAACTCGCGGGCAAACTCGAACGCCCTTGGCAACAACGGGAACTGGCGCCGACCGCGCGGTCAGTCCTGCGCTGAAAGGAGGTCCGCGAGTCCGTCCGGGTACAGGATCGCCTTGCCGCTCGACACGTCGGCCATCGGCAGCCAGTGCACGCGCGCGCCGTCGTCGAGCACCACGCCGACCTCGTCGCGCTCGTAGAACGCCTTGTCCGTCAGGTCCGCGGTGAACAGGAACACGATCTCGTGCCCCGGCCTGCCTTCGTAGGTGTACACGTTCTCCAGTACGGCGATCTGCTCGACCGAGGTCAGCTCCGCCGCGAGTTCCTCCTGGAATTCGCGGTGCAGCGCCTCGGCGGCGGTCTCCCCGAACTCGATCCCGCCGCCGAGCGGGCGATGGTAGGTCACGCCCTTGGTGTGGTCGCGGCCCTCGAACACGAGAAGGTCTTCACCGCGGCGGATGACCCCGAGCGAGAGCGGGCGGATCTTCGTCATCCTGGTGACGCTAGCGGAGGAATTCCTTGACGGACAAGGTGATCGAACCGGCGTCGAGGCCGTGCGCGAGGTCGTGATCGGCCATTTCGCCGTAGATCCGCACTTCCGCGTCACGCCGGACGCCGAGGGAGAGCAGCCGGTGCGGCATTTCGGACAAAGCGTCCGTCACCACGTGCGCCGACGTCCCCGCGAGGTACGGCTCGATCAGCACGACGTCGGTGGCCCCGGTGGCGTCGACGGCCGCGCGCAGCCCGGCGGCGTCGAACGGCCGGATGGTCGAGGTGTAGAGCACGGTCACGTCGAGATCGGCGGTCGCCTCCAGCGTCCGGTCGAGCATCGGCCCGACGGCCACCACCACACTTCGCCTGCCTTGGCGCAGCGTTTGCAGACCCGCCCCCAGATGGGCTTTCGCGTTCTCCTGCGCGGAAAGCCGGAGATAGACGCGCCCGTCGCCAGGGATGGACTCGAGCAGCAGCCGTCGTGCCTCTTCGGGATGCCCCGGCACGTGCACGGTCCAGCCCGGCAGCGTGTCGATGAGGGCGACGTCTCCGGGCGCCTGGTGGGTCCGCCCGGCGGTCGGCATGTCGTAGGACGCGCCCGAGGACACCAGCACGGCCCCGACGTCCTGGTGCCCGAGGTCGAGTTTGACCTGCTCGAACGCCCGCTCCACGAGGAACGACGAGAAGGTGTGGACGATCGGCCGCATGCCGGCCAGCGCGAGTCCGCCCGCGGTGCTCATCATCAGCTGTTCGCGGATGCCGACGTTGAGCACCCGGTCGGGATGTTTCCGCGCGGCGAAGGCGAGTTGTGCCGCGGAGATGTCGGCGAGCACGACGGCGACGTTCGGGTCGGCGTCGAGCGCTTCGGCGGCGGCTTCGAGGAACGTTTCACGCATGTTCACGGGCTCAGGCCTTTCGCTCGACGGTCGCGACCACGGCGAGCGGCCGGTCCGGATGAGGTGTGGTGAAGGCTTCGTGGAGCGCGTCGTGATCGCGGCCGTCGACGGTGCTGGTCGTCCAGCCTTCGACCTCGAACCGGCGCGCGATCCCGCCGGGCCAGCCGTGTGTGGCCGAGGAGTTGTCGATGACGACGGCGGTCAGCTGCGGCATGCCGATCCGGCCCGCGACCGCGATGGCCTCTTGGTTGGAGCCCTCGTCGAGCTCCGCGTCACCGATGAGGGTGACGACCTTGGCGTCGCGGAATCCCTTGGCGCGCAGGCCGAACACGGTACCGATGGCCAGCGGGAGCCCGTGCCCGAGCGAACCGCTGGAGATCTCGGCCCCGGGAAGCCTCGCCCGGTCGGGATGGTGACCGAGGCGGGACTCGGCCGAAGTCCAGTCGGCGAGTTCTTCCTCGTGGAGGAAGCCCTTCTTCGCCAGCACCGCGTAGTAGGCCATCGGACCGTGCCCCTTCGACAGCAGGAAACGGTCGCGGCCCGGATCGCGGACGTTCTCCGGGGTGATGTCGAGCACACGGTCGTAGAGCACCCACAGGACGTCCACAGTGGACTCCGCGGCCGCCTGGTGTTTCTCGTCCCCGGTCATCAACGAGATCAGCCTCGGCAGATCCTCGTAGCCGGTCTTGGTGTCGGTGGTCATGAACCGAGGTTGCAACCTCGACTTAGGTCGAAGTCAAGGCTAATCTGGCGACGTGACGAGACTGGCTGAACACCTGAGCATCGGGCAGGTCGCCGACCGCAGCGGCGTGCCCCATACGGCTTTGCGTTTCTACGAGGACAAGGGACTGATCAGCTCCGAGCGCTCGGCGGGCAACCAGCGCCGGTACTCGCGCTCGGTGCTGCGCCGGATCGCCTTCATCCGCGCCGCGCAGCGGGTCGGGCTCAGCCTGGACGACATCAGCTCGGCACTGGAGACCCTACCCAAGGACCACGCGCCCACCAAGGCCGACTGGGCCCGCCTTTCGCGGGGCTGGCAGGACGAGCTCGACGCGCGGATCGACGCGTTGCAGCGCCTGCGCGACAGGCTGACCGGATGCGTCGGCTGCGGTTGCCTCTCCCTGCGCAGCTGCGGGCTCTACAACGCCGACGACCAGATGTCCCGCTTCGGCCCCGGCGCGGGGAAACTGCGCCCGGCTTCCGAGGGCGGCATCTGAATTCCGTTGCCACGTGGGGGCCGGATGTGCGTCACTGTGACTCGAAATGGACAAGAAGAACCTCATCCGAGTCTCGAAACGGCTCTCCCGGCACCTGCGGCACGCACCCGGCGACATCGGGATCACCCTCACCCCTGACGGCTGGGTCGACGTCGACACGCTCTTGGCGGCCTTGCGGCGCAACGGTTTGCCGCTCACCCGCACCCAACTCGACGAAGTGGTCGAGGGCAACGACAAACGGCGCTTCGCCTTCGACGAGGCCGGGCTGCGGATCCGTGCCAGCCAGGGCCACAGTGTCGACGTCGACCTCGCACTGCCCGCCGCGATCCCGCCGGAGGTGCTCTACCACGGCACGGTCTCCCGGTTCCTCGACGCGATCCTGCACGAGGGACTCCGGCCGATGAAGCGGCATGCCGTGCATCTCTCGGCGACCGTGGACACCGCGCGGGCCGTCGGGGCGCGGCGCGGCGTCCCGGTGCTGCTCGCCGTGGACGCCCGGGAGATGTCCGCCGCCGGTCACGAATTCCAGGTGAGCGCGAACGGCGTCTGGCTCACCGCCGCCGTCCCGCCGGAGTTCCTCCGCAGACTTCCTTAGACCAAGCCGTTGTTCCGCAGGAGCGACAACGTGTTCACGGTGAACATCCCGTTCCACTCCAGCGCGGCGGCCGGCGAATAGCTCGTGTAGTCGACCCGCCAGCCGCCGTCGTCGTGCTGCTCGCCCGCCACCCGCCGCAGATCCGCTTCGACGATCTCCGGCCGGAAGAGCTTCCGTGCCGGGCCACCGGGTTCCGGCGCGAAGTCGAGCGGGCGCATGGCCTCGCCCTCGATCCCGCCGCCGACGGCGACCACACCGTCGTCCGGGACGAACCGGCCGAGCTTCTCGACCAGGCGCGTGTCGCCGAGCGCGTCCACCAGCTTCATCGCGAAAGCGAGCACGAGCGCGTGCGGCGCCTCGTCGAGCTTCTCGATCTCATCTAGGCAGTAGCGCGTTGCCTTCGCGAGCCAGGGATGCGCGGCGACCGCCGGATCGTGTGCCGCGACGCGATGCGCGGTCACCGCGACGATCGCGGTGATCTGCAGTGAGGAGACCGCCGGATCCGCGCTCGTCCAGAACGGCGCGCCGCCCTCCGGATCCGGCATCGGCAGCGCGAACGGGATCCCGCCGTCGGGCAAGGAGATCGAGGCGAGCCAGTCACAGAGTTCGGCCGCGCGCGGACTTGTCGACTTGCCGACGTCGGCGAAGACCTCGAAAGCGTGCAGCGCACCGGCGGGCTGACTGGTCACCGAGCGGCAGTCCGGTTCGAGTCCGTGGCCGTAGCCGCCGTCGGGATTGCGGTACGCCTCGAGCGCGGCGAGCGCCGCGGCCGGGTCACCGGAGCGGAAGAGGACTTCGAAGCGCCGCCTGTCGAGCAGCCGGGCCTGGGTGGCCATGAACGTGGCCGCCGCCTTCAGATCGATGTTCATGCCGACAGGGTCGCGCGGATCGCGGCGCCTGTCTTGAACACATCGGTCACGAACGGCGGCGCGGGCGGTTGTAAAGCTTGCGACCGACGCTGAGGAGCGTTTCGCGCAGCGTCTCGTCGTCGAGCGACGCGACCTCGGGCGAACCGCCGGCGATGGCGATCCCCGCCAGGAGCACCTGCGCGGTCACGATCGCGGTGAGATCCGGATCGGGGCCGACGAGGATCTCCAGCAGCCGGTTCTTGAAGCTGTCCGAGCTGTGCACGGACTTCTCGATCGCGCGGGCGATGCCGGGGTCGCTGGAGAACAGGGCGACCAGCGCGCGGTGCCGCACCACGAGATCGACGAAACCGTCGAGCAGGTGGTCGATCTGCGCGCCCCGGGTGCGCTGGGCGCGGGCGTCGTCGACGATGCCTTCGAGCTCTCGCAGCACGGGTTCGGCGACGGATTCGGTGATCTCCGCCTTCGTCTTGAAGTGGTAGTAGACGGCGGCCTTGGTGACGCCGAGGGCGTCCGCGATCATCTGCAGCGAGGTGCCTTCCACGCCGTGTTCGGTGAACAGCCGCAACGCCGTGCCCAGTAGTCGCGTGCGGGTGTCCTCCGCGTGGACGACGTCCATGTTCCCTCCTCGTTCAGCCGTCGGAGATTACGTCAAGCGTGGCCGCCTGGCCAAACGAGTACTAGCCGTGCGGCTAGTCACACACTTGCCGATCGGCTTGTAGCGCCCTAGCCGATCGGCTAGCTTGAAATGAACCTGAACGAGTGAACGGGAGACTTTCGTGGCCAGCTTCCTGTACCGCCTGGGCCGGTTCTCGTTCCGGCGCCGGGCACTGGTGACGGCGGTGTGGGCCGCCGTCCTGGTGGCCCTCGGCGCGGGCGCGCTGACCCTGTCCGGCCAGCTTTCGAACTCGGTGACCATCCCCGGCACCGAGTCGCAGAAGGCGATCGACCAGCTCGCCGACCGGTTCCCGGAAGCCGCCGCCGGTGGCGCGACGGCGCGCGTCGTCATCTCGACGCCCGGTGACATCACCGACGCCGGTGGGCAGGCGGCGATCGCCCGTCTCGTCACCGGGCTCAAGGACGCGCCGAAGGTCGCCGGCGTGGTCGACCCGCTGCAGGCGCAGGCGATTTCGCCCGACAAGCACGTCGCGTTGGCGCAGGTCAGCTACCGCGTCCCGGGCTTCGAGCTCACCGACGCCGACCGCGACGGCCTGATGGCCGCCGCGGATTCCGCCAAGGCCGCCGGGTACACCGTGGAATTCGGCGGTGACGCCGTCCAGGCGATGCCCGCCACGAACGCCACCGAAGGCCTCGGTGTCGCGGTCGCCGCCGTCGTCCTGATCATCACCTTCGGCTCGCTGCTCGCCGCCGGGATCCCGCTGCTGACCGCGCTCATCGGCGTCGGCATCGGCATGGCGGGGATCACGACGGCGTCCGGTTTCCTCGAACTGAACACGAACACGCCGGTGCTCGCGCTGATGATCGGCCTCGCCGTCGGCATCGACTACGCGCTCTTCATTGTTTCCCGCTATCGGCACGAACTCACGATCGGCCGCGATCCGGAGGAAGCCGCCGGACGGGCCACCGGCACCGCGGGCTCAGCCGTGGTGTTCGCCGGGCTGACCGTCATCATCGCGCTGGCCGGCCTGACCGTCGTCGGCATCCCGTTCCTCGGCGAGATGGGGATCGCCGCGGCGATCACCGTCGCCATCGCGGTCGTCATCGCGCTCACCCTGCTGCCCGCCGTCCTCGGGTTCGCGGGCGGCAAACTGGCGGGCGGCAAGATCCGCTTGCGCCGCAAGGAAAACGCGACGACACACGGCGAGCGCTGGGCACGTTTCGTGGCCCGCCGCCGGATCCCGGTGCTGGTCGCCGCGATCGCCGGCCTCGCGATCGTCGCCATCCCGGCCGCGAGCATGCAGCTCGGCCTGCCGAACGACAGCACCGCCGCGCCGGACACCACCCAGCGCAAGGCCTACGACACCGTCGCCCGCAGCTTCGGCGAGGGCGCCAACGGGCCGCTGGTGATCGTCGTCGACCTGAGCGCCAGCACCGACCGGCAGGCCGCGCTCCAGCAGGCGGCCGCGGGGATCGGCGGGCTCCCCGAACGCCCGATCGTCACGCCGCCGAAGACCAACCGGGACGGTGACCTGGCGCTGCTGACCGTCATCCCGAAGAGCGGCCCCAGCAGCACCGCGACCGAAGACCTGGTCAGCGACATCCGCGGCCTGAACGCGGGGCTGGGCACGGCCACCGGCGCGTCGCTGGCGGTGACCGGCCAGACCGCGGCCAACATCGACGTCTCGGAGAAACTCGCCGACGCGATGCTGCCCTATCTCGCGCTGATCGTCGGGCTCGCGTTCCTGCTGCTGATGCTGGTGTTCCGCTCGATCGTGGTCCCGCTGAAGGCGACGCTGGGCTTCCTCGGCTCCGTGGTCGCGACGTTCGGCGCCGTGGTGGCGGTGTTCCAGTGGGGCTGGCTCACCGACCTGCTCGGGGTGAAGACGACCGGACCGATCATGAGCATGCTGCCGATCCTGCTGATCGGTGTGCTGTTCGGGCTCGCGATGGACTACCAGGTGTTCCTGGTGACCCGGATGCGGGAGGAATACGTCCACGGCGCCGACCCGCAGCAGGCGATGGTGACCGGTTTCCGGCACGGCTCCCGCGTCGTGGTCGCCGCCGCGCTGATCATGATCAGCGTGTTCGCCGGATTCGTCCTCGCGGAGTCGTCGCTGATCCAGTCGATCGGGTTCGCGCTGGCCTTCGGGGTGCTGGTGGACGCGTTCGTGATCCGGATGACCATCGTGCCGGCGCTGATGTCGCTACTCGGCCGCGGTGCCTGGTGGCTGCCGAAGTGGCTTGATCGCGTGCTGCCCGATGTGGACGTCGAAGGCGAGAAGCTCGCGAAGCAGCTGGACGCTCCTGACGAGCGGGAGCTGGTCGACGCCTCGAAGTAGGTACTGGTCGCGGGTTTCTTCGGCCCGGGCCCGGTGCGACACGCCCGCTTCGCTTACTCCTCGATAGGTACGCGAAGGCCCCGTGCAGGTCGTTTGGTGCGGGTTGGTCGTGAGTGGCGATTCGGGTTAGAACCCGAATCGCCACTCACGACCCCGGTGACCCACTCGGCACCGGCGCCCGTGCCCGTGCCCGCCTGAAGGTCCGTGAAGGCCTCCTTCACTACCTTCAGGGTAGGCAAGGAGGCCTTCACGGACACATGATCAGCCCCAGCCAAATCCAGCAGGCACCCAAGACGCTCTCGGCCCTGACCCGAATCGCCACTCACGACCTCGGTGACCCACTCGGTACCGGTGCCCTGCCGGCCCCGAAGTAAATGAAGGCCCCCTTCACTACGTCTAGCGCGGCGAAGGGGGCCTTCACGCGCAGCGGTTTGGCCTCGCGCGGATGGCGCGCCCCGGCGTCGTCGCACAGGACCGCTTTCCGCCACATCATGGAGCGCTCGGCCGTCGGGAAGTTTCGCCCCGGTGGTGAACCGGGCGGGCCACCGCTGACTGAAGCACTCCGGCCCGATCGCGCCGTCAGGCCGATTTCAGAAGAAGAGGAACTTGACGCGCTCCCGGCGCGCAGCCGATTTACCGGACGGCGCTCAGGCCAGCCAGGCGATGGCGCCGCCGATGGCCAGCAGCGCGCCGATCCCCAGCACGACGGCCATGAACTTGACGCTCTTCCAGGTCGCGTAGACGCCGCCGATCAGGAAGCCGCCGAGCGCGAACAGCAGCACAGCGATGGTCGTGTTACTCACGACCGCCACCCTGCCACACGTCCCCATCACGACCGCGCCGGGCCCGGGCCTTGCCCGCGCGACCGGGCATGGCTAACGTACAACCACATGGTTGTACTTCGGGGGGAGGGCGAGGAGTCGCTCAACCAGCTCTTCCGCGCCTTGGCCGACGGCACCCGCCGCGACATCCTGGCGCGGGCGATCGCGGAAGCACCGTCGGTGTCCGAACTCGCCGCGCGCTACGAGATGAGCTTCGCCGCCGTGCAGAAACACGTCGCCGTGCTCCAGCGCGCGGGCCTGATCCGGAAACGTGCCAGCGGACGCGAACAACTGGTCTCGACCGACCGCGAGCGGCTCCAGCGCGCCAGCGAGCTTCTCGACTCCTACGAAGCCCTTTGGCGCCAACGTGTGGCGCAGCTCGACGATGTCCTGCGAGAAGGGGAATGACGATGCCGACCACCTCCGTCACCAAGAAGCCCGAAGAGCTCAGCATCACCGTCGTGGCGGACTTTCCCGTTCCGCGGAAACGCCTTTGGGACGCCTGGGCCGATCCACGACAACTCGAACGCTTCTGGGGGCCGCCCTTCGCACCCGCCACGTTCACCCATCACGATCTCCGGACCAGCGGCCGCGCCGAGTACTACCTGTCCGGGCCGAACGGCGAAAAGTGGGCCGACTCCTGGAAGTTCACCGCGGTGAACCCCATCGACTCGTTCGAGATGCACGACGGCGAGGACAACGCCGACGACGAGAACATGCCGTCCTCGATGACATTCACCTTCGAGTCGACGCCGACGGGATCACGCCTGATCCACGTGACCCGGTTTTCCAGTATCGAAGCCATGGAGAAGACGATCCCGGGGATGGAAGAGGGCTTCCGCGCCGCGATGCCCCAACTCGACGCGTTGCTGGAGACGCGATGAGGAAGCTCAAGATCATCGAGCACATCTCGCTCGACGGCGTGATCCAGCACTCCGAGGACGAGAACGGCTTCCCGTACAGCGGCTGGAACATGCCGTACCGGACCCCCGCCGGCCGGGAGGCCATCATGGCCGCGCACCCCGAAAGGTTCGACCTGCTGCTCGGCCGTCGCACCTACGACCTCTGGTCGGAATACTGGCCGGACGCGCCAAGCGACCCGTTCGCGGACCGGCTCAAGGCGGCGACGAAATACGTCGTCACCCATCGGCCGGAAAGCCTGAAATGGGGCCCGTTCGAAGGTGCCGGCCCGGACCTCGTCGAAGGCGTCCGCCACATCAAGGCGCAGGACGGCCCGGACCTCATCCTCTCGGGCAGCTCCACGCTGACCTCGGCGCTGCTCGAAAACGGGCTCGCGGACGAGGTTCTGCTGGCCGTCTACCCGCTCCTTTTGGGTACAGGCAAGCGTTTCTTCGCCGAAGGAACACCTGCCCAGACCCTGGACTTCGTCGGCTCCACGACGACCCCGTCCGGCGTGCTCCTCACCACCTACAAGCCCACCGGACGCATTTAGTCCTCTGGATGCGGTAGTTGCACGCGCAAGGAACGCATCCAGAGGACTAAATGCGGGGTTAGAGGACGCCCTTCGTCGACGGGATGCCGCCCGCCCGCGGGTCCGGCTCGGTGGCGGCGCGCAGCGCCCGCGCGACGGCCTTGTACTCGGCCTCCGCGATGTGGTGCGGGTCGCGGCCGTGCAGCACCCGCACGTGCAGCGCGATCTGCGCGTGGAACGACAGCGAGTCGAACACGTGCCGCGTCAGCACGAACGGGTAGTTCCCGCCGATGGTGAAGCTGTTGAACTGCTCCGGCTCGCCCAGGTGCACGCAGTACGGGCGCCCGGAGACGTCGATCGCGGCGTGCGCGAGGGTTTCGTCCATCGGGATCCACGCGTCGCCGAAGCGGCGGATACCGCTCTTGTCGCCGAGTGCCTGCCGCAGCGCCTGGCCGAGCACGATCGCGGTGTCCTCGACGGTGTGGTGCGCGTCGATGTGCACGTCACCGGTCGCCTGCACCTTGAGGTCGAGCGAGCCGTGCACGCCGAACGCGGTGAGCATGTGGTCGTAGAACGGGACACCGGTGTCGATCTCCACCTGTCCCGTGCCGTCCAGGTCGAGCTGGACCGAAATGGACGATTCCTTGGTGGTGCGATCCACCTTGCCGACGCGACTCATCGCGGCACCTCCTTGCCGGCCTCGAGAAAGGCGTCGTTCTCTTCCGGCGTCCCGATGGTCACCCGCAGGTGCCCCTCGATGCCGACGTCCCTGATCAGCACGCCGTTGTCCAAATAGGACTGCCAGGTCGCGGGCGCGTCCGCGAACCGTCCGAAGAGGACGAAGTTCGCGTCGCTCGGGACCGGCGTGAATCCCAAGCCCAGCAACGCTTCCACCACGCGGTCGCGTTCGGCCGCGAGTTTGGCGACCGAGGCGAGGGTGGCGTCCGCGTGCCGTAGCGCGGCGCGCGCGGCGGCCTGCGTGAGCTTCGAGAGGTGATACGGCAGCCGCACCAGCTGCAGCGCGTCGACGATCGCCGGCGCGGCCGCGAGATACCCGAGCCGCCCGCCCGCGAAGGCGAACGCCTTGCTCATCGTGCGCGACACGATCAGCTTCGCCGGGTACTCCTCGAGAAGCTCGACGGCACTCGGCTGCGACGAGAACTCCGCGTACGCCTCGTCGACCACCACGATGCCCGGCGCCGCTTCGAGCAGCCCGCGCAGCTCGTCGAACGGGATCGACCCGCCGGTCGGGTTGTTCGGGCTGGTCACGAACACGATGTCCGGACGGCGTTCGCGCACCAGCGCGGCCGCCTTCTCGGTGTCGAGCGTGAAATCGTCGCGGCGCGGCACCGGCAGCCAGTCGGTGCGGGTGCCCGCCGAGATGATCGGGTGCATCGAGTACGACGGCTCGAAGCCCAGCGCCGAGCGGCCGGGGCCGCCGAAGGCCTGCAAAATCTGCTGCAGGATCTCGTTGGACCCGTTGGCGGCCCACACGTTCGACTCCGACACGAGTACGCCGGTGGATACCGCGAGGTAGTCCGCGAGGTCCTGGCGCAGCGCGACGGCGTCGCGATCCGGGTAGCGGTGCAGCGAAGCGGCCTCGGCGCGGACGGCCTCGGCGACGTCGGCCACCAGCGCGTCCGGCGGCGGGTACGGGTTTTCGTTGGTGTTGAGCCGGATCGGCACGTCGAGCTGCGGTGCGCCGTACGGGGTCTTGCCCCGCAGGTCGTCCCGCAGCGGGAGCGAGCCGAGCGTGACCTCCTCGCCGATGCTCATGCCCGCTCCCCCTCGAACCGCGCCGTGATGGCCTCGCCGTGGGCGGGCAGGTCTTCGGCGTTCGCCAGCGCGACGACGCGGCCGGCGATCTCGCGCAGCGCGTCCTGGCTGTAGTCGACGACGTGCACGCCCTTGAGGAAGCTCTGCACCGAAAGCCCGGACGAGTGCCGCGCGAATCCGCCGGTGGGCAGGACATGGTTCGACCCGGCGCAGTAGTCGCCGAGCGAGACCGGCGCGTACGCCCCGACGAAGATCGCGCCGGCGTTGCGCACGCGGGCCGCCACCGTCGGCGCGTCCGCGGTCTGGATCTCCAGGTGTTCCGCGGCGTACGCGTCCACGACACGGATCCCGTCGTCCACAGTGGATACCAGGATGATGCCGGACTGCTTGCCGCCCAAGGCCTCCGTCACTCGCTCGGAGTGCTTGGTCGCGGCGACCCGGCCGGTCAGCTCCTTGTCGACGGCGTCCGCGAGCTCCTCGGACGTGGTGACCAGGACGCTCGCGGCGAGCGGGTCGTGCTCGGCCTGGCTGATCAGGTCGGCGGCGACGTGCACCGGGTCGGCGGTCTCGTCGGCGAGGATGGCGATCTCGGTCGGGCCCGCCTCGGAGTCGATGCCGATGATCCCGCGCAGCAGCCGCTTGGCCGCGGTGAGATAGATATTGCCGGGACCGGTGACGACGTCGACCGGCTCC
Source organism: Amycolatopsis sp. NPDC043887 (assembly GCF_056435665.1). NCBI lineage: Bacteria > Bacillati > Actinomycetota > Actinomycetes > Pseudonocardiales > Pseudonocardiaceae > Amycolatopsis > Amycolatopsis sp. NPDC043887. The sequence continues at coordinate 159,635 of NZ_JBWKEB010000013.1, forward strand.
AGCGTCGTGCCGTCGGTGTCGGTGCCACCGTACGCGAGCAGCGCGACGGCCTGCGCCCCGCCGACGGCCCAGACCTCGTCGACGCCGAGCAGTTCGGCGGCGGCCAGGATCGTCGGGTGCGGGAGCCCGCCGAACGTGGCCTGCGGCGGCGAGCACAGCACGAGCGTGCCGACGCCGGCGATCTGCGCCGGGACGACGTTCATCACCACGGTCGAGGGGTACACCGCGAGCCCGCCCGGCGCGTACAGCCCGACACGGTCCACCGGGATCCAGCGCTCGGTGACGGTGCCGCCGTCGACGACCTCGGTCGTGACGTCCTGACGGCGCTGGTCGCCGTGGACCTTCCGGGCGCGGACGATGGACTCCTCCAGCGCCTCGCGGACGGCCGGATCCAGGTTCTCGAGCGCGTTGGTGAGCTCCGCGGCGGCCACACGGACGCCGCCGGGACGGACCTTGTCGAACTTCTCGGTGAACTCGAGAACCGCCTCGACGCCGCGATCGCGGACCGCCTCGACCACCGGCCGAACGTGATGCAGCGCCGCGTCCACGTCGTACTCGGCACGCGGGAGCGTGCGCCTGAGCTCGGCAACGGACGGGACCTGTCCACGCAGGTCGGTACGGTTCAGCATGGGTCAAGGGTACGAGGTGGCCGGATCGCCCCGAGCAGGCACACTGGGGTGGTGACCAGCGATCCCACGATAAGGGAGGCCTCCGTGCCGCGAATCGGGTTGTGCCAGCTCACGGCCGCCGAGGATCCCGAGACGAACCTGAAGCTGATTCGCGAGGGCGTGACGGCCGCGGCGGGCGAAGGCGCCCGGGTCGTCGTGTTCCCGGAGGCGGCGATGGCGCGCTTCGGCATCCCGCTCGGGCCCGTCGCGCAACCTTTGGACGGGCCGTGGGCGTCCACTGTGGCCGCGCTCGCCGAGGAACACGGCGTCGTGGTCGTCGCGGGCATGTTCACGCCGTCACCCGACGGGCGGGTGAGCAACACCCTGCTCGTCACCGGCGCGGGGCATCACTTCGGCTACGACAAGATCCATCTGTACGACGCGTTCGGGTTCGCGGAGTCCGACACGGTCGCGCCCGGTACCGCGCCTGCCACCTTCGAGGTCGACGGGATCACGTTCGGCGTCGCGACCTGCTACGACATCCGCTTCCCCGAACTGTTCCGGAAGCTGGCCGACGACGGCGCCGACATCGTCCTCGTGCCGACGTCCTGGGGTGCGGGCGAGGGTAAACGCGAGCAGTGGGAGGTACTGGTGCGTGCCCGCGCGCTCGACTCCGGCTGCTGGGTCCTCGGCTGCGGGCAGGCCGATCCGGCCACGACCTCGACCCCGGTGAACCCGAAGGCGCCCACCGGGATCGGCTACTCCACGGTGTCCGACGGTTTCGGCCGCGTCCACACCCAGCTGGGCGCCGGGCCGGAGCTGGTGGTCGTCGACGTGGACCCCGCGGTCAGCGGGAAGGCGCGGGCGGCGACAGGCGTTCTGGCGAACCGCCGGCTGTAGCGTCCACGGATCGCTCGAAGAAGGATTCGAGCACCACGATCGTCTGCGTCCCGGTGACGCCCTCGATCGCGTACAGCCTGCGCAGTGACGCCTGCAGTTCCTCGGTGGTCGGCGTGCGCAGCTTCACCAGCAGCGAGGCCGGGCCCGCGATGATATGCGCCTCGACGACCTCCGGCAGCGCCTCCAGCGCGGCCTTGGTCGGCGCGTCGCCCATCCACGAGCCCGCCTCGACCAGCACGAACGCCATCACTCCCCGGCCGACCGCCGCCGGGTCGACGTCGACGGTCGTGCGCCGGATGACGCCCTGTTCGCGTAGTTTGCGGACCCGTTCGTGCGCGGCGCCCGCGGACAGGCCGACCGCCTTGCCGAGCGCGGCGTACGCCTGGGTCGCGTCCTGCTGCAACGCGGTGAGCAACATGCGATCCACGTCATCCATGGGTTGACCATATCAAGTTCGGCGTTTCATGATGATCGCAATATTTCATTCGGAACACTGGGGTTCTCATGGACATGGTCAAGGCCCATTTCGAGATGCTCGACGAGCGGTTCGCCCGCGTCAACGGGGACGAGTGGATGCAGCGCCTGCACACCGGCTGCCGGTGGACCGAGGGGCCCGCCTACTTCCCGGCAGGCCGGTACCTGGTGTTCAGCGACATCCCGAACGACCGGGTGCTGCGCTGGGACGAGACCACCGGCGCGGTCGGCGTGTTCCGCGAGCCCGCCGGATTCCACAACGGGCACACCGTCGACCGTCAGGGCAGGCTCGTCAGCTGCGAGCAGGGCGGCCGCCGGGTGACGCGCACCGAACACGACGGCACGACCACCGTCCTCGCGGACACCTATCAGGACAAGAGGTTCAACAGCCCCAACGACGTCGTCGAGTCCTCGGACGGCGCGATCTGGTTCACCGACCCGAGTTACGGCATCGACAGCGACTACGAAGGTCATCAGGCGGAAAGCGAGATCGGCGCCTGCCACGTCTACCGGGTCGATCCGGTGGACGGTGCGGTGCGGATCGTCGCGGACGATTTCTCGCGCCCGAACGGGCTCGCGTTCTCGGTGGACGAATCGCTGCTCTACATCGCGGACACGCGGCAGAAACCCAGCCACATCAGGGTTTTCTCGGTGGGCAACGGGCGGCTTTCCGGCGGCGGAATCTTCGCCACCTGCGACGCCGGCGGTTTCGACGGCGTGCGCGTGGACGCCGCGGGCCGGGTCTGGGCCGCCGCACACGACGGCCTGCACTGCTTCGCGCCCGACGGCACGCGGATCGGGAAGCTGCGGGTGCCGGAGGTCTGTTCCAACCTGACCTTCGGCGGGCCGCGGCGGAACGATCTGTTCATCACGGCGAGCAGTTCGGTCTACACGCTGCGGGTGAACTTCTCGGCCCCCCGCGTTTAGTCCTCTGAATGCGGTCTTTGCGCTTGGCAAGTACCGCATTCAGAGGACGAAATGCGGGGGTCTAGCGCAGCAGGCCTTCCCGGATCGCGACGCGCACGAATCCGGCCCGCCGCCGTTCCCCGGTCTTGTCCCGGATCCGGTCGAGATAGGACCGCACGGTCCGCACGCTGATGTTCAGGATCTCCGCCACGTCGACGTCCCGTTCGCCCGCCGCGACCAGCCGCAGGACCTGCTTCTCCCGCTCGGACAGGACGATCTTGGGCCCGGCGTGGCGGTCTTCGCTGTCCTGGATGATCATCCCGGCCAGCGTCGGCGACACGTACGCGTTGTCCTCGGCGATGGTGCGGATGGCGCGCAGGAGTTCGTCCCCGTCGACGTCCTTGGACAGGAAGCCCTTCGCCCCGGCCTGCATGGCGCCCAGTACCTCGGGCTGCTCGGCGTGCGCGGACACCACGAGCACCTTGTGCCCCATCTGCCCCACTTCGAGCACGGCGGCGGCGTCCTGGACGCCGCGCAGCTTGAGGTCGAGGACGACGACGCTGCCGGGCGGCTGCTCCTGGACGGCGAACCGCGCGACGGAGTCGGCGACGGCGCCCAGCGCGATGTCGGGCGCTTCGGTGAGGACACGCGCGACGGCGTCCCGGTACAGCGGATGATCTTCGATCACCCCGACGTTGATCGGCGTGGTGCGTTTCGGCTGCTGCTCGTCTGCGTTCACCGGCGTCCTTCGAATCCGCCCGCGTCGGCGCGGGGCGCGACCGGCCGAGACGGGCCGGGCACCTCCGGCGGAGACGCGAGCCCGAACTGGATGGCCTTGCGGACCAGACCGGCCCGCCTTCTCTCTCCGAGTTTGTCACGGATCCGGTCCAGATAACCGCGGACCGTCCGAACTCCGATGCCCAGGATGCGGGCGATGTCGACGTCGCGTTCGCCCGCCGCGACGAGCCGCAGGACCTGTTTCTCCCGCGCGGAGAGCGCGACGTCCGGAGCGGGCGCGGGACGGTCGGCGTTGTCCTTGATGATCATCCCGGCCACCACCGCGGAAACGTAGGCCCTGCCCCGCGCGACCGTCCTGATCGCGGTCAGCAGCTCGTCGACGTCGACGTCCTTGGACAGGAAACCCTTGGCGCCGGCGGCGATCGCGCCGAGCACCTGCTCGGGCTCGGCCTGCGCGGACACCACGAGCACGTGATGTCCCAGTTCGGCCACCTGCAGCACGGCGGCCGCCCCGGCGATCCCCGGCAGGCCGAGGTCGAGCAGCACCACGCTGCCGGGCGGCTGCGGATGGACGTGGAACCGGGCGACCGAATCGACCACGGCGCCCAGCTCGATCCCTTCGGCCTCGGTGAGGACCCGGACCACGGCGTGCCGGTACAGCGGATGGTCCTCGATCACCGCGACGTCGATCCGGTCGGTCTCCGGCCTGTCTTCGGTCCTCTGCACGTTCCCGATCACCCCGTCCCACCCACCGCCGCGGACACCGCACGGCCTGCCTGCGCCGGATCCAGCGCGGGCCCGCGCGGCACCAGCGCCAGCAATCCATTCGGAACCGGTTGCCGTTCGGCCTGGCCGTACCCGAGGGAAGCGAGTGCCTCAGTGCTCGCCACCGGGTACTTCAGGCCCGTGTCGGTGACGACGTAGACCGTGCCGGAACCGGATTCCGCCACCACCGCGCCTCCCGACGGAGGCACGAAGACGGCGTCGGCGACCAGCGCGTCCGTGCGCGCCGTCACCGGGATCGCCTTCGCACCTTGCGGCAACGGGACCTGTGCGGAGATAACGATTCGAGAACCCTGTGCGCATAACGTCACGGACTGTCCGGTAACGGGCGCTTTTCGCGGGATTCGGTCCGGATACTCCGCGGGATCGGCCCCGCCCGTCCTCGCCTTGGCGACCTTCGGCACCGCGGCCACGTCGGCCGCGCGCACCGCGACGGGCGCCGGGACGCCGGTGTAGGCGTCCGCGTTCTCCGGCGTGTTGATCAGCAGGCTCGCCTCGGTCTGGCCGATCGGTTCGAGCCCTTCGGCACGGACGAGGTAGTAGGACGTCGCGTCGCTGGGCGACGCCATCGCGTCGATGACGCCGAGCACCGAACCGACCTTCGTCGCGGCGCCGCCGACCTTCGGGCCGGGCCGCCCGGCGTCTTCGACCGCGCGGTAGGCCAGATCGCGTCCGGCGGCGACGGTACCGATCCACCGGGAGGACACCGCGATCACCGGGTAGGTGTCGAACTGCAGCGCCGTGGCGGCCTCCGGGGTGAGCTTGTAGCGGCGTCCCGCCGTGACGAGGTAGCGCTCGCCGTCGGGGACACGGACCACGACGGCCTGGTCCCTCGGCAGGTCGACCCCGGCGGCGGGCGCGCCGAGGAGCACCGTCGTCTCCGGTTCGGCCGACGCGGGCGCGTCCTGGGTCGTCCGCGAGCAGCTCGTCCACGGCGTGTTCACCAGCGCGGCCGCCGCGGGCAGCGAATCGGGGGCGCCGGGAATGCCGATCTGGGAACCCCGCGGCGCCTTTGCGAGCTTGTCCGACGGGACGGTGACGGTGGCCTCACCGTTGCCGCCCGCCATCAGCCGTGCGGAGGCGTAGTTGAGCACGGGGTGCAGCGCGCCGTCCTGGCCGAGGATGTAGCGCGCGCCCGTGCCCTCTTCGACGATCACCTTGCCGCCCGCCAGCCAGTCCTTGCCGCCGGAGGGGTTCAGCAGGCCGATCACGCCGAAGACCGCGGTGACCAGCAGCGCCACGCCGAGCCCGCACAGAGTCCCGATGACGAGCCTGCGGCTCGGGGCGACCGGATGGTTGGCGTCAGCCGAGACCAGTGCCGAAACCAGTCTCCTGCGGAGGAATTGGTAGGCCTGGATCTGGTCCCGCTGCGTCCACACGCTCCCGTCCCCCGCCGTTCGAGCCCACCCGTTTCGAGGGTGCTCACGTTAGGTTCCGGCCAGGTTCGCGGTGAGGGTATTTTTTACGCCCCTCCCCCGCGCGGGGCGGGGCTACCGTCGTGCGCGTGCACGGAGGAGGGGAATTCCTTGTCGGTTGAAGCCCCGGCCCGCCCGGTCCCGGAACAGGCGCCCGCGCGCGGGATCGCGGGCGCGGCGCCGCTGCCCTGGCTGCTGCCGATCCGTCCGCTGCAGGCGGCGCTCTGGGAGATCGCCGGGATCGCGATCCTGCTGGCCCTCACCGTCGACGGGATCCCGCAGGCCGCGTGGATCAGCATCGTCGCCGTCGCCGGCGTCCTCGTGCTGACGACTTCGGTCCGCTTCGCCGGACACCACGCCGCCGGCTGGGCGCTCACCTGGGCCGCGTATCGACTGAGGGGCCGCGACAAACACGAAGTCCCCGATCCGCTGCACCGGCTCGCCGGTCCTGTCCGGGTGCGCCAGCACGTCGACCGCGCGGGCAACCGCTTCGGGGTCGCCGAGGTCAGCGACGGGTGGAGCGCCATCGTCCGGCTCACCCCCGGCGCCGTGGCACCCGCGCCGGACACGCTCGTCGGCATCCTGCGCGAGGCGTACACGAGCACCGGGATCCCTTTGTCCAGCGCGCAACTGCTGACCTGGACCGTCCCCAATGGACAGTCCTTGCTGCGCGTCCGCTGGCTCACCGTCCGGTACCGTCCCGAGGACGCGCCGATCGCCGCGCTCGCCAGAGGCGGCGGAGAACTCGGCGCGCTGCGTAGCACCGCCTGCGCGGCGCTCTCCCTGATGGGCGCGCTCGCCGAAGCCGGGTTCGAGAGCACCGTGCTCGAAGCCGGTGAGGTGACGGAAAACCTGCGCGTCGCGCTCGGCAGCGGCCAGGACGCGCCGGTGGACGGCTGGCGTTCCTGGGACTGGGGCGGGGCGTCGCAGGTCTGCTACCGGCCCCGGTCGGAGCGGGATCTCGCGCGGACACTGGATCTTCACGTCCCTGGCTCGGCGTTCACCGCGACTTCGTACACGCTGTACCGCTCGCCCGGCGGACGCGAGAAGTCCGAGGTGGCCATCCGGGTCGGCGGACGACCGGGAGCGGAACCGGTGCGGCCGAGCGGGATCGCGGTGACCCCGCTGCACGGACGGCACGCGGCGGCGGTCCGGCGGACCCTGCCGCTGGCGCTGGAGAACTGAGGGGACGGTCCGTGAAGGACTCCTTTCTTCTCTGAGGGTAGGGAAGGAGTCCTTCACGGACGTGACGCATTTAGTCCTCTGAATGCGGTAGTTGCGTGACGCAAGTACCGCATTCAGAGGACTGAATGCGTGAAGAGAGGGATCAGCCCCGCACGGCCTCGTAGACCCCGGCGATCATGCCGACGAACGGGATCAGCGAGAGCAGCACCAGGAACTCGACGATATCGAGAGTCCTTGCCCAATAAGGAGAACGACGTCCCTTCGCGACACGCGTCGCGTAGGTGAGACAGACGCCCGCCGCGACGACGACGGCGCAGCCCGCGGCGAAGACGAACGAACGCGGACCGCTCGCGGCGAGCCAGAATCCGGCCGCCGCCAGGGCCGCCGCGCCGAAACCGATGAGCACGACCCGCTGCGAGCGGCCTGCGAAGGCGCGCGAGCGCAGCATCAGCGCCAGCCCCAGCAGCGCGCACAAGCCCGCTTCCCAAGCCCCGCCGGAGGACGACAGGACCACCGACGCCGAAACCACGACGAGCCCGAGCGCGACGAGCAGCCCGGTCAGCAACGCCTGCGCGTACGTCGTGCCGCCGACCATGTCCTCGCCGAGCGAAGGGTTCTCGTCGGCACGGAACGAGTCCATGTCGTCGGGCACCCGGGGCAGTGGAAGCCTGCCGAGCCGCAGCGCCATCATCGGCGCGACCGCGGCCAGCGCCGTCGCCACGACGGCGACCACGGCGGCCGCCGAAACCGGGCGGACATCGGCCAGCAGGACGATGGCGGTGGTGATCGCGCCGAGCCCGGCCGACACGGTCACCGCGACGAACCACGGCAACCGGTCCGCCACCGAAACGGCCGCGATCACGCCGTAGACGGTCACGATCGCGAGCCCGGCGGCGAGCGGTCCGGCCGACAGTGAGAACAGCGGATGCGGCGGCAGGATCGACATCCCCGCCAGAAGCGCCGCGCCGACCCCGGCGAGCGCGCCGGCGGCACCGGCCTCCGCGTCGCCGTACGCGCGGCTCAGCGCGCCGCCGCCCAGCACCAGGACGAGCGCGAGCAGCCCGGCCCCGATCGGCGCCAGCACACTGCCGGACGCGGCGGCCTGCACCAGCAGCCCACCGACGAGCAGCAGCATCACCGACGCGACGATGCCCGCCTTGCGCGCCACCGGCGGCCCCCACCGCCCGGTGCCCGACTCGGCGACGCTGGCGATCGAGTCGACGACGTCGTCGAACAGCAGCGGACCCCGCGGGCGTTCCCGCGGGGTCAGATGGAGGACTTCGCCGTCGCGCACCTGTGCCGCGGCGACCGTGAGCCCGAGCGCGAGCGGAGCGCCGCCGAGCCGGGACAGCACCCAGCCGGGATGCTCGGCCGACGCCTGCCCCGACGCGCCCGCGAGCCGCACGAGCTGCGGGACGAGTTCGGCGAACGTGCTCTGCTGCGGCAGGGCCACATCGACGCGCGCCCGCGGTGTCACCACCGTGACGCGCCGGGTGGAGCCCGCGATCGCGGCCGTCATGCTTCGATCGACTTGGCGGACTCGATGACCGGGGCGAACTTGGCGCTGCTGGCCTCGGCCAGTTTCTGCAGCCCGTTGTTGACCGCCTCCAGCACGATCTCCGAGAGGTTGCGCGCGTCGTACTGACGCACCGCGCGCGGGTCGATGTCGATCGAGGTGAACCGGCCGTCACCACGCAGCACGACGGTGACCTCGTTCTGCCGCGAGTGCGCCTTGACCTCCATCGCCTCGACCGAACGCTGGATGCGCTGCACCTCTTCGGTCTGCTTGCGGACCTGGTCCAGCAACTCGTCCATGTCCGGCATGGCGTAGGGGTCGGTGGTCACGAGTCTTCTCCTTCATCTGCGGTGAAATCCCGCCGGACGTGGACACTGCCCACGAACCGCCGGAAGTCGTCACCGAGGCCACGGGCCGCCTCGGGCGTTGCGGTACAAGCGATTTCGAGGATCAGCCGCTCGGCCGGGGTCGCCCCCGGCACGGTCAGCAGCACCTGCGTCTGTACGAGATCCTGTCCTTCGCCGGTGCGGATGCGCAGCACCTGCGTCACCCCTGGCGCGATCCCGGTGCCGATCACCTTGCGCCGCACCACTTCGAGCGCGGCCATGGACCGGCCGAGACGTTCGACGGCCTCGTCGGCGATGCCGGTGATCTCCGCCGGGTCGGGCCGTTGCCCGATGCTCAGGGTGATGTTCGGGGTGAACTCCGCGTACGTCCCGGAGTGCACCGCCACGAAGACCGCGCCCTCGGCACCGACGGACGCCGGCTCGACCGGCACCCAGCCCTCGGGGATGTCGAATCCGAGCGGGAGGGAGACCCGGTCCTGCGTCATCGTTTCGCTCATCCCCGTCACCACGTGCCCACGTAGGTGATCGCGTCGTCCCACGCCTCGCCGACGGCGTCCGCCGCCTGGCCCGCCGCGCCGCTCACCGCGTCGACGGCCGCGCCGCCGTATTCGCCGACGGTGTCCGCGATCTTCGGCAGATCGATGTCGATCTTCGCGCCGATCCCGGCACCGAGGCCGAGCGCGACACCCGCCTTGAAGTTGACCTTGATATGCCCGGCGTCGTAGACGGCTTGGCCGTCGAGCTGCGCACCGAGTCCATATTGGAGGGTTCCGCTCGCGCCGACGCCGACACCGGCCACGTCCGCCGCGACTTCGCCTTCGATCTTGCCGCCGACGAAGGCGTTGGCGTGCACACCGACCCCGTGCGCGCCCGCCTGCAGCGATCCGTTCACCTCACCGCCGACGAACGCGGTTCCCTTGGCGCTGCCCGAAGCGACGCCCCACTCGCCCTTGCGTTCGAGTTCTTCCTTGAAGGCGGCCAGTTCCGCGTGCCCGGACGCCTTGACGTCCCAGCCCTGCGAGGAGATCTTGGCGTCCCAACCCGGGGTGAAGCCGTCCTGCTCCTGCTTCCACTTGGCGTAGGTGATCTCGGTGTTGCCCCAGGCCTTGTCGCGCAGGCCTTCCGGCTTCGGCCTGCCGAACGGGGTGTCACCCGCGCGCGGGGCGCGCGTGCCTTCGAGACCGTCCCAGGTGAGCTTCTTCCAGCCCGAGTTGCCGAACCAGGAAGGATGCGAGCGCGGACGTTTGCGGCCGTCGAGGGCTTCACCGTTGAGCCAGTACAACGGGCCGCGGCCCCATTTGCCGAGCTCGTGCTCGATCCGGCCGGCGCCCTCCGGCGGGAACAGCCGCGCGAGTTCTTCGCTCAGCTCGTCGGCGATCTCCTGCGCCGCCTGCGCGGCACGCTCACCGAGTTGCCGGGCGGCGGAGATGAACGCGTTGACCGCGTTCGCGTTCGCCGTCCGCGCCTGGCTGATGAGCTGCGCGGCGTACTGGTCGAACTGGGCGAGGATCGAGTCCACACAGGACTTCGCACCCTGCAGGGCCTGCGCGCCCGCCCGCAGCCGGCTCGACTGGTCGCTCAGTTTCGCGCCGAGCTCCCCGAGTTCCTGGCTCAGTTTCGCGGCGGAGGTGGAGAACGCCGTGTAGGCGTCGCCCTCCCAAGACGCGTTGAGCGCCTTCGCCGCCTTGCCGATCTCGTCCGCCCGGCCCGAAACCGTCGACGCTCGATCGCCGCACCGCTGGCCCGCCGCGGTCAGCGCCGAAGGATCACCGGTGACCCGCCGCTGGTATTCGACCACGAGCCGCCGGTAATTCGACAGGATCGAACTGACGACGCCCGACGCGTCGACCACACCGCTCCCCCACACGGCTACCTGCCCTTCGCCGGTGAGTCAGCTCCCGCATCGATATCGATGTGCTGCTCGAAGTGCTTGCCGCCGTAGTTCATGTCGATGTCGATATCGATGTCCTGCCCACCCGGCGCCTGCACGGTGGACTTCCCGGTGCTCAGGTCGGTGGTGATGGTGACCGTGTTCCCGTTGCCCGCGCTGGGCAGCGCTCCACCGGTGGATCCGGAACCCGCACCGCCACCCGAGGGTCTGTCCACCGGGATCCAGGCGTCGGCGCCGCCGGGCCAGTTGCCTTGGGAGCCGTTCCCGCCCAGCGCGGGCGGCCGGTACTGGGTGAACGGTGGCGTCTCGCCCGGCGTCGAACCACCGCCCGCACCGCCACCGGAACCGCCGATGGCGGCCTGTCCCGAACCGCTGGCGACCGAGCCCGGCGCCTGCGGGTTGGTGACCGGGGTGCCCGAGACCGCCGAGTTGCCCGCCGCGCCGTTGTCACCGGCGTCGTTGTGCCCGAACAGTTTCTGGACCTCGCCGATGATGGTGGCGATCTGGGTGATCTGGTTGGCGAGGTCGACCACGCCGAGCGCCTTCAGCAGCGCGCCGATCGCGGTGATGAACGCGCGCAGCGAAGCACTGGTGGCGGTGGAAAGCGCGACGGCGGCGCCGTAGGTCCACGGATTCGACATCAGGCCCGCGACCGTCGGGTTCACCGCCGAGACCACCGCCTTGTAGGCGGTCTGCGCGGTCTTGATCAGCGTCCCGGCGATGCCGAGCAGTTCGGCGCCCTTCTGCACGACCTGGATGATCTTGGTCAGCGAGTTCAGGGAGTCGGTGATCTTCTTCAACGCGGAATCCGACGCGGCGCCGGACCAGATCTTGCCCAGCTGCTCGGCGGCCTTCGTCACCTCGTTGTACATGGTGAGGAACTCGTTGGCCTTCTTGAGCACTTCGAGGACGTGTTTCGCGATCTGCTCCGGCTGACCGGTGAGGATCTGCGGCAGGATCGTGATCGGTCCGCCCGAGGACGCCGTGGCGTCCATCGCGCTGGAATTGGGGTAAGTCAGCATGGTCGCTCCTCAGGCCGGAAGTCAGACGGAAGCCGGGCGGTAGACACTGACCTTCGCCAGGCCGTTGATGTCCGCGTCGACGATCCCGTGGTTGTAGAGCAGCCCGCCCTCTCCGGCGATGGCGATGATCGGCTTGCTGTCGGAGAACAGGAGCGGTTCGACCACGACGACGTCGCCGCTGTGCACCCCGCCCGGCACGTCGCCGAAGTTGCGCGCCGTACCGGCGTAGACCTCGATGACCCCGACCCGCGCCTGGTTGTCGGCGTCACCGGCCAGCCAGTCGTTGAAATCCGAGACGCCGTGGAACCGCGTGTCGGTGATCGGGTGGTCGCCGAGCTGCCCCAGCCGCGCGTCCCCCAGGTAGCGCAGCACGTTGCCGACCGACGACGGCTCGCCCTCGCCGCCGGCGCTGTCGTTGATGGCCAGCGTCGCCAGCTCGGAGGCGTGCGAGTTGCCCCAGATCGACGACGACGTCGATCCCGCGCCGCCGCCCGGACGGCCGCCGTATCCGCCCGCGACCGCCTCGTCGGCGGCCTGGTAGGCGTCGGCACTGCTCTTGATGAAGCCGTTGATCTGCTGCAGCAGTTGCAGGAGCGTCCGGACCGCGACCACCTGCTGGCTCTGCATGGCCGTGTTGGCCGCCGCCACCGCGCTGCCGAACGTGGCGAACGACATCGGCTGGAGGACAGTGCGTTCGAGGTCGGCGACGACGTTGATGCCCTGCATGATGATGCCGCCCAGGTTCCCGACCGCCGAGCGCATGGCCTCGGGCTCCGCCCGGTACTCGCCCGTGCCGACCATGGCTCTCCTTACTCTCTTCCCCCACGTCTGCGTTGACCAGCAGCGTAAGTTCGCCACCAGACGTGAGCGGACGGCAAAAGTACCCACCAAGAGGGCGGCACGAGTGGCCAGAATGATCGGCAGGATTACCCACAAGCGGCCAGAAAGACCCTGATGATCGCCACTCGCGACCGCCTGCCGGCCCTGGGCGAGCAGCCCGGTGAAATCGTCCTGCAGTCCCCGCCGATGCTGCCGAAGGGCTCCTCCGGCGGAGCCATGCAGTTGCTGATGTTCATGCCGATGATGCTGGGCATGGGAGCCATGTCGTTCGTCTACATCGGACGCGACGGTGGCGTGATGACGTACATCTTCGGCGCGTTGTTCCTCACCGCGATGGTGGGCATGGTCGTGATGTCGCTCGGCCGCGGCGGCGCGGCGAAGAAGGCGCAGATCAACGAGGAACGCCGTGACTACCAGCGGTATCTGACCGGTTTGCGCGGCCAGGTCCGGGACATCGCGGACAACCAGCGAGCGGCGATGGCGGCGCTGCAACCCGACCCGGCGGATCTGTGGGCCTACGTCGAGACGGGCAGGCTGTGGGATCGCCGACGGTCCGACGCCCAGTTCGGGCAGGTGCGGATCGGAACAGGGCCGCAGCGGCTGGCGACACCGTTGAAGGCACCGCAGACCGTCCCGCTGGAAGACCTCGATCCGGTGTGTTCGACGAACCTCAAGCACTTCATCCGCACCTACTCGACGGTCGACGGGCTCCCGGTCGCGGTCTCGCTGCGGTCGTTCGCGCAGGTCGTCCTGTCCGGCCGCCGCCCGGACACGCTCGGGACCGCGCGGGCGCTGCTGACCCAGCTGGCGACGTTCCACTCGCCCGGCGATCTGCGGATCGCGTTGTGTGTCAAGGACGACCGGCTGCACGACTGGGAATGGGCGAAGTGGCTGCCGCACGTCGCCTCCACCGCCGCCGACGCCGCCGGTCCGCGGCGGCTCGTCGACGCCGGCTCCGGGAAGCTCGCCGACCTGCTCGGCCCCGACCTCGGCGACCGGCCCGCGTTCACCCGGCGGCCGGACGCCCGGCTGGACCTGCCCCAGATCGTCGTGATCGTGGACGGCGGGCACACCCACGGCGACACGCGGCTCGTCGCCGAGGAGGGCAGGCTCGGTGTCACCGTGATCGAGATCGGCGCGGAGCAGCCGCGGTCGGTCTCGTCGGAACGGCTGCTGAGCCTGCACATGAGCCCGGAGCAGCTCGGGATGGTCGTCGGTGACGGTACGGAGCAACGGCTCGGTTTCCTCGGCAAGCCGGACACCTTGGACCGCGGCGCCGCCGAAGCGCTGTCCCGGATGCTGACGCCGCTGTTCCAGGGCACGGCGGTGGTCAGCGAGGCGCCGATGTCGGCGACGTTCGGACTGGCCGGGCTGCTCGGCATCGGCGATCCGCGCGACACCGACACCGAAGTCACCTGGGCGCCGCGGTCCGCGCGGGACCGGCTGCGCATCCCGCTGGGCGTGAACCCCGAAGGCAGGCCGGTCGAACTCGACCTGAAGGAATCGGCCGAAGGCGGGATGGGGCCACACGGGCTGGTCATCGGCGCGACCGGATCCGGCAAGAGCGAGCTGCTGCGGACGCTGGTCACCGCGCTCGCCGTGACGCATTCGTCGGAGAAGCTGAACCTCGCGCTGATCGACTTCAAGGGTGGCGCGACGTTCGCCGGGATGACCGGGCTGCCGCACACCTGCGCCGTCATCACCAACCTTTCCGACGATCTCGCGCTGGTCGACCGCATGGCGGACGCGCTGAACGGCGAACTGCTGCGGCGTCAGGAACTCCTGCACGCGGCCGGGAACTACGCGTCCGTGCGGGACTACGAGAAGGCCAGGGAATCGGGCGCCAACCTGCGGCCGTTGCCGTCCTTGCTGGTGATCATCGACGAATTCAGCGAGCTGCTGTCCTCGCGGCCGGAGTTCATCGACCTGTTCGTCGCGATCGGGCGGCTGGGGCGGAGTCTCGGGATCCACCTGCTGCTGGCCTCGCAGCGGCTGGAGGAGGGACGGCTGCGCGGGCTGGATTCGCACCTGTCCTACCGGATCGGCCTGCGGACGTTCTCCGCGTCGGAGAGCCGCGCGGTGCTCGGTGTCGCCGACGCCTACCAGCTGCCGCCCGTGCCGGGTTCGGCGTATCTGAAGTCCGACAACGACACCCTCATCCGGCTCAAGGCCGCGTACGTCTCGGGGGAACTGCCGCCGCGCAGCAAGATCGTGCGCAAGGACGGGCAGAGTCTCGGGCTGATGCCGTTCACGCTGGCACCGGTCGAGATCCCGGTGACCGTCGAGGCCGAGGCGCCGGTCGAAAAGGGCACCGGCGAGACCATCATCGGCGCGATGATCTCGCGGATCGAAGGCAAAGGCCCGGAAGCGCACCAGATCTGGCTTCCGCCGCTGGCCGAACCGCCGACGCTGGACCAGCTGCTGCCTCCGCTCGGCGAAGACCCGGTGCGCGGCTTGTGTCCGCTGGGCTGGGGTGGCAACGGCAAGCTGATGATCCCGGTCGCCCTGGTGGACAAGCCCTTCGAACAGCGGCGCGACATGCTGTGGGCCGATTTCTCCGGTGCCGCCGGGCACGCGCTGATCGTCGGGGCGCCACAGAGCGGCAAGAGCACGCTGATGCGCGACATCGCCGCGATGCTCGCGCTCACCCACACGCCGGAAGAGGTCCAGCTGTTCGTGCTGGACATGGGCGGTGGCGCGCTGGCGCCGATCGCCGGGCTGCCCCACGTGTCCGGCTACGCGACCCGGCGCGACGCCCAGCGCTGCCGCCGGGTGGTGGCGGAACTGACGACCCTGCTCGAACAGCGCGAGGAGTTCTTCTCCGCCAACGGGATCGAGTCGATCACGGCGTTCCGCCAGCGGCGTTCGGAGTTCCGGGAGAGCACGGAAGGCCGCGAGTTCGGCGACGTCTTCCTGTTCGTGGACAACTGGACCACGATCCGCCAGGAATACGAACAGCTGGAGGAACAGATCACCAGCCTGGCCTCGCGCGGGCTCGGTTTCGGCATCCACGTCGTCGTCTCGATCAACCAGTGGATGGGCATGCGGGCGACGCTGCGCGACGCCATCGGCACCAAGTTCGAACTGCGGCTCGGTGAACCGGCGGACTCGCTCATCGACCGCAAGATCGCGCAGAACGTCCCGGCGGACCGGCCGGGCCGAGGGCTGACCGCCGACAAGCTGCACTTCCTCGCGGCGCTCCCGCGTATCGACTCGGACCAGCGCCCGGACACCGTCGGCGCCGGTGGCCTGGACCTGAACCGCCGGATTTCCGCCGCCTGGAAGGGGAATCCCGCGCCCGCCGTCCGCCTGCTGCCCGCCGAAGTGCCGCTGGACTCGCTGGAAGCCGGTCCGCGCAAGCAGGTCACGCTCGGTATCGCGGAATCGAATCTGCGGCCGGTGCACCTCGACTTCGCCACCGAACCGCATTTCCTGGCCTTCGGTGACGTGGAATCCGGCAAGAGCTCGCTCCTTCGCGCCATCGCGCAAGGCATCGTGTCGAAGTATTCGGCGGAAGAAGCCGCGATCGTCGTCGCCGACTATCGGCGGGGGATGCTGGGCGCGGTGCCGGATTCGCATCTGCTCGGCTACGCGGGTTCCGAAACCGTGCTGACCGGGCTGATCGACCAATGCCGGCAGGCCATGCGGAACCGGCTCCCCGGCGCGGACGTCACGCCGGACCAGCTGCGGAACCGGTCGTGGTGGCGAGGGCCGGAGCTGTTCGTGCTCGTCGACGACTACGAAATGGTCGCGACCGTCGGCCGGAACCCGTTGCAGCCGCTGCTGGAATTCCTGCCACAGGCGCGGGACATCGGGCTCCACCTCGTCATCGCGCGCGGGAGCGGCGGTGCCGGGCGTTCCCTGTTCGAACCTGTGCTGCAACGGATCCGGGAGCTGGGCTCCCCTGGCCTCGTGATGTCCGGGTCGCGGGACGAAGGGGCATTGCTCGGGGACGTGAAGCCCGGGCCTCAGCCCGCGGGACGGGGCGTGCTGGTGTCGCGGCGGCATGGGACCGGGCTCGTTCAGGTTGCCTGGACGAAGCCTGTGGAGGACTGATCTCGGGGCATGGCACTGGATCTGTCCGCTGTTCAGGCCGCCGTGGCGGCACAGGCCGAGCGCGTCACGCCGGGCATCGAGGACATGAGCGCGTACCTGGCGAGCCAAGTGAAGGAACGTTCCCACCGTGAGGTGCTGGGGCCGCTGCGGCCGGCGTCCGGCACCAGCGGAGTGATCCTTCACCGCGGAGAGCGCGTCGTCGCCTGGGGCGACCCGGATACGCCGGAAATGGCTTTCAGCGTCACGAAAAGCGTCGTGTCGATCGTCGCCGGGGTCGCGTTCGACCGGGGCCTGCTCCCCGACCCGCACCGGCCCGTGGCGGACACTCTCGACCTGCCGGAGCTGGCCGGGACCTCGGTCACCTGGCATCACCTGTTGCAGCAGATCAGCGAATGGGACGGGTACCTCTGGGGCAAACCGTCCTGGCTGGACGGCCCTCGCCGGGACGGCACGCCGGGCTCGGCCTGGGAGTACAACGACGTTCGGGTCAACCTCCTTTGCCTGGCCCTCACCCACCTTTTCGGCCGGGCACTGCCTTCGGTGCTGGACGAACACGTCCTCGGCCCGCTCGGCGCGTCCGGCACGTGGTCCTGGCACGGCTACCGCAACTCGCTGACCACCATCGACGGCGAGACCGTCCCGGTGGTCAGCGGTGGCGCCCACTGGGGAGGCGGGCTCTGGATCTCCGCCGCCGACCTCTCCCTGCTCGGGCTGCTCTTTCTCCACAACGGGCTGCTCAGCAAGAGCTGGATCGAGCGCAGTTGGACGCCCTGTCCCCGGAACCCCGACTATGGCTATCTCTGGTGGCTCAACGGGTTCCCGTCCGCGCCGCCGACCGGCCGGTTCGCGCGTGGCAGCGCGGATCAGCACTTGTTGTGGATCGATCCCGATCGTGATCTCGTCATCGTTTCCCGGTGGGGGCAGGGTGTCGAGGAACTCGTTCGTGCTGTTTCGGACGCCGTTCCGGTCGTGAGGTGACCCCCTTTGGCTTTCTGCTTTTATCGAGGAACCGGAGATGCGCAGTTCAGCATTGGACGCTCGCAGCAAAGGAGGACAGTGCAGCACCCAAACCGGGACGTGCCGACCTGAAATAGCTCCCCTTCGAACAGCCGATAATGCGCCAGGAATCTTTGGTGAACCCACTCCCACTATCGACCCTGTCGCGCCACATTTCCTTATCCTCCAAGGAAATCTCAGGCAGTTGACTGCAATCCGCCGAGCCAGTGGCGATCGAACTCCTGTTCGAGTATGATCTTGGTCATGACCACATCTCTTGCTTTTAATCCGAAAGCCGCTCGTTTTCTGGATGCCGCTTACGACGAGGAGGTTGTGCTTCGTCGGGCGCAGGGGCGGCAGGTGCGTTCGATAGCGGGGTTCGCCGGGGTGGGCGGGTCGCGAAGATCGGTGACCGAGGAGGTCGCGTTGGCGTTCTCGGTCTCCCGTAATCAGGCGTATCTGCTGGTCGAAACCTCGTGTGCGCTGGTGACCCGGTTGCCGAATACGTTGGCGGCGCTGGAGGACGGTGACATCGATCTGTACAAGGCGTCGAAAGTGTCCCAGCTGACCCGCGAGGTGTCCGATGATGTCGCCGCGCGGGTGGACGCCTGGATGGCGAAGCGTCTCGCCGGCCGTGATCCCACCGCGATCCGGAAATCGGTGGATCGCGCGGTGCAGAAGTTCGATCCCGGCGGTTACCGGGAACGCGCCGCGGCCAAACGCGCGTTACGGCATGTGTCGCTGGAGCATGAGGACGAGACCATGTCGAAGCTGTCGGGCTGGCTCCCCGCCGAGGTGGCCAGTTCGATTTACGCGTCCCTGAGCCACGCGGCCACGACACGGCGCAGGACCGACACATCCCGCACCCTCGACCAGCACCGGGCGGATATTTTCGCCGAACGGCTGCTGGCCGAGGACGGGCACGGCACACCACGCGCGCATGTCCATGTCTATGTCGACTTGCTGGTACACCCTGACCGGCGCCCGGGAAGATCCCGCGACCCTCGCCGGCTACGGCCCCATTCCCGGCTGGCTCGTGCGAGAGATCGCCGCCGACCCCGGCTCGACGTGGTCGCGGCTGATCACCGATCCCGTCACCGGGCAGCTTCTCGAAGCCAGTCCGGGCACCTACCGGTCCCCGGCCTCACTCGCCCGCCTGATCAAAGCCCGGGATCGGGAATGCACCCACCCCGGCTGCCACCGCCCGGCGGAGTTCTCCGAGATCGACCACATCACCACCTGGGCCAGCAATGGGAACACCGATCACCACAACTGCCACGCCGCCTGCAAGATCCACAACCTCCTCAAAGAAGAACCCGGCTGGGCCGCGGAACCCACCGGCAACGGCGGCATGACCATCACCACCCCCACCGGCCACACCTACCACGCAACACCCGAACCACTCCACGACCCACGCCCCCAACCAGAAGACGACACCCCACCCTTCTGAGGGCCGTGTGCGGGGTATCGACCACGCCTTTCGCGACTACGCCAGCAGGATTAAGGCCGCCCACTCCCCGGGCAGAGCGAGAAAGGCGACATGCCCCCTTCCGGCGACTGACAACTCACGAGTCCGAATCACCCACGCAGCATTCACTTGGCTGTGCAGGCCTCCCTGTCGTCCCTGCCTACCCTGTGGGTACTGCAGGAGCCCTTCGCCACTCGCCGATCTGATTCCTGGTGATACCGGGACGACCATGACACCAGTGCCCCGGTCCGAAGTCCGGACTCGCCCGACATCCCCGTACCAAGGCACGATGGACACATCGAGGAATCGCGATTCCATCGGCAGCCCGACGTTCACAAAGGGCGGCTCGGCATACCGCGCAACGATGCGAAACGTGTTCACCTGAGCTGAGGCAGCCGCATATCCTCAATGCGAAGCTGCCCTAGGCGTGCCTACACGGTAAGGGTGTTTCCGCAGCGGAGAGGGAGGCTGCCCGTTCGAGCCGGGCCAGGTCCAAAGGGGTCCCTGCGTTCGCGTAAGGCCCCCTATCTCCTTCGCGAGCAAGGTAAACTCGCCATGTCCTGACTCGCGATGCACGCTCATCCCCGCCGGACCCGCGCTTCGATCATGGCCGGTTCGTTCAGTCGTCACGGTGGCGTGCCACGAGGTCGATCAAGTCTTGGTGTGTCGCCGGATCAGCGGCCACGACCAATCCTTGGATGCCGGTGTGGACCGCTTGCCCGGCAAGGTTGGTCACCACACAGCCGGCGGCTTGGCATAACGCGATACCGCTGGTGAAGTGCACGCTGTCCCGCAAGTGCCCATCGGTGACGTAGGCGGCCCGCCGTCCGGCCGCGACCCAGGCCAACGCCAGCGTCGTGGACAAGACGCGGGGACGGAAGCGTCCGGTAAAGGCGTCGTCCGACAGCATCCGGACCGCGCGGAAGGAGGCCGCGTTGGGGAACGGCGGGTCGAGATTGACGTCCACGAGTCCATCGCCCGCCGCGGGCGTCAGAGGCTCGTCGCGGCCGTCGCGGCGCAGGACGGCTCCACCGTCCCCTGCCCAGAACACCTCGCCGGACAAGGGATCCGCCGACACCGCCACGGTCACGTCGTTCCCGACACGCAGGGCGATGTTCACCGCCACCAGTGGGGTATGCGCCGCGTAGTTCAACGTCCCACACAACGGGTCGACCAGCCAGGTCCGGGCCCCGTCCCCCTCGTCCGCGCCGTACTCTTCACCGAGGATCACATCGCGCGGACACGCTTTCCGCAAACTCCTCCGGATCACGCCCTCCGCGGCGAGATCCACCCCGGTGGCGAAATCTCCGCCGCCCTTCCCTAATCGCTCGACCGCGCCACCGTAAGCACGCCGGATCACCTCACACGCGGCGTTTACAGCCCGGAGCGCCACCTCCACGTCAGAGCCGGCCCTCATCGTCGTGACCACAGGGCACCACCCGTCTCCAGCCCACCCAGCGAACTCATTCCACCCGTGCGGCGATCTCCCGCGCGCAGGCCAAGGCTTCGTTCACCCCCGTGTCCACTTCGAGGTCGTAAACCACACCTCGATGCACGATTTCGGCCTGCGCCTCCGCCATCCCCGCGACCCTGTCCCCACGCGCCATCTCCCTCCCGGCGGCCACGACGCCGTCGCACCGGACCCCGACCCACAGCACCTCGAGTCCGTCCAGTGCGGCACGCCACCGCTGCTGCGACGCGGCCCCACCGAGGAACGCGTCGTCGATGATGACCCGGGCCCCGGCCCGGACCATCGCCGCGACACCGGCCATCCACGCGTTCTCGAGCCGCCGGAAACCGGAGCCGACACTCACTCCACCGTCCGCCGCGAAGTCGATCCCGTCGTCCACAGTGGACGGCATGGCGTCGATCAAGGTGTCCACGCCGAGGGTGAGCCAGGGTTCCGGCAACACCGCTTGCAGGCACCTGGCGATCCCCGACTTACCCGAACTGGAGCCGCCGTTGAGCACGATAACTGTCGTCACGCGAACACCCTAGACGCCGGCAGGCAAGCCACAGCCAGCGAACCGGATACAACGGACGTCCACGGCAAAGGGCAGCATCCATCCCATTCCGGAATTCGCACAGGACGGACCAATCGTCTACCGACTTCGGCAGGTTACCAAAACTCTTACCGCCACCTAACTCGGTGAAACCGTTTCAACTCGATACTGAATCCCCGACGCAGGCCGAAGGGCGTATTCATGCGTATGTCCAAAATCATCGCAGCGGTGGCCGGTGCCGCCGCGGCGCTGCCCCTTGCCGCCACCCCCGCCGCGAACGCGGGCCAGGACATCATCGGCGGCGGCACCGTGAGTTCCGCACCGTGGGGCGCCCAGATCTACTGGGACGACGCCACCGCGTTCGGCGGTTTCAACTGCTCCGGCACGATCATCGCCCCGCAGTGGGTCCTCACCGCGAAGCACTGCCTCAACGAACCAGGCATGCACGTCAAGGTCGGCAAGGTCAACCTGAACCAGGGCACCGAGGCCGACGTCGACCAGCAGAAGGCCGCCCCGAGCGGCGACATCGCCCTCCTGCACCTCACGACCGCGGTCAGCACGACGTACATGAAGCTCGGCACCGCGAACCCGGCCAACGGCACCACCAACCAGATCTACGGCTGGGGCCGCACGCAGGGCGACAACCCGCCTTCGAGCGTCCTGAAGACGGCCGACGTCCGCATCACCGGCATCAGCAGTGACGCGTACGGCGGCCAGGCCATCGCCAGCGTCGGCGTCAACGGTTCGGCCTGGCACGGCGACTCGGGCGGCCCGCAGCTTGCGAACGGCGTCCAGGTCGGTGTCTGCTCGACCGGCGGCAACTCCGGCACGAACCCGCAGGGCACCCAGAACTACGCCAGCGTCGCGGCGAGCCGCGACTGGATCCGCGACACCGCGGGAGTCTGAGCCGAAAGGGAAAAGGGACCGTTCACCCCGAACGGTCCCTTTTCGCCTAGGCTCACGTCAAGTGATGCATCGGCCGCGAAGCCCGAAGCGAAAGTGCCGAACCGGCGGCCACGACGGCGATGATTCCCGCACCCGCGACCAGCGTCCAGAAATCAGGGTGCACGATGGACTGTCCTCGCTGAGCCTGCCAGGTGAGCAGCACGAGCACCCCCGCGAAGCCCGCCGAAGCGGTCCGCACCAGATTCCGCCGCACGAATTCCGATTCGAGCACCGGATACCGCCGGGCGAGCTTGAGCAGCCCGAAGGCGACCAGTGGCAGCACCTGGATCGCATGGATGCCGAAGAAGTGCGGGATCCGCATGTCCCCGCCCACGGTGCTCCATCCCAGCACCGGCAATCCCGGGCCGCCGTCGGGTACACCGACCGCGTGGGCGCCGAGGATCGACGGCCGTTCGCCGGCGCGGAACTGGGCCATTTGCTGCTCGTTCGGCCCGAACATCAGCAACGCGACCCCGATTCCGGCGACCGACAATGCGGCACCCGCGCGTAACGCGGAGTTCATCGCCCGGTCGGGAAGACGTTGGAACAGCAGGAGA
This sequence comes from Amycolatopsis sp. NPDC043887, assembly GCF_056435665.1. Classification (NCBI taxonomy): domain Bacteria; kingdom Bacillati; phylum Actinomycetota; class Actinomycetes; order Pseudonocardiales; family Pseudonocardiaceae; genus Amycolatopsis; species Amycolatopsis sp. NPDC043887. Next base: position 182,285 of record NZ_JBWKEB010000013.1, read on the forward strand.
AGCGCGATGGCCGCCGTCGCTCCCCAGCCGGTGAAGGCGCCGTTCGCGACCATGTTGTTGATCCACTGGTCGGCGGGTGTCTCCCGGTTGAAGTGGAGTGTCCGGCCGCGGATGGCGATCTGCCAGAACAGCAACGCCATGTCCAGGCCGAGCCCGGCGGCGAACACCGTCCCGAGCCACCAGCCGAGCCGCTTACCCCGGGTCAGCTGCCCGATCAGCCAGGCCAGCGTCACCGCGTAGAGTCCCACGGAAATCGTGAACTTGAGCGGTTTGAGCCAAATGGGCGCGTTGACGAGGCTGCGGTCGTCGAAAACGAGACCGCCGAGCGCGATGACCCCGAGTACCGCCATCGCCGCCGCCAAGATCATCAACGGTCGATGCAGAACAACCCTGGATCCCCTGTCCACCATGGGATCGAGCGTGCCGGGAAGCTCCGATCCGGACACTGGAGCGCTCCCCCTGATCGGAGGTGGGGAAGGCCCTACCACCGACCTGTGGGTAATAGTGCCGTCAGTGCGACCGGCAGTTGTGCCGTTTGACCGCACTCACCTCTTTTCTAGCGTGTCCTTCACAAGAGCAGACAGGGCGTCCCCTGGTGCTCACCGGGATTTCCAGCGAGATGAGAGGAGGTGGCCCATCAATGACCGGTACGGGATATCAGGCAGACGCAGCTGCGATGGCGCGCGCCGTCCAGGGGTTCGAGGAGACCGCGTCGAACGCCAAGACCACGATGGCCAGCTTGGAGAGCGAGCTGACCCAGACCCTGCACAACTACAAGGGTGACCAGGCGATCGCGTTCTGGGACCTGCAGCGTCGTCTGCAGGAGAAGATGACCATCGCCGTGAACGAGCTCAACACGATGTCGCGCCTCGTGCACGAGAGCAACCGGAACTACAACTCGGGTGACGAGCAGGTCCGGGAAAGCCTCACCGGGGTCAGCGGAGTCGTCGACCAGACCGTGATCCACCGGCTGAACCCCTGATCCGCGAGAGGACCACCAATCATGGCTGACGTCGTCGAAATCAACTTCGCCGCGCTGCAGCACAGCTCGGCCTCGCTGGCCGCCAAGGCCAAGGCGCTCACGTCCCAGCTCGAACAGCTGCACACGAACCTGCAGCCGATCACCCAGACCTGGTACGCCTCCGGCAGCTCCGCCGGTGAGGCCGCCCGTGCGTCTGAAACCCGCCTGCGCCAGGCCACCGCGGACATCGTGGCGATCATCGCGCAGTTCGGTGGCAAGGTCGGCGACGCCCACGATCTCCAGCACAGCCTGGAGAACCGTAACCAGGGCCTGTTCGCCGGCTGATCCCCATCCGTCGGCCGGCCGGTGCTTTCACCCCCCTCGGCACCGGCCGGCCGGCTTTGCGCGTAGTCGTCCCCCTTGTCGGCGTGGCCGTTCACGAGAGAGCCGGGATCAATGCAAGACCAGTCGTACTACGTCCATCTGGAATCACTGAAGGACTTCGTGCGGGAACTGGAGACCCAGATCCACGCGATGTCCAAGCCGAACGACTTCCTGCTGACCCTCGGCGAGCAGCCGCTGCTGTTCGGCGAGTTCGGGGAGGCGGGCTCACTCAACAAGGCGCACCAGGCGGCCGTCGCCGAGATGCAGGGCCTGCTGGACCAGGTCAAGGGCGCGATCACCTTCGCGCAGGACGTCACGACGACCGTCGCCGACGGCTACGCGGCGGCGGACGATTCGGTGGCGGGCGACATCAACCACGCGAGCCAGCAGACCGGGCTGCTCGATCCGTTGCTCAACGTCCTCGGGGGCGTGCTGGGCGGTAACAGCGGCTCGAACGGCGGGGGGAACAAGGGATGACCGAGACCGCGCACACGAACTTCGCCGCGTACTCACACCAGCAGCTCTACGCGATGCTGCAGGCGGGCGACCCCAACACGGCGCGTCACGCGGCCCACAAATGGCAGTCCACCGGCACCGGGCTGTTCGAACAGGCCGAGAACCTGACCGGCGAGCTGAAGGACTTCTCCGGCAACTGGACCGGTGGCGCCGCCGACAAGTACCACACGATGATCAGCGACCTCGTCGGCGGAATCCGCAAGGTCGCCCAGACCGCGCACGCGATGAACAACCTCCTCGAGGACGCGGCGGACGCGCTGGTGAAGGCCAAGAAGGAGATGCCGCCGCCGGTCGCGGTGCCCGACGTCTCCCCCGCCGACCTCGCGCTGGCCGTCAATCCTCCGCTCCTGCCCCCGGATTCGTCGCCGTCGACGATCATCAGCGCCGCCCAGCAGCGGCAGCAGGCCATCGCGAACGTCGAGGCGCAGCAGCAGGCCGCGGGCGCGGCCAGCGCGGCGCACAGCAAGGCGATCGTGGTGATGACCCAGCTCGCGGGTGAGTACTCCTCCGTGGAGGAGTCCATTCCGGCCTCGCCGAACGCCGTCACCCCGCCGCCGGTCGCCGGTGGCGGCACCGCCCCGGGTGGCTCGGTCGGCAACAACATCGGCGGAACGCCCGGCGTCGGGCTGGTTCCCGGCGACAACACACACCCGCTGCCCTCGGACGGCTCCACGCCGCCCACCACCGGGCAGCCGGGCCAGGTCCCCAAGTCGAACCCGCTGTTCGGCGACATGTTCACCGCCGGTCTCGCCGCGGCCTCGGCCGCCGCGTTCGGCCGGTTCGGCTCGATCATGCCGCGGGTGCCCCCGTGGGCCGGCGGCAAGAACGACGGCAAGGACAAGAACGGCGAACCCGCGGGCGGAGGCGCCGGTGCGGCGGGCGCGACCGCGGGCGGCGCCGGCGGCGGCATCCCGATCGGCGGTGGCGGAGCGCCGTCGCTGGACGGCGGCGCGATCGGCGCGGGCGGCGGCGGAGTCTCCGGCCCCGGTGAGGTCCCGGCCGCGTTCTCCGGCCTGGCAGGCGACGGCGGCTCGGGCAGCGCGATGAGCGGCCTGGCGGGCGGAGCGGCCGGTGCCGCGGGCGCGGCGGCGGCCAAGGGCGCGATGCCGATGATGCCCATGATGCCGATGGGCATGGGCGCGGGCGGCGACATGGGTTCCGGACGGCGTATCCCGCCGTGGCTCGTGGAGACCGAGAACGTCTGGGGTCAGTCGTCCCCGGTCGCTCCCGCCGTGCTCGGCGAAGAACCCGAACAGTACTGATTTTTCCCGAACAGGAGAGGCGGCTCGGTGATGGCATCCAGTGCGGGCGGTTACCGAGTCGCCCCCGCCAGGCTCGAAGCGGCGGCGGCCGAACTCGAACAGCGCGCCGGTGTGCTCAAGACCGCGCAGACCGCGCTGGCGGGTGAGAACGTCCCGGCCACCGCGTTCGGCCAGGTTTCGGCTTCCAGCGCGGCTTCGGCGACGTACACCAAGACGATCAAGGACGTCGCCAGCAAACTCGACGGCCAGATCACCAAGGCGACGGTGATCCACCAAGGCCTCACCTCAGCGGGTGGCGGCTACCGGCGCACCGACGTCCAGATCGCCGCCGCGTACCGGTCGCTGATGCCGGAGAACCCGTTGCCCAAGGCCGGGAATCCGTCCGGCGTCGGCGGCGCGGCCGACACCGGCTCGTGGGCCACCGCGATCGCCGAAAACCGCACGAAGGTCACCGACGCGCTGACCGCCGAACGCGAACGGCTCGCGAATCTCCTCGCACACGGCGGAAAAGCCGACGACATCGCGAGCGCGCGCACCCGGATCGCGCTGTACGAGGACATCCTCGCCAACGACCGGCAGATCCTGCGGTTCGACCCGTCTGGCAACGGGCGCATCGTCGAACTGGTCGGCCGCATCGAGCCGGGCACGCGCAACGTCGGGTTGTTCGTCCCCGGCGTCAACACCTCGTTCGACAACTTCCAGAGCTACGCCGACCTCGGCAAGAGCCTGGTCGCCGCGGACGCCACCGGACGGACCGCGATGGTGGTCTGGGCCGACGGAGTCTTCCCCCAGAACGTCATCACCGAAGGGCCGGCCGCGCACTACGCGCAGACGATGGCGCCCGATCTCAAGGCGTTCGGCGACGAACTGCGCGGCCAGATCGACAGCCACGCCGGACCGGGCGTCGTGGTCACCGCCGTCGGGCACAGCTACGGCGGCGCGACCGTGGGGCTCGCCGAGCAGCTCGGGCTCAGGGCCGACCAGGTGCTGCACGTCGAGTCCGCGGGCATGGGACACGGGATCTGGGGCCCGGACGACCTCCCGGCCAGCCAGGCCGGTGTGCAGCGGTACTCCATGACGGCCCCCTTCGACCCGATCGTGGTGGCACAGGGCAACGCGGGGCTCTTCGAATGGCTCGGCGCCGGGCACGGAGCGGACCCCGACCGCTTCCCCGGCGTCGTCGAACTGGAAACCGGCCGCGACGCGAACGGCGATCTGCAGTGGGGCTTCGAGTCCCACAGCGGTGTGCTCAAGCCGGGTTCCGATTCGTGGAACAACATCTACGGTGTGATCACGGGCGGCGCGGTCACGCACGAGGGCTTCACCGGTGGCTCGCTGCGCGAGATGGTCATCGAAGGCGTCGGACGAGGCTTGTGAGGGGTTCACCATGATCACCAGGAACACCGAGCTCGACCCGCTGGCCGAGGACCTGACCGCGGTCATCGACGGTGTCGCGGGCACCTTCGGCTCCAGCGCGGAGCGCACCGTGGACGGCGAGCTGGACTGCGACCCGACCCAGCCGGGCCGGTTGCTCTGCTGGCAGTACGGCCTCCGGGTGGACGACGCGACCGACGCGATCCGCAAACTCGTCGACGTCGTCCTGCCCCTGCTGGAAAGCCAGGGCTGGCGGACGCGCGACCGCAGCAACCCGCGTGAGCTGATCGCGCAGTTCAGCCGGGACGGCGCCGACTTCAACGTGCACGTCTCCCGTGCCGGCGACGGCGTGGCCATCGTGGGCTCGACGGCCTGCGTATCCGTCCCCTAAACCCCAGGGGGTCGCGAAAAGACCTCGTGAGTGGCGGCGGTGTCCCCCAGTACACCGCTGCCGCTCACGAGGCGCGGAATCGCGAAGGCTTCCAACCCCGGCGTTTGCCCCGCCGGACCGCGGCCACCACCACGCCCGCCGCGATGGCCGCGGCCACCCCGGAGATGGCGAGCACACCGGAAACCTTGTCCGCGTTGGCCCGCGCGGGCGCGGCGGCGGGGACGACGAAGGTTTCCGGGCCGGTACTCGGCGGCCCTCCAGGTCCGGGTGTGCCGGCCGGGATCGAGGCGGAAACGGCGGCGTAGGCGTCGATCGCGCCCCAGCCCCGCCGGGGATCGTGCCCGCCGCTCGGGCCGCGGTGCGCGGTCAGCGTCAGCCGCGTGACGACCTGCTCCGGCGACAGCCCCGGGTGATACGCGCGCACGAGCGCGGCGACACCCGCGACATGCGCGGCGGCCAGGCTCGGGTCGCTCACCGGCCACCGGTGCGCCACCGTCCCACCCGCGCCCGCGGACGTGCTGACCAGTTCGGCGCCGGGTGCGGAGATCCCCACGTAGGAACCGGCTTCCGTCTGCACCGCCTCACCGGCCTGGTTGGTCGATCCCACGGCGAGCACGCCGGGTGTCGCGGTCGGGTAGGAAGTCTGGCCCTGTTGCGACCCCGCGGCGGGCGAGACGATCAGCGCGCCCTTCTCCCTGGCACGCGATACGGCACCGGCCAGCGCGGGGCTGTCGGAAGCGGCCGGGACGGCGATCAGAATGATCCCGGCGCCGCGGTTCAGCGCGGTTTCGATGGCGGACGCGAGCTGCCCGGGGTCACCGCCGCCGTTCACCTGGGTGTAGCGGATCGGCAGGATCTTGGCGCCGGGCGCGATACCGGTGAACGTGGTGGACGGATCCGGTTGCGCGCCGACGATCCCGGCGGCGATGGTGCCCCGGCCGTCGCAGTCGTCGGCCTGGGTGCCCTGGCCGCCGAGGAGCTGACCGGGCGCGAACTGCCCGTTGCCGCCGTCGACCCCGGTGCCGATCACCGCGACCAGCTGGCCGGTGCCGCGGGACAGCGGCCAGATCCGCACGGGATCGATCAGCCGCTGTCCCCACGGGACCGCCGCGGTGTAGGTGCCCGTCGGGTTCGCGCATTGTTCGGCGACCGCCGTCGACGGGACTCCGATGCCGAGCGATGCCATGAAAGCCACGCATCCCGCGACGGCACTTTTACCGGCAAAGCCCACCATTCCTCCAGAATTCCCTTGTCACACAAGGGAATTCTAGTGCCGGAGGTCAGCGGAGGTCCATCCCGAGGTCCAGCGCGGGCGAGGAATGCGTGAGCGCTCCGACGGCGAGGAAATCCACACCGGACTCCGCGTACGCCCGCGCGACGTCCAGCCGCAGGCCGCCCGAGGATTCCAGCCTCGTCTTCGGCGAAACCTCGTCTCGCCGGTCGACGGCTTTCGCGCATTCGTCGGGGGTGAAGTTGTCCAGCAGCACCTCGTCGGCGCCCGCGGCGAGCGCCTCCTCCAGCTGGGCCAGGTCGTCGACCTCGACCTCGCAGTGCAGTTCCGGCGCGTGCTCGCGCGCGGCCGTCAGCGCGGCGGTCACCGAACCGGCGGCGACCACGTGGTTGTCCTTGATCAGCACCGCGTCGCCGAGCCCGAGCCGGTGGTTCACCCCGCCACCGGCCCGCACGGCGTACTTCTCCAGCAACCGCAGCCCGGGCAGCGTCTTACGGGAATCCCTGACCCGGCAACCGGTCCCGTCCACTGCGGCCACCCAGGCGGCGGTCGCGGTGGCGATACCGGACAGGTGACAGAGCAGGTTCAGCGCCGTGCGTTCGGCGGTGAGCAGGCCGCGCACCGGGCCGCGGAGCACCAGCGCGGGTTCGCCGGCGGTCAGCCGGTCGCCGTCGTCGCGAGCGGCCAGGATCTCCAGGCCCGAGCCGAGCACGACGTCGAACACCGCCAGCGCCACCGGGATCCCGGCGACCACACCGGCCGTCCTCGGCGTGAGCTCGGCCAGCGCGCGGGCGGATTCGGGCACGGTGGCGTTCGTCGTCGCGTCGGGCCCGTACCGCAGATCCTCGGCCAGCGCCGTCGTGACGACACGGTGCACATCGGCGACGTCGAGACCGTGATCGGCCAGCGCCTTGGTGACCCACGGGGAGAATTCGCTCATGCCACACCCTCCAAAGCGATCGGATCGGCCAGTACCGGCTGCCCCGACGGGCTGAGCCGGATGAGCTGGCCGCGTTGCCAGACGTTGTCGTCGCGTTCGGGGAAATCGGTCCGCACATGGCAGCCGCGGGACTCCGTCCGGCGCGCCGCCGCCGCGACCAGTGCCTCCGCCACCAAGGTGAGCGCCGCGTCCTCCACGAGCTGCGGAGTCCACAAAGGACTTTCGATGACCGAGAGATCCAGCACCGAACCCACGACCGAAAGACCTTCCGCGTCCCGGCCGATGGCGGCGTACCGGCTCATCGCCCGCTGCAACGCGTCACGATCGGCCACCGCGACCTTCGCCGGAGGCATGAGCACGCCGCGGCGCGGGTCGGCCAGCAAGCCGGCGGCGAGATCGATGGCGACCGCTTCCGCCACCCGCTGCCCGACGACCAGTCCTTCGAGCAAACTGTTGGAGGCCAGCCGATTCGCGCCGTGCAGACCGGTCCTGGCGACCTCGCCCGCCGCGTAGAGACCGCGGACGCCGGAGCGTCCGTCCACAGTGGTCACGACACCACCGCAGGCGAAATGCGCCGCGGGCGTGACCGGGATCGGCTCCTTCGCCGGGTCCAATCCGATCGCCGCGCACGCCGCGTGCACGGTCGGGAACCGCTTGGCGAACCCGGAGATCCCAGTCGCGTCAAGGAAAACGTGGTCGTCGATACCGCCGGGTGCCTGCACCATCCGGCGCGTGATCGCCGCCGACACGACGTCCCGTGGCGCGAGATCGCCGAGCGGATGGACTCCCCGCATCACCGAAGCGCCCGTCGCGTCGTGCAACGTCGCGCCCTCGCCCCGCACCGCCTCGGTGACCAGCGGGAGACGGCCGCGCGCGCCGGGCGTGAACAGGACCGTCGGGTGGAACTGGACGAACTCGACGTCCGCGACCTGCGCCCCCGCGCGCAACGCGAGCGCCAGCCCGTCCCCCGTGGCGATCTCCGGATTCGACGTCGCCTGGTAGAGCTGCCCCAGCCCGCCGCTGGCCAGCAGCACCGCCGGCGCCCGGACTGCCCCGGGCACGCCGTTGCGGTCCAGGACGGTCACGCCGGCGACCTCGCCCGCGGACGTGCGGATCGCATCGACGGCGATGTGGTGCTCCAGTACCGGGATCCGCCGGTCACCGGCCGTCGCGACCAGCGTCCGCTCGACCTCCGCGCCGGTCGCGTCGCCACCGGCGTGGATGACGCGGAACGCGCTGTGCCCGCCTTCCCGCGTCCGGGCGAGCTCGGGCCGTCCTTCGGCCGCCGGGTCGAAACGAGCGCCCTCGGCGCGCAGCCTGGCCACCGCGGCGGGGCCACCGGCGATGATCGACCGCACGGCGTCCTCGTCGCAGAGCCCGGCACCGGCGGTGAGCGTGTCCGCGGCGTGCTTGCCGACCGAGTCGCCTCGCTCGTGCTCGTTCTCCAGCACGACCGCGACCCCGCCCTGCGCCCAGCGGGTGTTCCCGTCGGAGACCGCGGCCTTGGTGACCACCAGGACGTGCAGGCCGAGCTCCTGTGCGCGCAGCGCCGCGGTCAGCCCGGCCACGCCGCTGCCGATCACCACGAGATCGGCGGCGGCCTCCCAGACCGGGTGGGTTTTCGCTTGAAGAGCGGTAACCGAGTCGGTCATTCTCCGCCGCCAGGCTGCCCGATCTCGATCATGCGCTGCACGGAAGCGCGGGCACGGGCGGCGGTCTCGGCGTCGACGTGGACCTCGTCGGCTCCCTCGCGCAGCGACCGCAGCAGGGCCGCCGGCGTGATCATCTTCATGTACCGGCAGGAGGCCCGGTCGTTCACCGCGCGGAAGTCGATCTCCGGCGCGGCCTTCCGCAGCTGGTGGATCATCCCGATCTCGGTGGCCACGAGCACCGACTTCGCCTTGGTGTCGCGGGCGGCGTGGACCATGTCGCCGGTCGAGAGGATCTTGACCCGCTCGGGTGCGACGGCGCCCTCGCCGGCGAGGTACAGCGCCGAGGTCGCGCAGCCGCATTCCGGGTGGATGAACAGGTCGGCGTCCGGGTTCTCCGAGGCACGCTCGGCCAGTTCGGCGCCGTTGATCCCGGCGTGCACGTGGCACTCCCCGGCCCAGATGTGCATGTTCTCCCGGCCGGTCACGCGTTTGACGTGCGCACCGAGGAACTGGTCCGGCAGAAAGAGAACCTCCTGGTCAGCGGGGATGGAGGCGACCACGTCGACGGCGTTCGACGAGGTGCAGCAGATGTCGGTCTCCGCCTTGACCTCGGCCGTGGTGTTCACGTACGACACGACGACCGCGCCCGGGTGCTCGGCCTTCCAAGCACGCAGCTGGTCGCCGGTGATCGAGTCCGCGAGGGAGCAGCCCGCCCGCGCGTCCGGGATCAGGACCGTCTTCTCCGGCGCCAGGATCTTCGCCGTCTCGGCCATGAAGTGCACGCCACAGAAGACGATGGTGGACGCGTCGCTGCTCGCCGCGATGCGGCTGAGCGCGAGGGAGTCGCCGGTGAAGTCGGCGATGTCCTGGATCTCGGGGACCTGGTAGTTGTGCGCGAGCAGGACGGCGTCACGCTTGCGAGCGAGACTCCGCACCTCCTCCGCCCAAGCAGCGTCGGCGACAACTCCGCCGTACGGGGTCAGGTCGTTCTGCAGGGTGCTCGTCATCGTTCTGGCCCTCCTGGACCGATCTCCGGTTTTCGCCTTACAATCGAAAACCGTGCGAAGTCATCTTAACACCCAGACCCCCCTCGCCCACGAGGTTTTGGGAGCGGTCCTGCAAGTGCGCTCCGACACACTCCGGGTCCTGCTGTGGCGGCGCGCGCTCGATCCGCATCTGGGCCGCTGGTCCCTTCCCGGCGGCAGGCTTCGCCCGGATGAAGACGTCGAGGCGTCCATCCGGCGGCAGCTCGCGGAGAAGGTCGACGTACGCCAGTTGAAGCATGTGGAGCAACTGGCGGTCTTCAGCGCGCCGGACCGGGTGCCGGGACCCCGCGTGGTCGCGACGGCGTTCCTCGGCCTCGTACCGTCCGATGTGGACCCCGAGGTCCCCGAAGACACCGAGTGGCACGACGTTTCCGAGCTGCCGCGGACGGCGTTCGACCACGAGTCCATCGTGCTGCGCGCGCGGGACCGGCTGCGCTCGAAGCTCTGCTACACGAATCTCGGGTTCGCGCTCGCCCCGGAAGAGTTCACCGTATCGGCGTTGCGGGGCCTGTATTCGGCTGCGCTGGGTTACCGGGTGTCCGCGACGAACCTGCAGCGGGTGCTGTCCCGGCGCGGGCTGCTCGTCCCCACCGGGCACACCGCCCCACCCGGGCGCAGCGGCGGACGTCCGGCGGCACTCTTCTCCTTCGCGGGCAAGGGGATGCAGATCACCGACCCGTTCGCGGTCTTCCGCCCGCCCACCGGGAAGTGACCGTCCTGCGAAGTCCTCCCGGTCCCCGTACCTTGAACGGGTGACCGAGCCGAGCGAGGAGTCCACCGGGAAGGCGATCTTGCCGCTGTTCCCGCTACAGACCGTGCTGCTGCCCGGAACACACCTTCCGTTGCACATCTTCGAACCGCGGTACCGGCAGCTGATGGCCGACCTCGTCGGCGAGGTCGTCCCGGACCGCGAGTTCGGGGTCGTCGCCCTGCGTTCGGCGATGGTCAGGGAGGTCAGCGGGCCGGAGCACGTCCACGAGTTCGGCTGCAGCACGGTGCTGCGCGAGGCGAAACGGCTGCCGGACGGCAGATTCGACGTCGTCACCACCGCGCGGCGCCGGTTCCGCCTGCTCGAGATCGACCGTGTTTCCGCGCCGTACCTGATCGGCTCGGTCGAGTGGGTGCCCGACGACAAGGTCGCCACGGTGCACGGCGACACCGTGACCAGGCTCGCCGACGTCGCGAAGGCCGCGCACCGGCGCTACTGCGAATCCGCCTGGGACGCCGACGACTGGACGACGCCGCCCGACGACGGTGACATCGCGGCACTCGCGTACCGGCTCACCGCGGACTGCCTGCTCCCGCTGGAGGACCGGCAGCGTCTGCTGGAGGAGACCAACCCGCTGCGGCGGCTGCGGATCGCGTGCCGGCTGCTGACGCGGGAGGCCGGGTTCCTCAGCACGCTCGGCGCGGTCCCGATGCCGCCAGGGGAACTCGGCGAGTTCACGCGCCCCTCGAACCTGAACTGAGCGGACCTCGTGAGTGGTAAGGACGGTTCTAACCATCCTTACCACTCACGAGACCCACTACTTACCGGACTCCGGCCCCTTCTCGGACCCGAACTTGCTCCACACCTTGCCCGCCGCCCCGGACACCGCCTCGCCGACGTCGCTGAAAACCTTGGTCAACGGGTCGGCCGAGCTGTTCCAGGAGTCCTTGTACGACTTCGCGGCCGACTTCAGGTCGTCGGTCCAGTTGGACGAGGGCGCGTCCTCGTCGCGGCGCGGGTACTCGCCGGCCAGGATCCCCCGGTACTCCTCCGACGCGGCCCACTTCTGCAGTTGCGCGGCGCGCACGACGGCCAGCGGATGCGACATCGTCTCGACGTAGCGCAGCTTCAGGTAGCTGTCCCGGATGTCCTCGACCGACTCGTATTCCGCCGCCTGCTGCAGGAAGGCCGGGATGTCGATCTTCGACGGGTCGATCCCGCCCGCGACCAGGATCTGCGAGCGCAGCGCCGCCGTCGGGTCCTGGGAGCACAGCAGCCCGGCGCGGTCGCAGGACAGTTCGGCCTTGCGATACCACTCGCGCAGCGCCGCGATGACGACGCGGATGCCGATCGCGCTCACCGGCGTCCACGACATCGACATCTGCAGGCCGATCAGCCGGATCATGATCGTGCGGTACACCGCGTGCCCGGAAAGCACATGCCCCATCTCATGCCCGATCACGAACCGCAGCGACGCGAGGTCCATCGCCTCGACGGCCGCGGTGTTGAGCACGATGAACGGCTCGTCCATGCCGATCGTCTGCGCGTTGACCTCGGGGCTGCGGGCGACGAACAGGTTCGGCACGCGGTCGAGGTCGAGCGTTTCGGCGCATTCGTTGCGCAGCTTGTCCAGTTCCGGATACTGCTTCGGGCCGACCCTGATCGCGGACGCGAGCGCCATCAGCCGCTCCCCGCGTTCGGCGTAGAAGCCCGAAACCGCCTTCACGACCTGAGCGAACCCGGGAACGGCGCGCAGCGTGGCCAGTGCGCCGCGGTCGACGGGGTGTTCGTAGGCGCGCGGGCTGATACCCGGGAAGCGGACGGCGTTGTGCCGGGAAACCTCGATGTCGTCGGTCAAGAAAGCCCCCTAGAGAAGTTGCCGCCCACCCTAGAGGAAATTCGTCAGCCGAGGCGGCGGCCCAGGTCTTCCCGTCCGTTCCACGCGGTCAGCAACGTGTACGCCAGCGTGGTCATCAACGGCGCGGCGAGCATGATCCACGGGGATTCGATCTGCGGCGCCTTCGCGATGACGTCGCCGACGGCGGGCGCCGCGGCGATCTCGTAACGGCAGTTGGCGAACGCGACGCCCATCGTCGTCCCCAGCCAGCCCGCGAGGGTCGCGCCGCCGGTCGCGGCGATCAGCACGACCGGGCCGCGGCGCTCCCGAAGAAGCCAGGTCACGATGCCGATCAGCAGCCCGGCGCCGAGCGCGAGGAAACCGTAGACGGCCAGGTCGTCGAAGCGGTGCCAGCTTTCCAGTTCCAGCGGGGCGAGGGTGCCGCGGTCGTTGATCACGCGCATCCGCTGGGGCGGCGCGAGCCTCGACCACAGCCAGGCCAGCGGGAAGCCGAGCAGCCCCGCCGTGGACAGGACGCTGACCGCCGGCAGCAGATCGGCCTTGACGACGACCTTGGGGTACGGACGGCGCGGCCTCGGCAGCACGGGCACCGACCAGGGGTCGGGCACGCTGGAAGACAGGTGCGCCGGTTTACCGGTCGTCTCGCCCAACCCCGGACTCCTCCCTCGTGCTGCTTGTGCAGAGCGTAACCAATGACGCCCCCAGCGCACGCGCCTCCACCGCGTTTCGTCCTCTGAATGCGGTGGTTGCACGCGCAACCACCGCATTCAGAGGACGAAATGGGCGAAGTCAGCCGGCGAGTTCGCCGTGACGGCTGCACCGGGCCGTCCAGCCGACCGGGGTGATCTGGACGACCATCCGCCGCGCGCAGTACGTGCAGTAGCGCGGCGGTTCGAGCGCCGTTCTCGGGTTGTGGCAGGCGGGATGTTCCGCGCCACCGTCGGACGGCTGTCCACAGTGGACGCAGAACGCCGGTCGGTCAGAGGACGTCACTGATGGCCTTCACCGGCATCTTCAGCTCGTCGAGCATCGCCAGGTCCGCCGTGGCCGGGCGGCCGAGGTTGGTCAGGTAGTTGCCGACGATGATCGCGTTGATGCCGCCGAGCATCCCCTGCTTGGTGCCCAGGTCGCCGAAGGTCAGCTCACGGCCGCCGGAGAAGCGGAGCAGCGGGCGGGGCATCGCCAGCCGGAACGCGGCCACGGTGCGCAGCGCGTCCTTGCCTTCGACGACCTCGTATCCCTCGTACGGCGTACCCGGCTGCGGGATGAGGAAGTTCATCGTGCACTCGTCCGGGTTCAGCTCGGCCAGCTGCGCGGCGAACTCTGCGCGCTGCTCGATGCTCTCCCCCATGCCGATGATGCCGCCGCAGCAGACCTCCATGCCCGCCTCGCGGATCATGCGCAGGGTCTCCCAGCGCTCTTCCCACGTATGCGTGGTGACGACGTTCGCGAAATGCGAGCGCGCGGTCTCCAGGTTGTGGTTGTAGCGGTGCACGCCCATCTCGACGAGCTCGTCGACCTGCTCCTGGGTGAGCATGCCGAGCGAGCAGGCGATCTGGATGTCGTTGCCGTCCTCGCGGATGGCCTTGATCCCCTCGCGGACCTGCGAGAGCAGCCGCTTGTCGGGGCCGCGGACGGCGGCGACGATGCAGAACTCGGTCGCGCCGGTCTCGGCGGTCTGGCGGGCGGCCTTGACCAGGCCGGGGATGTCCAGCCACGCCGACCGCACCGGCGTCGGGAAGCGGCCCGACTGCGAGCAGAAGTGGCAGTCCTCCGGGCAGCCGCCGGTCTTGAGGCTGATGATGCCCTCGACCTCGACCTCGGGGCCGCACCAGCGCATCCGGACCTCGTGGGCCAGGGCCAGCAGGTCGGTCAGGTGATCGTCGCCGAGCCGCAGGACCTCGAGGATCTGCTCTTCGCTGAGCCCGACACCACGCTCGAGGACCTGGTCACGCGCCACGGCGAGGATGTCGACGGTCTCCGGGGCAGTGGTCACGAGGCGGCTCCTGTTCGGGGTGGGGCGGTGAAGCAAAGGCACATCATCGTGCACGACCGGGGGCCTCGGCCACAGCGACGCAGGTCACTTCTGCGCCGACGCGCGGCCGACGAAGCATTCCGGGTCGAACTCCCCGCCGAACCACGGCGAGAGCCCGGCTTTGGCCCGGTCGGCGAACTCCTCGGGCCCGGCCGTGCCCAGCCCGGCGGGCAGCACGCCCAGCAGCGGGGCGCCGGCGGCGACCGGCAGGTCCCGCAGGTTCGACACCGCCGCCAGATCCGGCTCGTCCGGCCACGAACCGATGATCACCCCGGCCACGGTGAGCCCGCGTTTGGTGGCGACCTCGGCGGTCAGCGCGGTCGCGTTGAGCGTGCCCAGCCCGGCCTCGGCGACGATGATGACCAGCGCGCCCAGCGACCACGCGACGTCGGCCAGCGTGGCCCCGTCGGCGTCGAAACGGACCAGCAGGCCGCCCGCGCCCTCGATGAGCGTGAGGTCGTGCTCGCCGTTGAGGTCGCTCGCCGCGGCGGCGATCTCGCTCGGGCCCAGCGTCGGCAGTCCCGAGAGCCTGGCCGCCGCCTCCGGCGACAGCGGATCCGGATATCTCCGCAGCTCACGGGTGGTGACCGGACCGGCGAGCCGCAGCACGTCGGCGAGGTCGCCCGGTTCGTCCGGGCCCACTCCGGTCTGCGCCGGTTTCAGCACGGCGACACGCTGGCCCTGACCGGCGGCCAGAGCGGCGATGGCGGCGGTGGAGATCGTCTTGCCGACACCCGTACCGGTGCCGGTCATGACCAGCATGCTCACGTGCGTTGAATCTAGTGGGTCGGAGTGAAGGAACGCTGAACGGGACCGTCAGCTCCCCTGTTCGGGCACCGCCGCGACGGCACCGACCGGCGTGAACGCCGGGCTCTCGTCGTCGGACAGGTAGACCTGCGCCGCCCCGACGTCGAAGTACATCCCGGTCAGATGCAGTTCGCCGCGTGCCTCCGCCTCGGCGATCAGCGGGTAGTGGCGCAGGTGCTCCAGCTGCTGCAGCACGTTCTGCAGGGCCAGCCGGTTGACCTCGGATTCCGGGCGTTCGCCGTCGAGGGTCACCGCCACCTTGCGGTTCGCGCTCGGCTCGGCGTGCCGCAGCCACGAAGCCAGCATCGGCGCGCCGTCCGGGGCGCCGGTGGCCAGCGCCTGCATCGCGCCGCAGCCGGAATGCCCGCAGACCACGATCTCGCGCACCTTCAGCACCCCGACCGCGAACTCGACGGTGGCGCCCATCGACGGGTCGGCCCGGCGGGCGGGCACCAGGTTCCCGATGTTGCGGACGGTGAACAGATCGCCGGGACCGCTCGTGGTGATCATGTTCGGCACGATCCGCGCGTCACCGCAGGTGATGAACAGCGTGTGCGGCGACTGGCCACCCGCCAGTTTGCTGAGCGCGGGCTGCATGAGCGCGGCGGTGCGCCGCTGGAACTCGGTCGCCCCGCGCAGGGTGGGCCCGCCACGCTGGCCGGGCACCTCGATGTCCTTGGCCTGCCAGTCCGACCATGGCGCGAGGAACCGCGGTACCGAACGCATCGCGGCCGTCCTGGTCAGCGTGGGATCACCGGATTTGCCGTTGGCGAACCACGGATGCCCGATCTCGTCGACGGTCACCTGCCCGCCGGAGCGTTCGTGCGCCTGCTGCCAGTTCGACAGGCTTTCGAAGGCGGCGTGGTCGAGGTAGTCGACGACCAGCTCCAGGGTCACCTTCGCGCCGTCGGGCACGGTCGCGAGCACCCGGCTGAGCCTCGGCACCGAAAGGAACGTCAGGACGCCCTCGACGACGACGCGCCAATCGTCGCCGTCGCGTTCGGCGTGGATCCCGGACCACACCGTGCGGCGCAGCATCAGCAGTACCGAAAGCGCGATCCCGAGCAGGACGCCGGTGAGCAGGTCGAAGACGACGACCCCGGCGAGCGTCACGAGGTACAGCCCCAGGTCGCCGTGTTTGAGGACCTGCCTCATGTGTCCGGGGTTCACCAGTTTCGCGCCGACGTGGACGAGCAGGCCGGCCAGCGCGGCGAGCGGGATGTTCTGGATCAGCCCGGCGAACGCGGCGACGAACACCAGGATCCAGACGCCGTGCAGTATCGCGGACACGCGGGTGCGGGCGCCGGCGGCGACGTTCGTGGAGCTGCGGACGATCACGCCGGTGACCGGGAGGCCGCCCAGCGCGCCGGAAGTCATGTTCGCGGCGCCCTGCCCGATGAGCTCGCGGTCGAGGTTCGACCGCGGCCCGGTGTGCATCTTGTCGACGGCGACCGCCGACAGCAGGCTTTCCACGCTGGCGATCAGCGCGATGGTGATGACCGCGACGGCGAAGGCGCCCCAGCCCGCGTCCGGGAATTCCGGCGCGAAGCGGATGTTGAGCAGATCACCCGGCAGGTCGACGCGGGGCAGGGTCATCCCGGCGGCGACGGACAGCACGGTCACCAGCGCGATCGCGGCGAGCGGGCCGGGCACCTTGCGGACGGACTCGGGAAGCCGCGGCCACAGCAGCAGGACGCCGATGGTGAGCACGCCGATCAACGCGGCGGTGTCGTGGTGGCCGACGATCTGCGCGGGCAGTTCGGCGATGTTCTTGAGCGCCGAACTCTGGGCCGTTCCGCCCAGTACGACATGGAGCTGGCCGAGGACGATCGTGACGCCGATACCGGCGAGCATGCCGTGGACGATGGCGGGCGAGATCGCGAGCGCCGCGCGGGCGATGCGGCTCAGCCCGAGCAGGATCTGAAGCGCGCCCGCGGTGACGGTGATCGCGCAGGTGGTCGCCCAGCCGAAGGTCGCGATGGTTTCGGCCATGATCACCGTCAACCCGGCGGCCGGACCACTGACCTGAAGCGGTGAGCCGCCGAGGGCTCCGGCGACCACACCTCCCACCACGGCGGCGATCAACCCCGCGACGATCGGCGCCCCTGAGGCGAGAGCGATCCCGAGTGAAAGCGGGACGGCGACGAGGAACACCACCAACGAGGCGGGCAGGTCGTACCGGAGCACGGCGAGGGGCTTTTTGATGATCACCATCATGATCACCAGGAAACTGGTGAATTGTCCGATATGCACCACCCTATCGAGTGAATATCACCCCACAGGAGAGTGGTGTGGCCCACTTTCGGCCCGTTTCGTTGCCCGGAGATGTCTCGCTCGTTGCGAAAAGCCTTACGGACTCCCGAATCCTGGGATGTATCGGTCGGCCGCCCGGCCAATGACCAAGCGCCGGACCGTGGTGGGTCGGGTTGGTCGTGAGTGGCGATTCGGGTTCTAACCCGAATCGCCACTCACGACCCCGGTGACCCACTCGGCACCTGCGCCCGTGCCCGCCTGAAGTACCTGAAGGTCGAGTTCCCTCGGCTGAGTCGAGGGAAGGGGTCCTTCACACGCGGGCCGCTGTGCCCGCCGCGGTCACTGGTGTACCTGGGACGAGAGCAGCGACCCTGAAGGTCCGTGAAGGCCTCCTTCACTACCCTCAGGGTAGGCAAGGAGGCCTTCACGGACACATGATCAGCCCCAGCCAAATCCAGTAGGCACCCAAGACGCTCTCGGCCCTGACCCGAATCGCCACTCACGACCCCAGCAAGCTCAGGACTTGACCGGCGTCGCCGCCGAAGTGAACGACCGCAGCGCCTCGTCGAGCAGGTACACGTTCGCCTTCCCGACGTCGAAGTACATCCCCGTCAGCCGGAGTTCGCCACGCGCCAGCGCGGCTTCCACCACCGGGTACGAGCGCAGGTTTTCCAGTTGCTGCACCACGTTGTGCAACGCGAGCAGGTCCGCCTCGTAGCCGGGATGGACACCGTCGAGCAGCACCGGCCCTTCGCTTTCCCTTCGCCGCACCGTCGCCTCGCCGTGGCGCAGCCAGCCACCGAGGCGCGTGAGACCGGCGGGCGCGTCACCGAGCAGCGCCTTCATCGCCCCGCAGCCGGAATGCCCGCACACCACCACTTCCCGCACCCGCAACAGCCCGACGGCGTACTCGATCGCCGCCCCCACCGAGAAATCCGCTTCGGCGCCGGCGTGCGGGACGAGATTTCCGATGTTCCGCACGGTGAACAGGTCTCCCGGCCCGCTGGTGGTGATCAGGTTCGGCACGATCCGCGCGTCGCCACAGGTGACGAACAACGTGTGCGGCCGTTGCCCGTTCGCCAGTCCGTCCCACGTGCTCCGCAGCAGCGGCGCCGTCCGCCGCTGGAACTCCGAAGCGCCACGGCACAACGGAACGCTGCCGCCGCGCTGGCTCGGCAGTTCGAGATGTTCGGCCTGCCATTGCGACCACGGCGCGAGCCATCGCGGCACCACGCGAGAGGCGACGCCGCGGCGCACGGTCGGGACGCCCGCCTTCCCGCGCCCGAACCACGGATGCCCGATCTCGTCGACGATCACGGTTCCCCCTGCGCGTTCGTACGCGCGCTGCCAGCCGCGCAGGCAATCGAAAGCGGCGTGGTCGAGGTAGTCGACGAACAGTTCGAGCGTGACTTCCGAATCTTCGGGGACTTCGGCCAGGACGGTCGTAAGCCTTGGCACGGAAAGGAAAGTGAGCGCCCCTTCGATGACGACGCGGATCCGCGGGCCGTCCCGTTCGACGTGGATCCCGGAGAACAGCATCCGGCGCAGCATCAGCGCGAGCGCCACCACGATCCCCGCGGCGACACCGGTGAGCAGGTTGACCGCGACCGCGCCGAGCAGAGTCGCGAGGTAGACCGGCACGTCACCGTGGCGGCGGACTTCACGGAGGTTGGCGAGGTTGACCAGTTTGGCGCCGACGTAGACGAGGAGACCGGCGAGCGCGGCGAGCGGGATCAGCCGCAGCGCGCCCGCCAGGAACAGGCAGCAGCCGAGGATCCAGACGCTGTGCAGGATCGCCGACATCCGGGTGCGGGCGCCCGCTTCGAAGTTGGTCATGGTGCGCACGACGACGCCGGTGACCGGGAATCCGCCGAGCGACCCGGAAGCGGCGTTCGCCAGGCCTTGTCCGATCAGTTCGCGGTTGAGGTCGGTGCGCGGCCCGTCGCGGAGTTTGTCGATGGCGACGGCGGAAAGCAGGCTCTCCAGGCTGGCGATGAGCGCGATGGAGAGGACGGCGGCGATGATCGCGGCCCAGGACCCGGACGGCGCCTCGGGGACGAAACCCAGCCCTGGCAAGCCGTTCGGGAGGTCGACGCGCGGCAGGTCCATCCCGGCCGCGACGGAAAGGCCGGTCGCCAGCGCGACGGCGGCGAGCGGGCCGGGGACGCGGCGCACCGAACGCGGCATCCGCGTCCAGGCCAGCAGAACACCGACGGTGACGACACCGATCAGCGCGGCCTGGTCGTGGTGCCCGACGATCCGGCCCGGCAGCGCGAGGACGTTCTCGATCGCGGAACTCCGCGGCGTGCCACCGAGCACGACGTGCAGCTGGCCGAGGACCAGGATCAGGCCGATCCCGGCGAGCAGGCCGTGCACGATGGCAGGTGAGATCACCAAGCTCGCCCGCGCGACGCGGCAGACGCCGAAGAGGATCTGGACCAGGCCCGCCCCGGCGGTGATCGCGCAGGTGGCGGCCCAGCCGAAGGTGGCGATGGTCTCCGCGATGACGATGGTCAACGCGGCGGAGGGACCGCTGACTTGCAGAACGGAGGCGCCGAAGAGGCTCGCGACGATTCCGCCGACGACGGCGGAGATGAGGCCGGCGAGCAAGGGTGCGCCGGCGGCGTGTGCGACGCCGAGGGAAAGCGGGACTGCCACGAGGAAGACGACGACCGAAGCCGGGAGGTCGTGGCGGAGGTTCTTCAGGAGGGTCGATGCGGGATTGCGGCGGCCCGGAGGTCCGGTGTCGTGCTCGTCACCAACGATGTCGATCATGGGGGCAGGAAACCCGATCGGCGCGCAAAAGTCCGCTACGCAAAGGTTTCTCAGGTTTGCTTGTGCGCTGGGGAACTAGGACATATCACGCTTTCACGACAAAGCACCCGAGTTGGACCTCGATCGGACTCGCCCGTTCGCTTGACCAAGATCAACTCGCGACCACGCTCTGTACCCAGCGTGGCCTCTCCGGTTTGCTGTGGCCGCAGTCACACTCTTTGGGTTGAATTTCGCCGTTTTACGCTTTTTGTGCGGCGGAGACCATTGCGGAGGTGATCGCGGCGAGGTCGTCCGCCTCGGAGATGTAAGGCGGCATCGTGTAGATCAGGTTCCGGAACGGGCGCAGCCAGACCCCGTTCGCGGTGAGGATCTCGGTCGCCACCGCCATGTCCACGGGATGGTCCAGCTCCACCACGCCGATGGCGCCGAGCACTCGCACGTCGGCGACCGCGGGCAGCTCGCGAGCCGGTTCGAGCCCGGCCTTCAGCGCCGCCTCGATCCGCGGGACGTCGGACTTCCAGCCGCCTTCGGCCAGGATCCCCAGCGAGGCGTTGGCGACGGCCGAGGACAACGGGTTCGCCATGAACGTCGGGCCGTGCGCCAGCACCGGCAGCTCACCGCGCGAGATCCCGTCGGCGATCTCCGGCGTGCACAACGCCGCCGCCATCGTGAGGTAACCACCGGTCAGCGCCTTGCCGAGGCACAGGACGTCCGGCGTGACGCCGGCGTGCTCGGCGGCGAACATCGTGCCGGTGCGGCCGAAACCGGTGGCGATCTCGTCGAAGACGAGCAGGACGTCGTTGGCCTCGGTGATCTCGCGCAGCGCGCGCAGGTACGCGGGCGGGTGGAACCGCATCCCGCCGGCGCCCTGCACGACCGGCTCGACGATGACCGCGGCCAGCTCGCCCGCGTGCCGCCCGATCTCGGTCGCGAGCAGTTCGAGGTACGCCGGATCCGGCTCGTCGGCGAAACCGCCGGGCGGTTTGGGCAGGAACAGCTGGTCCGGCAGGATCCCGCGCCACAGCGAGTGCATCCCGCCCTCGGGATCGCAGACGCTCATCGGCGTGAACGTGTCGCCGTGGTAACCGCCGCGCCAGGTCATCAGGCGCCGCTTTTCCTTGCGCCCCAACGACTGCCAGTACTGCAGGCACATCTTGACGGCGACCTCGACCGACACCGACCCCGAGTCGCACAGGAAGACGTGCCGCAAGCCCTCCGGTGCGAGGTCGACCAGCGTCTTCGCCAGCCTGATCGCCGGTTCGTGGGTGAGCCCGCCGAACATCACGTGGCTCATCCGGCCCGCCTGCTCGGCCAGCGCCGCGTCCAGCACCGGGTTCCGGTAGCCGTGGATCGCCGCCCACCAGGACGACATGCCGTCGACCAGTTCACGGCCGTCGTCGAGGGTGAGCCGGACCCCGCTCGCCTCCCGCACGAGCAGGGAATCGATCGTGCTCGGCATCGGTCCGTACGGGTGCCAGACGTGTTCCGCGTCGAGCGCGAGGAGTTCGGCGGCGTCCATCCGGCGACCCTACGACACCCTCTCCTCAGCGCAGGTGCACAGGGAGGGTTTCCAGCCCGTGGACGAGGGTGCTTTCCCGCCACCGCAAGGTTTCCGGCTCGGCGTCCAGGCTCAGCGCCGGGAACCGGTCCAGCAGCCCGCGCAACGCGATCTCGGCCTCCAACCGGGCCAGCGGGGCACCGACGCAGTAATGGATACCGTGTCCGAACGCGAGATGCCCCGTCGCCGACCGCGTGACGTCCAGCCGGTGCGGGTCTTCGAACCGCCCGGCGTCACGGTTCGCGCCGAGCAGGGAGACGAGCACGAATTCACCCGCCGGGATCTCGACGTCACCGACCGGGACGGGTTCACGGGTGAACCGGATGGTCGCCAGGTGGATCGCGCCGTCGTAGCGCAGGAACTCCTCGACCGCGCCGGGCAGCAGGGCGGGATCGGCACGGAGCGCGGCCAGCTGGTCCGGCTCGCGCAGCAGCGCGAAAACGCTGTTCGCGATCAGGTTGACCGTCGTCTCGAACCCCGCCACCAGCAGCAGGAACGCCATGGCCAGCAATTCCTCCGCAGAGAGCGAATCGCCTTCGTCGCTGGCGTGGATCAGGCCCGAAAGCAGGTCATCGGCGGGTTCGGCGCGCTTTTCCTCGATGAGGTCCACGAGATACGCGTGCATCTTCGCCGCCGCGGCTTGGAGTTCCTCCGGCGTCGACCAGGCGACCATCGTGTTCGACCACGTCGCGAACGCCGGCTGGTCGCCCGCGTGGACGCCGAGCAACTCGCAGATCACCCGGATCGGCAGCGGAACCGCGAAAGCGGGAAGCAGGTCGGCACGCTCCGCGTCGCCGATGCCGTCCAGCAGTTCCGCGGTGATCTGCTCGATCCTGGGCCGCAGCCGGGAAACGGTATGCGAAGTGAAGGCCTGGTTGACCAGTTTGCGCAGCCGGGTGTGGTCCGGCGGGTCCGAGTTGAGCATGTGCCCGCCGAGCGCGCGTACGGCGTTGTCGGCCGCGGATTCGAAGCCGTCCCGGTCGAAGAGCCGCCGGATGGCCGCCGGATCCTTGCCCACGCGGGAATCCGAAAGGAGCGCGCGGGCCTCGGCGTATCCGGTGACGATCCAGACGTCCAGACCGCGCGGCATCCGCACCTTGCGGGCCGGGCCTTCCGCTCGCAACAGCTCGGAGACCCGGTGTGGTTCCTGGACGAGATCCTCGGCCAGGTTGCGTACGCTTTCGGCTGCCCCCATCGGTACGCCTCCCCCGGCGCGCGGGTCAGCGTTCGGCCAGCGCGGCCACCACTCGCTCGGTCACTTCCGTCCAGTATGCCCGCTGTTCCTCGCGCTCGTCGGCGCCCGCGAGCCATTCCTGGTGGAACCGGAGCGTGGTCTTCTGCTCGGTGCCGCTCACCGTGATCTGCAGGGTCGAGTCGTGGTCCCAGTCCTTCGGTCGCCAGGTCAGCCGGAGCTTGTCGCCCTCGGACCGGCCGCGGATCTCGCCGGTCGTCCCGTTCGCCGTCTCGTACGCCGCGCCCAGCTCGGTGCCGAGCTCGGCGCCCGGGCCGAGCCAGATCCCCACGCCCTCGCGTCCGACCAGGAAGTCCCAGACCTGGGTGCTGGTGAACGGCACCGTCTGGGAAACGCCTACCTGCCAACCACTTCCGGCTGTTTTGGCCGTTGCTTTTACCACCGGGCCATCATCCCATCGGGTGTACCGTGCGACAGTCACCGGTCCGGGTGGAGGATCTCTGTCTGTGCGCTACCGTCCGATTTCCCCCGCTCTGCTGGTCTCCGAATTGACCCAGCGCATCACGGCGATCACGGGCCGCCGCCGGATCGCGGTCGCGATCGACGGCGCGGCCGGTGCGACCAACACCACAGAACTCGCCGACGCCCTGGTCGATCCCCTGCGGATCGCCGGTCACGCGGCGTTGCGGATCTCGGCGAACGACTTCCTCAGGCCGGCCTCGCTGCGCTTCGAACGCGGCAAGGAGGACCCGGATTCTCGCTACAGCGACTGGCTCGACCTCGGCGCCCTGCGCCGCGAGGTGCTGGACCCGCTCGCCGAAGACGGCAGCGGCCTGGTTCTCCCGTCGCTGTGGGACCCGGTCCGTGATCGCGCCACGCGTGCCGAACGCGTCACACTGCCCGAGGGCGGCGTCGTCCTGCTGGACGGTGAGTTTCTCTTCGGCGCCGGGCTCCCTTTCGACCTGAGCGTGCACCTGTGGCTCTCGCCCGCGGCACTCAAGCGGCGGGTGCCCGAGGAATGGGCGCTCCCCGCCTACGAACGCTACGAACGGGAAGTCGGCCCGTCAGCGTTGTCCGACGTGGTGATCCGCGTCGACGATCCGAAGCATCCGGCGCGCTACGAACCTTGACTCCTCAGCGCACCGCCGCGACGGGGTCGCCGTCGAGCAGCCCGGAAAGCCTGCCCGCCATGGTGTCCCAGCGCCAGTTCTCGCCGACCCATTCGCGGCCCGCGGCCCCCATCCGCCGCGCCCGCACCGGATCCGCCAGCAACGCGGCCAGCGTCTCCCGCAGCTGCTGCCCGTCACGTCCGTCGACCACGTGCCCGGTGACCTCGTCGAGCACCGTTTCCGGCGCGCCACCGGAATTCCCGGCGACGACCGGCAGCCCGGTCGCCGAGGCCTCCAGGTACACGATGCCCAGGCCTTCGACGTCGAGCCCCTTCCCGCGCGTCCGCGCCGGCATCGCGAAGACGTCACCCGCGTTGTAGTGCGCGGGCAGCTCCTTCCACGGCACCGAGCCGGTGATGACGACGCTGTCTTCGACGCCCAGCGCCTCGACGAGCCCGGTGAGCGTCTTGCGGTACGGGCCGCCGCCGACGAGCAGCAGCGCCACGTCCGGGATCCGTTTGCGGAGTTCGGGCAGGATCTTGATCAGCATGTCCTGGCCCTTGCGCGGGACCAGCCGCGAAACGCATACGATCGTCGGACGGTCGCCGAGCCCGTGCCGCTCGCGGATCTCCTTGCCCGCGGCCGGATCCGGGCGGTAGAGCGCGGTGTCGACACCGCACGGGAGCATCTCCAGCCCCGCCATCGGGCCGAAGGCGGCCGAGAACCGGGAGCGCGTGTACTTGCTGACGTAGGTGATCACGTCGACGGTGTCGCCGATCCGCCGCAACGCCTGCCGGGAGCCCGGCAGCATCGACCAGCCGACCTCGTGGCCGTGCGTCGACGCCAGCACCCGGCGGGCGCCCGCCGACCGCAGCGGATGCCCCAGCAACGCCAGCGGCGCCGCGGCGCCGAACCAGACGGCCTCGCAGTCGCGGGCACGCATGATCTCCTTGGCCCGTTTGAGGACGTCCGGGGTCGGCAGCATCAGCGACGTCGGATGGCGCACCACCTCGAAGGGGGCGGCGGCGTCGAACTCGCCGTGCGAGCCGGTGCTCGATTCCCAGGACGGCGCGTAGACGACCAGGTCGTCCGCGGGCAGGCGGGTGGCCAGCGAGTTCAGGTAGTTCTGGATACCGCCTGGCCGGGGCGGGAAGTCGTTGGTCACCAGCAGGGTCCTCAGCACCCCTGCAGGCTACTTGGCCCCTGGCACGCGAAAGGGGCGGCACCGCCTGCGCGGTACCGCCCCGTTTTCGGTCGTTCGTCAGGCCGTCGGGCGACGGGCGCCGACGTAGTTGTTCTGCAGCGGCGACACCTTGACGACGTCACCGGTGGTCGGCGCGTGCACCATCATGCCGTTGCCGACGTACATGCCGACGTGCGAGACCGGCGAGTTGTAGAACACCAGGTCGCCCGGCTGGAGCTGCGAACGCTGCACCGCGGCGCCGAAGGTCGACTGCTGGCGGCTGGACCGCGGAAGGGTGAGCCCAGCCTGCTTGTACGCCCAGAGCATCAGACCGGAGCAGTCGAAGGACGACGGGCCGGTGTCGCCCCAGCCGTACGGGCTGCCGAGCTTGCTCTTCGCGGCCGAGAGGGCGGTCGCCGCGGCGGGACCCGGAGCGGGCACGTTGGGGAACGCGCCGCCCTTGTCCTTCTGGGCGTTGCGGTCCGAAGCGCTGAGGTTGTTGCTGGCCCGCTGGATCTCCGCGAGCTGGTCGTTCAGCGTCTTCTGCCGCGCCTCGATGTCCGTGGTCAGCTTGGCGGCCGTGTCACGGGCGGCGGTGGCCGCGTTCTGCGCGTCCGCCGCCTGCTTGGCCGCGGCCGCGGCCTGGGCGACGGCACCGCTCAGGTTGTTCAGGGCGGTGTTCTTGTTCGCGGCGAGGACCTCGAGCGCCGAGGAGCGCTCCAGGAAGTCCTGGGTCGAGGCGCCCGACAGCAGCGACGACAGCTTGTTCAGCTGCACACCGCTGGTGAAGGACGCACCGGCGAACCGGTTCACCTCGGCCTGGAACGTCTTCTCGTCACCGGCCGCCTTGACACCGAGTTCCTTGGCGGCGGCGGCGTCGGCGGTCGCCTTGTCGAGCTCGCTCTGCTTCGCGGCGAGGTCGTCCTTCGCCTTGAGGAGGTCTTCGTTCGCCTTCTCCGCCTGTGCCGCGAGGTCGCGGTACTTGGCGAGCGCGTCCGAGCCGGACGGGGGTTGTTGGAGGGCGGGGCCTGGGGCGGCAGTGGCGGGGGCCTGGACGACGGTCACCGCGGTGATCACCGCGGCCGCGGCCAAAGCTCCTGACACCACGCGCTTCACTGGATGCGACTGCACGGTCGCGCGTGTCTCCTTTGCTGTCGGCCACCGACTCGGAACCCGGGACGAAGAGGTCGGGGGCCCTCTTCCGCGGAGCCGCGACGCCGGCCGTGAGGCCCGCGCGGTTCCCCGCGTTCCCGCCTTGCGCCTGGCCGAGAGCTATCGCAACAGGTTTGACGCACGGCTGGTTCTGCTGCAACTCCCCGACAAAGCTGCCTCGGTGGCGATCCCGTGTCGTCGTCTGGCGACGACTTCCGGCCACGAGATCTCGGACAGGTTACGAAACCGCGGGCACGACGTCCACCATGGCGGGCGCAAAAACTCTCCGTGATGCGCCGAAACACCTTCGGACCAGCATGAGCGGAAAGATGTGACGGGCGTTACATCCTGGGACCTGTCGCGACTACCTACCGTTCACCCGATCGGATCGACCACTCGTCGAATGTCCCGGTAGTGGCGTGTCTCAGGCCGACTTCCGGTGCTCCTGCTCCACGATCGCGACCATCCGGAGGCGCGGGATCATCCCCGCCTCCGCGAGCGCGTCGACCGCTTTCCGTTCGTCGGCGTCCCATTCGAGCGCCGGCGGCGCGCCGAGGAGGACGCTGACGACACAGTCATGACATGCGTCACCGCGGACCGCGCACCGGTCGCAATCGATGACGAGCGTCTCTATGTCCGCTATGTCGGCGATGGCCTTGTCATGCATCTCGGACTCCTCACTTTCAGTGGTGAGGTGCACATTAAGAGCGACCACCGACAGTTTCGGGCCTCGTGAGCGGTAAAGACGGTTCTAACCGTCTTTACCGCTCACGAGGCCCGAGTTGTCCACAACCTCTCCCACCATCCACAACTTTCGCCCGTACCTCCTTTTCGGCCTCCCTCCCCAGCCACCGTGGACGTGTGCCCCTACACAAACGCTGGTCGGAAGAAGCCATCCCGGCCGAACAACGACCGAGCTGGCCGGTCCTCCTGCAGGAACAGCACGGCATCGTGACCAGGGCCCAGCTTCTGGCCTATGGACACAGCAAGGCCGACATCGTCGCGAACTTGCAGGCAGGGCGCTGGCAGCGTGTTCTGCCGCGGGTCTACGCGACTTTCACAGGCCTTCTCCTGAGGTCTGCCAGGATTCATGCCGCGCTCGGCTACGGAGGCGGGCACGCGGTGCTGAGCCATCGCACCGCGGCTGAGGAATGGCGCCTCCTGCCGGTCCAGGAGGGGCCGATCGAGATCACCGTGCCCTATTCCAGTTCCGCGATTTCCCAGCCTTCACTGGTGAAAGTGCACCGGTCGCGAGCGCTCCCGTACTCCGCCGCCGAGGCATGGCCGCCGCGTACCAAACCCACGGACACGATCGTCGATCTGGCGGCCTCCCAGGCCAACGCACGAGACGCGGTGAACGTCGTCGTCGACCTTGTCAGCCGGAGCAAAGTCCCGGTCTCCGCGATGCGGGACTGCGTCTCGATGCGTCCGCCTTTCCGCTTCCGCGCCGAGATCCAGCGAGGTCTCGAACTGGTGGCCGGAGGTCTCATGTCAGCACTCGAAGTGGAGTTCAAGGAGCAGGTCGAGGAAAGACACGGCCTGCCGCCGGGGGACCGGCAGACAGCGGTCGAAGTCGACGGAAAGACGTTGTGGGAGGACGTCACCTACGACTCGCGAGGCGCGGCGCTGACCGTCCGTCTGGACGGGCGAGCCACCCACGCGATGGGCGCCGTCGCGTTCCGGGACCGTCGGCGGGACAACGCGGCCGAACTCGCCGGCCGGGCACGCCTGGTCTACGGCTGGCAGGACGTCCGGAATTCGCCGTGCCAGGTCGCGGCCGAGGTGCGGATGGTCCTCATGCGGGAGGGGTGGCGACCGACGGCCGAACGCGTCACCTGCCCGACCTGCTCGTGAGTGGTAAGGACGGTTCTAACCGTCCTTACCACTCACGAGGGACCTGGGCCAGCCTGAACGTGCCGTTGCCGTTGCCGGCGTTCTGGTGTCCGTGAAGGCCTCCTTCCCTACCTTGAGCGTAGGGAAGGAGGCCTTCACGGACACGCGATCGACCGGCAGCCACCTCCGGTAGGTACGCAAGACACCGTTGGCTCTAACCGTCCTTACCACTCACGAGACGCGCCCCAACGCCCACTCGACGCGCGATCGCTCAAGTGGCGATCACACCTCACACCCGGCTGAGCCGCGACACCAGCACCGCGGAAGGCACCGGGTGCGCGCCCTTGCGCCGCACCGAGTCCGCCACCGCCCGGTCCGTGCTCGCGACCACCATCGGCCGCCCGGGCGGCTCCGCCGCGACCAGGGACCGGATGACGTCGTCCGCGAGGACACCGCGTTCGGAGAACAGCACCCGCACCCCTCGCGGCACCGCCGCGGGCACGGAGAGCACACCGGCGCCGTCGAACACCACGGTGACCTCGGCCGAAGTCCGCGCGGCGAGCGCGGAGAGCTGGTGGATCAGCCGGTCGCGCTGGTCGGACAGCGCCAGCTCCGGATATCCGGTCTTCGTGACGTTGTAGCCGTCGACGATCAGGTGCACGTTGGGCAGCGCGAGATGCCGGTCGAGCCCGGTGACGTCCTGGATCTTGCCGCCCGCCCCGATACCCGACGTCGCGCCGCGGACCATGTCCGCCGGTCGCTGCCCCCGCGCGCTCACCGAAAGTTCCCGGCGCAGCCCGCCGACCGCGCCTTCGATCGTGTCCAGCAGCAGCCCGAGCCTGACCTCGTCGGCCTGACGCGCCTCGCGGGCGGACTGACGGGCGATCTCGGCGTCCGTGACGGCCTTCTCGGCCCGCGCCCGCTCCGCCGCGACACGCTGCCTCTCACGGTCCAGCTGGGCCTTCAGCGCCTTGATCTCCTCCGCGCTCTCAGCGCCTCCGCTCTCCATCCGAGCGTGAGCCTCGGCGACGGCGTCCTTCGCCTGGCGCAGCTGGACACCTTGTTCCCGCAAACGCTTCAGCAGCTTCTCGACCTCGGCGTCGCGTTCTCCCCGCGCACCACGGGCGATTTCCTTGGCCTCGCGCAACTCTTCGCGCAGCTGGGCCAGTTCGGTCTCCAGCCGCTGGTTGCGGGCCAGCGCGGCGTCGCGTTCGGCGCGCAACGCCGTCTCCTCGGCGTTCTTCGCCACCAGCCGGACCCGTCCGGCCGCGCCGGCCTCGCCGAGGAGCACGGCGGCGGCCGCGGCGGCGACGGAATCGGGGGCGTTCGGGTCGAGGGCGTCCTTGCGGTGGTCGCGCAGCCATTCGGTGACGGCGACCCGGAACTGCGAAGACTCCCCCAACGCGGCGAGCAACGCCGTCCCGCCGAGTTTCGCGCGTTTCGCCGGGGCGAACTTCGCGACCGGGCGCAGCTGCCTCGGCACGTCGGCGACCGGCAGCTTGCCGACGGCGGCGGCCGCCAGCTCGGCGATCCGCTCGCGTACGGTCTCCGGCAAGGACGTCCAGCCTTCGGCGGGCACCTCTTCGGACGGCTCCTGCGCGCCCGCGGACGCCACGACACCCGAGGGGCCGCCGATGGCGTCCTCGGGCGATTCGGGCACTGCGGGCTGCGGTTGCATCGCTCCAGCGTAGGCCCCATACCCTCGGGGCGCGCTCGATGGGACACCCCGGGATTGTCGGTGCCCGCCCCTACTGTGCCCGACCATGGACACCGGACGGCGGCCCGGCGCGGCGCAACTCGCCTTCGACGAGCTGGGAACTCCCTTGCGGGACATCACTTTCGTCGTATTCGACCTGGAGACCACGGGGACGAAACCCGGTCCGGACGGGATCACCGAGATCGGGGCGGTCAAGATCCGCGCCGGCGAGGTCGTCGGCGAATTCGCCACCTTCGTCAATCCGGGGATGCCGATCCCGCCGCAGATCGTCGAGCTCACCGGCATCACCGGCGCGATGGTCTACGACGCTCCCCGCATCGAGCGCGTGCTGCCCGCCTTCCTCGAGTTCATCTCCGGTGCCGTGCTCGTCGCGCACAACGCCGCCTTCGACACCGGCTTCATGCGCGCGGCCTGCGAAGGCCACGGCTACCACTGGCCGAAGACGGCCGTCGTCTGCACGGTCCGGCTCGCCCGCCGGGTCATCTCCCGTGACGAGACGCCCAGCTACCGGCTTTCCGCGCTGGCCGCGTTGTTCGGCGCGCGCACGACGCCCAACCACCGCGCGCTCGCGGACGCGCGCGCCACCGTCGACGTCCTGCACGCCCTGCTGGAACGGGTGGGCAACCTCGGCGTCCACACTCTCGAGGAACTGCTGGACTACCTGCCCGAGGTGACCGCCGCCCAGCGCCGCAAACGCTCGCTGGCCGAGCATCTGCCGTCGAGGCCCGGCGTCTACCTGTTCCACGGCCCGAGCGACGAGGTCCTCTACGTCGGGACGTCGTCCGATCTGCGCCGCCGGGTCCGGCAGTACTTCACCGGTTCGGAGAGCCGCGGCCGGATCCGGGAGATGGTCGCGCTGGCCGAACGGGTCGACGCGGTGGAATGCGCGCACGCGCTGGAGGCCGCCGTCCGGGAGCTGCGGCTGATCGCCGCCCACCGCCCGATGTACAACCGCCGTTCCAAGAACCCACGGCACGCGTGGTGGGTCGCGCTGACCGAGGAGGCGTTCCCCCGCCTGTCGGTGGTCCGCATGCCGCGAGACGGGATGCTGGGGCCCTTTCGCACCCAGACCGACGCCCGGACCGCCGCGGACACCCTCGCCGGCGCCTCGGGCCTGCGGACGTGCACCCAGCGCATCTCGGCCACCGCGCCGAACGGAACGCCTTGTGTCCTCGCCGAGCTCGGGCGCTGCGGGGCGCCGTGCGCCGGGAAACAGACGGTCGAGGCGTACCGGCCGAGTGTGCTGGCGGTGTCCGGGCTCATCGCCGGGACGGACGGACGTCCGCTGCGGGCCGCCGCCGATCACCTGGCCCGGCTGTCCGCGGCGGAACACTACGAACAGGCCGCCCAGCATCGCGATCACCTGGCCGGGCTGATCCGCGCGGTCGGCCGCGCGCACCGGCAGTCGGCGCTGGCGGGCATCCCGGAGCTGATCGCCGCCGGGCCGGACGGGAACGGCGGCTGGGAACTGGCGGTGATCCGGCACGGCAGGCTCGCGTCGGCGGGTGTCGCGCGGCGCGGGGTGCCGCCGATGCCGGTCGTCGAGATGCTCGTGGCCTCGGCGGAGACGGTGATCCCGGGACCCGGCCCGCTCTTCGGCGCGATCCCCGAGGAGATCGGCATCCTCCTGCGCTGGCTGACCCGCCCGGGTGTCCGGCTCGTGCGCACGACGCATCCGTGGGCGGAGCCCGCCGCCGCGGGCGGCTGGCAGGAGTGGCTCGACCTGGCGGCGAGCGCGACGGCACTGGAACGGGTGGCGGGCTAGGATTCCGGCACTGGATTCATTGACGTAGGAGGCGCTGTAGTGATCACCGCGATCGTGCTGGTCCAGGTCGAGGCCGATGCCATCCCCGAGGCGGCACAGGCGATCGCGGACATCGAGGGCGTCCGCGAGGTCTACTCCTGCGCGGGCGACGTCGACCTGATCGCTTCGGTCCGCGTCGCGGCCCACGAAGACCTCGCGGATCTGATCCCGGCGAAGATCGGCAAGGTCCCCGGCGTGCTGAACACGGTCACGCATATCGCGTTCCGCTCGTACTCGAAGGCCGACAGCGAGTCCGCGTTCGACATCGGCGTCGAAGGCGCCTGAGAATTCCTGTCCGGACACTCGCCACAAGAGTGATTTCCTGACTCGTCCAAGCGGATCTTGCGCGAATCGGACATCAGCGGTTAGGTGAACCTCGACCGGGATTTCACTGGGGGAATCTCGGAAACTGGGGATAACCGAAAATGTATCGAAGATCGATCCCGTTGGGGATCGCGGCGATGGCCGCTGCCGTTTTCCTGTCCGCAAACCTCGCGATCGTGTCACCGACGGCCGCCGAAGGTGCGACCGGCGCCACCGCGTCGGAGGTCCCGCCCGCCGGCCTTCTCGAAAAGGCCAGGGCCGTCACGGCCATCGGTGAGGAGATCACCGCCGACTGGACCTCACTGGACGACAAGGCGTTCGTGTTCCGCGTGTACGACCGGGCCGACCCGGCGCAGTACCCGCTGACCAGGACCGAGGCGTACCGCGTCTACAAACTAGAAGTCGCCGACGCGTCGGCGTTCATCCGCACCGGGATCCACGAATTCGTCGAACGCGACCACGACGAGAAGATCAGGCGTGACCGCGCGCTCGCGCTGGCCAGGAAGGCCAGGGAGGACGCGGCGCGCTGGGTCGGGATCACCGCGGACGCCGCGATGCTCGACGGTACCGACCAGAACTTCGTCTATCAGGTCTGGAAGCGCGCCGCCGGTCCGAAGGTGAAGAACGGCGCGCTCGAAGCCTGGGGCGGGGACGAAGCCGGCTGGAAGACGTTCATCACCACCGCGGTCTACGACCTGCACACACAGGATCAGCTCGACGCCATCGCCCGCGAACGCGAGCGGGACGAAGAAGCCGCGAAGAAGCTGGAGTCCGACTTCGCGCGGACCAACGCGGTCAACGCCGTCCCGATCACGCTGAACCCGGCGTGGCTCGGCGTCACCGACGACGACTTCATCCGCGAGCTGCTCAAGACCGTCCAGCTCGCCGATCCGGTCCACGCGGAGGTCAGGGCCGCGGCGCTGGCCGCGCTGCAGAGCAGCGACAGGCTCGTGTGGCGGGCGTACATCGACCGCGGCGTCCACGACGCGGTCAAACGGGACAACGCCCGTGAACAGGCCGCGCGCGACGAGGCCGATCGCCAGAAGGTACGGGACATCAGGGCGAAGGCCGAGACCTCCCGGCTGCGGCCGCGGCTGGTCCAAGCCGCCGACGCGGCACTGCGGGGCACCCCCGCCGAAGTCACCGCGTTCCTGCGGGACGGGCAGTTCCTGCCGCTGGCACAGTCGCTCATGGCCACCGGCCAAGGGCGGCGTGGCTTCTACGTGACCGGCAACGTCGTCGGCGACGGGACCATCAGCACCGGGGACAACCCGAACCGGCCGACGGGGACCAGGCCGTTCCCCACGGCGAACTGGCGGGTGGTGACCGGACTGGCCGACGCGGGCTGCTACTCGCTGGAATCCACCCGTCAGGTGGGCACCTACCTCCGGCAGCAGAACCTCGCGGTGAAGGTGCAGGGTCATGACGGCACGGACCAGTTCAAACTCGACGCGACCTGGTGCCCGAAACCCGTCTCGGCTCACGTCGCGCTGGAATCGAAGGCCCAGCCGGGCCGGTTCCTCCGCCATTTCCAGAACAAGCTCTGGGTGGCGGCACGGACCGGGCCCAACGCCTTCGACGGCGGCCCGTCCTTCATGGACGACACCGCGTGGACGGCACGGGAACCGGATCCCGAGGTCACCACGGTCCTCATGCTCCGGTGGTACAACGACGCCGCGGCCGCCTCGGCGGTGGGCGCTCCCGTCGCCCCCGAGGTGTTCGAAGGCTATGACGGCAACGGGTTCCGGTACCGCGACTTCGAAAAGGGCCGGATGTACTACCACGATCGGCTCGGTGCGGCCACGAGGTGGATGGGCTCGCCGTTCGTCGCGAGGTACGTCGCCTTCGGCAGTCTCCAGTTCTCGTTCCCGGAGGCCGACCAGGAGACCCTCCCCGACGGCGCGCAACGCGTGAAGTTCCGGAACGGGGCGAGCCTCTACCGGGGCGACAGGTCGATCGAACCGAAACTCGTCTACGGCGCCATCCAGGACAAGTGGATCGCCGAAGGCGGCGGGACGGGCTATCTCGGCTACCCGACCAGTGACGAGTACGCCATCGACAACGGCAGGCGCAGCGACTTCCAGGGCGGCTGGATCGTCCACTATCCGGCGACCGGGCAAACGCTCGCCTATCGCCGCTGACCATTCCGCACACAACCGAATATCCATTCTGCACCGAAGTTATTGGGGGCTTCCGTGTATCAACGAATGCTGTCCTGTGCCTTGTGCGCGGCCGTCCTGTTCACCGGGACGGTCTCCGTCCCGGTGGCGGTCGGGGCCGTGCCGGGCGTCGTCTCGGTCGCGGCCTCGACGCCGGGTGAGGTCGCCCGGAGGGAAGTGCTGTACCACGCGAAATACGGCGTGTACGCGACGGTGAAGACCGACGCGTGGGTGGCGCTGCTGAGCGAGGATCCGGACGCGGCGGCCATCGAGTTCCTGCGGCTTCCCGATGGCGGGCTCGTCTTCGCGAAGGAAAGGGCGCAGAACCTCGACAAACGCAACATCGATTTCCTGAACAGGCTGCTGGAAACGCATACCAGGCAGTATTCGCCGGAGGTCCACAAAGCTGCCTCGTACTACCTGACCCAGACGCCGTCGAAACGGGAAGAGTTCTGCCACGGCGGCGGCTACGAGGCCGCCAAGGCCCGCGACCTGAAGTTCCGCGCCGACCTCGGTGAGCAGAAACGGGCGCTGGTCGAAGAGGATCGCCGCTACATCCGGATGCTGGCGCAGAACGACCCCGGGGCGCAGGTGCGGTTCGCCGCCTCCTACGCCGTGCGGACGGGGTCGACCGACGACGATCTGACCGACTTCTTCGCCTGGGGCTGGGCGCACGCGGCACGGCTGGACATCGAGTCGTTCCGTGAGCGGGTGCTCGACCAGAACCAGCAGTGGCTGCACACCATCGCAAGGCTGATCACCGACGCGGAAGCCGCGGAGAAGGCCGCCAGGGAGACCGAGGGCGAAGCCGGCAAGGAAGCAAGGGACAAGGCCGCGGTGGCCTGGCGGACCGTCGGCACGCAGGCCTCGCCCGCACAGTCCAAATGGGAGGAGGCGCGCGATTTCTCGCGGCAGCAGGCCGAAACGTGGCGCGCCATCCTGCTCGCGGCCCAGCAGGCGCAGAACCCGAACTGGAACGCGATCATCGACCCGGCGAAGACGACCGAGGCCGATTGGGAGAACAACCGCTCGATGGCCGTCGACCAGGCCGCGTACTGGGAATCGCTGCTGCGGCAGGCACTCGAAGGCGAACAGCGGATCAAGAACCCGAGCTGATCACGACCGTCTCACTCGAGAAAAGGTGACTGGGGTATGCGAAGAACGACTATGTCCACGTCACGGTTGAGCCGTGGCCTGGCGGTGGCCGCCGTCGCCGCCGCTTTTTCCGGACTGCTGGGCTCTCCCGCCCACGCGGTCGAACCACCGCCGGGGCAGGCCGTGCCGCCGGCGATCCCGACGGCCGAACCCGATGTCGGCTCTACGGTCATTCCCGCCGCCACGCAACGGGAGAAGGTCGACGCCGTCAACGCCATCCAGGTCGGGGAACCGACCGACGACTGGCTCCGGCTGTCCGACAAGAACTTCGTCTTCCGGATCTACGACAAGATCAGCATCGACACGTTCCCCCGCACCAAGGCCGAGGCCTCCCGGGTCTACGGGCTCACCGTGCCCGACGCCTCGGTGTTCATCCGCACCGGCGTCCACGAATTCGTCCAGCGCGACCAGGACGAACAGGTGCTGCGCGACGCCGAAAAGCAGCATCGCGTCACCACGCGGATGAAGGCGATGGAGAACGCGCACATCGCCCCGGACCCGGCGATGCTCGACCTGACCGACCGCAACTTCGTGTTCCAGGTCTTCAGCCGGGCCGCCACCGGCAGCAAGGTCAAGGCGGGCGCCGCCACCGCGTACCAGGGTGACGCCGCCGCGTGGAAGACCTTCATCGAGGTCACCGTCCTCGAACTCGCCGAGCAGGACGACCTCGCGGCCATCGAAAAGGCGCGTCAGCAGGGTGAGGAAGAGGCCCAGCGGGTCGAGCGGGAACTCAAGCGACGTTCGGCGGTGGCCGCCGTCCCCGCCACCTTCCAGACCGTCTGGCTGCAGGCCCCCGACGACGTCTTCATCCGTGAGCTGCTGCGCCTGCCCGAACTCGCGATCCCGGCGAACGTCGAGATCAAGGACGCCGCCGATCTCGCTTCGCGCAGCATCGACCCGGCCGTGTGGCGGACGTTCGTCAACACCGGCCTCAAGGAGGCGGCCGACCGCGGCAAGGCACGCCGTGAGCGCGAGGAGGACGAGGCGAACCGCCGCGTCGTCCGCGAGATCAAGACCAGGGCGGAGAACGGCGGTGTCCGGCCCCGGCTGGTCGCGGCCGCCGACACCGCGCTCACCGGTTCGCGCGCCGACGTCGTCGCGTTCCTGCGCGAGGGCCAGTACCAGGTGCTGAACCAGTCCCTCCAGACCGTGACGCCCGGGGTGCGGGGCTGGTACGTGCACGGCGGCGGTGGCGACGCCTGGATCACGCCCGGGCAGGCGGGCACCGACGGCACCAAACCGCTGCCGTACGCGACGTGGAAGGTCGCGAACGGGCTCGCCGACCCGCTCTGCTACTCCTTCGAATCCGTCGATCGCACCGGGAACTACCTGCGGCAGCAGGACTTCCGGGTCAAACTGCACGGCAACGACGGCACGGACGCGTTCAAACGGGACGCGACCTGGTGCCCGAAGCGCACCGGCTGGGGCATCGCGCTGGAGTCGAAGGCGCAGCCGGGCCGGGTCCTGCGGCACATCGACGCGCAGCTGTGGGTCGCCCAGCTCGGCGGCGGCAACTGGTTCGACACCGACCGGCTGTTCAACGAGGACTCGGGCTGGAAGGTCGTCGCCCCCAACCCCGAGGTCTCGACCCCGCTGATGCTCGGCTGGTACAACGACGACCAGCTGCGCGCCCTGGCCGGGAACCCGAAGGCCGCCGAGGTCCACGACGCCGGCGTCCGCTACCGGGACTTCCAGAACGGCCGCGTCTACTGGGGTCCCGACACCGGGTCCAGGTTCGTCACCGGCGAGGTCCACGCGCGGTACCTGGCGATGGGCGGGCACAAATGGCTGCTGCCGCTGACCCATCAGGTGACCGGGAACGGTTCGGCGAAGATCTCGCTGCAGCAAGGCGTCGCGATCTACTGGACCCCGGCGACCGGGGCCAAGCTCGTGATGGGCGCCATCCGCGGCAAATGGGACTCGCTCGGCGCGGAGACCGGTCAGCTCGGTTTCCCGACCAGCGACGAGTACGACATCCCGGGCGGGCGCCGCAGTGATTTCCAGAACGGCTGGTACATCACCTGGAACGCGGCCGACGGCGAAATGAAGGTGCTTCGCCGCGTCGTCGTCCCCATCGGCTGAGTCCAGCCCGAATCCGGCCGGGGATCGGGCGATCCCGATCCCCGGCCGGTCTTCTTTCACCTCGACGAAGGTATTCCGAAATGCGAAGAACACTGGGGAACACCGGAAGACTTACCCGAACCCTCGCGATCCTGACCGTCGCCACCGCGCTGACCGGACTGATCGCCCCGGCCGGCGCGAGCGCCGCACCGCCACCGCCCGCACCCGAGGCACCGCTGGAGAGCCCGGACGCGGCGGCGGCCGAACTCCCCGCCGCGACCGAACTGGAAAAGGTCAGGGCGGTCCACGAAATCGAGGTCGGCGACGCGACGGCCGAATGGCGCAACGCCACCGACATGAACTTCGTCTTCAAGGTCTACGACCGGATCAACGGCACCGACTTCCCGCTCACCAGGGAGGAGTCGTACCGCGTCTACCGGATCATGGTGCAGACGCCCACGGCGCCGGACGCGACGGCGTTCATCCGCACCGGGGTCTTCGACTTCGCCGCGCGGGACCGGATCGAACGGCAGCGCCGCCAGGACGCGTGGAACGAGACCGTCCGCATCCGGCGGGAGGTGCTGATCGACGCCGAACTCCCTTACGACGACGTCATCCTCAACGACAACGACCAGAACTTCGTCTACAAGGTCTACCAACGGGCCCCGGCCGGCACCAAGCTCAAGCTCGGCGCCCTCGATGCCTTCGGTGGCGACGCGGCGGTCTGGAAGGACTTCATCGAGAACAAGATCCGGGAGCTGCATCACCAGGACCAGCTCGACTACATCGAGCGGGAGAAACAGAAGGGCGAGGAAGAAGGCCGCCGCGCCGAGGCCGTCGCGGCCAAGAAGGACGCCTGCCACAAGATCCCGGTCGTCGCCGTCGCGAGCTGGCTCGTGATGACCGACGACGACTTCATCCGCGAACTGCTGAAGACCCCGGAGCTGGCCGATCCCGCGCACCGCGAGATCAAGAACGCGGCGAACGCCGCCTTGATCGCCGGAGCGGCCGATTGGGCGCGGTTCATCACCACCGGCATCGGCGAGGCCCGCGCCCGCGACGACGCCCGGATCCTGCGCGAGCGCGAGGAAGCCGACCGTCAGAAGGTGCGGGACATCAAGGCGAAGGCCGACGCGAGCAGGCTGCGTCCTCGGCTCTCGGCCGCGGCGGCTTCGGTCGCGGCGACCGGGACCTGGGACCAGGTCAAGGACTTCCTCGCCAAGGGCCAGTACGTTCCGCTGGACCAGGGCTTCCAGGGGGTCACCGTGAACACCCGCGGCTGGCACGTGCGCAGCGGTGGAGGTGACGCGTGGGCGACCCCGGGGACGCAGCCGGCGAACACCGTCACCGCTCCGCTCGGCGAGGCCAGCTGGAAGGTCGTCACCGGGCTGGCGGACCCGAACTGCTTCTCGCTCGAATCGGCCACCCGGGTCGGCAGTTACCTGCGGGTCGGGGCGAACCTGCGGGTCCAGCTCGCGGGCAACGACGGCACCGACGGGTTCAAACTCAACGCGACCTGGTGCGCGCGGCCGGGCCTGGACAACAGTGCCGGCAACGTGAGCCTGCAGTCGAAGGCGCACCCCGGCCGGTACCTGCGGCAGTTCTGGGGCGAGCTGTGGGCCGCGCACGGCCAGAGCAACGAGAACAACTTCGACACCACGGGCAATTTCGCGACCGACGCGTCGTGGAAGACCGTCGACCCGAACCCGAACATCTCCACGAAGATCGACCTCCGCCTGCTCAACGAGGACTGGTGGCGTGAGTACTTCGGGCCGGCGACCACGCCGGAGTACATCGAAAACGGAGTACGGCTGCGGAAGTTCCAGAACGGCGCGGCTTTCTGGAACCCGACGCAGGGGCCGAAGAACATCCTGTACCCGATCCTGACCAAGTACTGGTCCATGGGCGGGCACAAGCTCCCGGCCAACCTGCCAGTCGTCGACAATCTCTTCCTCCCGGACGGGATCGGCCGGGCGACCCATCTCGAAAGCGGCCGCTCCATCTATTGGAGTCCCAACACCGATTCGCGGCTGATCTACGGCGCCATCCGCGATCTCTACGAAAAGATGGGCTGGGAACGAAGCTGGCTCGGCTATCCGATCTCCGACGAGATGGACGTCCCGGGTGAACCGGGCAAGCGCCGGAGCATGTTCCAGTTCGGGAACATCGACCACACCGCGCAGCAAGGAGCATGGGCGTACCGCAGGTGACGCCGGTGGCCTCGCCGGGAATCGGCGAGGCCGCCTTTTCTCCCGCCCTTTCCAGGAATCGAATTTTCCGGGGGTTTTCTGATGTCCAGAACGAAACACGCGCTGAGAGCGCTCGTTCTCTTCTTGGTTTTGACCGTTTTCGCCGGGCTGATCCAGCCCGGTTCCGCCTCGGCCGACGATCCACCGCCGGTCACCCCGCCGCCGACGTCACCCGCGCGGCCGATGCCGGAGGACCCGTACCGCAACTGGGACGGGCAAGCGGGTGTCCCCCCGCTCGCGGGCGAACCCTTCGTCCGTCAGATCGTCGCCGACCACGCGGAACTGGCGGAGGAGCCGGAAGTCCGCGAGGCGGCCGCGGCCGCGTTGGCCGCGGGCACCGCCGCCGCGCTGGAGGAATTCCTCGAACGCGGTCTCGACGCGGCCAGAGCCCGCGCCGCGGCACGCGTGACCGAGACGGCGAGACAGAACCGGGCCACGATCCAGGCGATGACGGGCACCGGCGGCCCGATCTTCCGGGCCGAGGTCCAGCGGGTGCTGGCGGGCACCGACACCGATCGCGAGCAGTTCCTCGCCTATGGCAAGGAGATCGCGGAGGAACGGGACGCGCAGATGGCCGCCGGGACGCAGGCCAGGGCCGACCAGCTGCGCGCGCGGGTCACCGCCCTGCTCGGCGTCGCCGGGCACCACGTGAAGACCGCGGCGCAGGCCGCGCTCGACGCCGGTGACGCGGCGATCGCCGAATTCCTCGCCACCGGTTATCTGGCGGCCGCGAAACGCGACGCCGAAGATCGCGAGAAGCAGATCCGCGACCAGGAAGCCGCCGAACGCGCGGCCGACCAGCTGAGCGATCTCGCCCGGCGGTCCGCCAGGGCGATGACCGCACGCGGACAGCTGGTGGTGGCACACGGAGACGCGCTGCGGGCGCTGCAGCGGGTGGCCAACGCGATGGTGCTGGCGGGCAACGAAGCCCGTAAGGCCAAGCAGATCCTCGACGCCAACGACGCGGCGGGGAACCACCCGGCGGATTCGTTCACCCTCGTCAAGGCCGAAGCCGCGCGTCAGGTGGCCAACGCCCGGACCGCGGCGACCGACGCCGTCAGTGCCGCCGAGCGGGCGGGCGTCCAGGCGGCCGAACTCATCGCCGCCGGCCTGCCCTACGGCACGCAGTGGGGCGACATGACCCGGGGAATGGCCGCGGCCGCCCAGGGCGCCGTGCACGCTTCGGAGACCGCGCAGCACGCGATCGACGCCACCGAGGCGACCGATCAGGCCCGCAACGCCCAGGAGCGCGCGGAGCGGCACGCGGAACAGGCACGTCAGTGGGGCCTGCACGCCGAACAGCACGCGCAGGCAGCCAAGGCGGTCGCCGATGCCGCCGCCGCGCAGGCCGCGGCGGCCAAGGACGCCGCCGTCCGCGCCAAGTCCGCTCGCGAACAGGCGGAAGCCGCGGCCGAGGCGGCCAGGGCCGCCGCGGATCGCACCCGAGGGCACCGGGAGGAGGCGCAGCGTCAGCGAGACCGGGCGAAGAGCGCCCGGCAGGTCGCCGAGGCGGAACGCGTCAACGCGGCCAACGCACGGCAGCGCGCCGACCAGGCCGCGGCGGAAGCGCGGCGGCAACGCGGCGAGGCCCAGCGCCAGGCCGGGATCGCGGAGGACGCCAACCAGCGGGCGCAGCACCAGGAGCGGCTCGCGAGTGACGCCGAACAGCGGGCGGTCACCGAGGAAGGCAACGCGCGGACGGCCCGTGACAACGCCTACGCTGCCGAGCAGCGGAAGCAGACGGCCCAGGCCAAGGCGGACGCGCTCACGGCGGCCGAGGCGGCGGCCCGCGGGACGACGGCCGAGGGCGACGCGCGCAGAGCGGCCGACGCGGCCCGTGCGGAGGCGGGCCAGGCCGCGTCGGCCGCCACCGCGGCACGGAACGCGGCCAACCTGGCGACCGGGGCGGCCGTGGTCGCCCGGGAGGCGGCGACCGAGTCGACCCGGGCCGCGGCCCGGGCGCGCGCGGCCGCACAGGAGGCCAAGGCAGCCGCCTCGGCCGCGAACAGGGCGGCGGGTCAGGCCGAGTCGTCGGCGGCGGAAACCCACCAGCACGCGACCCAGGCCAACGTCAAAGCCAGCGAAGCGACCGCGGAGGAGACCAAGGCGGCCGAGGCCGCGCGTTCGGCCGTCCAGCTGGCCGAACAGGCCTCCCAGGAGGCGATGCGGTCCCTGATGGCGGCGGAACGGACCCGCGCCGAGGCCGACGCGGCCTTCAACGAGTCGGTTTCGGCGGCCACGCAGGCCTCCGTCGCACTTCGGGCGTCCACGGCGGCGAGCTCTTCGTCGGCGGCCATCACCGATCCGGCGAACACCGCGATCCGCGTCGTCGCGCCCTACGCGGGCACGGACATCGACGCGGACTTCGTCATGCTGGTCGCGGCCCAGGCCAGGGCCGTCGGCGACGAGCAGGCGAGGGCGGCCCGGGACCGGGCCCACGAGGCCCAGTTGGCCGCCGAGCGCGCCGCGGAGGCCGCCAGGCAAGCGGCGGACACGGTGAAACCGGCCTTCGAGGCCGCCGCACGCGCGGCGTCGTCGGCCGCGGCGGCGGCGAATTCCGCCGCCGAGGCACAGGAAGCGGCGGCACGCGCGGCGAGCGAAGGCGCACTCGCCCGAGCGGCGGGTGAGCGCGCCAACGCGTCCGACGCGGCCGCCAGGGCCGACGCGCAGACCGCCAGGGCCGCCGCCAACGAGGCGAACGCCGACGCGGCCATCGCGGGCCGGAGCGCGGCCGCCGCCGAGCGGCAGGCCCAGGCCGCCCGTGACGCCGCGAGCCGGGCCGAGAACGACGCGCGGCTGGCCAGGGAAGCGGCGACGAACGCCGAAAGGTCGGCGGCCGAGGCCAGGGACGCCGCCGACCGCGCGGAAGAACACGCCCGTAACGCCGCCGCCGCGGCCGAGAGGGCCAGGCAGAGCGCGACCGAGGCCCAGCAGGCCGCGGACCGCGCCGAAGAACGGCAACGTCAGGAAGAGGAGGAGGAAAGGCGCAAGGCGGCCGAGGCGTCCGGGCAGCTCCCGGACCTGACGCCGGAAGAGGCCGCGATGCTTTCGACGTCCGACTTCGGGCGTCTGCTCCTGGACGAATACCGGCAGGCTAGGGACAAGGCCCAGAACGGCGGCGGGGTCCTCGAATTCCTCGTCGAGATCGGCGCCGAAGTGCTGCTGGAGGTCATCGGCTGGCGCGACGCGGAACGGTGCTTCGGCGACGGCAACATCGAGGCCTGCATCTGGACAGTGCTCAACGTCGCGTCGGTGGTCGCGGTGTTCCTGAAGCTGCCGAAGGTGGCTTCGGCGGTCGTGAAGATCGTCGAGAACATCAAGAAGTTCGTGAGCAAATCCGCGCTCTTCCGCAAGGTCGTGGAGAAGGTCACGCCGGTCTTCAAGACCATCCGCAAATGGTGCAAGCGGCTCTCCGAAGTCCCGGTGGCCGCGGCGAGAACCGCGGACTTGCCGGACTTCACCTGCGGACTCGTCGACTACGACAGCGGCGGGATGTCGTCCATCGCGATGGACGCGCGGGTCGGGTCCGGCTTCGGGCTCGGGCACAACATCGCGGTCGCCTATCTGGAAGGCTGGACCAACCCCGACGGCAAGTACCCGAACTACGTGATCGGTTACAGCGACGGCGACGACCGGCACTCCGAGCGGGACATCGTCCAGAAGGTGCGGGCCAAAGGGAAGAACCCGAAGGACATCAAGGCCCTGTACTCCGAACGAGAGCCGTGCCCGAACTGTGACCGGGATTGGTTGCCCGAAATGGGGGACGATCTCAAGGTTTCCTTCTCGGTGGCCTGGACCGACGACAAACTGCTCAATTCGGCGTACAAGCAGATGTTGCAGGGCTACATGCGAAAGGCGTACAAGAACCGTGGCATCAACTTCCCCGGCGCGCTGATCGCCGAGACCAAGGAGGAACGCGTGCTCGTGAGTGCCGGATGACGTCGCCGCGACGGGTCTCCCCCGCCGAACAGGAACGGCTGCTCGCATTGGGCGGCCGGACCGCGGCCGTGCTGCGGGAGGCGGGCTTCCGGGTGATCGCCGAACCGGACCTGTCCGGCCTCAGCGACGAGGGCGGCGCGGCGATCGACGTGGACCTCTTCGAAGGAGCCGGCGGCGTCTACGTGAACTGGCTGATGAACGTCGCCTGGCAGGAGGAGGTCTACCGGCACCTGACGGCCGGGGAGACCGAGCACCCAAGGGTGCGGCAACTGAACGCGGCACACGCGGCGGTGAGGGCGGCGCTCACCGCGGTCCTCACCGCCGCGGGCCTCACCGTGGTGCCGAGCGAGGACAGTATGCGACCGCTGGAGCTGCACGTCCTCGG
The DNA here is from genome assembly GCF_056435665.1 of Amycolatopsis sp. NPDC043887. Classification (NCBI taxonomy): domain Bacteria; kingdom Bacillati; phylum Actinomycetota; class Actinomycetes; order Pseudonocardiales; family Pseudonocardiaceae; genus Amycolatopsis; species Amycolatopsis sp. NPDC043887. The sequence goes on from NZ_JBWKEB010000013.1 coordinate 226,299, forward strand.
CTGACGGTCGCGTGACGGAACGGAAAAGGCCCCCGCTCCCCGGCAGTGCCGGGGAGCGGGGGCCTTTTCGTGTGACCGAGGCTAGCGCCCGGAGGTGATCTCCTTGCGCTCCGCGGATGGCTCGCCACCGATGTCGTCGACCTTGCCGTTGCCGTGCCCGTTGGACCGGGCGCGCTCCAGCGCGATCGTCTCCTCGACCGGGTCCGGGGACCAGGTCGAACCGGCGACGGCGTGTCCGGCCGAGCCGAGCTTGTTCATCTTCTTCGGCACCGACGCGCCCTGGTACTCGAGCGGGATCGGGTGGCCGTGGTCGTCCACCGGGCCGAGCGGCTGGTGGATCTCGATGAACTCACCGTGCGGCAGGCGCTTGATGATGCCGGTCTCGACACCGTGCTCCAGCACCTCGCGGTCGGCCCGCTGGAGACCGAGGCAGATCCGGTAGGTGATGTAGTACGCGATCGGCGGCAGCAGCAGGACACCGATCCGGCCCGCCCACGTCGTCGCGTTCAGCGAGATGTCGAAGGCGAACGCGATGATGTCGTTGAAGCCCGAGAGCATGATGACCGCGAAGAACGTCAGGGCCATGATGCCCAGCGAGGTCCGCACCGGGACGTCGCGCGGACGCTGCAGCAGGTTGTGGTGCGCGGTGTCCTTGGACAGCTTTCGCTCGATCCAGGGGTACATCACCAGCAACCCGATCAGCAGCGGCATCCCGACCGCGCCGGGGAAGAACACGGCCGGGACCGTGTAGTTCCCGAGGTAGAGCTCCCACGCGGGCCAGATCCGCAGCATGCCGTCGGCCCAGGCCATGTACCAGTCCGGCTGCGAACCCGCCGAGACCTGCGCCGCGTTGTACGGGCCGATGTTCCAGATCGGGTTGATCTGGAAGAGGCCCGACATCAGCGCGATGATGCCGGTGACCAGCGCGAAGAACGCACCGCCCTTGAGCGCGAAGACCGGCATGATGCGGACGCCGACGACGTTGGTCTCCTTGCGGCGCACGCCCGGGAACTGCGTGTGCTTCTGGTACCAGACGAGCGCGAGGTGCGCGGCCACCAGGCCGAGCATGATGCCCGGCAGCAGCAGGATGTGGATCGTGTACAGGCGCGGGATGATCTCGTTGCCGGGGAACTCCCCGCCGAACAGCGCCCAGTGGATCCACGTGCCCATGACCGGCACGGAGAGCACGATGCCAGAGAGGGTCGCGCGGATACCGGTACCGGAGAGCAGGTCGTCCGGGAGCGAGTAGCCGAAGAAGCCCTCGAACATGCCCAGGACCAGCAGCAGCGCGCCGATGACCCAGTTCGCCTCACGCGGGCGCCGGAAAGCGCCGGTGAAGAAGATCCGGAACATGTGCACCATCATCGAGGCCACGAAGATCAGCGCGGCCCAGTGGTGCAGCTGGCGGACGAACAGACCGCCGCGGACGTCGAACGAGATGTCCAGCGTGGTCGCGAAGGCCCGCGACATCTCGACGCCCTGCAGGCCGGTGTAGCTGCCGTTGTAGACGACCTCCTCCATGGAGGGGTCGAAGAACAGCGTGAGATAGACACCCGACAGCAACAGGATGATGAAGCTGTAGAGCGCGATCTCGCCGAGCAGGAACGACCAGTGCGTCGGGAACACCTTGTTGAGCTGGTGCCGCATGCCCTTGGCCAGGTGATACCGGTCGTCGGCCCACTTCGCACCAGCGCCCGCGGCCTTCTCGACCGGGTTTGTCCCCTTCGTCGGGGTGGTGAGTGAACTCATGACTTACGCTCCCAAAAGGCCGGTCCGACGGCCTCGTTGAAGTCTCCGCGCGCGATCAGGTAGCCCTCAGAGTCCACTGTAATCGGAAGCTGGGCCAAGGGCCGGGTCGCCGGCCCGAAAATCGGCTTGGCGTAGTGGAGCGCGTCGAACTGGGACTGGTGACAGGGGCAGAGGATGCGGTTGGTCCGCTGCTCGTACAGGGAGGTCGGGCAGCCCACGTGGCTGCAGATCTTCGTGTACGCGTAGTAGTCGCCGAAGTTGTAGTCCTCCTGGCCCTGACGCTTGACGACCTTGGCGGCGTCGGTCGGGCGGAGACGGATCAGCATGACCGGGTTGTCGACGCGTTTGAAGGCGGCCGACAGCGCGTGCTCGTCGTCCTTCTCGGACTCGCGGTACGGGAACACCGTCTCCATCGCGCCCGCGTCGAGGTCCTCGGCCTTGACCAGGGAGATCTCGTGCGGACGACCGGTGTTGCGGCGCAGGTAGACCTTCTCTTCCGGGAAGTTCTTCTTCCAGCCCGAGTGCCACAGCGAGTCGCGGTTCTCGGTGTCCTTCCACGGGTCCTTGATGAAGGAAGCGACCGGCAGCGCCGCGACGGCGAGGCCGAGCACCCCGGCACCGGCGCCCGCGGACCGTTTGATCATCGAACGGCGCGCGATGGTGCTGCGGCTGCCCGAGTCGGCGAGCTGGGCGATGATGGTGGCCTTGTCGACCTCCTTGGAACCGCCGTCCCCGCGCTCCTGGACCGAGACCTCGGCCGGGATGAACTTCTTGGTGTAGAGGATCACACCGATACCGAGGCTGAGCACGGCCAGCCCGAGGGTGATCCCGAGCAGCGGCGTGTACAGCGTGTACTGGGTGTAGCCGTGCGTGCCCGGCTCCTTGTACTCGAACCAGTGCGGCCACGCGATGAGGACCACGAACGCGAGGCCGGACAGCGCGGCCAGCACGAACCAAAGGGCGACGGCGCGCTCGGCGCGCTTCTCCGCCTTCGTCCCCTCGACCGGCCAGGGCGTCGGGTATTCGACGATCTCGACCCCGTCGAGCGCGGTACCCAGCTTGACCAGCTGGTCGCGATCCATGTCCGCCAACTCCGCCTCTGTCGGCGGCTTCGGCCCTTCGGCGCTCATGCCTTCGATCCAATCCACAACGTCACGCCGATCAGCGCGGCGATCCCGACGATCCACGCGATCGCGCCCTCCGAGGCCGGGCCAAGACCGCCGAGCGAGTTACCGCCGGGTGAGTTGTTCCCGTTGCTCACGGACTTCACGAACGCGATGATGTCCTTCTTCTCCTCCGGCGACAGCTGCCGGTCGGAGAACTTGGGCATGTTCTGCGGCCCGGTGAGCATCGCGGTGTAGATCTGCTCTTCCGTGGCCGGGTCCAGGTTCGGGGCGAACTTGCCCGAGGACAGCGCGCCGCCGCGGCCGGTGAAGCCATGGCAGGAGGCGCAGTTGAGACGGAAGAGCTCGCTGCCGCGCGCGACGTCCTCGCCGCGCAGCGCGTCACCCTTCTCGGCGGGACGCTGTGCGCCACCGCCGTTGGCCTGGATGTAGGCACCCAGCGCGTTGATCTCGGCCTCGGTCAGCTTCGGCGGCTTCCGCTGCGCCTGGGCTTCCTGCCGCACCGCGGGCATGCGGCCGGTGGAGGTCTGGAAGTACACGGCCGCGTCGCCGATGCCGATGAGGCTCGGGCCACGGTCGGTGACACCTTCGAGCTTCGGCCCGTGACATTCGATACACGTGTTGTTGTAGAGCTTCTCGCCCTCACGCAGGAGGGCGGACTCGCCCTGCGCCTGCGCGGTCTGCGGCTCCGGGGCGAAAACGGCGTACAACCCGCCCACGCTCAGCAGCGCGATCCCGAGCGCCAGCGCGCCGGCGAACCGCCTGCGAGCCTTCGACCGCTTGCGGAAGCGGCGCTCCGTGTTGTTCTTGCTGGAGGTCATCTTGCGGCAACCCTTGCTGTCAGTTCAGGCCGATAGGTCGTGGTGGCGGCTTCGTTCACGGAAGGATGTAGATCACCGCGAACAGGCCCACCCACACGATGTCGACGAAGTGCCAGTAGTACGACACGACGATCGCCGAGGTGGCCTGAGCCGGGGTGAACTTGCTCAGCTTGGTGCGGATGAGCAAGTACACGAACGCGATGAGCCCGCCGATGACGTGCAGGCCGTGGAACCCGGTCGCGAGGTAGAAGACCGTGCCGTACGCGCCGGACGGGATGGTCAGCCCCTCGTGGATCAGGTTCAGGTACTCGTAAGCCTGGCCACCCACGAAGATCGTGCCCATGATCAACGTGATGATGTACCAGCGGCGGAGGCCGAACACGTCACCCTTTTCGGCGGCGAACACGCCGAACTGGCAGGTGAACGACGACGCCACGAGGATCACGGTGAACGGGATCGCCAGCGCGATGTTCAGGTGGAAGGGCTCACCGTGCAGCGGCGGCGGCCATTGGCCGGACGCGTTCTGCGCCTTCACGGTGAAGAACATGGCGAACAGTCCGGCGAAGAACATCAGTTCGCTGGACAGCCACACGATGGTGCCGACACTGACCATGTTCGGCCGGTTCAGCGAGTGGACCCGCTGGCTGATGGTGGGAGCTGCCGTTGTCACGCGTCGCATTATGTCCTCTCACGCACGGGGCCCGCCGGGTGGGTCCACGGCAAGTCGCGTGCGTGTCGGGTCACATCTGAACGAAAGTGGGAACAGGGCTACTCATGGGTTTACTAGATCGGCTTCGTGACCTGGTCAAGAAGCCGAAGCTCCCAGGCCTGACGGTCGACACGCCCGGCGTGGAGATCGTCGTGGAGGCCTTCGATCCCGCCGAGGCGGATTCTTCGGCGTTGGCGAGATCACCCGCTTGGGTCGCCGAAGCGCCCGCGATCCTGCGCCATCACTTGAAACTGCCGCCCGAAAAGGTGGAAGAGGCGGCCTCGATCCTCGCCCAGGACGGCTGGGAGCTGCGAGAACAGGGTCCCGACGGCGATTTCGCCCTGGCGCACGCGGTGCGGGTCCAGTCCCTCGACGCGCTGCACTGCGCGCAGGAACGGTCACGGATGGCGGGCCTCGCGCAGCGGCTCGGCGGCGACTCGCTGGGCTGGGACGCGCTCCAGCCGTCGGGTGCGTCCACGTGATGTCGGTCATGGCGGATAACATCGCGGGGTCGACATGACTAGACGAGGCGGAGGCGCGCTCATGGGCGAGCAGGCGATGCGGATCCTGGTGTTCAGCCACAAGGCGGAGGTGCGCGAGGCGATCATCAACGCCGTCGGCCGCAGGCCCGCCGCCGACCTCGGCCGGGTGGACTACACCGAGGCGTCCGGCATCTCCGAGGTCCTCGTCGAGATGGACGCGGGCAACGTGGACCTGGCCATCCTCGACGGCGAGGCGCAGCCGACCGGGGGCATCGGGCTGACCCGTCAGCTGAAGAACGAGATCGAGGACTGCCCGCCGATCGTGGTCTCGGTCCGGCGCAAGGACGACCGCTGGCTCGCGACCTGGTCGCAGGCCGACGCGGTGCTGGTCCACCCGCTCGACCCGCTGACCGCCGCCGAAACCGTCGCCGACGTGCTGCGCGCCCGGCGGGTGCCGGCCGTGCACGGCTGAGCCGATGAGCTCGGCCGCCAAGACCTGGCCGTCCCTGCTCAACCAGCTCATCGCGCGCGCGGACCTGTCCGAGGAGGACACCGCGTGGGCGATGGACCAGATCATGAGCGGGGCGGCGACACCCTCCCAGATCGCCGGGTTCGCCGTCGCGCTGCGCGCGAAGGGTGAGACACCGGCGGAGATCTCCGGCATGGCCGACGCCATGCTGGCGCACGCCAGGCGGGTGACGATCGACAGGCCGTCGGTGGACATCGTCGGCACCGGCGGCGACCGGTCCAATTCGGTCAACATCTCCACCATGGCCACGGTGGTGACGGCCGCGGCAGGTGCCCCGGTGGCCAAGCACGGCAACCGGAGCGCGTCGTCGAAGTCCGGCGCGGCCGACGTGCTGGAGGAGCTGGGCGTCACCATCGACCTGCCGCCCGAGACGGTCCAGCGCAGCGTGAACGAACTGGGCATCGGCTTCTGCTTCGCGCCGAAGTTCCACCCCGCCCTGCGTCACGCCGGCCCGACCCGCGGCGAACTCGGCGTGCCGACGACGTTCAACCTGCTCGGCCCGCTGACCAACCCGGCGCAGCCGCGCAGTTCGCTGATCGGCTGCGCCTACGAGGACAAGACCCGCGTGCTGGCCGAGGTGTTCGCGCGGCGCGGCATGACCGTGCTGCTCGTGCGCGGCGACGACGGGCTGGACGAGATCACGACCACGACCACGAGTTCGGTGTGGGTGGTCTCCGGCGGCGAGATCACCGAGCGCAGCTTCGATCCCGCGTCGCTGGACATCCCCCGGGTGACCGCGGAGGACCTGCGTGGCGGCGACGCGGCGCACAACGCCGAGGTGTTCCGTCAGGTGATGGCCGGGAAGACCGGGCCGGTACGGGACGCGGTACTGCTCAACTCGGCGGCCGCGCTGGCGGCTTTCACCGGGTTCTCGGGATCGCTGGAAGACGACCTGGCCGCCGGGCTCGCGCGGGCGGCCTCGGCCATCGACTCGGGTGCGGCGGCCGACCTGCTGAACCGGTGGATCGCCTTCGCCTGACCCCTGGGTCTCGCAAGTGTCCGCTCTCCTGGCGATGCTATGAAAGGTCCTTTCCTTGCAAATTTTGCAAGGAAAGGACCTTTCATAGCATCGGCGCTCTCTTGCTCCAGGAGCCCGTGGTCAACGAAGAATTCCTTCGCGCGTACCACTCACGACGTGCAATGAAAGGTCCCTTCCTAGCAAATTTTGCTAGGAAGGGACCTTTCATTGCACGGGCGAGCGGCTACGAAGCGGTGCTGAACCGCGCCCGGTAAGCCGTAGGCGTCAGTCCCGTAGCCCGCCGAAGCTGCGTACGCAGGTTCGCGGCGGTACCGAACCCCGAAGCCCGCGCCACCCTGTCCAGCCGTTGCTCCCCGCGCTCGATCAGCCGGCACGCCAGCGCGATCCGTTCCGTGGTGAGCCACGCGAGCGGCGTCGTCCCCAGTTCGGCGCGGAACCGCCGGTGCAGCGTCGCCTGGCTGGCCGCCGCTCGCGAGGCGAGGTCGGCGACGGTGAGCGGGCGGTCCAGCCGTTCACGCGCCCAGGCGAGCACCGGCGCCAGCGAGGTGTCCGGCACCGGCGGCAGTGGACGCTCGACGAACTGCCGTTGGCCGCCGTCGCGGTGTCCGGCGAACACCAGCCGTCTGCTCACCGCGTTGGCGATCTCGGCGCCGTGGTCCCGGCTGATCAGGTGCAGCCCCAGATCGAGCGCGGCCGCGCTGCCCGCCGCGGTCAGGACGTCGCCGTCGTCGACGAAGAGGACGTCCGGCTCCAGCAGTACTTCGGGATACAGCTCGCGGAAGAGTCCCGCCCACTTCCAGTGGGTCGTCGCGCGGCGCCCGTCCAGGACGCCCGCCTGCGCGAGGGTGAAGGCGCCGGTGCAGAAGCTCACCAGCCGGGCACCCCGCCCGGCCGCGGCGCGGATGGCGCTCAGTACCGGCTCCCTGGCCGGGCTCTCCGGATCGGGCCGGTTGGGCACGATCACCGTGTCCGCGGTCTCGACGGCGTCGAGCCCGGCGACCCCGGTGAGCGTGAACATGCCCAGGTGCATGCGCACGGACGGCTCGGCGGCGCACAGGGTGAAGCCGTACCAGGGCCTGCCCAGTTCCGGCCGCCGAAGGCCGAACAGCTCGGTCGCGACGCCCATTTCGAAGGGATTGGACCCTTCGTCGACCAGGACGGCGACCTCGTGCGAGGAATCATGCGACATATGCGATTCCTAGCACTCACTCCTCCGGCGGTCCAGTGACGAGGATCGGGACATGAGCAAGCAACCGATCGATCTGGGCACCGCGCTGGCCGGCTTCGACGAGATCTGGAGTCCGCGCATCGTCGCCCACGTCAACGACTACGACGTCCGCCTCGCCAAGGTCGCGGGCGAGCACGTCTGGCACGTCCACGAGAACACCGACGAGTTCTTCCTCGTCCTCGACGGCACCGTGGACATCGCGTTGCGCGAGGAGGGCGGCGAACGGGTCGTCACGCTCCCCCGCGGCTCCGTGTTCGTCGTCCCGCGCGGCACTTTCCACAAACCGTCCTCAGTGGACGGTGCGTCGCTGATGCTGTTCGAGCCGACCGGGACGCTGTCCGTCGGCGACCGGCACGACGAGGTCCCCGACCATGTCCACGTCACCGTGGGGCAGGAAATCTCCTTCTAGCCGGCGGAAAACGTCCTGCGATAAGCACTCGGGCTGGTCCCGCGAAGCTTGCCGAACTGATGCCGCAGCGCCGCGGCGGAGGCGTATCCACAGGCGACCGCTATGTCCTCAATGGACAGACGGCCTTCTTCGAGCAGGGACTGTGCGCGGTCGAGGCGGCGTTCGGTGAGCCACCGGTGCGGCGTCGTCCCGGTGGCCGCCGAGAACCGGCGCAGGAACGTGCGCTCCCCCAATCCACTGCGCCGGGCGAGTTCCGCGACGGTGAACGGCCGGTCCAAGCGCCGCTCGATCCATTCGAGCGCTTCGGCGAGCACGGTGTCGTCCGGCGCGGCGGTCTCGGGCACCGGCGCCTGCACGAACTGCGCCTGCCCGCCGGCCCGGTGCGGCGCCGCGACCATCCGCCTGGCCAGCGTGGTGGCCGCGGCGACGCCGCGCAGTTCGCGCACCAGATGCAGGCAGAGGTCGACGGCGGCGACGGTTCCCGCGCTGGTGAGGACGCCGCCGTCGTCGACGTACAACGCCTTCGGATCGACCTTCGCCGTCGGGAAGCGCGACCGGAACTCCTGCTCGTACACCCAGTGCACGGTGCAGTTGCGCCCGTCGAGCAGCCCCGCGTACCCGAGCGAGAAGACACCCGCGCAGAAGCCCGCGACCCAGGCACCCCGGCTCGCCGCGTCACGCAGGACTTCGAGCACCGGCTCCGGCGGGCTCGCGCTGCGCGGCGCGCAGGTCGGGACGATCAGCAGGTCCGCCGACGCCGCGAAGTCCAGGCTCTCCAGGCCATCGAGCCCGAAGCCGGACCAGCTCAGGACGTTCGCGCCGCCGGGCGAGCACACCGCGAAATCCCAGCCTTCGATGCCGTCGGCGCTGCGATCGGTGCCGAAGACCTCGCACGCGACGCCGAGTTCGAACGGCGACACCTGGTCGGCGAGCACGACCGCGACCTTCTTCACATCCATCGAGGCAGTGTGTCACAAGTTTTGCGGTCGATGTCATCTCTGACACTGGTTGAACGCGGACGCGAGGGCGAAAGTGGTCGCCATGAACAAGAACAACCCCGTGTTGCAGTGGACCGCCGCGATGGCACTCTCCGGCACGATCGGTGCCGTCGTTCTCGAAAGCGGCGCCGACGCCCCCGCCGTGGCGTTCGCGAGGAGCCTTGTCGGCGGCCTGCTGCTCCTGGTGTGGAGCGCCGCCCGAGGCTGGCTCCACCCGTGGACACTCAGCCGCCGCGACCTGCTGCTCGCCATCCTCGGCGGGCTGTTCCTGGTCGGGAACTGGGTCCTGCTGTTCGCCTCGTACACGCTGTCGTCGATCGGGGTCAGCACCGTCGTGTACCACACCCAGCCGCTGATGCTGGTCGGTCTCGCGGCGGCGTTCCTCGGCGAGAAAATGGCGAAGAGCCAGCTGGTCCGGGCACTGATCGCGTTCGGCGGAGTGACGCTCATCTCGCTGTCCGCGCACGGCATCGACGGGAAACCCGTGCGGCTGGAGGGGATCGCGCTCGCCCTCGGCGCGGCCGCGCTGTACGCCGGCGCTTCCTTCGTCGCGAAGCAGCTCAAACACGTTCGCCCGCACGTCCTGGCGGCCGTCCAGCTGGTGACCGGCACGATCGTGCTCGCACCCGCCCTGCTCGTCACGCCGCTGCCCACGGACACCTCGGGCCTGCTGTGGCTGGTCCTGCTCGGGACCGTGCACACCGCGCTGATGTACGTCCTGATGTACGCGAGCATCGGGAAACTGCCGACCACGACGGTGGCGCTGCTGTCCTACGTCTATCCGGTGGTCGCGGTGGTGGTGGACGTCCTCGCCTACGGGCACCGGCCGACGTGGCCGGAGGTCGTCGGGATGCTGGCCGTCCTGGCCGCGGCGCTGGCCCCGAAACGCACGCCGGCTCCTGAACCCGAGCCCCGGCCTGCCCGCGTTTAGTCCTCTGAATGCGAAAACGGCGCCCAGCTCCACAGGGGAGCGGGGCGCCGTTTCGGCGTCAAGACGTCACTCGTGGTTCGGGCCCGTGTGGTACTCGAACACCAGCCCGCCGATGGCGACGATGACCAGGCCCAGCGCGATGATCAGCAGCCAGATGTGGAAGAACGCGAGCGCGACACCGGTCAGCGCGGCGGCCGCCGCGAGACCGACCGGCCAGTAGCTGCCAGGGCTGAAGAAGCCCAGCTCACCGGCGCCGTCGCTGATCTCGGCGTCTTCCCGGTCCTCCGGGCGCGGCTCGATGCGCCGCGCCACGAACTGCAGGTAGCTCCCGGCCAGGAAGGCCAGGCCACCGGTCAGGATCAGGGCCACCACACCGACCGGCTCGACGCCGTCCCGGGTCATCGTTCCGGTCATGTACGCGTAGATACCCGCCACGACGACGGAGAAGACCGCGACGAGGAAGAAAATCCGTCCTTCGACCTTCATGGACGTTGCCTCACTCCTGTTTCGGGCTCGAACAGCCGGGTCAGTTGGACGCGACCCGCGCGGTGCGGTCGGTGTTGAACGGGGTGGTGGTGACGGCGTAGGGCGAGCACAGTTCGCCGCAGTTCATCGCCGTCAGCGCCTCGGAGGCCGTGTTCGGCTTGCCGCTCTTCGGGTTCACCGTGCCGCGGAGCTGGATGTACTGCGCGTACTTGTCCGGCGAGAGCGCCCTGACCTCGAAGTTCATCCCCGAGTGGTAGGTGCCGCACAGTTCGGCGCAGCGGCCGACGAACGAACCTTCCTTGTCGATCGAGTTCTGGAAGGTGAAGTCCTGGTTGTTCTTCTCCGGGTCCGGCATGACGTCCCGCTTGAAGTGGAACTCCGGCACCCAGAACGAGTGGATGACGTCGGCCGACCGCAGGTTGTACTGGATCGTCTTGTTCGTCGGCAGGACCAGCAGCGGGATCTCGGTCGAGCTGCCGACCGTGGTGATCTCGGGGTCGTCGTGGTTCTTGGAGTCGCTCTTGTACTTGAACTCCCAGTTCCACTGGAACGCGACGATGTCGACCGTGACGTCCGGGTTCTCCGTTTCGGCGAGCACGCGGTTCTCGGTGGTCGCGGTGAAGAAGAACAGCACGCAGACCATGATCGTCGGGACGACGACCGTGAAGATCTCCAGCGGGATGTTGTACTGGAACTGACGGGGCAGTTCCTCCTCCGCGCCGTCGGCGGTCTTCTTCTTGCGGTGGAAGATCGCGGTCCAGAAGATCAGCGCCCAGACGATCACACCGACGACCAGCGCGGCGATGACGGTCCACGTCCACAGGGTGCGCATGTCGTGCGCCTGCGGGGTCACCCCGACCGGCCAGCCGAAGCGGAGGATCTCGTCCCCGGAACAGCCCGTCGCCGTCAGCATCACCAGCGCGGCGAGCGCTGCGACGCGACCAGCCCGCTTAACTGGGATGCGCTCTGGATTTCCCACTGCGCCTTGCCCTTTCACCCAGAGCCTCCTCGACCGATCTTCGTGACAGGCGGAGCCTAGCCGAGTTGCGGCGCCGCGCTGACTAAGGGGTGACCCCAACACGCGTATCCCCCACCACATCCGGGTGTACACACCCACCGGCATACTGGGCCCTTCTCCCCCGCTCGGCCAACAAGAGGTGTGTGAACTAGACGTGTGCGGCCTGCTTGGACTGATCTGTTCGACCGAAGCCGACGCGGCGAGCGCCCGTGACGCCGTCGACGCGGCCATGCGCTGCCAGCGGCACCGGGGCCCCGACGAGCACGACACCTGGGCCGACGCCGAGGTCGTCTACGGCTTCAACCGGCTGGCCTTCATCGACGTCGACCACGCCCACCAGCCGCTGATCTGGGGTCCGCCGGAGGCACCCGAGCGCTACACGCTGAACTTCAACGGCGAGATCTACAACTACAAAGAGCTGCGCGACGAGCTGGCCGCCGAGCACGGTGCGAAATTCGCCACAGAGGGTGACGGCGAGGCGATCGTCGCGGCGTATCACTACCTCGGCGACGACGCGGTGAAGAAGCTGCGCGGGATGTTCGCCTTCATGATCTGGGACTCCCAGGAGAAGGTCGTCTTCGGCGCGCGTGACCCGTTCGGCATCAAACCGCTGTTCTACTCCGCCGGCCCCGGCAAGGTCGCCTTCTCCAGCGAGAAGAAGAGCCTGCTGGAGCTCTCGGGCGTGCTCGGGGTCGAGGACAAGCTGGACAAGACGGCCCTGCAGCACTACCTGGTGCTGCAGTACGTGCCGGAGCCCGAATCGATGCACACCGGGATCCGCCGCGTCGAGTCCGGCACGTCGTTCCGGGTGGTTCCCGGTGGTGAGGTCGAGTTCACCCGCTACTTCCACCCGCAGTTCAACGCGAAGCCGGTCAACAACCAGGCCGAGGCCGACGAGCTGTACGAGCGCATCGCCGATGTGATGCGCGACTCGGTCGGCAAGCACATGATCTCCGACCCGGACGTCACGGTCGGCGCGTTCCTGTCCGGCGGCATCGACTCCACCGCGACCGCGACGCTGGCCAAGGAGCACAACCCGAACCTGATCGCGTTCACCACCGGTTTCGAACGCGAGGGCTACTCCGAGGTCGACGTCGCCGCCGAATCGGCCGCCGCGATCGGCGTGAAGCACGTGGTCCGCACGGTGTCGGCGGACGAGATGATGGAGGCGCTGCCGCTCATCGTCTGGTACCTCGACGACCCGGTGGCAGACCCGGCGCTCGTGCCGCTGTGGTTCATCGCCCGCGAAGCACGTAAGCACGTCAAGGCGGTGCTGTCCGGCGAAGGCGCCGACGAGCTCTTCTGCGGCTACACGATCTACAACGAGCCGATTTCGCTGGCTCCGTTCGAGAAGATCCCGGGCGGGATGCGGAAGATCATCGGCAAGGTCTCCACGAAGATCCCGGAAGGCACCCGCGGCAAGGACCTGCTGCGGCGCGGGGCGCTGCCGCTGGAAGACCGCTACTACGGCAACGCGCGCAACTTCCGCGACGACCAGCTCCGCAAGGTACTGCGCACGTACGAGGACGGGATCGGCTTCAAGGACGTCACCGCGCCTTGGTACAAGATCTCCGAGAACTGGGACCCGGTCGCGCGGATGCAGCACGTCGACCTCTACACCTGGCTGCGCGGCGACATTCTGGTCAAGGCCGACAAGGTGACCATGGCGAACTCGCTGGAACTGCGCGTGCCGTTCCTCGACGCCGAGGTGTTCAAGGTCGCCTCGACCATCCCGCTCGACCAGAAGCTCGCGCACGGCACCACGAAGTACGCGCTGCGCCAGGCGCTGGCGAAGATCATCCCGGGACACGTGCTGAACCGGCGCAAGCTGGGCTTCCCGGTGCCGATCCGGCTGTGGCTGCGCAACGAGATGTACGACTGGGCGAAGGGCATCATCTCGGACTCGCGGACCGACGCGCTGCTCGACAAGAAGGCCGTCCTGGCGCTGCTCGAAGAGCACAAGGCCGGGCAGCTCGACCGCAGCCGTCAGCTGTGGGCGCTGCTGGTGTTCATGCTGTGGCACGGCATCTTCGTCGAGAACCGCATCAAGCCCGAGGTGCCGGAACCCGTCTACCCGGTGAAGCTCTAGTCACGACTCCGTGCTGGCCTTCACCGGTCACCTGGTGAAGGCCAGCATGGAGGGATGGACTTCGTCCTCGTGCACGGCACGACGCAGAGCCCGGCGGGCTGGGACCGCGTGGCCAAGCTGCTCACCGCCGCCGGGCACCGCGCGATCGCCGTGGACCTGCTGACCCCGGTGGACCTGCCGATCGAGGGCTACGCGCAGCACGCGCGGGACCAGTACGACGGCGGACGGCCGGTCGTCGTGGCCCATTCCGGATCCGGGGTGCTGCTTCCCGCGATCGCCGAAGCGCTCGACGCGCGGGCCATGGTGTGGGTCGCCGCCTACATCCCCGACTTCGCCGGCGGCCGGAGCCCGCGCGACGAGGCACCGGCCGTGCTCGAACCCGACTGGATCGGCGTGGACCCGACGGCGGATCCCGCGAAAGCGTCGGAATTCCTCTTCCACGACTGCGATCCCGAGACCGAACGGTTGGCGGTGGACAGTCTGCGGCTGTTCAACCCCGCGGTGCTTGCATCGCATCCGGCAGGAGCCGCGCCGGAGATCCCGTCGACGGTGATCGTCCCCACCCGCGACCGCACGCTCCGGCCGGAGTGGATGCGCCGGGCCGCGCGGGAGCGGCTCGGCGTCACCGCGATCGAGATCGACGCCGGGCACTGCCCGCACATGTCCCGGCCGGCCGAGGTCGCCGCCATCCTGACCCGCCGCGCGTGAAGGCCCCCTTCCCTCGGCTGAGCCGGGGGAAGGGGGCCTTCACGCGCTAGGTCTCAGCTCAAGCGGGCAGGATCGCCGCGATCTCCTCGGCGGACTCCGGTCCGAAGGCCTCCTTGAGGCGGCCCAGGACGTCGGCCCGGTCGAAGGACCATTCCTGCGTGCCCACGGTCTCCAGCACCAGCACGGCGATCAGCGAGCCCAGCTGCGCCGAACGCTCCAGGCCGAGCCCGCCGTCGATACCGGCGATGAACCCGGCGCGGAAGCCGTCGCCGACGCCGGTCGGGTCGACCTTGCCGCGTTCCGGGACGGCGCCGATCTGCAGCGCGAGGCCGTCCTTGCCGACGATCTCGACGCCCTTCTCCCCGAGCGTGGTGATCCGCATGCCGACCCGGTCGAGGACGTCGGTCTCGGACCAGCCGGTCTTCTGCAGCAGCAGTTCCCATTCGTAGTCGTTGCTGAACAGGTACTTCGCGCCCTCGATGAAGGTGCGCACCTGCTCGCCGTCCATCCTGGCCAGCTGCTGCGAGGGGTCGACGGCGAAGGTGTAGCCGCGCTGGCGGCACTCCTCGGCGTGCCGGACCATGCCTTCGGGGTCGTCCGGGCTGATCAGCACGAGCGACAGCTCGCCGGCGTGCGCGGCGACCGGCTCCAGCTCGATGTTGCGGGATTCCGCCATCGCGCCGGCGTAGAAGGTGGCGATCTGGCAGAGGTCCTCGTCGGTGGTGCAGACGAACCGGGCGGTGTGCGCGACCTCGGAGACCAGCACTCCGGCGGTGTCGACGCCGTGCCGCTCGAGCCAGGACCGGTAGTCGGCGAAGTCGGAGCCCACCGCGCCGACCAGGATCGGACGCTTGCCCAGCACCCCGAGGCCGAAGGCGATGTTCGCGCCGATCCCGCCCCGCCGGACGACGAGGTCATCGGCCAGGAAGCTCAGGGACACCCGGTGCAGCTGCTCGGCGATGAGCTGCTCGGCGAACCTGCCTGGGAAGTGCATGAGGTGGTCGGTTGCGATACTGCCGGATACCGCGATCCTGGCGTTGTCTGCCACCGGTTCTCCTTGGTCGGTCGGCCCCGCCGAGGCGAGGACGGCTAAGTTACCCGCAGGTCATGCCCCATACGGGTTGCTTCGGGCACGGCCATCGACACTACCGGTTGGTAGTGGTGTCCTACTCGAACACGAGTCATTAGCTTGTCGTTCGTGACCACTTCCGCGTATCACCTCGAACCGGAATCGATCGGCGAACTCATCGCCGACTGTGCCGGCATCCCGTCCTCCCTCCAGGCCGAGAACCTGCCACTGCCCCGGCAGATCGCTCCGCCCTGGACCGTGGACGAGCGGTGCCTCGCCCAGGTCGCCGATCTGGACGCCTACGTCTGATCCCGTTCCGGGCATGAAGAAGGGCCGCGACCTGGGTGAGGTTCGCGGCCCTTCTTCATGCCTCGACGCGGATCAGTGGAAGCTGTCGCCGCAGGCGCAGCTGCCGGTCGCGTTGGGGTTGTCGATCGTGAAGCCCTGCTTCTCGATCGAGTCGACGAAGTCGATCACGGCGCTCGACACGTACGGCGCGCTCATCCGGTCGACGGCGACGCGAAGGCCGTCGAAGTCACGGAACAGGTCACCGTCGAGCGTGCGCTCGTCGAAGAACAGCTGGTAGCGCAGGCCCGCGCACCCACCGGGCTGGACGGCGATGCGCAGGTGCATGTCGTCGCGGCCCTCCTGCTCGAGCAGGGCCTTCGCCTTGCTGGCGGCGGCGTCGGTCAACGTGACGCCGTGGGTCTCCTCGGCGGTTTCGGCCTGAGCTGCGGCTGCCTGCTCAGCGGTCGTCATGGTTCTCCCTCTGGTCGAACTCGCTGCGGGTACTCGTCTTGCACATGGTCCAACACGTCGGAGTCCCGATCTGTTCCCCTCCATGGTGACATATCGCTCGGCCTGGTGCGTGGCACCGTGACGCCCGCGACTACCCTGGTGGGGTGAGGTTCCTGCGCCGTAGCACCACAGACTCCGCCACGACGGACACCGAGACCCCCGGCGACGAGGCCGTCGAGGTCCAGGCCAAGTCGTACACGCCCGGAAAGGGCAAGGCCACACCCAAGCGGCGTGAGGCCGAGGCCAAGCGCCGCGGCCCGGTGGCGCCCCCGCCGACCACCATGCGGGAGGCGATGAAGCGCAACAAGGAGCTCCGGAAGTCCGCGAAGGCCGACCCGGAGTACAAGCTCAAGCAGCGCAACGCCGCCAAGGAACGCCGTGAGCGGATGATGGCGGGCGAGGACAAGTACCTGCTCCCCCGTGACCGCGGCCCGGTCAAGGCGTACATCCGTGACCTGGTCGACTCGCGGCGCAACCTGCTCGGCCTGTTCATGCCGCTTGCGATCCTGGTGTTCGTCGCGCTGATCCTGCCGTACCCCGAGGTCCAGCGGTACGCGACGCTCCTGTGCACCGTGATGCTGCTCGGCATGATCGTCGAGGGTTTCCTCAGCGGGCGCCGGATCGCGAAGATGGTCCGCCTGAAGTTCCCGAACGAGACGATCAAGGGCACCTCCGTCGGCTGGTACTCCTTCATCCGCGCGAGCCAGATCCGCAAGCTGCGGGTTCCGAAGCCGCGAGTCAAGCCCGGCGACAAGGTCTGAGCAGGCGAAACCCAGGTCGTTAGCCAGCCTAACGGCCTGGGGTAGAGTCGCGCTCATGGAGTTTCGACGACTGGGCCGCAGCGGCCTCAATGTCAGTGAGATCTCGTACGGCAACTGGCTCACCCACGGGTCCCAGGTGGAAGAGGACCAGGCCCAGGCCTGCATCAAGGCGGCGCTCGACGTCGGCATCACCACGTTCGACACCGCTGACGTCTACGCCAACACGGCCGCCGAATCGGTACTCGGCCGCGGCCTGAAGGGCCTGCGCCGCGAAAGCCTGGAGATCTTCACCAAGGTCTACTGGCCGACCGGCCCCAAGGGCCCGAACGACCAGGGTCTCGGCCGCAAGCACATCATGGAGTCGGCGAACGCTTCGCTGAAGCGGCTCGGCACCGACTACGTCGACCTCTACCAGGCGCACCGGTTCGACCGGACCGTCCCGCTCGAAGAGACGTTCCTCGCCTTCGCCGACCTCGTGCGCCAAGGCAAGGTGCTCTACGTCGGCGTCTCCGAGTGGACCGCCGAGCAGATCACCCAGGGCGCGGCGATCGCACGCGAACTGAAGGTGCCCCTCATCTCGAACCAGCCGCAGTACAACGCCCTGTGGCGGGTCATCGAGGCGCAGGTCATCCCGGCCTCCGAACGCGAAGGGCTCAGCCAGATCGTCTGGTCGCCGATCGCGCAGGGCGTGCTCACCGGGAAGTACAAGCCCGGTCAGCCGCTGCCCGAGGGCTCCCGTGCGACCGACGAGAAGGGCGGCGCCAACATGGTCGCCCGCTTCCTCAACGACGACGTCCTCGAGCGCGTCCAGCGGCTTCAGCCGATCGCGGACAAGGCGGGACTGACGATGGCCCAGCTGTCCGTGGCGTGGGTGCTGCAGAACCAGAACGTCGCCTCGGCGATCATCGGCGCTTCGCGACCGGAGCAGGTGCACGAGAACGTGAAGGCGGCAGGCGTGAAGCTGGACGCGGATCTGCTCGCCGCGATCGACGAGGCCCTCGACGGCGTCGCCGAGACCGACCCGACGCTGACCCGCTCCCCCTGATCCCCGCAACGCGGTTAGCCGGCTGAATGCGGACGCTTTTCCCGCATTCAGCCGGCTAACGGCGACGGTCGCCGTGCGTCAGTCGCCGTGCACGCGCGAGTGATACGCGACCTGACCGTCGAGGTCGAGGGCGTCACCGGGAGCGCGCAAGGGATCGATGCCCAAGCCCCGCAGCAACCTGCTCGCGCCGGCGACCCGGTCGCCGGTCCGGCCGTCGAGCCGCTCCGGCCGGTGACCCCGCTGGATCAGCAGGCCCTCGACGTCGTCGATCAACCGGTACGGGTCGTAGACCTGCTGCTCAGGCATGAGCACCACCGGGAGCCCAGGTCTTCCCGGTGATCCGCTCGTAGACCTCGGTGTAGCGCTTGCGGGTCGCCTCGACGATCTCGTCCGGGATGGCCGGGCCGGGCGGCGTCTTGTCCCAACCGGTGGTCGTGGACCAGTCGCGGACGAACTGCTTGTCGAACGCGTGCTGCGTGCGGCCCGGCTCGTACTCGTCGGCGGGCCAGAAACGCGACGAGTCCGACGTGAGCACCTCGTCCCCGAGTGTCAGCACACCGTCGGCGTCGAAACCGAATTCGATCTTGGTGTCGGCGATGATGATGCCGTTCTTCGCCGCGTGCTCCGCACCCTTGGTATAGACCTCGAGCGTCAGGTCACGGATGCGGTCCGCGGTCTCCTGGCCGATCTCGTTCACGACGTCGGCGAAGGTCATGAACTCGTCGTGGCCGGTGTCGGAGATCTTCGTGGTGGGCGTGAAGATCGGCTCGGGCAGCTTGTCCGCCTCGACGAGACCGGCGGGCAGTTCGACGCCGGAAACCTTGCCGTCGCGCCGGTATTCACGCATTCCGAGACCGGTGAGGTAGCCGCGCGCGATGCACTCGACCTGGATCATCTTCAGCGGCTTGCACCGCATGGCGCGGCCGGCGAATTCGGCGGGGACGTCGGTCGTGGAGATGACGTGGTTCGGCACCACGTCGGCCATCTTTTCGAACCACCAGGCGGAAAGCTGGTTCAGCAGCGCGCCCTTGTCCGGAATCGGGGTCGGCAGCGAGACGTCGTAGACCGAAACGCGATCCGAGGCGACGAGCAGAATGTCGCCGTCGATTTCGTAAAGGTCCCGGACCTTACCCGCGTGAATGTGCTTCATGCCCCGTCCTCGATGTTGTATTCGTAAAAAATCCAGTGGTCCGGCAAGGCCGCCGATTCGCCGTACTCGAGTACGTCACCCTCGGCGGACAGAAACCTGTTGCGACTCAACAGAATCGCCGAACCTTCGGCCACTCCGAGTTCCGCCGCCTCCTCGGCACTCGCCAGCCCCGCGGCGTGCTGAGAATGAGTCGACGCCAGAACACGGCCTGTCCGGTCCGCCACGTATTTGACCGTGCCTTCGACGATCCGCACCGGCTCGAAGAGCAACGGGGCCTTCGACGCGACAGCGCCGTCGAACCACGAGACCGACGTCGACACCGGCCGGCCTTCGCCCGCATACGTGGTCCGTCGCCGACGGATCACCGGAGTACCTTCATCGATTCCGAGCGCGCCCGCCACCCGGTCCGGTGCGGACAGGAGGCCTGCTTCGCGGATTTTCGCGTAGTGGCCCGGTGGATAGACCTTGCCGGTTCGCGCGATCGAGATCGTCCGATCGTGCGCGGAGCGGTGCAGTGCCTTGGTCTGCACCACTGTCCCGACCCCGCGTACCGCGCGGACCAGACCTTCGGCGCGGAGCGTCGAGAGCACCTTCATCGCCGTCGCCATCGCGACGTTCCAGTTCCTGGCGATCTCCCGCGCGGACGGGACCGTGTCGCCTTCCTTGAGCCTGCCCGAAACGATGTCGTCGCGAATGCTTCCCGCGATCTGGAGATACGGCGGTTCGGGTCGATCGACGGCGGGCAAGGTGACTCCTCACAAGGTCGCGCGGTGCGCACAAGCGTTCTAGCACACCAATGGGCGAGCACCAAGGATCCTGCTCACACCCCATTATTACGTACTAGTACACATTCTGGACGGTGCTCTAGCACACCTGTTACTCTCCGAGAAGTTCCCGAAACCCGTTAGGGGGCTCGATGAACCACCTGAGCATCGACGAACTGCTCGAAGAGCTTCGAAGACGCCGGTGGGTCGTCTACATCTTCGGCCCCCGGGAGGAACCGGAGGTCTGGGCCGCCGTGTTCCAGTGGGACACCTGCGCCGACGTCCTCATCCTCCGCGGTGAGGAACGGGCGAGCGCCTTCCGCGTCACCACGGTCGCCGACACGGATGTCTTCCGGCCGGCACTCGTCTCATGGCAGTACCACTCCACGGCCGACTGGACCCTGCGCGCCGTGCTCACCATCCCGGCTCCCGGCGAGTCCGCCGCGCCGATCCAGCTGCTGCAACCACATCCGGACTGCGTGATCCCGATGGAAGCGCGCCGGCCGGTCACCATCCTGCCCGCCATACCGGCCAAGGCCGACCAGGGAGATCCCTAACCTCGGCCGATCACCTGCTCGGCGACAACGAGGTCGTGCGGGTAGGTGATCTTGAGGTTCTCCGCGCTGCCCGGAACCCACCGCACCGGCAGCGCGGAGAACCTTTCCATGCACGAAGACGTGTCCGTGCCGACGAAACCCTCTCGCTCGGCCGTTTCGTAGGCTTCGAGCAACGGGGCGGCGCGGAAGCCTTGTGGCGTCTGCACCCTGATCGCCCCGGGCAGCGCGCCGGAAACGGTGTCGCCGTCGACGCGCACGATGTCGTCGGCCGCGACGCCGGGCACCGCTCCCCCGTGGCGCCGCGTGCCGGCGAGGACGTCCGCGATCAGTTCCGGGGTGACGAGCGGACGGGCCGCGTCGTGCAGCAGTACGGCGTCGATCTCTCCGCTCTCGATACGGGAAGCCAAGTGGCGCAAGGCGTTCAGCTCCGAGCCCTGGCGCGTCGCGCCGCCGTGGACGAGTTCGACCTCGCCCGGATGCGCGGCGAGCACCTCGTGCGCGAGTTCGGTGTCCTGCGGCCGGATGACCAGCACGAGCACGTCGATCCCTGGCACGCGGGCGAAGGCACCGAGCGACCACGCGACGACCCGTTTGCCCGCCACCGGCAGGTAGACCTTGTTGAGTTTGGCGCCGACCCGGGTGCCCGCTCCGCTCGCGAGCACCACCCCGGCGGCCTTCGTCTGAGCCACAGGCAACTCTGGCACAGGCGGGTGGGTAGGTTGGGCCCGGCCACCGAAGCGATCCGAAGGGGCAGGGCGTTGGACGACGAAAACCTCGAGTTCGCCGAAGTCGAGCAGCCTGATGAACACGCGCGCTCGGCGGCGATCGCCCTGCACTCGAAACTGATCAAACCGGCGGGTTCGCTGGGCAGGCTCGAAGAACTGGGCGTGTGGGTCGCGGCCTGCCAGGGCCAGTCGCCGCCACGGCCGTTCACGCGGCCCCGGGTCGTGGTGTTCGCCGGGGACCACGGCATCGCCGCGAAGGGCGTCTCGGCCTATCCGGGTGAGGTCACCGCGCAACTCGTCGGCAGCATGCTGACCGGCGGCGCGGCCATCAACGTCCTGGCGGCCTCGGCGGGCGCGAGCGTCCGGGTCGTCGACATGGCCGTCGACAGCGACGCTCCCGCGACGCGGTCGATCGGCGAGTTCAAGGTGCGGCGCGGCTCCGGCTCGATCGACGTCGAGGACGCGCTGACCGACGAGGAGGCGCGTGCCGCCGTCCGCGCGGGCCGGGCGATCGCCGACGCCGAGGTCGACGGCGGGGCCGACCTGCTCATCGCGGGCGACCTCGGGATCGGGAACAGCACCCCGGCCTCGGTGCTGGTCGCGGCGCTGACCGGCAGCGAACCGGTGGCCGTCGTCGGCCGCGGTTCCGGGATCGACGACAACGCCTGGATGCGCAAGGCCGCGGCGGTCCGGGACGCGCTGCGGCGCGCGCGGACCGTACTGGCCGACCCGGTCGCGCTGCTGCGCACCGCCGCGGGCGCGGACATCGCCGCGATGGCGGGTTTCCTCGCGCAGGCCTCGCTCCGGAAGACGCCGGTGATCCTGGACGGCCTGGTCGCCTCCGCGGCCGCGCTGGTCGCCGAGGAACTCGTTCCCGGCGCGCGGCAGTGGTGGGCCGCGGGCCAGCGTGGCGGCGAACCCGCGCACGCGCTGGCGCTGGAGCACCTCGACCTGGACCCGATCCTGGACCTGGACGTGCGCCTCGGCGAGGGGACGGGCGCGGTCGCGGCGCTGCCGCTGGTGTTCATGGCGACGCGGGTGCTCGCGGAGATGGCCACGCACGAGCAGGCCGGGGTGAGCGGGCCGCTGATCGAGGCCCCCGCTTCCTGACGCGCTGTTCGCTCCGCCTCAGGGATGCGATGAAAGGCTCCTTCCTTGCAAATTTTGCAAGGAAGGAGCCTTTCATCGCATCCCGAGCACCTCCGGCCACCGAAGTGGTGAAGGCCTCCTTCCCTACGCTCAAGGTAGGGAAGGAGGCCTTCACGGACTTGCCGGCGCCGAAACCTCAGCCCAGCGGGTACATCCAGCCTTCCGGGGCGGGCCGGGTGCCCTCCTGGATCCCGGTCAGCGCGCCGCGCAGCTTCATCGTCAGCTCGCCGGGCTGCCCGCCCGCGACGGAGAACTCGCCGCCCGCGTGCTTCACGTGCCCGACCGGCGTGATGACCGCCGCGGTCCCGCAGGCGAACACCTCGGTCAGCTCGCCCGAGGCCGCCGCCTTCTCCCACTCGTCGGTGGAGACGCGCCGCTCCTCGACCTGGTGCCCGAACGACTTCGCCAGCTCCAGCAGCGACTTGCGGGTCACGCCCGGCAGGAGCGAGCCGGTCAGTTCCGGGGTCACGACGCGGGCCTCGTCACCGGAGCCGAAGACGAAGAACAGGTTCATCCCGCCCATTTCCTCGACCCAGCGCCGCTCGACCGCGTCGAGCCACACGACCTGGTCGCAGCCCTTCTCGACGGCCTGCGCCTGCGCGACGAAGGACGCCGCGTAGTTGCCCGCGCACTTCGCCTCGCCGGTGCCGCCGGGGACGGCGCGCACGTACTCGGTCGAGAGCCACACGCTCACCGGCTTCACGCCGCCGGCGAAGTACGAGCCGGCGGGCGAGCCGATCAGCGCGTAGAGGTACTCGTTCGCGGGCCGGTTGACGCCGAGCCCGGCTTCGGTGGAGATCATGAACGGCCGCAGGTACAGCGACTCGCCCGGCTTCGTCGGGACCCAGCGGGCGTCGACCGCGATGAGCTCGCGGATCGAGTCGAGGAAGGTCTCCACCGGCAGCTGCGGCATGGCGAGGCGCTCGGCCGAGTTGCGGAACCGGATCGCGTTCGCGTCGGGACGGAACGCCGCGATCGTGCCGTCCGGCTGGCGGTACGCTTTGAGGCCTTCGAAGATCGCCTGGCCGTAGTGCAGCACGGAGGTCGCCGGGTCGAGCGTGAGTGGCGCGTACGGCCCGACGGTGGCGTCGTGCCAGCCCTGCTCGGCACTCCATTTCACGGTCACCATGTGGTCGGTGAAGTGCAGGCCGAAGCCGGGTGCGGCCAATACGTCCGCGACGCGTTCCGGGCTCGCGGGGCTCGGGTGCGGGAGGTGGGTGAACTGCGTCGAGGTCGTCATGGCTAAGACGATAACGCTTGGTCGGACCCACGTTAGTCGGACGTCCGCATATCTTTACCTCCCGCGATCTGTCCGTCACGACGAACACGGGAGGGCCTTCGCCCTAGGATGGCGGCGTGACGTACAACCAGATGCAGCCCGCCCAACCGGCCCAGCCCGCCGCCCCCGGCGCGGGGGCAGACGTCAAGACCTTCGCGACGGCCGTGCTGCTCACCTTCGGCACCGGCGTGCTGATGATGGACGGCTGGGCCCTGCTCGACAGCGGCTTCGGTGCGTTCCTCGGCCTGGTCGCCGGCGGTTTCGGCATCTTCTGGTGGAAGAGCATCCACGGCAAGGTGTTCCCGCGCGAGCTGTCCACCAAATCGGTGGTCATCCTGACGGTGATCAACGTGGTGCTGGTGCTGCTCCTGCTGCTGCAGGTGAGCTAGAGCAACCCGTCGGGAAGGCCGGGCGCGGGCCAGTCCGGGTCGGGCCGGAAGTCGGTCCACGTCCCGTCGAAGGGGAACCGCCCGGCGTCCGCGAGTGCCCCGATCCGCTCGCCCTCGGCGCGCAGGCGTTCGAGCTGCCCCGCGGTGATGCGGCCGGCGAGGACGGCCTCCTCGGCCTCGTCCTCGTCCTTCCACTGCCATCGCCCGCCGGGCTCGACGGCGACGTCGAGGATGCCGTCGATGCGGTCGGGTCCCGACGCCGTGCGCCCCAGCGGGACCTCGAGGTTGACGTACCAGTTCAGGAAGCGGCCGCCGGCGTCGAAGAACCACCAGACCGACGACCATTCGTCGTCGGCGATGCGGCGCAGCGTCGAGGTGTCGCGCCAGAGGTCCGCCACGCGCACCCTCGGCACCCGGAACCGCTCCTCCAGCGGCGCCTCGCGGAAGAGGCGCCCGTCGGCGAGCCTGCTGCCGACGATCGGGGTGTCCGCGGGCAGCCAGCCGAGCAGCACGGTGCCGTCGTCGGAGATGACGCGAAGCGGGTGATGCTGGCCGATCGAGCCGTCCGGTCGCAGGAAGCGTTCGACGACCGTGTCGCCCGGGGTCCAGTGAGGATCACGCACGCCTTGAACGGTACCGACGGGCGCGGACCCGCAGAACCAGTTCGGCGAGCGTTCCCACTCCCGCGAGCCCGAGGGCCACGACCGGCCCAGCGAAGGCCGCGGCGACGGCCACGATCAGTCCACAAGCGAGTGTCGCCTTCGGACGTTCCGGGGAAAGCCGCTCGCGGCCGTCGGTGAAGGCGTCCACCGCGACGGGGACGGTCGCCACGGCGGCCACGACGGTCAGCACCGGCAGCAGCGAAACCGCGTCGGCCGCGGCGAGGAGCTCACGGAACGACGTCGCCGAAAGCCCCAGCCGGATCGGGCCCAGCTGGTAGAGGGCGACGGCGGTGATCGCGACGGCCACGGCGCCCACCGCGGCGGCGCGGCCCGCGCCGGGACGGCGGGGCAGCAGGAACGGCAGCAGCACCAGCACGGCGAGGCCGAGCCCGGGCACGGACGGCGGGTCCGGCGCGATGAACTGCGCCAGCGGCGGGATCCCTACGCAGATCGCGATCAGGGACACGGCCGCGGCCAGCAGCAGGCCGGTGACCCAGCGGGCGGCGTAGTCGCCGAGGCGGACCCCGGCCAGGTCGGCGACGGTCACCACGGCGGCGAACACCGCGGCGGCGGCTCCCGGCGCGGACGGGAAGAGGTACTGGCCGAACGTCGTCGCGAAGACCAGGACCAGGCCCAGCCGCGAAACGGAGCCCGCGATCCGATCGGGCCGGGTGTCGCCCACCGGCGGCAGCAGCGCCTCCGCCGCGACGGCGAGCACGGCCGCGACCACGGCGGCGGCGAGCACCCAGTAATCCGCTCCGGAGGTGCCCGCCGCCAGTGCGATGAGCAGACCGCCCGCCAGCCGCACGCCGTCTCCCTTCCTGTACACCGAGTGACCCGATCGGCCCCGCTGTTACCCCAGGTCCCGCTGTCATTAGCATGGCTCACGATCCAACCGGGCGGCCGCCCGGTACCACCGCGAACGCGCGAGGAGCCAGAAGTGACCGTGCCGAAGCTTGCCCTGACCGAGAACGCAGAAGCGGCGCTTGCCAAGACGCGCGCCGACGTCGTCGTCATCGGAACCCTGCAGGGCGAGGACGGCCTGGCGCTCGCCGCCGGCTCCTCCGTCGCCGACGCCGCCTTCGACGGCAAGCTCGCCGACGTCCTCGGCACCCTCGGCGCGTCCGGCAAGGCCGACGAGATCGTCAAGGTACCGACGCTGGGCAAGCTGACCGCCGGTGTCGTGCTGGCCGTCGGCCTCGGCAAGGCGGGCACGGACGGCGTCACCGCCGAGCAGGTCCGCCGGGGCGCCGGGGCCGCCGCGCGGGCGCTGAGCGGGACCGACCGCGCGTTCGTCACGCTGTCGGCGATCGACCTCCAGGCCGCCGTCGAGGGCACCGTGCTCGGCGCGTACTCCTTCACCGAGTACCGCTCCGAGAAGGGTGACGCCCCGGTCGCCAAGGTCGACTTCGTGAGCCCCGAAGAGGGCACCGCCAAGGACCACAAGGCGACGCTGAAGGCCGCCGGCCTGATCGCCGAATCGGTCATCATCGCCCGCGACCTGATCAACACCCCGCCGAACGACCTGTTCCCGGCCTCCTTCGCCGACCGCGCGAAGACGCTGGCCGAGGCGCACAACCTCGACTTCGAGGTCCTCGACGAGAAGGCCCTCAAGCGCAAGGGCTTCGGCGGCATCCTCGGCGTCGGCGGCGGTTCGTCGCGGCAGCCGCGCCTGCTGCGCATCGCCTACAAGCCCGCGAAGGCCTCGAAGAAGGTCGCGCTGGTCGGCAAGGGCATCACCTTCGACTCGGGCGGCATCTCGATCAAGCCCGCCGCGAACATGGACCACATGACCTCGGACATGTCGGGCGCGGCCGCCGTGCTCGCTTCCGTGGTGCTGGCCGCGAAGCTGAAGTACCCGCTCGAGGTCGTCGCGCACATCCCGCTGGCGGAGAACCTGCCCTCGGCCACCTCGTACCGGCCGGGCGACGTGCTCAGCATGTACGGCGGCAAGACCGTCGAGGTGCTCAACACCGACGCCGAAGGCCGTCTCGTGCTGGCCGACGCCATCGTGCGCGCGGGCGAGGAGAACCCCGACTACCTGATCGAGACCTCGACCCTGACCGGCGCGCAGGTCGTCGCGCTGGGCAACCGGACCGCGGGCGTCATGGGTTCGGACGAGTTCCGCGACCGCGTCGCCTCGATCGCGCAGGCCACCGGCGAGGGCGGCTGGGCCATGCCGCTGCCGGAGGAGCTGCGCGCCGACCTCGACTCGCGCCTCGCCGACCTGGCCAACGTCACCGGGCACCGCTGGGGCGGCATGCTCGCCGCGGGCATCTTCCTGCGCGAGTTCGTCACCGAGGGCCTGCCCTGGGCGCATATCGACATCGCGGGCCCGTCGTTCAACACCTCCGGGCCGTGGGGTTACACCGGCAAGGGCGGCACCGGCGTCCCGGTCCGCACCATCGCCGCGGTCCTCGCGGACATCGCCGCGAACGGCTGACCCTTTCGCGCGTGAAGGCCCCCTTCCCTCGGCTGAGCCGAGGGAAGGGGGCCTTCACGCGCTTCACGGCCACCGTGGTCCGGTGGTGTGGCAAGGTCGTTTCCGTGGACAGGGACGCGTACCTCGAAGGCGCGATCAGGGACGTGCTGAGCGGTGACGACGCGGCGCTCGACGATCGGATCGCGCACGCGGCCCTGCTGTTCGCCGCGTCCGGGACGATGGCGGAGGCCGACAGGCTGATCACGCATTGGCACGCGCTCACCGAACGGCCCGTCACCGCACTCGTGCCCGGCGGGCTGCAGGCCCGCGCGTGGGCGATGCTCTTCGAGGCACAAGGGACGCGGCCGGAGTGGGCCGAGGCGCTGACTCCGCTCGATCTCGACGCCGAGGAACGCGCGCACGACGAGCACCTCGCCCGGCGGGCGTCCGATTTCGACGGTCTGTTCGGCGGCTCTCCGATCGGCGAGGCCGTCACGCGTCTCGGGCCGTCGCGCCCGGACCGGTTGCGCGAAGCCGTCGCGCGAGGCGATCTGGACGCCTGGGCGGAGATCGCGTCGCGCCAGGGCCGCCCGGACGTCGCCATGGCGGCCGCGACACGACGGCTCGCACCACGTCTGGTCGCGGGAGCCGACCCGCTCGGGCTCGGCGAGTGGCCGGAAGTCTGCGCCGGGGCACTGGTCGCGGCGCTGTACGAACGCTACCCGCCGGACACCGGCTCCTGGCGCGAGATGATCGCGGGCATCCTGCGGCTGCGCGGCGGAGGCACCGCTCCCCCTGCCGCTTCCCTTCGCGCCATCGGCGCCGCCGAGGCGCGGCTCGGCCTCCGGCTGCCCGGCGACTACCGCGAGTTCCTCCAGACCTGCGACGGCCTGCCCGCCGACGTCGTCTTCCCGCGGCTGCTCGGGACCGCGGAACTCCGCGCCGAAGGCGGTGTCGTCGTGATCGCGGAGCCGGCCGTCGTGCTGCTGACGGCCGCCGGCGAAGAGTGGCGGACGGTCGAAATCGACCCGGCGCTGGGCACGACGGTGCATCCGACGTTCCGGGCGCTGCTGGAGCGGCACCTACTCCTTCTGGCGCAATCCGCGTGAACTCCGCCGGGCCCGCCTCAGGCTTCGCCGCGCTTCTTCCGCTCGGTGTACTCCCGCATCCTCTTCGGGTAGCCGACCCGCGCCACCTCGTACACCGGGATCGACCGTTTGTGACCGAACTGCTGCGCCGCGTCCAGGCTCTCGATCCGGCGCCGGGTCCACTCACCATCGTGGGCGATGAGGACGACGGTGGTCTCCGTGACGTTGGTCTTCGGCTCGACATAGGCCTCGACGCCGGTCCGTGAAGAGGCCCACTCCTCTAGATGCTTGAAGTCGTTTGAAGAGGCTTTCCGCAGCGTGCCGGGCTTTTGCCCGCCTTTAGAGCGCCGGCGCAGCGAGTCGAACAGACCCACTCCGACCACCTCACTTCCCAGTCGCGTCCAGTGTCCATTATCCCGACTCGGGTGTGTGCTCACCGTGGCGACCCTGGCGGGTCGTGTCCCGTGGGTCACAGGACGCGGCCTAGGTCGCAGCCTCTCCGCACGTAGTGACAAGATGGCGAGTGTCCGCGCGCGCGTATACCGCGCGAAGCGGCGCCAGAGCACCACCCCTACCGCTTGCCGAGGAGTTACTGAAGTGACCGACACCTCCGCCGACCTTGTGATCCTGGGTGGCGGATCGGGCGGCTACGCCGCCGCGTTCCGCGCGGCCGAGCTGGGCCTTTCCGTCACCCTGATCGAAAAGGACAAGCTTGGCGGGACGTGCCTCCACCGAGGCTGCATCCCGACCAAGGCCCTCCTGCACGCGGCGGAGGTCGCCGACGAGACCCGCGACGCCGAGACCTTCGGTGTCAAGGCCGTGCTGGAAGGCATCGACATCGCCGGCGTCAACAAGTACAAGGACGGGATCATCTCGCGCCTGTACAAGGGCCTCCAGGGTCTGGCCAAGGCGCACAAGGTGAACCTCGTCGAGGGCACCGGGACGTTCGTCGGCGGCACGACCGTCGAGGTCGAAGGCACCCGCTACACCGGCAAGAACGTCATCCTCGCCACCGGCTCGTACTCGAAGACGCTGCCCGGCCTGGAGCTGGGCGGCCGCATCATCGCGAGCGAGCAGGCGCTTTCGCTGGACTACATCCCGAAGAAGGCCATCGTCCTCGGCGGTGGTGTCATCGGTGTCGAATTCGCGTCCGTCTGGGCGTCCTTCGGCGTCGACGTCACCATCGTGGAGGCGCTGCCCCGCCTGGTTCCGAACGAGGACGAGTACGCGTCCAAGCAGCTCGAGCGCGCTTTCCGCCGCCGCAAGATCGCCTTCAAGACCGGCGTCCGGTTCACCGGCGCCAAGCAGGACGACAACGGCGTCAGCGTGTCGCTGGAGTCCGGCGAGACGCTCGAAGCCGACCTGCTGCTGGTCGCCGTGGGCCGTGGCCCGAACTCGGCCGGGCACGGCTACGAGGAGGCGGGCGTCAAGATGGAGCGCGGCTTCGTCCTCACCGACGACCGCCTGCGCACCAACCTGCCGAACGTCTACGCCGTCGGTGACATCGTCCCCGGCCTGCAGCTCGCGCACCGCGGGTTCCAGCAGGGCATCTTCGTCGCGGAGGAGATCGCCGGCCAGGAGCCGCGCGTGATCGACGAGAGCGGCATCCCGCGCGTCACCTACTCGCACCCCGAGGTCGCTTCGGTCGGCCTCACCGAGTCGCAGGCGAAGGAGAAGTACGGCTCCGGCGTCACCACCTTCACCTACGACCTCGGTGGCAACGGAAAGAGCCAGATCCTCAAGACCTCCGGTGGGGTCAAGCTGATCAAGGCTCCGGAAGGACCGGTCGTGGGCGTGCACATGGTGGGCGACCGCGTCGGCGAGCTGATCGGCGAAGCGCAGCTGATCTACAGCTGGGAGGCGTTCCCCGAGGACGTGGCTCCCCTCATCCACGCGCACCCCACCCAGACCGAGGCCCTCGGTGAAGCGTTCCTCGCCCTCGCGGGCAAGCCGCTGCACGTCCACAGCTGACGTCTCACCGTCGAAGAACCAGACCAAGCAAGACATATCAAGGGAGTCAGCGAACGATGGCCTACTCCGTCACGTTGCCGGAGCTCGGTGAGAGCGTCACCGAGGGCACCGTCACCCGGTGGTTGAAGCAGGAGGGCGACACCGTCGAGGTCGACGAGCCGTTGCTCGAGATCTCCACGGACAAGGTCGACACCGAGGTCCCGTCCCCGGTCGCCGGCAAGGTCGTGAAGATCAGCGCTCAGGAGGACGAGACCGTCGAGGTCGGCGGTGTGCTCGCCGTCATCGACGACGGGACCGGCGGGGTGCCGGAGTCCTCCGGTTCCGCCGAGCCGGCCGCCGAAGAGGCGCAGCCCGAGCCGGAGCCGGAGCCCGCGAAGGAGGAGGCCTCCGCGCCGTCCCAGCCGGACACCGCGCCGGCTTCGGGCGGCGAAGGCACCGAGGTGAAGCTGCCCGAGCTGGGCGAGAGCGTCACCGAGGGCACGGTCACCCGGTGGCTCAAGCAGGTCGGCGAGAGCGTCGAGGTCGACGAGCCGTTGCTCGAGATCTCCACGGACAAGGTCGACACCGAGGTCCCGTCCCCGGTCGCCGGCACCGTGCTGGAGATCCGCGCCGGTGAGGACGAGACCGTCGAGGTCGGCGGTGTGCTCGCGGTGATCGGGGCCGCCGGTTCCGCCCCGGCCCCGAAGGCCGAGCCCAAGCCGGAACCCAAGCCCGAGCCCAAGCCGGAACCCAAGCCCGAGCCGAAGCCGGAACCGAAGCCCGAGCCCAAGGCCGAAGCGGCTCCCGCGCCGAAGCCCGCCCCGGCTCCTCAGGCCGCCCCGGCTCCCAAGGCCGAGGCCCCGAAGCCGGCGGCGAGCAGCGACAACGGCTCGGACAACGCGCCGTACGTGACGCCGCTGGTCCGCAAGCTCGCTTCGGAGCACGGCATCGATCTGTCGTCGCTGACCGGCAGCGGTGTCGGTGGCCGCATCCGCAAGCAGGACGTGCTCGCGGCCGCCGAGGCCAAGCAGAAGGCCGCCCCGGCTCCCGCCGCGCAGCCCGCTGCCGCCGCCCCGGCTCCCGCCGCCGCCCCGTCGGCTCCGCGCAAGGCCGCGGTTTCGCCGGAGCTCGCGGCCCTGCGCGGCACCGTCCAGAAGGCCAGCCGGATCCGCCAGATCACCGCCACGAAGACCCGCGAGTCGCTGCAGGTTTCCGCGCAGCTCACGCAGGTCCACGAGGTGGACGTCACGAAGATCGCCAAGCTCCGCCAGCGGGCGAAGGCGGCCTTCAAGGAGCGCGAGGGCGTCAACCTGACGTTCCTGCCGTTCTTCGCGAAGGCCACCGTCGAGGCGCTCAAGCAGCACCCGAACGTCAACGCGTCCTACAACGAGGACACGAAGGAGATCACTTACCACGGTGCGGTGCACCTGGGGATCGCGGTGGACACCGAAAAGGGTCTGCTGTCGGTGGTCATCCACGACGCGGGTGAGCTCAGCCTCGCCGGTCTCGCGCACCGCATCGCAGACCTGGCGGGCCGCGCGCGTTCGGGCCAGATCAAGCCGGACGAGCTGTCGGGCGGCACCTTCACGATCACGAACATCGGCTCCAACGGCGCCCTGTTCGACACGCCGATCATCGTGCAGCCGCAGTCCGGCATGCTCGGGACCGGCGCGGTCGTGAAGCGCCCGGTCGTGATCGCGGACGCCGACGGCAACGACACGATCGCCGTCCGGTCGATGGCGTTCCTGCCGCTGACCTACGACCACCGCCTGGTGGACGGGGCCGACGCGGGCCGCTTCGTCACCACGATCAAGCAGCGTCTGGAAGAGGGCAACTTCGAGGACGAGCTCGGTCTCTGATCCTCCGGTAGTCCGTGAAAGGCCCTCGCTCCGCTTCGGCGGGGCGGGGGCCTTCCTCTTTTCTCCCGCATTTAGTCCTCTCGATGCGGTAGTTGGCATCGCGAACCACCGCATTCAGAGGACTGAACGCGAGGGTTTGACAGGCAGCCGGAACTCTAGTATTCCGGAATTACGGAAAACAAGAGGAGGGAGCCGCCCATGCTGACCAGACGCCATCTGCTGGCCGGTGCCGCCGCGGGATCGGCCGCGTTGCTGCTACCGGGAACCGCGACCGCGGCCCAGCCGGACACGAAGACCGAACAGGGTTGGCTCGACTGGATCGCCACCCATCGAAGCGATGTCTCCGTCCTGATCGACGACGGCGCGGGCCGCCGCGCCGCGCGCGACGCCGACGTCCGGCGCGTTCTGGCCTCGTCGGTCAAGGTCGTGCATCTCAGCGCGTACGCCGTCGCGGTCGCCGAGGGCAGGCTCGACCCGAAGGAACAGATCCGGGTGGGCGACTGGGACGCCCACCATCCCTTCGTCGCCGACGGCCGCGCGCATTTCCAGGCGCTCAACTGGCTGGGCGTCCCTTGCGACGAGTACGGCATCGCCAAGGATCCCGAGCAGCGTGTCCCCCTGGCGAGGCTCGCCGAAGCGATGATCCTTTTCAGCGACAACGCCGCCACGGACTATCTCCGTGTCCGCCTCGGCGACCCCGCCCTCCAGCGGGCGGCGGCGCGGGGCGGCTGGTTCCGGCCGGACACCCGATCTCTCGGCGGCGAGGTCCTGATGCTGATGATGCCGGAGTACGGGCCCCCACCCGGCAGCCCGGTCGCCGTCCGGCGGGCGATGGGTGACGCGGTCGCGCGCCGGTTCGTGCGCGATCCGGGGTTCCGCGCCGAAGCTTTCATACGCTGGCCCGACATGCCGGGCACCTCCGACGCTCAATGGCCGTGGATCAAGGGGCACGGCCAGGGCTCGGCGTCGGATCTGTTCACGCTTCACCGCAGCATCGCGAAGGGCATGTACGCACCCGCGCGCGAGATCCTCGCGAAGCCGCTCGCGGACCGCGTACCGCCCGGAGCGAACGAAGTGCTCTTCAAGGGCGGAAGCCTGCCGCGTTCACTGACCCTCGGGCTTTCCGTCCGCTGGCCGGGCGGGCGTTCGGGCACGGCGGCCGTCCTGCTCACCGGCGTGAGCGACCAGGACATGCAGAACGCCCTGCCGCTCATCGAACTCGTACTCGCGGCGCTGTCCGACCCGGCCCGGTTCACCGCCCTGGAACGAGCGCTCCGCTGATCGACGGTATAGATAACCGGTATGGACGCTGAGCTCGCCGACCGGATCGCCGCACTCGAAGCACGGGTCGCCGCGCTTGAAGGCGAGCAGCAGGCCGAACCGGTGACAGGCCCTGGCGGGCTGGTCGGCTATCAGGGCGAGCTGACCGAGCCGTTCGAACTGAGCTGGGCGATCAACGTCACGCCCGGCCCGATGCTGGCGCTCGCGGACGGGCCGCGGGTCGAAGTGCTCGCGGCCCTGTCCAGCACCGCACGGGTGGCACTGGTGCGGACGCTGGCCGAAAAGGGCGCGCAGACCGCGCCCACCCTTCAGGAGGCCGCCGAACTCGGATCGCCGGGCCAGCTGTACCACCACCTCAAAGCGCTGACCGGCGCCGGAATCGTCGAGCAGGACAAACGCGGCAGTTACCGGCTCCGGCCCGCCGCGACGATCCCGGTGCTGGTGCTGCTCACCGCCGCGTCCGACGTCGCCGGGCAACTGAAGAACCTGAGCGTGCGCCCGGATCGCGGATAGGACACGATCGGATCATGCGAGTTCTGATCGCGGGCGCGAGCGGGCTGATCGGCGCCTCCCTCACGACACGGTTACGCCGTTCCGGGCACGAAGTGGTCCGTCTCGTCCGCCGGGAGGAGCGGGCGGCCGACGAACGCCGCTGGGATCCCCCCGCCGGCGAGATCGCGGACGGCGCGCTCGAC
Organism: Amycolatopsis sp. NPDC043887; assembly: GCF_056435665.1. Lineage (NCBI taxonomy): Bacteria > Bacillati > Actinomycetota > Actinomycetes > Pseudonocardiales > Pseudonocardiaceae > Amycolatopsis > Amycolatopsis sp. NPDC043887. Next base: position 260,202 of record NZ_JBWKEB010000013.1, read on the forward strand.
GGGGTCGACGCCGTCGTGAACCTCGCGGGAGCGCCCTTGCTCCCGGGGCGCTGGAGCGCGGCCCGCAAACAGGTCCTCCTCGACAGCCGGGTCGAACCGACGGAGGTCCTCGCGGAAGCCGTCGCCGAACACGGGATCCCCGTGCTGGTCAACGCTTCCGCCGTCGGCTACTACGGCGACGCCGGTCCGTCCCTTGTGGACGAAACGAGCCCGGTCGGACGCGGTTTCCTCGCCGGGCTCTGCACCGCGTGGGAAGACGCCACCGAGACCGCGGCCACCGCCGGTGCCCGGGTCGTGCGTATCCGCACCGGGCTGGTGCTCGCGCGCGAAGGCGGGCTCCTGGATGTCCTGCGACCGCTTTTCCGCCTGGGGCTCGGCGGAAAACTCGGTGACGGCAAGCAATACATGCCGTGGATCTCGCTCGACGACGAGGTCGGCGCGATCGTTTTCGCGCTGGAGAACGAATCGCTGTCCGGCCCGGTCAACCTCTCCGGACCGCAGCCCGCCACGAACGCCGCCTTCACGAAGGCCTTGGGCCGCGCCGTGCACCGGCCGGCGATCTGGCAGGTACCCGGTTTCGCCATGAAGTTCGCCCTCGGGCAGGCGGCCGAGGAGATGGCGCTGTTCGGGCAGCGCGCCCTGCCGCGTGTACTGGAGGAGGCGGGCTACGCGTTCCGCCATCCGACCCTCGAGGACGCGCTGGCCGCCGCGACATGACCGTGCGGCGCGGTCTGTACACCCTCGCCGGGTCCGTCCTGCTGATCGGTTTCGTCCTCCTCGGGCTGTCCGTCGACGAGCGTCCGCCGCCGGTGGACGTCGCGCTCGCCGACGCGTTCCGCGGTCAGCACACCCGGCCCGCCGGTCAGGTGGCGGGCCTGGTCACGAACGTCCTCGGCCCGGTCCTGCCGTTCGTGCTGGGCGCGGTGCTGGTGGTACTCGCCTGGCGCCGCCGGGACCTGACCGCGTTGTGCGTCAAACTCGCCGTCGTCCTGCTGCTGTGCCGGATGACCAGCCTGATCGGGAAACCGGCCTTCTACCGCGAGCGGCCGCGCGAATTCCCCGATCTGAGCTATCCGAGCGGGCACGTGGTCGCCGTCGCGTGCACCGGGTTCGTCGCGGTACTGCTGTGCGCTTGGACCCGTCCGCACCTCGCGCGCCTGGCGATCACGGTCGCCGCCGCGGCGACGGTGGCCGGCGCACTCTGCCGCATCGTCCTGGGCGTGCACTGGCTGACCGACACCGCGGGATCCGTGCTCGCGGTGGGTGGCGTCGGCCTGATCGCGGCGGCCGGGCTGGGCCTGCTCCCCCTGCCGAAAGACCCGGCGTAGTGTCGCTGACGTGAGCTCTTCGACCACGTCATGCCGCGCCTCCGCCGAGCCCGTCGACGTCCGCGAGATCGGGACGATCGACTACACCGAAGCCTGGGAACTCCAGCGAAAGCACGTGACAGCCCGTGCCGACGGTGATGGCCCGGACACCATGCTGCTGCTGGAGCACCCGTCGGTGTACACCGCGGGCAAGCGCACGGAAGCCGAGGACAGGCCGACCGACGGCACCCCGGTGATCGACGTCGATCGCGGCGGCAAGATCACCTGGCACGGGCCGGGCCAGCTGGTCGGCTACCCGATCATCAAACTCGCCGACCCGATCGACGTCGTGCACTACGTGCGGCGTCTCGAAGAGGCACTGATCACCGTCTGCGATCAGCTCGGCGTGCACACCGGCCGGGTCGAGGGCCGCAGCGGCGTCTGGATCCCCGCCGATGACCGCGGCCCGGAGCGGAAGATCGCCGCGATCGGCATCCGCGTCCAGCGCGGCGTGACCATGCACGGTTTCGAGCTGAACTGCAACGCCGACCTGGGCGCCTTCGACAAGATCGTCCCGTGCGGCATCCGGGACGCGGGCGTGACGTCGCTTTCCTACGAGCTCGACCGCGAGGTCACCGTGGCGTCGGTGCTGCCGATGGCGCGCGAAGCCGTGCTCGCGGCACTGGAAGGCGACCTGCCGGTGAGCGACGAGCGCTGGCTGCCGCGCCCCGAGGCACCCGCGGCCCCTGGCGTCACTTTCGCTCTGCAGAACTGACCTCTGCGAAGATCACCGGTACGACCGCCGGAAACGCCGGTGGTCGTACTGGAGGAAGTCATGCGCAAGTTTTCGCGCGTTCTCGTGACGGCCGGTATCGCGGTCGCCGCTTCGGTGAGCCTGCCGGGTGCGGCGTCGGCCACGCCGCCGCCCGGCTGCACCGGCGGGCACGACGGGGCGAAGTACGCCTGGGCCAGCTGTACCGCGTATGGCGACCGCATGTACCGGGTCACCGCGTACAACTGCAGCCCGGTCTGCGGCAACGCGGTGGGCGAATGGGCGGTCCACGGGGCGGAGTCCCGCCTCACCATCACCTGGCCGGCGAAGATCCTGGACATCGGCGTCGACATTCAGTGACCCGCCAGTACATGAAGGCCCCCTTCCTTGCGCCTGGCGCAAGGAAGGGGGCCTTCATGTACTTCAGTCCAGCTGAGGTGCGACCTCGGAAGCGATCAGCTCGATCTGGTCCAGATCCGAGAGGTCCAGCAACTGCAGGTAGAGCCGGGTGATCCCGGTCTTCTCCCGCCACTGCCCGACCTTCTCGACGACCTCCGACGGCGTCCCCGCGAGCCCGTTCTCCCGCAGCTCGGAGACTTCGCGGCCCAGCACGCCGGCGCGCTTGGCGACCTCGGCGTCGTCACGGCCCACGGCGACGACGAGCGCGGCCGAGCGGATGATCTCCTTGGGGTCGCGGCCGATCTCGCGGGCGGCGTCGTCGACGCGGCCGAACTGCGCCGCGGCGACGTCCGGGCCCACGAACGGCAGGTTGAACTCGTCCGCGTAACGCGCTGCGAGCGCCGGGGTGCGCTTCTTGCCGCCACCGCCGATGATCACCGGCGGCCGGGGCCGCTGCGCCGGCTTCGGCAGGCCCGGCGAGTCGACGAGCTTGTAGTGCTCGCCGTCGAAGGAGAACGTCTCCCCCTCCGGCGTCTCCCACAGCCCGGTGACGACGGCGAGCTGCTCGGCGTAGCGGTCGAAGCGCACCTTCATCGGCGGCAGGTCGAGGCCGTACGCGGTGTGCTCGTCGTCGTACCAGCCGGAACCGAGGCCGAGCTCGACGCGGCCGCCCGACATCTGGTCCACCTGCGCGACCGAGATCGCGAGCACCGACGGATGCCGGAAGGTGGCGGCGGTGACGAGGGTTCCCAGCCGCACGCGGCGGGTCTCACGGGCGAGACCCGCGAGGGTGATCCACGCGTCGGTCGGCCCCGGCAGCCCGGTCGCCGAGCCCATCTTCAGGTAGTGATCGCTGCGGAAGAAGGCGTCGTAGCCCGCGTCCTCGGTGGCCTTGGCCACCCGGAGCAGGTCTTCGTAACTGGCCCCCTGCTGGGGCTCGGTAAAGATCCTGAGGTCCACGCCGCCACCCTAGCCAGGGCGCGGTCAGCTCGCTTTCCCGTGCTCGGCGGGCGGGACACGGCGGAATCCGACGAGCAGCCGCACCAGGACCTCCTCGACCTGGGCGCTGACCTTCTTCGGCTCCGGCGAGCTCGCGATCTCGATGGCGGCGCTCGACAGCGCGCCGAACAGCAGCCGCGCGGTGACGTCCACCGGGACGTCGTCGACCTCGCCGACCTCGATGAGCGACTGGATCCCGGTGCGGACCAGGCCGAAGCTGCACCGCTCCTCGGCCTCGCGCCAGCGTTCCCAGCCCATCACCACCGGCGCCTCGTGGATCGCGATGCGCTGGTATGCCGGGTCGAGGCAGCTCTGCAGGAAACCGCGCAGCCCGGCGAGCGCCCGCTCCCACGGCGAGGCCGGGCCGTTCATGATCTTCTCGAGCCGGTCGAAGACCTGGCTCTCGACCGTGTCGAAGGCGGCCTCGAACAGCGCCTGCTTCCCGCTGAAATGGTGGTAGAGCGCACCCTTCGTCACCCTGGCCCGTTTGGCGATCTCGTCGAGAGACGTGCCGGCGTACCCGCGTTTGGTGAACAGCTCCACGGCACTCTCGACGAGTGCCGACCGGGTGGACTCGGAATAGTCCAGCCGCCTTGACCTCATTGTCGCCACCTTCACAACTTTACGCCGCCGGTCCCACTCCATACCCATGGTATGTTGACTGCTGTCAGGTCCGTACCGGGAGTATGCCGCAAACCTGCGGTATGAACCGGGTCACGGAGGGGAGCCCACATCATGAGCTGGAACGACTTCTACCGGCGGCGCGACATCCTCGAAGCCGCACTGCGCCAGGCGGGTCACCACCCGTCCGACGCGATCTCACTCGAAGAAATCCCTGGCGCCACCCAGTACTTCGCGACCGAGGAAGAGCTTCTGGTCGCGCTTCGGTACAAGTGGAACCAGGTGCTCGCAGGTCGTCTCCGCGCCGAGATGACCGATCCGGACTACGCCGACCAGGATCTCGCGCTCGACCGGGTCGAAGCCGTCACCCGCGCCTGGAACAGCGCCACGGCCGAGCACGAGACCCTCCGCGCCGTTCTCGACGCGGCCCTCGAACGGTGCCCCGCGCTGATCCCGTCGCACGAAGCCGAACTGCGCACCCTCGCGCTGACGGCGGGGCTGGCCGACGGCAACGAACCGGCCGAAGAGATCACCAAGGTCGGCAGCGCGTTCGCCACCCTGCTCCGGCACGGACGGCACGCGAAGCCCGCCCGCCGCCGCAGCCCCATGGGTCACCTGCTCCGGTTGCTCGCGCCGAGCGCCTGACCTGGCGTAGCGGCACAGGCGACGATGTAGTTAGGTGACCGGCATGGCTGCTCACGCGCGCTGGACCGAGGCCGACATCCCGGATCAGACCGGCCGGACCGTGTTCGTCACGGGGGCGAACTCGGGGCTCGGGCTGCGTATGTCCGAGGTGCTCGCGGGCAAGGGGGCCCGCGTGCTGCTCGGCTGCCGATCACCGGAGCGCGGCGCCAAGGCACTGGACCAGGTGCGCACGGCCGCGACCGGGGAAGCGCCCGAACTCGTCCGGCTGGACCTCGCCGACATCGACTCGGTCCGCGAAGCCGCGAAGAAGGTCCAGGAACTCACGGGCGGCAAGCTCGACGTCCTGGTCAACAACGCGGGAGTCATGGCGACCCCGCGAGGCCACACCAAGGACGGCTTCGAGACCCAGTTCGGCACTAACCATCTCGGGCACGCGGTGCTGACCTGGCTGCTGATGCCGTCCCTGCGGAACGGCTCCGGAGCGCGTGTCGTCACCTTGTCGAGTGTCGCGGCGACGGGCGCACGCATCGACATCGCCGACCCGAACTTCGAGCGCCGGATGTACAACCCCGGCTCGGCCTACGGCCAGTCGAAACTCTCCAATCAGGTGTTCGCGCTCGAACTGGACCGCAGGCTGCGCGCCGCGGGCGACGACGTCATCAGCGTGGCGGCGCATCCTGGCTACACGTGGACCGGGCTCGGTTCGGGGATGGCCCGCTCTTACCGCAACCCCGTGGTGCGCGCGCTCGTCGCCGGCGGCAACCGGATCGGCGAGATCTTCATCGCGCAGAACGCCCGCCAGGGCACGCTCCCGCAGCTGTTCGCGGCGACTTCCCCCGAGGCCGAAGGCGGCGATTACATCGGCCCGCGCGGGCTCGGCGGGCTTCGCGGCGCGCCGGTCAAGGTGCGTCCTTTGGCCGCCGCGAGGAGCGAGTCGCTGGGCGCCGCGTTGTGGGACGTGACCACCAAGTTGACGGGCGTCACCCCCGACCCCGCGTGAGCGGCGGCCACTACTCCGGCGGGCGTAGGGTGGCGGTGTGAGTGCTGCCCCAGATGGCCGCAAGCTGTTGCGGCTCGAGGTCCGGAATTCCCAGACTCCCATCGAAAAGAAGCCGTCTTGGATCAAGACGCGCGCCCGGATGGGTCCGGAGTTCACCGAACTCAAAGGCCTGGTGCGCCGTGAAGGCCTCCACACCGTCTGCGAAGAAGCAGGCTGTCCCAACATCTACGAATGCTGGGAAGACCGTGAGGCCACGTTCCTGATCGGCGGGGACCAGTGCACCCGGCGTTGCGACTTCTGCCAGATCGACACCGGCAAGCCCGCCGAGCTGGACCGCACCGAGCCGCGCAAGGTCGCCGAGAGCGTCCAGGCGATGGGCCTGCGGTACTCGACTGTCACCGGCGTCGCGCGTGACGATCTCGAAGACGGCGGCGCGTGGCTGTACGCGGAGACCGTTCGCCAGATCCACGCGTTGAACCCGGGCACGGGCGTCGAGCTGCTGATCCCGGATTTCAACGCCGACCCGGACCAGCTCGCCGAAGTCTTCGGCTCCCGCCCCGAGGTGCTCGCGCACAACGTCGAGACGGTGCCGCGCATCTTCAAGCGGATCCGGCCGGGCTTCCGCTACGCGCGGTCGCTCGAAGTGATCACGCGTGCTCGTGAGGCCGGTCTGGTGACGAAGTCGAACCTGATCCTCGGCATGGGCGAGACCCCGGAAGAGGTCGCGCCCGCGATGAAGGACCTGGTCGACGCCGGCTGCGAGATCCTGACGATCACCCAGTACCTGCGCCCCTCGCCCCGGCACCACCCGGTGGACCGGTGGGTCAAGCCCGAAGAGTTCGTCGAGCACTCGAACGCCGCCGAGGCGATGGGCTTCGCCGGCGTGATGGCCGGGCCGCTCGTCCGTTCCTCGTACCGCGCCGGGCGGCTGTTCGCCCAGACGAAGGCCCACCGTGGAGAGCCGCTGTCGGAGAACTTGGCCCATCTCGCCGCCGAAGGGCCGGCCGCGCAGGAAGCCAGCTCGCTGCTGGCCAGGTGACTCCGGTCACCCTCTTCGCGACATCGCCACCCACCAGGTCACGAATCAGTAAAGTGACCTGGTGGCGTTGGTAACTGATCTTCTGAACTGGCTGCAGAGTCTCCCGGAACCGGGGTTGGTCGCGGCGACCGGCGGATTGGTGTTCGCCGAGTGCACCATCGGGCTCGGCTTCATCGCCCCCGGTGAATCGGGGCTGCTGGTCGCGGCCACGACGGCGACGTCGGTCTCCCGCTTCCTGACCCTGTGGGCCGTCGTGACGGTCTGCGCCGCACTCGGCGACTCGCTCGGCTACGCGATCGGCAAACGCTTCGGTCCGCGTCTGCGCGAGACGAAACTGATCCGCAAGTACGGCCTCGACGCCTGGGACAAGGCGACGGGGGTGCTCGAACGGCGAGGCGCGTGGGCGGTGTTCTTCGCGCGGTTCCTCCCGGTGATCCGCACGCTGACTCCGGCGGCGTCGGGCACGTCGGGCCTGCCCTTCCGCAAGTTCCTGCCCGCCGCCGCGGCGGGCGCGGCCTGCTGGTCGGCCATCCACATCGGCATCGGCGCCGCTCTCGGCGAGGCCGCCAAGAAGGTCGAAGGCGCGCTCAACACCGGCGGCCTGGTGATCGTCGGCGTCCTCGTCGGCGTCGCGGTGTTCTTCCTGCTGCGCTACAAAAAGAAGAAGGCGCTCGGCGTCACAGCCGAGGAAGCCACCCCGGCGAAGGTCGGCGCGGAGGACTAGATTCCGGGCATGGCCGCCCTGAACCTGCCCCAGCCCATCGGTTTCGTCCTCGGTGGCGGCGGCAGTCTCGGTGCCATGCAGGTCGGGATGCTGCGTGCCCTGACCGAAGCCGGGATCACCCCGGACCTCGTCGTCGGCACCTCGGTGGGTTCGCTGAACGCCGCCGTGCTCGCACTCGGGGATGAATCGGGTGACCGGCTGGACCGGATCTGGTCCCGGATGACACGGCACGAGGCGTTCCCCGGTGGCGTGCTCAGCCAGGTGCGGACGCTCCGGCACAGCAAGACCAACCTGTTCCCCAACACCGGTCTCGCCGCGATCGTCGACGAGCACATCGGCGAGGGCGCCCGGTTCGAGGATCTCGCGCTGCCGTTGGGTGTCGTCGCGACGGACGTCGACACCGCCGAGCCGCTGCTCATCCGCACAGGACCCGTTCTGGCACCCCTGCTGGCCAGCTGCGCGATTCCGGGAATCTATCCGCCGGTGCCGCTCGGGGAGCGCATGCTCTACGACGGCGGACTGGTCGCGAACGTGCCGATGCGCCAGGCGCTCGCCATGGGCGCGAAATCGCTCGTCGTCCTCGACTGCGCCTTCCCCGGCAAGATGCCCGGCACTCCGCAGACCTTCGCCGAGGTGCTGATGTTCACCGCGATGATCAGCATGCGGAACCAGGCGGTCCTGGAGGCGCCGATCGCCGCGGCCGAAGTGCCCGTGGTGTACGTGCCCGGGCCGAAGCCGGTGCGGGTCAGCCCGCTGGACTTCAGCCACACCACGACACTCACCGCCGAGGCTTATGAGGCCGCGAAGACCTATTTGGGCGAATTGAGTGTCGATGGCCCCGGTCTTTATGGTGCCCCTGGTCTCGTCGTGGCGTGACGAGCAACCGACCGGCATCGATCACGTCTTCTTCGTCGCGTAGTTTTGAAAGAGAGAACATTCCGCGGATCGAGCGACGTAACTGGTTACATTTAAAGAGAGAACCCTATGTTTCCCAAGAAGACATTACTTTCGACGGCCGGAATACTCGCCGCGGTAGTGCTGATCTCGTCCTGCTCGCCCTCGGGCGGCACCAATTCGCCCGGCACCGGCGCCGAGCCGGCCACGAGCCCGGTTTCGGTGACCATCGATCCGGCAGGCGGGGCGAACGTCAATCCGGCGACCCCGGTGGCGGTCAAGGCCGAGCACGGCAAGCTGATCGACGTCACCGTCACCAACGCCGACAAGGGCAAGCAGGTGAAGGGCGAGCTGGCGAGCGACGGGCTCAGCTGGAAGACCACCGAACCGCTCGGCTACGGCAGCACCTACAAGATCGTGGCGCATGCCCAGGGCGCCGACGGGAAGCCCGTCGAGCAGCAGAGCAGGGTCTCCACGCTGAGTCCGAAGCAGCAGGCGAACCCGAACCTCATCCCGGCCCCCTCGGCGGTGGCGTCCGCCGGCGTCGGCGTCGGGCAGCCGATCGTGTTCGCCTTCGGCCAGCCGGTGAAGAACAAGGCCGAGGTCGAGAAGAAGCTGTCCGTGGAGTCCACGCCGAAGCAGGAGGGCTCCTGGTACTGGATCGACGACAAGAACGTCCACTACCGCCCCAAGGAGTACTGGCAGCCGGGGACGACGCTCAAGGTTTCGGCGATGATCTACGGCGTCGATTTCGGCAATGGCGTCTACGGTGCGACCGATCGCACCGAAACGTACAAAGTGCACGATTCGTGGGTCGCGAAAGCCGACGGCAACACCGAACAGATGCAGGTCTTCCATAACGGTCAACTGGCGAAATCGATGCCCATTTCCATGGGCAAGGACGCCACACCCACGCATTTGGGTGCACACGTCATTTCGGACAAACACGAGAATTACGTGATGGACTCGTGCACCTACGGCGTCTGCCAGGGCCAGCCGGGGTACTACAAGGCGAACGAGAAGTGGTCGCTGCGGATCTCCAACGACGGCGAGTTCGTCCACGAGAACCCGAACAGTGTCGGCGCGCAGGGCAGCTCCAACGTGTCGCACGGCTGCATCAACCTCAACGCCGCCAACGCCCAGTGGTTCTACCAGAACATGGGGCTCGGCGACGTCGTCGAGGTGACCAACTCCGGCGGCCCGCAGCTGCCGGTATGGGACCTCTACGGCGACTGGTCCAAGTCGTGGGCGGACTGGCAGGCGGGCAGCGCGCTCAAGTAGAGGCATGATGGGCCGGTGGCCAGCACCCTGAGCACCGCCCGCTCACTCGTGGCCGGCGCCGGCCGGGTCGTCGTACTGACCGGCGCCGGGATCTCCACGGATTCGGGGATTCCCGACTTCCGCGGCCCGCAGGGCCTGTGGACCCGCGACCCGGCCGCGGAGAAGATGTCGAACCTCAAGGCGTACCAAGGCAGCCGTGAGGTCCGTGAGCGGACCTGGCAGGCGCGGCTGGTGCACCCCGGCTGGGACGCGACACCGAATGCCGCGCACTACGCGCTCGAGCGCCTGTCGCCGACGCGGATCATCACCCAGAACATCGACCGGCTCCATCAGAAGGCGGGCTCGCCGCCCGAGCGGGTGCTGGAACTTCACGGGACGATGTTCGAGTCCGTCTGCCTGTCCTGTGACGACCACCGGGACATGCGCTCGACACTGGAGCGGGTCCGAGCGGGCGAGACCGATCCGACCTGTCTGGTGTGCGGCGGCATCCTCAAGTCGGCCACCGTCTCGTTCGGCCAGCACCTGGAGCAGGACCTGCTCCGGGCCGCGCGGACCGCCGTCTCCGACAGCGACCTCCTGCTGGTGGCCGGGTCCTCGCTACGGGTACAGCCGGCCGCCTCGCTGGTGAGTGTCGCTTCACGGTCCGGATCCGCCGTCGTGATCTGCAACGGCTCCGAAACGCCCTACGACTCCATGGCCACTGCCGTCGTCCGCGGCCCACTCAGCGAAACCCTCCCGGCCCTCGCCCCCTCCCGCATTTAGTCCTCTAAATGCGTCCGGCCCGCCCCGCTTCTCACGCGCCCTGCCCCCTCCCTCACGTGCCCAACCCAGTCCTTCACATGCCTGAATCCGTATCTCACGTGCGTGAACCCGTATCTCGCGTGCCTGAATCCGTATCTCGCGTGCCTGAACCCGGAACTCGTGTGTTCCGGGTTCAGGCACGCGTGTCACGGCTTCAGGCACGGGTGTGACGGGTTTCGGGTATGAAAAAGGGTCCAGGCCCCGGGAGAACTCGTGGTTCTCGACCGGGGCCTGGACCTTTTATCAAT